>NZ_CP041405.1:0-611000 GCF_007066085.1 Paenibacillus thiaminolyticus | reverse complement strand
CTGGCATCTGTTCACTTTCCTTGAAATGCTTCTTATACAGTGCTTTAAATTCCTGAATAAAGCTGGTGAATTGCGCTTCCGTCGCATGGAAATGATAGGTGGATGCGATATTTTTCCGGACATCCTGATTGCTTGCAGTCAATTGAAATGTCTCGGGCGGCGCTTGCTCAATCTCATTGCGGGTCGTCAGCACCGTCTCCAAAAACACTTGACGGGACGTCTCAATCAACTCGTGACTCGGAAGCAGGTCGTCGCTTGGAATAAATCGTCGGGCGATCGAACGATAAAATTTCTGCATAATCCCGTTTTTCTCTTCTTCTTTCACGATTTCGATAATCCCATGCTTCTCCAATTCTTTGAGATGAAAATAAATTTTCGTTTTTGGGATTTGAAGCAGCTCCGCCAGCTGCTGCCCGGTGTATTCTTTTTTGATCAGATTCATTAATATCTTGGTGCGCAGCGGATCGCTAATGATCTTCAGCTTATCCAGCGAATCAATGATAAACAGGTCCTGTTGGGGCATTGCATTCACTCCTCCTTGAACGTTCAAATTTATTTGACCATTCAAAAATAACATACAACTACATGGGAAGCAAGCTTCTTTCATTCATAAAAATACCCGTGAAGAAGCTCACTTTGGT
Source organism: Paenibacillus thiaminolyticus (assembly GCF_007066085.1). Lineage (NCBI taxonomy): Bacteria > Bacillati > Bacillota > Bacilli > Caryophanales > Paenibacillaceae > Paenibacillus > Paenibacillus thiaminolyticus. Next base: position 610,359 of record NZ_CP041405.1, on the reverse strand, counting down.
GAATCAAAGTGCTCCTTCACGGGTCGTTCGGTTAAGACTGGATGAGTGTGAACCGCGTATGGTATGATGGGCTTATGTTTGACAGGAGTATATACGCTTTAATTTATGCGCCGAAAAAAGGTCTGAGGTGGATCGATTGCCTGTTACGGACATTCGTGGCCGGGTTATGCCGATGGTGCGGCGCTATGAGGTGATTGGCTTCGAGCCGGCTTGAGCTTGCTGAGCAAGTAGCGATCAAGACCGAAGCGGCCGGCGTTCGTATAGGCGACCAGGATGAACATGGTTAGGAGCATCATGACCGGGTTGATACTGATGGAACCGCTTAGCAAAAACGCCGTATTCATCATGATACCGAAGAATGCTGAGGTTCGCGTCAGAACGCCCAGGATGAGTCCGATGCCAACGAGAAGCTCTCCCCATTGCACCATGAGGCTGAACATATTGGCATGGGGGAGCGCAACATGCTCCAGGAACGACGCCCACCAGCCTTGGACGACGGGGCTTTCTCCGCCGGCTTTGGCCACGGCGCTCTTCAAAAATCCGCTCGCATCAAAGCCTCCGGCGAATAGTTTGTGAATGCCGGCCGATATCCAGGTGTAGCCCACATATATGCGGATTACCAAAAGCAGCACGGAAGCCCACACGTTCCTCCTTAAAAAGTCGATCATCAATAATTCCTCCTTCAATTTGTGGGAATATGCCATAATAAGGCTACATAAACACTTTAAAGCGCAAGTGTCAAAATTTCAAGATTAAAGAAGGCTATTTTTGCAAAAAAATACGTCCAAATGTATTTTTTATTCATCGTTGCTGAACATGATTCACAGAGGTTGACTTTTCATCACGTTGTAACTATAATAGTTACATCAAGCCGTGAATGACGGAGAATCTTTTTCAGTACGTTGTAACTATCTGCATTACACCATGGAATGCTCAGAAGGTGAGGAACGATAATGACGGTGAAAATCAAAGCTTATTCCGATTTTATATGTCCATTTTGTTATCTGGGAAAAGGCCCGTTGGATGAAATCGTGAAAGAGAAGGATGTCGAGGTAGAGTGGATGCCATTCGAGCTGCGCCCGGCGCCTTATCCCAAGATCGATCCTTGGAACGAGCCGGATAAGCTGGGCTCATGGGATGCCTTTATTTTGCCGACCGCAGAGAAGCTTGGGCTTGAAATGCGCTTGCCTCGCGTGTCTCCGCATCCGTATACTTACGTGGCATTTGAAGGATACCAATTTGCGAAAGACCAGGGGAAAGGCAACGCCTATATGAATCGCGTGTTCGCGGCCTTTTTCCGGGAGGAGCAAAACATTGAAGATATCGATGTGCTGACGAAGCTGGCAGGGGAAGTGGAGTTGGACACCGACGCATTCCGCGAGGCTCTCGTCTCCCGCCAATACCGTGAAGCTCACCAGGAAGCGATCAAGCATGCCTATGAGGAAGCCCGAATTTCGGCCGTGCCGACCTTCATTATCGGCGACCAAGTCATTCAAGGGCTCGCCAGCAAGGAGCGATTGGCTCAAGCCATTGAGCGGGAAGCAGCGAAGCAGCCGGCACAATTCAGCGAGGGGTTGCAATGCAATCTAGATGAACATTGTTAATCATATCAATTTTTGCCTGCATTAAACTTACACCTATTCTATTGGAGGAATTCACAATGACAACAGCTGCAACGTTACAAGATGCTATTATCAACCGCCGTTCTATCCGCAAAGTGAAGAAAAATGCCGCGATCACTTCGGAGCGCATCGCTGACATTTTGAAGACATCGCTGCATGCTCCGTCCTCGTTCAATATGCAAAGCGGGCGCATGGCCGTCCTGATGGACGGCGAGCATGAGAAATTGTGGGATATCGTCAAGGAGACGCTTCGTCCCCGCGTTCCGGCCGAGAATTTTGAAGCAACGGCGCAAAGACTGCAGGGCTTCCGCGATGGTGCAGGAACAATCTTGTTCTTCGAGGATCAAGCTACGATTCAGCGCATGCAGGAAAATGCGCCTAGCTACAAGGAGCAATTCCCATTCTGGTCCCATCAAGGCAGCGCCATGCTGCAATATGCGGTATGGATGTCGTTGGAGGCCGACGGTATCGGTGCCTCCCTGCAGCATTACAACCCGATTATCGATGAAGAAGTGAAGCGCGCTTGGGGGATTCCGCAAGAATGGAGCTTGATCGCGCAAATGCCATTCGGCGAGCCGGACGAACAGCCGGGCGAGCGCAGCTTCCTGCCGTTCGAAGATGTCGTGAAGTTCCATCAATAAGGGCAAGAATATACCGAATTCATGGAGTATTGAATATGTCTAATCAACCGAACAATCTTGATATTATTCGCGTTACCTATAACGGGCCCGAGCATTTGCTGGCCGCTCTGAGCGACCGTACGGAGTGGACCGAGGCCGCAGGGTATCCCTATGGGGGCACTTACTATGGCGTGGACAGCATCAAGGCGAATGTATTCGAACGCCTCGGTACGGAATGGGATGGCTTTACGGCCACCGTGCATACGTATCATGAGGTGAAGGACAAGGAAATCGTCATTGCGGAAGGCATCTATACCGGCGTCTATAAGGCTACGGGGACATCCATCCGCGCTGACTTCGTCCATATATGGGAGCTGGAGAGCGGGAAGATCGTGAGGTTCAAGCAATACGTAGACAGCCACATCGTCGTTCAAGCGATGACATCGGAATAACTCTTGTGTGCAGCATGCCGCTCATTTATTGAGCGGCATGCTGTGCATTCGCAAGAAACTGCGATGCAAACTGTTTACCAGCCTTTTGGCGAGAGGTATTTATTCTTTTTTCTTTGTTCAGGCTCTAAATTTGTACTCCTCCCCAGTGTCGCGGGTTTATTTGCAATCTTTTAATCAGCGCAGGGTGCCATGACATCTACGGGAATTTTTCGCGAACTTTGATGCGTTAGAGATACTATATAATGTGGAATGTCTCGTGGCCTTAGGGTTGTGCGAGAGAAAGGTCTCGGGGCGCGGCGGGCAGGTTCTTGTGGAAGTTATTGATAAGTTGGAAATGGCTGGTTGACCATTTTACGTAAAATGGTTGTTTTGTTATGGAATGTGTACATCTTGCAAAGGACGTGGTAAAATCTAGGTGGTAAATTATTGAAAAATGGGAGAAGGTGCGTATAGGGTGGCACAAGTATTGTCCATTGGGGAATTAATACAAAGCTACAGACACAATAGGGACATGACTTTATCTCAATTAGCTCAATTGACAGGCATACATAAAGGTACGATATCAAAAATCGAAATCGGGGACGTTAAAAGGCCGGAATATAAGACCATCCGTCCGCTTGCAGACACATTGCAGATACCGTTAGAGACTTTGGTCGAACTGCACATCACTGTGGAAAAGAGAGCAGACACCCTCCTCTTCGTGTTGCAGGACGTGATTCAGCATTCCGGTACTGCCGAGTTGGTGACCAAAGTAGGGAGAAAATTTTTAGAATCCCCCAGTGACGATAGTCACGCCTTAGTGGAAAGGCTTTATGACTTCGCGGGCCACGTGGAAAATAAGGAGATTAAATTAGCCCTGTACCAAGTCATTGTTGACTATTCTCGCGACCATGGAATCATGCCTTTTTTGGCTAGAGGGTTATTCCAGGTGTATCTTATCGAGCGAGACGACTTTACTCGGATGCGGGATACATACGATAGTTACAAGCATATCATAATGTATGCAGATTTTTTGAGTGCGGAAGACCGCATTACGTTCTACTACAAGCTGGGTATTCACGCTTATAATTTATTTCTGTATCCGAAGAGCATCGAGCTTGCCCTTCAATTGATTCAGGAAGCTAAGCCTGACAATAAGTACTACGCTCACGCTCTTGGTATATTAAGGGAGGCATACTTTCGTATTGGGCATTACGAAAAAAGTGAATATTACAATCATCTCTACTCGCAATATGATGGCCCTTACATCAAAGAAAATGTTCTACTAACGAACGCATTGCTTAATGCAAAAAGGGGAAAGACAGATATAGCAGAACTCCAGCTTACCTCAATTTTGGAAACATGCGATCAGAGTATAGCTCTGTCAGCTTTGAATCAATTAATGGATATCTATCTGCAAGAACGCCGACTGTTTGAAGCTGAAAAAACTCTTTCTTACCCTATCGACCCCCAACAGATCAACCATAACAATCCCAACCTGATTTCACAACTGGCTGAATATTATTATCATAGAGCCGAATATTTTATTACAGTTTGCGACATCCAAAAAGGAGTATCAGATCTACAAAAAAGTGCATGGTACTTCTCTAAGGTTAATGATATTGACAATGAAAAAGAATGCATAACAAAAATAGATAATTTACATGCTACACTGTTAGCCAAAGTCAAGGAACTTAAACAAAAATTAATCCACATTGCTAATCAAAAAGGCAAACTTACCGATGACGAAGTCGTTCAGATTAGCCAACAGTTAGATATTTACATACTTGAACTGCAAAAGTACGAAGTTAAAGTGAGTAGTAGACACAGATTGTCCTATAATAGCACAAGGTGAGCTAAGTCAAAGGGACACAATTGAAATAGGGAAAGATGAATTTTCAAAAGAAGTGTTAAATGCAGTCCCAACCATGAATAGTTACATCAGCATAATAGAAGACAAGTTCGTTATTGATCCTACGGCAAAGAATGTTGTTGAGCCTAAAATTTACGAACATTTTAAAGCTGGAGTGGATAAACTGAATAATGCAATACATGAAGGCTTTATAATTATGGAAAAAGGGCAAAAAAGAGGTAATGCTAATGAATTTACCACAAACGCATTCAGCAACACTTATTGGTGGGGGGCGCTATAACTTTCGACGATGCAGAAACAAAAGTGCATGCCCTTGCAATGAGACAATCAGGTAATACAGCCGGTTTGCTTGCAGCCATTGCTCAATTTATTCCGGGAGGATGGCTTGCAGCTGTACCAGGTTATTTTTGGGCGTGGGCAGGAAACTCAATTGCTAATGATTTTGATTACCACAATCGCGGGAATGGCGTAACGCTTAACGTCCATTGGTTGCCAGTTATTTATTACGAAGTTACAACAAACCAGTAAGCGATTTAACGCAGAGGAGTGAAGGAGAGTCATGGAGAGCAGTCAAATTGAAGCGTTCTTAATTACCATTTCTTTTCTTACTCTATACACATTAGTAGTCGTTTTAGGAATTCACTTCATCTTTAGAAAGAACATATTGATAAGGAATTATGTTTTTTTGGGGCTTTTGGCAGTTTTGTTAGGAATAACGTATTACTATACGATTTTCAAGGACGGAAGAAATTTGTATCAGTCTATACTCTTTACGGGTATTTTTGCTGGACTTGTCAGAAAACAATTGATTTACAGGAAGAAGAATAAATGAATGAATAAAAGGAGTACTTACTACGGGTGCTCCTTTTATTATTATGATCATTGCAGCATGGTCTTCGAATGAACTGTCCTACAAAAACAAGGGCAAGGGAATTACGTTTAATTTTCATTGGCTCCCTTGGACATATTTTGTTATAACCTCAAATAGTTGATCCAACAGAAAGGAGGGGCTATGCACAATATCTTACTACTTGTATTTGCTGTTTTTATAATAGCCGCTCTTGTAGGTAGCTTCGTTTTCAAAAAGAACATTTTTAAATCAGATCAAACTGTAATGGTATTGTTTGTACTTCTGGTCATCATGTCGTGGAATTATACAATCTCATATGACCCCGGAAACTTATACTATTCGATTGCTCTGACGGTTGTCTTGTTCTTAGTTGCACTAAAAACATTTTTGTGGAGTAAGAAGTGATGTAATCCGGTATGTTAGTCTTAATACTATCTAGCATGCGTTTTACAGACATAAAAAAGGAACACCAAAAAGGAACCAAAAAAGTGTTCCTTTTAAATTGCTTTGTAATTACTGCTTTCTGGAGGACACATCGTATCATTTTGGTCGGCGGTTACAGGTCGGTGCTTTATGGTTTTGTCCTACAAAAACGATGGCAAGGGAATTACGTTTAATTTTCACTGGCTCCCTGTGCCATGGGTTAATGTGACTTCAAATTCATAAACGAAGTGGGGGCGAATAAATGTTAATACCCTATCTGATTATATTGACTGCCATCACTGCTATAACGTTTATCGTCCTATTCCTTTCAAAATTCTTTTTTAAAAAAACTCACACTGCAATCAAATTGGCCTACCTTGTAATAGCTTTAGCAATTGGTGGTATTATGCAGTCCCTGCTATATGGAGTTCAAGTCCGACACAGTTTGACTGTATATCCACTGATTATTCTTGCCATGATTATAGTTATTTCACGAACAAAAAAGAAACGCTAAACAGTAAACTGGTACCCATAGACTGCACTTTGAAAAAAGTGTTTAGGCTGTGGGTACCTTTTTGTATACTGGGATAAGCAGTAAGGGGAGTTCATATGAGTAAGAAACGATTTAACGAGAAAGAATGAGATTGTCTCTCGAAGAACAAGCATGTACTCAAGGTAAGTGACAAATCGATAACCTATTTAGAGGGGAAAATGCTTAGATAAACCTTTGAGGCTAACGGATTTGATGTGAATATCCTTAGAATGAAGCGTCCTTATACCGTAGGAGGTATCGCAGCGAGCCGTACTTTATTATAACTTGCGGTGCCTATCGAGCATCATAATTAAACCCTGGTGGGGCGTGGCGTAGACAGGTTGCTTCTTTACACGGGAACCAATCATCTCTATCAGCTTGCGGGCCTTTATTGATTGCATCAAAATAGTAAAGGCGAAAAACCAGTCTTAATGTTTTACGATGGCCCTAGTTACAATAAAATTATTTCTACTACCGAGCCTGCGTGGATTGATGGATGGAAGTCTAAATTATAAAACAAACGCTCCTGCGTTTATTGTATTTGGCTAATATATTTGTGTCGCAATTCACTTCTGTTGACGGAAGTGATTTCGACTTTTTCATTTTCAGTGATGCCCGCTTAGGGTATAATTGGCAGTAAAGCATCCACGAGTTCTCCTACAATCATAGGAAGGAAATCTCGTACTTTAGGGATGAGATGTTCAAGAAGGAGGGATGTGTCGTGTTTATGAACCCGTACAAAAACCGAAAAAAAACTTATCTCACCTTGGAATTAATCGTAACTGTGGGCGTGGTTGTTTTTGCAGGTGGATTAGTCGATGGAGATTCCTTCAGTACTTACTAAATTAATTAATATAATAATCGAACCTTCTCTGAAAGATTAATAGAGAAGGTTCGCTTATTATTGAAAACATATTGATAATCAACAGGTGTTATAGAAAACGTAGAAAAGGAGAATCCAAATGAAATTACGACAAATCATTTCAATTATCATTTTACTTTTGATAGTTTGGATTATTTTAGGATATTTATTTGATTAAAAATATTATATTTATCCTTCTGAAAATTTTTAAAACACTCGCAATCCTCGACCCCTGAGGGGTCTGTGACTAACGGAACGTAGACTATTCTCACGACCATGGCATTATGCCGTTCTTAGCGAAAGGGTTATGCCAGGTCTACCTAAGTGAACGGGACGATTTCACCCGGCTTCGGAACATTTATGAAAGCGGTAAGCATATTGTACAATACACGAACTTCTTAAGCATCGAAGATAGAATCACTTTGTACTACAAATTGGCTGTCCATGCGTTCAATTTATTTTTATACCGGCAAAGCATACGAAAAACCTTTGTTGATAATATGACAAGTGAACTACCAAAAAACCCGGGCTGATTTCCAGACTGAGATGTAAAAATGTATCCTGGTGCACTGAAGCACTAGACGACGTGCAAAAGGAGACAATCCGCCTTATGGAGGTTGGGGAACGAACCGATTCTCTTTCTTCGCTCCGCGAAGAGTTGCTCCATACTCCGGTGTCCTTGGCACCTTTTGAGTGTTCCTTTAAGAGATGTTCAAGAAGGAGGGATGTGTCGTGTTTTTTAACCCGTACAAAAACCGAAAAAAATCTTATCTCACCTTGGAATTAATCATAACTGTGGGCGTGGTTGTTTTTATAGTAATTTCATTTGCAAGTCCTGATGGTTTCCAGTTTTCTTGGTTTTTTCTTTTAGTGTCACTCATTTTCTTCATAAGAATGATTGAAATTAAAGACATGGGCAACTTTATCAATTTTGCAATTTGCTTTACTGTGTCCGTAATCTTATTCCTTATTCCGTAGGGAGTGCGGCAGCGAGCGTATTTTATTATAACTTGCGGAGCCTATCGAGCAATCATAATTAAACCTAATGTTGGGGCGTGGCGTAGACAGGTTGCTTCTTTACGCGGGAGCCAAATAGGCGAAAAACCATTAATACAACGACTTAGGTTCGGCAAACATAAAAAAGGAACACTTTCGGGGCACTACCCCATCCCAAGAATGCGGCCACAAGCCAACCCGTCTTTCCATTTTCCTTGTCTATTAGATATTCCATTGCCCAGGATCACTATATAGAAAAATCAAATCCGACGAAATCTAACATTTTTAGCTATTGAATCTAGCGAACAGAAATGGTAAATTGAATCTAGTACTAGTAAAATTTACTAGATCATAAGGTTGGTGATGATCTTGAGTAAAAAAATCATGGTTCCGATCATTCTTTTCATCGCAGCAGTTATCACCACGGTATACTTGCAAGCTAGCAGCCCCACGTCTTCTAGCTCGGAAGAGATAACCTTACAAGAGGCCCTTGAGCTTGGCATGGCGACAGCATGGGAATGGGATTCGTCCGCTGTGCCATTTTATTTGACCAGCGTAGACGATGAATCGGGCCCAAGTAGCGGACATCAGGGTAAAAGAGAACGATGGAATTTGCAAGTAGGAACTCCGGATAACAAGCGGGCGGTTATTGCGATTCGCAAGGGCGCTATTGAAGGACTGTATCCAGGTGTCGGACCATTTGTAGAAACTCATGTCATCAATAGGGAAGAGGTTGTGTTCGATAGCCCCGAATTATTGTCCAGGAGCAAGACAGAGCATGATCTGCTGCCGGGTAAGGATTGGGCTAACGGGTATCACTTTGTCTTGCAAGTGTTGGACGGCAAATCAACCATTACGGTGATTGGCTTGGATCAGGCGTTACATCAACAAAAGATAGTATTTGAATCTTCATCAAGCGTAACGATGAATTAACATTTTCTTGTAGGGTGGTGGTGTCTACATAAAAGGCGAATGAAGCGACAGGAATTTGTCTCTCTAGAGGAACAGGTTATCGAACCAGGGTGCAATATTCATTTTTATTTGGAGGTAAGCCAATGAAAAAAAGTCTTATGGCCATTCTTCTCGTTGCTCTTGTAACCTTAGCACCAACTTCAGCCTCTGCTGCTACGACTTACACGAATCAAGATTTCACAGCTTATCTGGGTCCGTCCGGAGTGAGTAAGCCCGTGTTCGCCAGCGGCGCTTCTGCCTATATTGGAGGGGTCGCCGTGCATCCGTACTCCTGGGGGAGCAGCAACTGGAACAAACCCATTTATCCCTTCGGGACCATGTTGGTGTTAACCGGGAATAACCGGATTGTGACTCCCGACGGCTCCTCCTTGAACACGTTTATTGTGGAGGATACAGGCGATCTGAACAATACTCAGGGGCTTAGCTACAGATGGGTGGATGTGTATTTCGGGAAGTATTCTACAGCCAATTATCAGGCTGCCATTCAATTCGGCAAGAAGAAATTTAGCTATACTGTAATTGACTAAGGCAGTTCAGATGCTTACAAACGCCGCTGACTTCCAAGTATGGAAGCCTAGCGGCGTTTGTCGTTAAAAAATACTGTAGTCAATCTCGTCACCGGCTGATGTAGACAGCTGAAAATAAATTGGTTTCCCAGGTGCCGGGTTATCGATCGTAACGATTTTCAGGCCGGAATGCACAGGTTTCCCTTCAATGACGACCTGCTGGTTGCGATATCTCATATTCTTCACATCGGTATTCATAATCACGACAAGGATTTTATCCAGTTGTAATGCAGTTAAGCTGTGATATGCGTTCTCCATTTCTTTCACTATGCCCACATTATGAGTGAAGTCATACAGAACGGAAGCGTTCGTGGGGGACGTAAATAACCGATGCTTGGCGAAGTGTATTCGATTGGGGACATACGACCAGCGTTCATAGGTGCTATGCCAATAAGGCAAATAGGACGGTCTTGTCCATTGGGGAAGATCTGCGATCACGTCATAGGCCAGTGGTGTTCCTGTCTTCATTACATCAGAGATTGGCAGTAAATTTCCGGGTACCGGTGACTGATGAAAGGGCGGATTAGGCAATGTAACGGGAGATGGCGGTTCAAGGTTTTCTAATTGTTGTGTACAAGTTGGAGCAAGCGCATAGGACAGAGAGGGAGGCGTTACAGCAGCAAATGTAATCATGACGAACAACATTAACGATGTAATCTTCGTATTCATGTGTGCAGCTCCTTGTTCGATTTGCTGTTAGTTTACATATTATGGGGAGATTTATACCGTCCATCGTTCGGAGTAGAGGAACGCAGGCAGGATTCGCTATAATGGAGACAGTGATTGAGGAAAGGAATGTAACTATGAAGAAAGTCATCGTAATCGGGGCAGGGATTCTTGGGGCAGCGACAGCTTATCAGTTGGCCAAAATGGGTGCGGATGTCCTTATCATAGACCGCAAAGATACAGGGCAGGCCACGGATGCCGCGGCCGGCATTATCTGCCCCTGGCTCTCGCAGCGGCGCAATCAGGCTTGGTACCGGCTGGCTACAGCGGGCGCACGTTTTTACCCCGAATTGATTCAAGAACTGACCAGCGAGGGCGAGACAGAAACCGGCTATGCTCAAGTTGGCGCACTTTGTATTCATGACGATATGGAGAAAATCAGCAAGATTGAGGAGCGGGCACAGTTGCGAAAGGCGGGTGCGCCGGAAATCGGTGACATTACCCGGCTGAATGAACAAGCAACCCAGGAGATGTTTCCTCTGTTGGCGGAAGGGTATCATTCAGTACATATTAGCGGGGCAGCCCGTATCGATGGCCGTGCGCTGCGCGATGCGCTGATCCGATCGGCACAAAGAAAGGGAGCCGTCCTGATCGAGGGGGATGCTGCGCTTCACTATCAAGCGAACCGTGTAACCGGAGCAGCTGTCGGAGCTGAAAGCTTCCCGTCTGACGAGGTGATCGTGTGTGCAGGGGCGTGGGCCAATCAACTGCTGCAGCCTGTAGGCATTCACTTTAAGGTAAGTTATCAAAAAGCGCAGATCATGCATTTGCAGGTTCCGGGTAGATTAGACACGGGGACGTGGCCTGTGGTGATGCCGCCGTCTGATCAATATCTGCTTGCTTTTGACGCACAAAAGATCGTGATGGGCGCGACGCACGAAGATGACATCGAAGGTTACGATACAAGGGTAACCGCAGGCGGAATCCAGGAAATCCTGAATAAAGGGTTGGGATTGGCGCCGGGCTTAGCCAACAGCACGGTTCAAGAGGTAAGAGTCGGTTTTCGTCCTTTTACGCCCGGCTTTCTTCCGGTGATAGGGGCTGTTCCTGGCTGGGATGGCCTGATCGCGGCCAACGGACTTGGAGCGTCCGGATTGACGATGGGCCCATTTATTGGATTGCAGCTCGCAAAGCTGGCATTGGGAATGGATCTGGATATTGATATCCATGATTATGATATTCGTACAGCAATGGATGAATGCTAGATGAATGCATGTCGGCAGCATCTTCAACCGAACCTTGCCATACAGAACTCCCGCGGATGCAGTATATCGCGGGAGTTTGTTGTCAATATGAAGCCTCGGAGCAATCCGAGGCTTACGACTGCCGGCATGGATATACGGCCTATATTTTTTAGGCATAGTTTCTATGCACAATATATATTTCACGATGGGAATGAGGGTATGTAAAATTAAGGAAGCCGCAGTATGCAGCGGTACAATTGTCGGAGGGATACGATATGAATAAAGCCGAAATTGGTCAAGTTAAGAACCGGCATCAAGCACTAGGTTTATCGGATCAGCAGGTTCTTGAAATGTATCAGCATATGGTGTTGGCGCGCAAAGTAGATGAACGAATGTGGATTCTAAATCGTGCGGGAAAGATCCCTTTTCTCGTATCCTGCCAAGGTCATGAAGCAGCACAAGTAGGAGCGGCTTATGCGTTGGATCGAACGAAAGATTTTCTTTGTCCGTATTACCGGGACATGGGTATGGCCATCGTGTTCGGGATGACGGCGAAGGAATTGATGCTGTCCGCCTTTGCCAGGGCGGGAGATCCAAACAGTGGCGGACGCCAAATGCCAGGGCATTACGGGAGCAAAAGACTGAATATTCTTTCGGGCTCCAGCGTCGTATCGAGTCAAGTTCCGCATGGTGTTGGAATCGCTTTATCTGGAAGAATGCAGGGGGAAAATCTTGTCGTGTTAACGGCCTTTGGGGACGGGGGCAGCAATCAAGGGGAGTTCCACGAAGCGGCGAACTTTGCGGGGGTGCACAAGCTTCCAGTCATTTTCTTGTGCGAGAATAACAAGTATGCCATTTCTGTCCCCTTTTCTAAGCAGGCGGCTTGTGACAGTATCGCGGATCGGGCAAAAGGTTATGGGTTTCCCGGCATCAGTGTGGATGGCAATGATCCCTTGGAAGTATATAAGGTCACGACAGAGGCGGCCGATCGGGCAAGAAGAGGAGAAGGGCCAACGCTTATCGAGGCGGTCGTCTATCGTTTAGTCCCTCATTCCAGCGACGACGATGATCGAACCTACCGTTCCCGGGAAGAAGTGGAAGAAGCCAGGAAGAAGGATCCGCTAGTAACCTTCAGCAATTATCTGAAAGATGCGGGGCTATTAGATGAATCGAGAGAGAAGGAAATCCATGACCGGATGCTCAGGGAGGTCGATGAGGCCACGGACTATGCGGAGATTGCCCCGGATTCGGCTCCGGAAGATGCCCTTAAGCACGTGTATGCAGAATAGGGGGAGTGAGAAATGGCCGTAATTTCTTATATTGATGCAGTGACCCAAGCTCTTCGGGAGGAAATGCAGCGGGATACCAAGGTATTTGTACTAGGAGAAGATGTCGGGGTACGCGGGGGAGTGTTCCGGGTTACCCAGGGATTCTATGAGGAGTTCGGGGAACAACGGGTTATCGATACGCCCCTATCCGAAGCGGCCATTGCAGGTGTATCGGTTGGGGCAGCCGCTTATGGAATGAGGCCGGTAGCAGAAATTCAGTTCGCCGAGTATATCATGCCGGCCGTCAATCAAATTGTGAATGAAGCAGCCAAAATGAGATACCGCTCGAACGGAGATTGGAACTGTCCCTTGGTCATTCGTGCTCCTTATGGAGGAGGAGTTCGCGGCGCCCTCTATCATTCGCAATGCGTCGAAGCCATGTTTTGCAACATACCCGGTCTAAAAGTGGTCACACCTTCCACTCCTTATGATGCCAAAGGACTGCTAAAAGCAGCCATTCGCGATGAAGATCCCGTTCTTTTCTTTGAACACAAGCGATGCTATCGATTGATCAAAGGAGAAGTGCCGGACTCGGATTACATTGTTCCCATCGGGAAATCGGATATTAAGCGGCAAGGAGAAGACCTCACGGTTATTTCTTACGGACTTGCCTTGCATTTTGCGTTGGAAGCGGCCGAAAAACTCTCCCAAGAAGGCTACAGCGCTCACATTCTCGATTTGCGTACCCTCTATCCTCTGGATAAGGAATCTATTGTAGAGGCTGCTCGTAAAACCGGTAAAGTGCTGATTATTCATGAAGACAACAAAGAGGGAGGCGTTGGGGCTGAAGTAGCGGCTGTGCTCGCAGAGGAATGCCTTTTCGAATTGGATGCTCCGATCAAACGCCTTTGCGGTCCAGACGTTCCCGCTATACCTTACAGCTTGCCAATGGAGAAATTCTTCATGCTCAATCCGGATAAAGTATACCAAGCGATGAAAGAATTGGCGCAATTATGATCCGATCGGGAGGAGAATATGGCTGAGAAAATCGTCATGCCCCAGTTAGGGGAAAGTATAACGGAAGGAACCATCTCCAAGTGGCTCGTGAACATCGGGGATAAAGTCAAAAAGTATGATCCCGTATGCGAAGTGATTACCGATAAAGTCATTGCGGAGGTTCCATCTGCTTTTAGCGGCACGGTATCCGAAATTGTCGTTAAAGAAGGAGAAACGGTAGAGGTAGGAGCTTTGATTTGCTGTATTGCCGCGGAAGATAATGCGATCACGCCGGTTGAATCCAAGGCCTCCGCTCCATATCAGGAAGCCGATGATGCGGCACCGCAGGGAACCGATGATCTGACAGCGCAAGCAGCTACGAACCAACGCTATTCGCCGGCCGTGCTAAAACTGGCGCAAGAAAACAACCTGGATCTTTCCCGGATCGAAGGATCAGGCATTGCTGGACGTATCACGAGAAAAGACATTTTGGAGATTTTGCAAGGAAAGAGTTCGGTTGACGACGAGACGATCCCGGTTACCGCCATCCGCAAAACGATTGCGAACCGAATGCGAAAAAGCAAGCAGGAAATCCCCCACGCCTGGCTTATGGTCGAATGCGATGTCACCAATCTGGTACGTTATCGCGGCCAACTCAAAGAGGAGTTTCAAAAAAAAGAAGGAATCCATTTAACTTATTTGCCATTCTTTATCAAATCGGTTGTAGAAGCCTTGAAGGAATTCCCCATCTTAAATTCGCAGTGGGCAGATGATCGCATTATCGTCAAAAAAGCAGTTCATATCTCGGTTGCCGTGGCCACGGATGAAGCGTTATTCGTTCCCGTGATTAAGGACGCCGGCCAAAAAAGCATTTTCGACCTTGCCAAAGCAGTGGATGAATTGGTCAAGAAGACGAGGGAGGGCAGGTTAACGCCAGAGGATACAACCGGAGGAACTTTTACCGTTAATAACACAGGCTCTTTCGGCTCGGTTCTTTCCGCCCCAATCATCAATCCTCCGCAAGTGGCCATTTTAAGTGTGGAAGCCATCGTACAACGTCCGATCATCATCGATAACATGATTGCTGTTCGCGATATGGTGAACATCTGTCTTTCCATGGATCACCGGGTGTTGGACGGTCTGGTGTGCGGCCGGTTCTTGAATAGAGTCAAGCACAAGATTGAGAGTTACAGCGCGGACACCGGACTCGATTAAAGGAAAGGGGGATAATCATGCATTTTGATTTAACCGAAGAACAAGCGTTGATCAAGAAGATGATGCGTGATTTTGCGGAAGGCGAGGTTGCCCCGGGCGCAGATGAACGGGATCGCACAAAGCAATTTCCGGAGGCGGTATTCGCTAAATTAACGAAGCTGGGAGTCATGGGTCTGCCTTTTCCCGAACAATATGGCGGCGGGGGAGCAGATACAATAAGCTTTGCTATCGCTGTAGAAGAATTAAGCCGGGTATGCGCATCCACGGGTATCACCTATTCCGCCCATATTTCGTTAGGCGGGGCGCCCATCCATTTGTTCGGAACGCACGAGCAAAAGGAAAAATACTTAACTCCCTTGTGTACAGGAGAATACTTGGGGGCGTTCGGGCTGACGGAACCGAATGCCGGTTCCGATGCAGGCGGAACCCGAACGACAGCGAAGCTGCATGGGGATCAGTGGGTCATTTCCGGTTCCAAATGCTTTATTACCAATGCAAGTTTTGCCAAAAGCCTGGCGCTCACGGCCGTAACGGATCGCTCCAAGGGGACGGATGGAATCAGTGCGTTTATCGTGCCTACCGATGCGCCAGGATTTACGGTCCTTAGCAATTATGAAAAGATGGGTCTTCACGCTTCGAATACAACGGAGTTAGTGTTGGAAAATGTAACCGTTCCCAAAGAAAATCTCTTGGGGAAAGAAGGAAATGGATACAAGCAATTTTTAGCGACGCTTGACGGAGGGAGAATCGGGATCGGGGCCATGGCGGTCGGGATCGCCCAAGGCGCTTACGAAAAATCGCTCCAATATGCCAAAGTAAGAAAACAATTTGGCCATAGCTTATCCGCCTTTCAAGCTATCCAATTTAAACTGGCCGACATGGCCATGAATATTGAACTCGCACGCAACATGGTTTATAAAGCGGCATGGCTTAAGGATCAAGGAAGAGGATTTAAGAAGGAAGCGGCGATGGCCAAATTATTTGCTTCGGAAATAGGTATGAAGGTGTGCGATCAGGCCGTTCAGATCCATGGCGGGTATGGGTATATGAAGGAATACCAGGTGGAGCGGTTCTTCCGGGACGCCAAGCTGTTAGAGATCGGGGAAGGAACTTCGGAAGTGCAACGAATGGTGATTGCACGCCAGATCGGTTGTTAAAGGGGTTGTACCTATGTTCAAGAAGATTCTAATCGCCAACCGGGGCGAAATTGCGGCTCGAGTGATTCGTACTTGCCAATCGCTCGGCATTGCCACCGTCAGCATATACTCGAAAGTGGATAAGGAAGCCCCTCATGTCAACATGGCGGATGAGGCCTACGAGGTCGGAAATCCCAGAGTAACAGATAGCTATTTGAAAATCGACAAAATTTTAGAAATCGCCCGTCTTTCAAAAGCAGATGCGATTCACCCCGGATACGGCCTTCTCTCGGAAAATGCCGAATTTGCCCGCCGCTGTGAGGAGGCCGGCATCGTATTCATCGGACCATCCGCGGATGTCATCTCCCGCATGGGCAGTAAAATTGAATCCCGGAACAGCATGGAAAAAGCGGGCGTGCCTGTCGTCCCCGGCATTGCCTATCCGTTAGCGGATGCGGAAGAAGCGGCACGGGAAGCCCATCGTATCGGCTATCCGGTCATGCTCAAGGCTTCGGCCGGCGGCGGCGGGATCGGCATGCAGATCGTTGATAACGAATCGGAAATGAAGCAAGCATTTGAAGGGAACCGGAAACGCGCCTCTGATTTCTTCGGAGATGGGGCCATGTATATAGAGAAGGTTGTGGAAAATCCCCGGCACATCGAAATTCAGATTTTGGCCGATTCCTATGGAAATACAGTTCACTTATGGGAGCGGGAATGCTCCATTCAACGCCGTCATCAAAAAGTAGTGGAGGAAGCCCCTTCTGCCTATTTGGATGAACTCACGAGAAGCAAAATGGGAGAAGCGGCGGTAAGGGCGGCTCAATCCATCGGATACCGGAATGCAGGAACTATAGAGTTTTTAGTTGACGGGAATAAAAATTTCTATTTCCTTGAAATGAATACTCGTCTACAGGTGGAGCATACGATTACAGAAGAGATTACCGGCTTGGACTTGGTTGCAGAGCAATTGCGAATTGCGGCCGGACATTCCTTGAACTTTGGTCAATCCGATGTGACACGCGACGGTCATGCGATTGAAGTGCGGATTTATGCGGAAGATCCGAAGACGTTCTTCCCATCTCCGGGAGTGATTACGAAGTTGGCTATACCTGAAGGAGACGGAATCCGCCATGAGTTGGCTGTACATGACGGTTCCATGGTCACTCCTTTCTATGATCCGATGATTGCTAAGCTCATAGTCAAAGGGAAGGATCGCGACGAAGCGATTGACCGGCTTCAACAGGCGTTGGCCGACTATCAGGTGGAGGGCATCAAAACAAACATCCCGATGCTGCAAGAAGTCATCGCGCATCCCGCATTCCGTTCAGGCGATACGACAACGAGTTTCGTTGCGAAGTATGTACTAGAGAAGACATGACATTACGGAGCCTCGGCGAGCTTCCGGAAGGCTATTTGTAGAACAGGAGGTTATTCAGATGAGCAAAATCGTGGCGGTTATGGCGGGGAATGTGTATCAAATTCTTGTCAAGCCTGGGGATCAAGTCGAAGCGGGACAAAATGTGGTCGTGTTGGAATCGATGAAAATGGAGATCGCGATTACGGTTGGTTCCGGCGGGACGGTAAAAGATGTAATCGTGAGCGAAGGCGACTTTGTTAATGAAGGAGATCTATTGATCGAGCTCGAGTAAACGTATGCTGGGGGTTGGGGAGATGAACTGGCCGGCAAGTGTGACGATCAAAGAGGTTGGTCCGAGGGATGGATTACAGAATGAGAAGGTCTTCGTGCCAACAGAGGATAAAATCGCTTGGATCAACCAATTGTCCGGCACCGGACTCAAATCCATTGAAATCACTTCGTTCGTGAATCCCAAGTGGATCCCGGCGCTGGCCGATGCCGCCGAAGTTGCGGCAGGAATTGAACGGATGCCTGGCATCTGTTATTCAGCTCTCGTTCCGAATCGTCAAGGTCTGGAACGAGCGCTGGAAGCCGATGTGGATGAAGCAGCCGTCTTTATGTCTGCCAGCGAAACCCATAATCTTAGGAACATAAACAAGTCTATTCGCGTTACCTTACCCATGCTAAGAGAAGTGGCGCAAGAAGCGCTTGCTGCAGGAAAGTCAGTCCGCGGTTATGTGTCAACCGTCTTCGGTTGTCCCTATGAAGGTCCTGTGTCCATCGACGAGGTGATCCGGGTGTCGGACACGTTGTTCGAAATGGGGATTGGCGAGTTATCTCTCGGGGATACGATTGGCATTGCAAATCCGAAGCAAGTGCAAGAGGTATTGGATATTCTTTTGCAGCGTTTTGATGCCAATAAATTGGCCCTCCACTTTCACGATACGCGCGGGACGGCTCTGGCAAACATTCTGGTGTCCATGGATATGGGGATTACGACATTCGATGCCTCTGCCGGCGGCTTGGGCGGATGCCCATATGCGCCAGGGGCCTCGGGCAATGTGGCTTCGGACGATTTGCTTTACATGCTCGAAGCGATGGGGATTCACACGGGGGTAAATCAGGAAAAGCTGCTCTCCGCGGCCCGTTTTATTCAGGAAAAGATAGGCAGAGAGCTGCCAAGCCGCAATCTGCACGTCGGCAGTTCGAACGTGAACGGATAGGCGGCTTATGATTCGGTTCAGGGAAGGAGGGGGAGCATGGAAAAAGCCGTATTGGTCTCTAATATGGGAAATGGAATTGTGCTCATGACGTTAAACCGGCCGGAAGCTGCCAATGCGCTATCGATCCAGATGCTGGAACAATTGCGGGCTGCGGCTGCGGCATGTCAATTTGACCGGTCTGTTCGCTGTATCGTAGTCACAGGGGCTGGAGAGAAAGCTTTTTGCGCAGGCGCCGATTTAAAAGAGCGCGCCGGAATGGACATGAACCGGGTGCGGAGGACGGTGACCATGATCCGCGAGACTATCAATGATGTAGAAGCCTTGCCCCAGCCGGTCATTGCCGCCGTGAACGGAGCCGCTGTGGGCGGGGGAATGGAATTGGCGTTGGCATGTGACCTTCGGATCGCCTCCGACACGGCCACATTCGCCCTTGCGGAGACTTCGCTAGGAATTATTCCCGGGGCAGGCGGAACGCAGCGGTTGCCGAGGCTGATCGGGAAGGGGCGCGCCAAAGAACTCATTTTCACAGCAAGAAAAATCGATGCCAACGAGGCAGGGGACATGGGGTTGGCAGAGGTTGTGACGCCGCCTGAATCCCTTCTCGATAAAGCACTGGAAATAGCGGGCCATATTGTTCGAAATGCTCCTATTGCCGTGGCGCAGGCCAAGTTCGCCATCGATAAGGGATATGATGCGGATCTGAGCACCGGGCTTGCGATTGAGCAGCATGCCTATGACGTCACGATTCCGACAAAGGATCGCTTGGAAGGACTGCAGGCGTTCAAAGAGAAGCGTCCCCCCATATTCAAGGGCGACTAACAAGCATGTTGGAGATAAGGAGGAATAGGGGATGTCCATGGAAATAAATCGGGAGGAGCTGCAGGAACGTGTTTCACGGATCCGCCAAGGGGGGACGCCGGCTTATCATCAAAAGAATGCGGAGCGAGGAAAACGATTTGTTCGCGACCGTCTGAAGCTATTGTTTGATCCGGGTTTCGAGCTGGAGGATGCGTTATTTGCCAACTGCGCGGCCGATGACCTTCCGGCGGATGGCGTGGTTACGGCGATTGGCAAGATTAACGGGAGAATCGTCTGTGTGATGGCCAATGATTCCACCGTAAAAGCCGGTTCTTGGGGATCGCGTACGGTTGAAAAGATCATTCGAATACAAGAGACGGCAGAGAAAATGAGAGTGCCATTGATCTACCTCGTGGATTCTGCAGGCGCTCGTATTACGGACCAGGTCGAGATGTTCCCCGGCAGGCGCGGGGCGGGCCGTATTTTTTACAACCAGGTCAAGTTGTCGGGTAAAATTCCTCAAATCTGCCTGCTCTTTGGGCCTTCGGCTGCAGGCGGAGCATACATTCCGGCATTTTGCGATATCGTGATTATGGTGGACGGAAATGCATCCATGTATCTCGGTTCCCCGCGGATGGCGGAGATGGTTATCGGAGAAAAGGTGACGTTAGAAGAAATGGGCGGGGCGCGCATGCACTGCTCGGTATCTGGATGCGGTGATGTGCTGGCGAACAACGAAGAAGAAGCCATTTCGATGGCACGACAGTATCTCTCCTATTTTCCCGCCAATTTTTCCGAAAAACCGCCGGTCGTGGAAGCAGCGGCACCACAATCCTTTGAGCAATCATTAGAAGAAATCATCCCGTCGAATCAGAATGCGCCGTTTAATATGTATGACCTGCTTGACCGGATTATTGACGAGGGGTCATTCTTTGAGATGAAGAAGCTGTTTGCCGCCGAACTGATTACGGGATTGGCCCGAATGAACGGTAAGCCGGTCGGGATCATTGCCAATCAGCCGCGGGTGAAAGGAGGCGTGCTGTTTCACGATTCGGCGGATAAGGCAGCCAGATTTATTACTCTTTGCGACGCGTTTCATATCCCGCTTCTGTTTCTCGCCGACGTTCCTGGTTTTATGATCGGCACCAAGGTGGAGCGGGCAGGAATTATCCGCCATGGCGCGAAAATGATTTCGGCCATGTCCGAAGCGAGCGTGCCCAAAATCTCGGTGATCGTCCGTAAAGCATACGGAGCAGGCCTGTATGCGATGGCTGGTCCGGCGTTTGAACCGGATTGCTGTCTCGCGTTGCCTACGGCTCAAATCGCGGTGATGGGGCCGGAAGCTGCGGTCAACGCCGTCTATGCGAATAAAATTGCTCAACTTCCGGAAAACGAGCGGGCCTCTTTTATTGCACAAGAGCGGGAGAAATATAAGCAGGATATTGATATTTACCGGCTGGCCTCCGAAATGATTATTGACGGGATTATCCCGGCCAATTCGTTGCGTGACGAGGTAGTGAATCGGTTCGAGGCTTATTCATCAAAGGTTGTCGTCTTCTCTGAGCGGAAGCATCCGGTATATCCGGTTTAATTGGCTGGCATTTCCGAACAGCACCAAGCGTTTAGCGGCGCACCGGTGCTGTTTTTTGCGTTGACAGCATATCATAATGTTGAGCCAGAGGATGAATGGTTTGGATGGATTACCACTTTGCCTATAGGGGAAGGAGGCAGATCCGGATCAGATGGATATTCGACAGCTTCATTATTTCACAGAAGTGGCCAAACATAAAAATTTTACAAAAGCTTCGCAGGTCCTGTTTGTTTCTCAGCCATCCATCAGCAAGATGATCAAAAGCCTCGAAGACGAATTGGGAGTTATTTTGCTTGATCGTTCCGAAAGGGAGGTTGTACTCACGGATACAGGACAGCTGGTTAACGAGAAGGCTTTGAAAATTTTGCAACAGCTAGAGGAGTTGTCTTCTTCTGTTAATGAGCTGGTCCAAGTACAAAGGGGAAAAGTGAAGATGGGAATCATGCCTACAATCAGCGCATTGCTTTTCCCAAAAATAATTGCCGGCTTCAAGAAAAGATATCCCCGGATTGAGATTCAAATGGTAGAATACAGCGCGAAACAGGTAGAGACGCAGATGGAGCAAGGAAAGATCGATTTTGGGGTTACGGTGCTGCCGGTGAACACTCGAATGTATCGAACGGTTCCATTGTTAACGGAAGAGCTGGTTGTGATTGTAAGCAGCCGCCACTGGCTTGCCGGAAGAAAATCCGTCAGTTTGGTTGAATTAAAGAATGAGCCGTTCATCCTGTTCACCAAGGAATTCGCCCTTCATGACGTCGTGTGGCAAGCCTGCTTGCAGGCCGGGTTCGAACCCGAGGTCGCTCATATGACCTCCCTGTGGGATTTCTGCTGTGAGATGGTGGCGTCTCAATTAGGAATTTCATTGATCCCCCGATCGATGGCGAACCGTTTGCATCATCTTGCCGTTCATGCCGTTTCGATTTCCCATCCGGAGATTGCTTGGGAGTTGGCGCTTATTTATCCCCGGGATAAATACCTGTCTTATGCATCCCGGGAGTTAATTGCCTATATCCAGGCCAATCCCCCGAATCAGCCGGGATTATGAACATGTGATCGATCTGCTCAGTGATGTTTTTTATAACGAAATGATCCTTTTGATATAATAAAAACAATTAAAAGGCAGTACATTCTGATCCGGCTTCGGCATCGGTTGGACAAGCTCCGATCAACCGTCACTGCCGGGTGTACAGTGCGGTGTACTTTGTTAGGAAAGGTGATGACTATGGCACGTGTTTTGCTAATCAATGGAGGTTCCGAAGGACATATCAATCCAACCCTTGGTGTGGTTCAAGAGCTTATCCGTCGTGGCGAAGAGGTGGTTTACTTTATCGCCGACCAATATCGTGATCGCGTCGAGCCAACGGGCGCAGAGGTAATCACATTCGATGGCGGCAAATTTGTAGAGGCGTTCCTTGCCGGAGGAAGAGATCCTTGGGCACGAGTGGGTGGACTTTTGCGTACCGCCGACATCGTCATTCCCAGTGTCCTGGAGCAAATTAATGGAAAGCGCTTTGACTACATCATTCATGACTCGATGTTCGGCTGCGGGCGTTTGCTTGCACAAATACTCGACCTGCCAGCAATCAACTCGTGCACGAGTTTTGCAATTCAACAAAACAGCTTTGACAATCTGCAAGATCACCTCTCGCGCCATTTTCCAGCAGACGTGAATGAACGTTCACAACAAGAGTTTCAACAACTGGTCAGTAACGTGCAATCAAGATACAAGGTGCAGATTAGCTCCGGCTACGAGGTTTTCTGCAATCCCGCGCCATTGACCATCGTCTACACGTCGAAACGCTTCCAACCCGATGGAGAAAGCTTCGATGAGACGTATAAGTTTGTTGGACCGTCAATCGTGCCGCGTTCTCACAGTCCATTTGATTTCTCTGATGTGGACACGGATCACCTGATTTACATCTCACTCGGTACGGTTTTCAATCAAGCAGATGATTTTTACAAGCTCTGTTTTGCGGCGTTCGCCGAAACGAAATACACCGTGATTTTATCCGTCGGCAGACAAACCCAGATTGCGGAATTGGGAGACATTCCTGCGAATTTTATCGTTCGGAACTACGTACCGCAACTCGAAGTACTGCGACATGCCAAATTGTTTATCACACACGGCGGCATGAACAGCACCAGTGAGGGCCTTTATTATGGAGTGCCGCTGATTGTATTTCCTCAAAGCGCTGACCAACCGATTGTGGCGCGGCGTGTGGCTGAAAGCAATACAGGCATTTACCTGAATCAAGAAGGCTTACTCGCGGGAGATCTCAGAGAGGCGGCGCAACGTGTGCTCCAAGATGCGTCAATTCGAAGGGCATGTGTTGAAATTGGCGATTCGTTCCGAGCTGCGGGCGGGTATCATCAAGCCGTCGAGGAGATCTTCGCATATAAACGAAGTCTAGGATTGAATAATTGATGGAAGTAACTTACATCGATAGCATATGAAATGAACAAAAGCCGATTCTTCCTTCCTTAGAGCAGGAAAAATCGGCTTTACATTTACAAGAGGCCGGCTCGCCAATTGGACATTATGATTTCTAGGGGAAAGGTATACCGAATTACGTCGGATCGGATGGATTACCGAGTAAATTTCCATTTCTAATTTATAAAAATGGAAATTCGCAATCCATTCAGTCTAAGTATTTTTCGGAAATATCGTGTTGCATATACGATATCAGAATTATTAGGAAAGCCCAAGAATAGGCATATATTACACAAGATTCTTATTTAGACTCAAAACATTATAAGTAGTGTTATAAAAGTTACGGAGCATTGTAATTATTCTAGAAATCTCATAATTTTATACCAAAATACCGATACAATTTTTACATAAAAGGAGGAGATCTTTATGAGGAAATCAAAACAGAGGCAAACAAAACATGCGAAAGGAGTAAAAGTTCTCTTAAGTCTATTAATTGGTTTACAAGTGTTTACTTATTCAAGTATTTCCTATGCTGCTACAAGTGAACTGAATGACATTGATGCCGGGATCGCAGGCCTAAATTATGATCGCAATGAAGTTTTGGCCGTAACTGGTGATCAAGTCAGTAGTTATGTTCCCAAAGAAGGCGTCCAGTCCAATGGTAAATTTATCGTGGTTGAACGGGAGAAAAAATCACTCACAACCTCGCCCGTAGATATTTCAATTATTGATTCGATCACGAATCGTACTTATCCAGGCGCCATACAGCTTGCAAATAAGGATTTTGCGGATAATCAGCCTGGTCTGGTTATGGCCGCGAGAAAACCATTAGATATTACAATTGATCTGCCTGGATTGAAGAGTGAGAATACAATTACCGTTGAAAATCCAACTTACAGCAGTGTTTCTAGCGCCGTTGATCAGCTCGTGTCGACATGGGGCGAGAAGTATTCCGACACGCATACACTGCCTGCGAGATTACAGTACGCAGAATCGATGGTTTACAGTCAAAATCAAATTGCGACTGCACTGAATGTGAATTCTAAAGTGCTTAACGGTACGCTCGGAATCGACTTTAACGCGGTCGCAAGCGGCGAGAAAAAAGTGATGGTTGCCGCTTATAAGCAAATCTTTTATACCGTAAGCGCAGCGCTTCCTAACAATCCATCTGACTTGTTTGATGACAGTGTGACGTTTGCTGAATTAGTCCGTAAAGGGGTAAGTAATGAGGCTCCGCCACTGATGGTATCTAATGTAGCTTATGGCAGAACCATTTACGTGAAATTGGAGACGACCTCAAAGAGCAGCGATGTACAAACCGCATTTAAATTATTGCTCAATAATCCGAGCATACAAGCTAGCGGACAGTACAAAGATATTTATGAAAACAGCTCGTTCACGGCTGTTGTATTAGGCGGCGATGCACAAACACATAACCAGGTCGTCACGAAAGACTTCAATGTCATCCAAAATGTAATCAAGGACAATGCAGAATTTAGCAGTAAGAATCCAGGTTACCCTATTTCTTATACCAGTGTCTTCTTGAAAGACAATTCCATAGCTGCGGTTCACAACAATACAGACTATATCGAGACGAAGACGACTGAATATACGAAAGGTAAAATAACGCTTGATCATAGCGGTGCATATGTAGCTCAGTTTGAAGTGTCTTGGGACGAGTTTACCTTTGATGAAAATGGCCAAGAAATCATTACTCATAAAAATTGGGGAGGAAATTGGCAAGATAAAACAGCGCATTTCTCGACAGAGATTCCACTTCCGCCTAATGCCAAGAACATCAAAATTTTTGCAAGAGAATGTACAGGTCTTGCCTGGGAATGGTGGAGAACAATTCTAGATGAACCTAACGTTCCGTTAACCAGCAATATAAAAGTTTCGATTTGGGGAACAACGTTACATCCATCAGCATCCATTACTCATGACTAGTCATTTCAGAAAATCTTCCCATTCATTAGGGGAGATTTTCTTTTTGGAAAAAAATCGTTCCCGAATGTATCTGAACACCGGCACACGATTCGGATGTAG
The DNA here is from genome assembly GCF_007066085.1 of Paenibacillus thiaminolyticus. Lineage (NCBI taxonomy): Bacteria > Bacillati > Bacillota > Bacilli > Caryophanales > Paenibacillaceae > Paenibacillus > Paenibacillus thiaminolyticus. The sequence goes on along the minus strand of NZ_CP041405.1, from coordinate 584,635 downwards.
CATAAGGACCGCTTAGCAGCACGGCTAAGCGGTTTTTTTCTTAATATTATACAATTTATAAGTTTTCGGGGGTGGAAGCGGGTCTTTCGCCATCTAAGGTAGGGAATTGATGCGATTTTACAGGAATTTCAGCTCAATGAGTCCACCTTGGGAGAAATTGCTGCACAGCTGCATCAATTTAGGCCCTTTTGAGCAAAGTTAAAGGGAAACGGGTGAAATTGCTGCCGTTGTGCAGGATTCCCTTTCTGCTGAAGACGTCCATATCGAATTGCTGTATTTTAGCAGGAATTTTGCTTACCAAACAAGCTACCGAACAAGCTACCGAACAAGCTACCGAACAAGCTTACCGAATCGGCGTGTCTGGAACGATCGCGCAGTTATGCGGATTTCGCCTCGTTTTGAAAGGGATTGGTTAAACCTCCGAAAGTTTCTCATTCCAGAGCAAGCAACGACTAGTGCTAACGCATCACCATGTCGGCAATAGGGTAATCCGGCTGCATGCTTAATACTTGAATATTTCGACGCAGGCGGTTATAGCGCAGCGAGCAGTAATCCAGGTAATCATCCCCCGTATAATGGCGCAGCAGGGCCCATACCGTCCATAACAAATCCTGGGCCATCATATAACATTTGACCTTCATCAGATCATCCTGCGTAAACGCATTGCCGTAATAGGCTTCAAACAGTTGGTCAATCGCCTCTGCTGTCAAACGCGATTCGATGATATACGCGGCAATATCAAAGGCCGGATCGTTCATTCCGGAATATTCCCAATCTATCAAATAGACACTGCCATTCCCATCTACGAGAAAATTCTCGGGAACCGTATCATTATGGCAAGGTACGGAAATGACATTATTAACATTCTCTTCCATAAAACGAAGCAATTGCTCTTTTAAGGAGGCGTAGTCAAAAAACAATTCTCCGTTGATTTGCGTGACAATGGCTTCATATTTGGCAAGTTCACTGAGCCAATCGAACTGGTTAGGGAAGTGCTTGGGACTGCCATGAATCTTCTTCAGTAAAGAAGAAACGGCCTGCAAGCTTTGCAAAGCCAAGGGGCCTGCCGCGGCTAGCGTTTTGCTATCGGGAATATACTTGCTGATCTTAATGCCGCTTTCCTCATCAAAATATATACATTCCGAATTCACGCCAAACTCCGAAGCGATGCCGTTGTTCACACGTTCTATCCTGCGGTCGATCATTTGATCCGTCAGGTTACCGGGCTTACGAATCACATACTCCGTTCCGTGGATATTCATAATGTAGTTATAATTGGTCAACCCGCCCGCAAAACGAGATTTGTCAAAAACAATACGATCATCTTCAAAAAAAAGACGTAGTTTTTGCTGCACCAGGTCTTCCATATTCATTTGTTTGGATAAAAAGTCGTTTAGAGGTTTCATGATGACCTTTTCTCGGCATTCCATATGCATGCGTTAAACATGGCACACATTCGCCGCACAGATTTTGCCACAATTATAGCAAGATAGGCGGAGAAATTCAATGAAACGAACGAGCTTGAGGGTATTCTGGTACTTGTGATGCAAGAAAGACGTTTTTGTACCAGATTGTTGGTAAAAGGGGCATTAGAATACTAAAATCAGCTACCGAATCTTCCATAATAACGGGGTGAACCTATGTTAACCTGCAAGTAGGAGTTGAGTATCTGATATTACAGCGGATTCATAAATAAAAATTACCCAGGTGAGGTGAGGTTCGAATGGAATACCGGGGAGAAGAAGCTCTCGGGCTTGTGGAAACTTTGGGCATGGTTCCTGCCATCCAAGCGGCGGACGCTATGCTTAAAGCAGCAGATGTTGTTCTGGTATCCTACGAGAATGTTGGTTCCACGCTCGTAACGATAATGGTAAAAGGTGATGTCGCGGCGGTTCGTTCGGCAGTAGAGGCTGGCGCTGAAGCGGCAGCGAAGATTGGCAAAGTCACTGCCCATAATGTGATGCCGCGTCCGCTCAGTTCTATTGCAGCAATCGTGAAAGCGCATGCAATTAACACATAATTGCCGGGAGGGGAGATAGGTTCATGAGCAAGCATGATGCACTGGGTTTCATTGAAACCTTTGGAATTGTATTCGTCATGGAAGCGGCGGATGCCATGTGTAAAGCGGCCGATGTAGATTTGATCGGTTACGAAAACGTGGCGTCCGGTTATATATCTGTCCTTGTTCGTGGAGATGTAGGGGCTGTAAGGGCTGCAGTAGATGCTGGTGTCGCCGCTGTACAGGCGATGGGGACTGAGGTTTACTCTTCAAACGTTATTCCCAACCCGCACCCAGACATCGAAAAGATCATTGCCCGCTATGCCCTTCCATCTTAGGGGCAGGTTATCTGCAGAAATTCAAGGGAGGTGCCCGTGATAAACGACATCTTTGTTATGAAATCGAAGGTATTTTCAGGCGAACAGTCACTTAAAAAACTAGCGGAAATCCAAGGCACGAAAGCCTGCATCGTATCCGATCAGATGATGGAGAAGCTGGGGTATCTGGGTCAGGTGGTTGATCTGCTGCAAAGCGGTGGAATCTCCACTACAGTGTTTAGCGGTGTTAAGCCCGATCCGAGCGTGAGTATTGTGGCTGAAGCGCTTCAAGTGTATTGGGAAAGCGGCGCTGATGTGTTACTGGCGCTGGGCGGCGGCTCCGTCATTGATACAGCGAAAGGTGTTCTGTACTTCGCCCGGCAATATGCGCAGGAGAAAGACGAGCCTTTTGTCAAACCATCGTTTGTCGCCATTCCATCCACCAGCGGCACCGGATCGGAAGTGACCGACTTTTCGGTGATTACTGTGGATGGAGACAAAATTGTTATCGTGGACGATTATATCGCACCGGACATAGCGATTCTCGATTCCACCCTTACCAAGCAAGTGCCAAACAAAATAGTGGTGGACACCGGAATGGACGTTCTTACCCATGCGCTGGAGGCTTATGTCTCTGCCAAAGCGACCGACTTTACCGATGCGTTAGCCGAAAAAGCCGTCCAATTGGTATTTGCTCATCTGGAAACGCTTTACCATGATCCGGCAGATGCTGAGGCGCGGGATCGGGTGCAGAATGCGTCCTGTATGGCGGGAATGGCATTTACTAACGCTGGTCTTGGTATCATTCACAGTATGTCCCACGCCTTTGGCGGAACGTTTCACATTGCTCACGGACGGGTGAATTCCCTGCTTCTAGAGGCGGTAATGGAGTATAACGCCAACCTGGGCGGAAAAGTCATAGACAGGGTTTGCGAACGCTATGCTAGGCTCGCTTCGCTGCTGCACTTGCCGGCACGGACCGCCCGTGAAGGAACCGTAAGTTTGATCCAGGCAATTGGGAAGCTGAAGCGTTCCATCGGTATCGAACACGGAATTCGTGAGCTTGGGGTTGACCAGGATGCTTTTGACGAGGCGTTGTCCCGCATGGCACAGACCGCGATGGCTGACCGCTGTACGCCAACCAATCCTCGTCAACCAACAGCAGAAGAGTTGGTGCACATTTATCGTAAAAGCTTTTAAATGATAATCTCACAAGATTGCGAGGGAATAATGTTGAACATTCACGAGTTTTCAAGCAAATTTGCTGAAGCAACGAAGGCCATGGCTCCCCAAGAACGAGCAGCGATCATGAAGCTGTTCCAGGGGATTTCAAAGGAGCTTTCGGATAAAGGGGCTAAGCCGCAGGTTGAAAACGGCCTCGGCCAGCTTCATAAGGAAGAATGCGCATACCCGGAAGGAATGACCGAGCGTTTGCGGGCTTTGAAAGAACATTATTTGACCGCTACGCCAAGCATTACAACCTATCGTGCCAGAGCCTTTACTCAGGTATACAAGGAAAATCCAGGTCTGCCAGCGATTATGCTGCGTGCCAAGGCTTTCCGCAAAGCGTGTGAAGAGGCTCCGCTGCTCATCCAGGACAACGAGTTGATCGTTGGTCATCCTTGCGGCGCGCCGCGCGCGGGCGCTTTCTCGCCTGACATAGCTTGGCGCTGGACCCGGGATGAGCTCGATACCATTCACAACCGTCCTCAGGATCCGTTCTACATCTCCGAGGAAGACAAGCGGATTATGCGCGAGGAGCTGTTCCCGTTCTGGGAAGGCAAATCGGTGGATGAAATATGTGAACAGCAATACCGGGATGCTGGTCTTTGGGAGTTTTCCGGCGAAGCATTCGTCAGCGATCTTTCCTATCATCAGATCAACGGCGGCGGCGACTCCAACCCAGGCTACGATGTCATTTTAATGAAGAAAGGGATGCTGGATATCCAGCGGGATGCCAAGGAGCATCTTGCGAAGCTGTCCATGCAAAACCCTGAAGACATCGACAAAATCTATTACTATAAATCCGTGCTGGATACGACGGAAGGCGTGATGGCGTATGCCAAACGGATGTCTGAATACGCATACCAGCTGGCCGCTAAAGAAACAAATCCGAAGCGCAAGGCAGAGTTGAAAAAAATCGGCGAGATCAACGCACGCGTACCGGCTCATGCGCCGACTACATTCCATGAGGCAATGCAATCGGTCTGGACCGTAGAATCTTTGCTCGTGGTGGAAGAAAATCAGACAGGCATGTCTGTCGGCCGTGTGGATCAATATATGTATCCTTTCTATGAGGCGGACAGAAAAGCCGGCCGTCTAACAGAGTTTGAAGCATTCGAGATTGCAGGCTGTTTCCTTATCAAATGCTCGGAAATGATGTGGGTTTCCAGCGCGGGCGGCTCCAAGTTCTTCGCCGGCTACCAGCCGTTCGTCAATATGTGTGTCGGCGGGCAAAAACGGGAGGGCGGCGACGCCTGCAACGACTTGACTTATCTGCTCATGGATGCAGTACGTCATGTCGGCGTTTATCAGCCTTCACTCGCTTGCCGTATCCACAATAGTTCTCCTCAGAAATACTTGAAGAAGATTGTGGATGTCGTCCGTGCGGGTTTGGGCTTCCCGGCCTGCCATTTCGACGATTCCCACATCAAGATGATGCTGATGAAGGGCTGCAGTATCGAAGATGCCCGCGATTACTGTCTGATGGGCTGTGTGGAGCCGCAAAAATCCGGACGCTTGTATCAGTGGACCTCCACTGGATACACCCAGTGGCCGATTGCCATTGAGTTCGTCCTTAACCGCGGCAAAATGCTCTGGCACGGAAGCACGCCGGGATTGGACATGGGCGATTTGAACAACTTCAAGACCTATGAGGAATTTGAAGCGGCGGTTAAGAAGCAGGTAGAATACATCACCGAGCTGTCCGCAGTGGGTACGGTAATCAGCCAGCGCGTTCACCGCGATTATGCGCCGAAGCCGCTTATGTCGATCATGTATGAAGGCACGATGGAGAGCGGCCGCGACGTGTCCGCCGGCGGCGCCATGTATAACTGGGGACCTGGCTTGATTTGGTCCGGTCTGGCAACTTACGCCGATTCGATGGCTGCCATCAAGAAGCTGGTTTACGATGACAAAAAATATTCGCTCGAGCAAATCCGTGACGCGTTGCTGGCCGATTTCGAAGGTTATGAGCAGATCCACAGGGATTGTCTGGACGCGCCAAAATTCGGAAATGACGACGATTATGCCGATCGTATCGCCGCCGATATCACGGGATGGACTGAGAACTATCATCGCAAATTTAAAACGCTGTACTCTACCTTCAGCCATGGCACGCTTTCTATTTCGAACAATACGCCTTTCGGCGAGATGACCGGTGCTACAGCCAATGGGCGTAAAGCTTGGTTGCCGCTGTCCGACGGTATCAGCCCTACCCAGGGCCATGACAAGAAGGGACCGACGGCTATCATCAAATCGATAAGCAAAATAGATGTCGAGGCCATGAATATTGGCATGGTGCATAACTTCAAGCTTTTGCGCGGTCTGCTGGAAACACCGGAAGGAGAGAACGGACTGATTAATCTGCTCCGGACGGCCTCCATTCTCGGCAACGGCCAAATGCAGTTCAGTTATGTGGATAATGAAACGCTGATTAAAGCGCAGCAAAATCCCGATCAATACCGTGATTTGATTATTCGGGTCGCCGGCTATAGCGCATACTTTGTTGAATTGTGTAAAGAAGTGCAGGATGAAATCATCAGCAGAACGATGATTGAGCATTTCTAAAATAACCCTGTGCCTCTTCTCCGGCGGTGCACGCCGGGGAAGAGACATACTGGTATTTAGATATGCGGCAAAGGAAGGAGCCACAGCTATGGAGTCAGGTATGCCGGAAAGGCAGGCACGTATTTTCAACATTCAAAAATATTCCATATACGACGGCCCCGGTATCCGGACGCTTATTTTCTTCAAGGGATGTCCCCTGCGCTGTCAGTGGTGTGCGAACCCGGAAGGTCTGGAAAAGAAATATCAGGTGATGTACCAACGGGATCTGTGCAACGATTGCGGCGCATGTGTTGCGGCGTGTCCTCGGGAAATCCACCGTGTGGACACTTCCGGCTCTCAGGAGCCGTCCAAGCCGCAGCATGTGGTTGACCGGAAAATCGAGTGCATAGGCTGCCGGAAATGTGAGAAGGTTTGTCCCGCGCGGGCGCTCTCTATCGCCGGGATGAATATGACAGTATCGGAAATTGTGGAAATTGTAGAGCAGGATATGCTGTTCTACACGACGTCCGGCGGCGGCGTCACCTTGGGCGGGGGCGAAGTATGCTCGCAATCCGAATTTGCGGTCCATTTGCTCAAGGAGTGCAAGCGCGCCGGAATCCATACGGCCATTGAAACCTCTGGGCATGCCAAACCGGAAGCGATTCTGGCCATGGCCGAATTTACCGATCTGATATTGTACGATCTGAAACATATGGATTCATACCGCCATTATCAATTGACGGGTGTACGCAACGAGCGCATTCTCGAAAATTTGCGGGAACTGATTACCCGCAAACATAACGTGATGGTGCGGATGCCGCTGATGAAGGGGCTCAATGATGATGCGGACACCATTCGCAAAACGGTGGAGTTTCTGCTTCCCTATAAGGAATACCGGAATTTTCAAGGCATCGATTTGCTCCCGTATCACAAGCTTGGAATTAACAAATACAGACAATTGGATATGGTTTACAGCGTTGACCGCGATTTAAGCCTGAATGAAGCCGATCTGGAGCGTATTGAACGTCAGATCAGCCAATACGATCTCCCGGTTCGGGTAGTCAAACATTAAGCGGATGCTTTCGAAGCCAGTTATGTTCGGTAAAGCTGCCGCTTTTCAAACTCGCAAAACTTTTAGGAGGACGTTTATATGCAACAGCCTGCTGGGCCAGCTCCCGGTCGGATGATTCAGGAGTCGGTGCCGGGCAAACAAGTGACGCTGGCCCATATGATTGCTTCACCCGTGCCTGACATGTATGAAAGACTGGGCATCGATGAAGCGGGGGCTATTGGCATATTAACACTGTCGCCCAGCGAAACCTCCATTATTGCCGCCGATATCGCCACCAAGGTAGCAGATGTGGAAATCGGCTTTCTGGATCGCTTTACTGGTTCGGTGCTTCTCACCGGAGATATAGCCAGTGTGGATACAGCGCTGCGAGCCATTATTGAGACGTTCTGCAATAGTCTGGGTTTTGCGACGGCGGAAATTACACGGACATGAAAAAACGTATTTTGCTGATCGGCCCTTTTTCCGCATTAGTCTTCCCGTGGGAAGGGGAATCGGGGAATTGAAACGTTATTTGTTCGGGTAATAAGAGTGGAGTTGATACCATGAAATTTATTACCGAAATGGAATTGCGCAATGTGTACAGGATAGAGCCTTTTACATCCTACATGGTGGAGCATGGAAGCCGATTGACGCCGGAGGCGCGCCAGTTTTTGACGGATCGCCAGATCGCCGTGTCCTATAGTACGCAAGAGCAAAATCAAGAACAAAAGCAAGAGCCGCTCCCAAATCCGGAGCAACAGGCGGAAAAGCGGGATTGGCGGCGTGGAATCTTGCTCTGTCAGATGCAATCCGTCTCAGCCCTGTTCTTGTTAACCGGGCAGGAGCTGCTGGAGCGGGATGTGCTGCTCGCCCAGAAGGTGCTAGAGCTGTCGAGGCTGTTTTCGGCCCTCCAGAAAGGGGAAGGAGGCGGCGCATTCACTGCCGATTTATTTTTCCAGGGTTGTACCGGCATTCCTGCCGATGTTCTTTTTGAGGATGCGGGAGATTGCTTTGAGGTAACCGAGTTTCACATTCAGTTGGCAAAGGGCAGAGAAATTGCTTTGCTCCACCGTTTGCGCTGCGCTCTGCGGGAGCTTGGGTTTGCGGTGTTGGAAGCCGCAGCAGGCAGTCCCCAAGAAAAGCCGGAGAAGCCTGTTATTCCTGGAATTAACTATATGATTAACGCATTGAGCTCGCTTATTTGCAGAACTACAGGAGGTAGAACATGCCAGAGACAAAACCCTTTGCATACTGCGATCAACTCCTAAAGCAATTTGAAGCAGTCATCCAGAAACCGATTCCAGGACGGTCTTCGTTCTACTATACCGGTGTGGATCTGGGAACGGCCTGTGTGGTGCTTACGGTGTTAGATGACACCCGGAAGCCGGTGGCGGGAGCTTACCGCTACGCCGATGTCGTCCGCGACGGAATGGTGGTGGACTACTTGGGAGCGATACAGATCGTAAGGGAGCTTAAAGCACAGTTGGAGCAGCAATTGGGTGTAGAACTTGAATATGCGGCTTCGGCGATTCCTCCGGGAACCGATTTACTGGATGCTGGCGCCATCAAGCATGTGCTCCAGGGTGCGGGTTTTGAAGTTACGGCTTTACTGGATGAACCTACGGCGGCTAATGCCGTGCTGCAAATATCCGATGGAGCCATTGTAGACATTGGCGGCGGTACGACGGGCATTTCGATTCTGAAGGATGGCAAGGTTGTCTATGTCGCCGACGAAGCAACGGGCGGCACCCACTTTTCTTTAGTCATTGCCGGGGCATACCAGATGAGTTTTTCAGAAGCAGACTGCTTTAAGCGCGACCCTGCCCATCACCAAGAATTGCTGCCGCTGCTCCGGCCGGTCATCGATAAGGTTGCCTCCATCGTCAACCGCCATGTTGCGGGCCATGAGGTCAAGGAATTGTACTTGGTAGGGGGCACCTGCTGCCTGTCCGGTATGGAGACGATCATGGAGCAAAAGACCGGCATTGCTACCTATAAGCCTAGCAACCCCCTGTTTGTCACTCCGCTGGGCATTGCTCTGAATTGTACACAGGAGGCGATGTGAGTGGAATGTCGGATTATTAAATCTCCTTCTAAGGGGACGCTGGACATTTTGCTGCGTCGCAGAGGAGCGCCCAGTAGTCGGGAAGTTCCCCAATGCGACGCAGTCGGACTGGTGCAGGGAAGGCTGATTGATATGGTATGGGCTGCTGATGCAGCTGAAAAAGTGGCGGGCGTAACAGTGGAGGATATTCGTGGCAGCTGCCCGCAGAACATGATTCTTCTCGCCATTTTTGGTGACACGGCTTCCGTAGAGGACGCCATCGCCGAGATTAAGCGGAGGAGCGGAAAAGCGGGGAGGAAGGACTGCTATGATTGCGGCTGAATTGATTCACAATATCTGGTCTACCCGTAAAGCAGATTCCCTTGTGGGAATGAAACTGATGCTGGCCGAGGTGATTGGCGGAAGCGACGACGGGCGCCGCTTGATTGTAGTCGATACGATCGGCGCTGGAATAGGCGATCGAGTGATTGTCTGCACCGGCTCTTCGGCCCGCAAAATGCTGCATACAGACGATGTTCCTGTGGATGCCGTCGTCGTCGGCATCATTGACGCAGACTGCGTGTTCGAATAAATATTCGAACAGCAATCGAATGCAGCGAGAAGGGGCGAGAACTGTGAAAAAACTGATATGCGCTGCGGATGTGGAGGAATGGGTGGCTTCCGGACAGAAGCGGTGCTGCATTGACAGTAACACGATTGTGACACCGGCGGCCCGAGATAAGGCAAGGGAGCTGGGGATGGAGTTTACCGATGAGCCATGCGGGACTTTGCGTTCCGAGGCCACAGGCTGCCAAACTCAGGATGATCTCGACATGAATGCCATTTTTAAATTTTTCAAGATGTTATCGGAAAAAGGACTGGTTGAAAAGCTGTTGGGAACGGCTCTTGAGCCACCTTATCAGGCGGAGACGGATCCGACTGGCTTGAAACTTGTGCGGGGCCGGACAGTAAAAATGGAAGCTTACGAAACGGGAACATCTGGTGCCAAGGTATATCGTCAAGAAGTAATCGGGAGGCCGGATTGTTCCATGAGCGCAGGGTTTCTGACGGTCGATCACGATAGCTTCGAGCAGAAGACGGCCCGCGAAGAAACTTATATCGTGTTGGAAGGCACGCTTGATGTCACTTTGAACGAGAGAACGTTCACCGCTCATGAGGGGGATGTGCTCTTCATCCCCAAAGGGGTGAAAGCGACCAAGGGATCGTCGGCCTGCGCGAGGGTGTTTTATATGACGTATCCGGCGGGCGAGCCTGATCGGACGCTGCAGTAACAGGAGGTGATAGCATGCAGGCGCTTGGATTAATTGAAACGCGGGGCCTTCTTCCGGCGATTGAATGTCTGGACATCATGCTCAAATCAGCTCAGGTAGAATTGATAGAAAAGTGCAAAGTGGGCGGCGGGCTAGTGACGATCATGGTAACCGGCGATGTCGGCGCTGTTCAAGCATCCGTGGAAGCAGGGGCCTCCGCGGCGCAACAATTGGGCAGTGATGTGCTGGTCAGCCGGCATGTCATTCCAAGACCCCACAACGACATTGAGAGCATCATCGGCCGGCGCAGCGTTCCGAACCTTGCCAAGGAGAAGGACGAGCCGGCGCTGCCAGTGCAGCATAATCAGGCAGCAGAACAGTTTGCGGAGCAGATGCCCGAGCCAACGACGAAGCAGACTCCGGAACCGGATGCAGCGTCTGATGTTCCACTGGATACGGCTCTCGATATTCCATTGAACACGCCGCCCGATGTCTCAATCCATCGTGGTAGTGAAGAAGGCTTACCTCTACTGGCGGCCGATCCCGCTCAGGATCTTGCGTCTGAAGACGCCAGTCCGGAAACGGACAATGATGAAAATCCGGCAGATGGAGAGCAGGCAGTGCTGGACAGTCCATTCAAACACCAGATTGACGTGCTGGTAAAGGAAGCCGGGCTTGACAAAGCAATGGAGCAACTGGAATCGATGACAGCCGTGAAGCTGCGCCGACTGGCCAGAGAGTGCGGTCCTGCGTATGGGATGAGCATGACGACCATTTCCAAGGCCAACAAGGTGAAACTGCTCAAGCGGTTCCGCCATTATTATCAACCGTAAGCAGGATTCGAGAGGAGGATATTTCACTTGGAAAATTTTGATTATGACTTGCAATCGATTCAGGAAACCCGGGAATTGGCCCGTGCAGGAAAAGCCGCCACCGATATCCTTGCAGGGTACAATGCTGAACAGATTGACAAAATTGTACAAAACATGGTGCGGACCGCGGAGGTCAATGCCGCGGAACTGGCTGCGCTGGCCGTGGAGGAAACCGGATTTGGCAAAACCCAGGATAAAATCTTCAAAAACCGTCTGGCTTCCACGGAGCTGTATGAATCCATTCGGGATACGAAAACGATTGGGGTTATCCGCGAGGATAAGACAAATCAATTAATAGAGATTGCCGAGCCTGTTGGACTGCTCATGGGCATTATTCCATCGACCAATCCGACATCCACGACGATTTTCAAATCGATCATTGCGATAAAGGCTCGTAATGGAATCATCTTTTCGCCGCATCCTTCGGCTAAGAAATCCATCATGCGGGCCGCAGAACTCATGCACGCAGCCGCTGTCGAGGCAGGGGCTCCCGAAGGAATCATTGGCTGCGTTACCAAGCCTTCTATGCCAGCGACGCAGGAACTGATGAAGTGCGATGAAATCGCCATGATTATCGCCACAGGCGGCTCGGCGATGGTGAAATCCGCCTATAGTGCGGGTAAGCCGGCGCTGGGGGTAGGACCGGGCAATGTACCGGCCTATATTGAGCGCACCGCGGATATTCCAAAGGCAGTAGCAAATATCATTGCCAGCAAAACCTTCGATTACGGTACAATCTGCGCCTCTGAACAGGCTGTTATCGTAGAGGAATGCATCCGTCCTCAGGTGATCGCGGAGTTTGAGCGTCAGGGCGGTTACTTTATGAATCAGGAGGAGACTGCCAAAGTCGCGTCCAAGCTGTTTGTAAAAGGCCATGCCATGAATTCAAGACTGGTGGGACGTTCGCCTCAGGTGATTGCAGAAGCGGCCGGCATTCAAATTCCAGCCGGGGTCAAGGTGCTGTTGGGCGAACAGCAGGGCGTGGGAGAGAAATTCCCGCTGTCCTATGAAAAGCTTACTACTGTATTGGCATTTTACACTGTACAGGACTGGCGTGAGGCTTGTGATCTAAGTGTTGGGCTGCTGCGTAATGGAGGAATAGGCCATAGCTTCTCCATCCATACACAGAATCACGATATGGTCATGGAATTTGCGCAAAAACCTGTATTTCGCATTTTGGTAAATACAGGCTCCACTCAGGGCGGCGTGGGCGCAAGCACTGGGCTTGCTCCGGCCTTCACTTTGGGATGTGGAACCTGGGGCGGCAGCGCCACTTCAGATAATGTGGGACCACAGCACTTGATTAATATCAAGCGTGTGGCTTATGGCATTAAGGACTGTACGGCACAAAGCCCTGATTCTGTTTCCTCTCCACAACCGCCGAAGCAACAGGAGGATGCGTTGCTGTTGAATCTGGTCGATGAGCTGATGTCTATTTTGCAGAAAAGCGGTGACAGCTAATGGGGAACTATGATCAAGTGCTGTCCTTGTTAATGGAGGTTGTATCCGGTGCTGGGAAGGCGGAAAAGGAGCCGCGCTCCATCCCTTTAGGAATTTCAAACCGCCATGTGCATCTTTCCCAGGCTGATGTGGAGACGCTCTTCGGAGCCGGATATACGCTTTCCAAAATGCGTGATTTGTCCCAACCTGGTCAGTATGCATGTAATGAGACCGTTACGGTCTGCGGTCCCAAGGGGGCCATCGAAAAAGTGCGTGTTCTTGGCCCAGTGCGGAAACAGAGCCAGGTAGAAATTATGCGGGGTGACTGTTTTAAGCTGGGCGTGAAAGCTCCATTGCGCTTATCCGGGGAGCTTGAAGGCACACCGGGCATCACGTTGGTCGGGCCTAAGGGAAGCGTATATATTACCAGCGGCTTGATGGTTGCACAGCGCCACATTCATATGACGCCTGATGATGCCCTTTACTTTGGTGTAACCAACGGAGAAATGGTCAGTATTCAATTTGATGGTCTCCGGGGCGGAGGGTACAATCAGGTCGCAATCCGAGTTAGCAGTGACGCCGCTCTCGACTGTCATATCGACGTTGAAGAGGCTAACGCGATGGATCTGACATCGGCGTCTGTTGTCAAAATCATAAAAAATCTTTAGGAGGAAATGAACATGAGATCGGAAGCCCTTGGTTTGGTTGAAACAAAAGGATTGGTAGGTTCTATCGAAGCAGCGGACGCTATGGTCAAAGCGGCCAATGTCACCTTGATTGGCAAAGAGATGGCAGGCGGCGGCCTTGTTACCGTGATGGTACGAGGCGATGTAGGTGCTGTGAAGGCGGCAACGGATGCTGGCGCCGCGGCCGCGAAGAATGTAGGGGAACTCGTGTCGGTACATGTGATTCCTCGTCCCCACAGCGAAGTGGAGAACATCCTTCCGACTACTAAGGAATAATTAAAAAAGCTATAAAATAAGCCTATGCTTCCGAAGCAAGTTTTGTTCGGTAAGCTAGCGCTATAATCTTACAAAACTTTTAACAACTTTTAGGAGGAATGTAACATGAAATCGGAAGCATTGGGTTTAATTGAAACAAAAGGTTTGGTAGGTTCTATCGAAGCAGCAGATGCAATGGTCAAAGCGGCCAATGTCACCCTGATTGGCAAAGAGATGGTAGGCGGCGGCCTTGTTACCGTAATGGTACGGGGCGATGTAGGTGCTGTGAAGGCGGCAACGGACGCTGGTGCCGCAGCCGCACAGCGCGTAGGGGAACTGATATCCGTACATGTGATTCCTCGTCCTCACAGTGAAGTGGAACACATTCTTCCCGCTGCTAAGCAATAATTTATTTCGATGCTCTGCAACAGGCCAAAACTCATTAAACGGGTTTTGGCCTTTTTATTTTGTCTGCGATATCCCGCTTGTACTAGTGGTGCATTTCTCTAAATAGGGTTTTGAGGAGGAGGGATGTACTATTTCCAAACAGGTTGAAAATTGCTATAATAGAGATGATATATTGTGAAAAATTTAGCATGAAACATCTATTTTCCCGTTCATTTTCGGTGAAAGGGTGCAACGAGATTATGCTGAAAACCAATAGTCCGATCGCAACCAAAGTATACGCACGATACAGCGGCATCCTGTCTCTTTCCAAGTTCTCGCTGCTGCTGCACGATAACAATGGAGACGTGTTGCTGGAGTTCAATCCTTCCCCTGATTTCTGCAGGCATATTTGTTGGGAGAATCCTACGCGGCCTTGCGCAGATTATTTGAAGCGCTTTAATTCAGGCGAACAGGGGCGATTTGTTTGCTGTTACGGCATGGAGAATATTTTGCTTCCCATTATGGTCAAAGATGAGGTTGTTGGCTTCATATCGGGGATGCAAGCGTATTCCCAGGAGAGGGAATTTCAGAAGTATCTGATTAACACGGCGGAATTGGCCGAAATGAAGGGGCTGGATTTGGAGTTTGTCGCGAAGGCGATATCGGCTTTTCCAACCATTGACAAGGATAAAGCAGATATTCACGAGCAGCTTTGCCATCATATCGCTAGGAATATTGCGCTCGACATCGTTGAAAGCGCGCAGGAGAACACCGGGATTATCAATCGTCTGTCTGCGGAAAAGGAAATACTGGAGAAGAAAGTGATTGACTTAGAAGCCAAAAATATGTCTCTCGTCATCAATCCGCATTTCCTGTTCAATACGTTGAATTCCATTGCCCGCATCGCTTATTTCGAACACTCCCATACGACGGAGGAATTGATCTATTGCCTGTCCGACTTGCTGCGATACAATGTGAAGCAGGATAATCAGCTTCATACCATCGCATCTGAAGTGGATAATATTGAGAAGTATTTGTATATACAAAAGGCGCGTTTCAAGAACCGTCTCCAGTATGAAATCATTGTTCCTAATGAATTAAAGGCTTATCGCATTCCGAATATGGTGATTCAGCCTATTGTGGAAAATGCAGTAATTCATGGAATTACCCCTAAGCGGGATGGAGGAACCGTTCGTCTGATAGCCGAAAAGTACAAAAATGATATCACCATTTCTGTTATCGACAATGGCAACGGGTTCTCGCCGGAGGTACTAAAGCTCATTCATCAGCCGGACAGCAAGATCGGGGTGGGCTTCCGGAGTACCGATAGCCGTTTGAAGCGTTATTTCGGAGAAGAGTATGGGTTATCGATCGTGAAATCTGATTACAGCGGGAGCACGATTAACATCCGCATCCCCACCCAACCAAATGCGAGGTGATGATGCAATGAGCATAGTTATGTTTGTTGAAGATGAACCGATAGAACAGGAATTTCTTCAATCCATCGCGCAGGAAATGCTAGGTGCTGAAGATAAGCTTCTTCTTTGCGATACCGGTATGCAAGCGATTAAGCTCGCCAAGCAATATCGGCCGGATATTATTTTTATGGATATCATGCTGCCTGAAATGGATGGAATATCCTCGTTACAGGAAATTCGCCGCTTTCTCCCTAACGCCTGCGTGACGATTTTGTCGGCCAGCTCGGATTTCTCCTATGCACAGGCGGCAATCAGTCTGCAGGTACACGAATATCTGCTTAAGCCGGTCAAGCCGGAAAAATTGCGGCAAATGATTCGTAAGGGGCTCGAGAAGGCTGCTCAATCAGAAGAAAATGGTGCAACCGAAACTTATCAGATAGAATCGGCTCAAGAATGTCAGCGCTTTATTCAAGAAGCCATCGATTATATTCAGCAAAATTACAAAGATAAGCTGACCCTGCAAATGGTGGCGAGTCATGTGTACATGAATGCCCAATATTTTAGCCGCATATTCAAAAGGGAGCTCGGCGTTACTTATACGGATTATGTGAACAAGCTCAAGATTGCACATGCCTGCAAGCTTCTTGAGACTACCGGGTATCCCGCCTATCGCATCTCCACAGAATGCGGCTTTACCGATCCGTCTTATTTCAACCGGGTATTCTACAAGCAAATGAATATGACGCCGAAGGAATACAAAAAAAGCGTTCTAGCTCGAGTTTAAAAAAACGCTCTATAGATAGAATCAAGGAAACTTCCCCCGACTAATGTCGGGTGGGAGTTTTTTTATTTTCTATGTCGTCCTAAAAGTACGAATAGTACCAGATTGGAGAAAAAAGTGATTCAGGAAGTCCAACAAGAGGTACGGTTAGTAACAGGCGCAATGGCCGCTTTGCTATACAATGAAGATACATCTACGAAGACAAATCTACTTAACAGAGGTGTATGGATGATGAAGGAAGCAGTGGCTTCGGCCGGCATGCTGAAACAAAAGATGAACAGTCGTTTCCGAAGAAATGGAATCGCTTACGGACTGATTTCCGGGTTAACGTTCGGCCTTTACAGTACTGTTGTTGCCCTCGCTATGGTGAGAGAGCCTTTTCTGGGGGTCGTAGGAGCGTTTGCGGCGCCTATAGTGGCATCGGCGATCAATGATGCTTTGGCGGCAATCTGGCTTTTGATCTGGAACTTCAAGAAAGGGATGATCAAAGAAATCGGCCGCAGTCTGGTAACAATACCGGGGTTGATGGTGGCAATTGCCGCGGTGTTTGGCGGTCCAATCGCCAACGGGGCCTATCTAGTTGGAATTGATATGGCTGGAGCGGCGGCTATTCCTATTTCGGCGCTTTGTCCTATGTTTGGTGCTATTTTCGCGCGAATGTTCCTGAAGCAGAAGATTGATAAACGGGTGGCCGTCGGCATGTTCATCTGTGTTATCGGAGCGGCGCTCATTTCTTATGTCAAGCCTGAAGGTGGAGTGGATAATTTCACACTAGGCATTATTTTTGCTCTGGTGGCCGCACTTGGCTGGGGATTGGAAGGCGTATTTGCTACTTTCGGGATGTCTATGCTTGATTCCAATATCGCCATTACCATTCGCGAGGGCGTTTCCGGACTCGTATATATTGCTGTGCTGATACCTATCTTCAGCGCGACAGATCTCTTTACTTCCGTACTTGGCTCCGTGTCGCCTATGCTCATTATCGCGGCTGCGGCCCTGTTTACGGCAATCTCTTTCCTGACATGGTATATGGCCAATAGTATGGTTGGCGTTGCTGTCGGCATGTCGCTCAACATTACCTATGTACTGTGGGGGGTTGTCTTTGCCGCTATCTTCCTCGGTAGTTCGTTGACTCCTACAATAATTGCCGGCGCAGTTATTATTACGCTTGGAGCGCTTTTAGTTTCAATGAATCCAATGGATCTGTTCAAAAAGAAGGAGGCGTAAGCAAATGCCATTGTTGCCGATTCGCTCCCGGGTGCTGCTTTTCATGTCCACTGTGCAGCAAGCAAATATTGATGATGCAATGGACGCTTTGAAAAGCGAATACGGTGGAGAACGTCAATTTACAAGAGCAAACTTTCTGGATCATATGCTGTCCTTGCAGGCAAACGGACTGATTGACGAGGTCCATTACGAGCTGGATGCTAACGGGGAATTATGTATGTACTATGCAATCAACAATGAGGGAATCCAAACGATCAATAAATATTTGCCTAAAAAGTGGACGCAAAACTAAGAACAATCTCATACAACCCGGCCTTAGGCCGGGTTCAGATTGAAGACGAACTCCCGTGAACAACTGTACCGCGGGAGTTCTTTATGATTTATGGTCTATTGCAAGAAGAACGGATTTCGCATCCTTGATTATTCCTCAAAATTGCTGCCGTTTATATTCAGACTGCTTTTAATTCCATTTAGACGTAAATCAAAATGGATGTGGGGGAGCATCGATAAATGGCTGCCACAGTTTGCTTTATTTTCAGGCCGACCGTCCCAGTAAAGATGAAGACTCCGAAGTAAGGATACGATGAAAATTGCAATGAATAGAGCTAGAAATGAGCTTAAAGAGATTGAACTAATTAAAGGATGAGTCCTATGAGCCGGTGGTGCACACCGAAAAAAATATTGAACCAACTTGGTTAGCTAAAACTTAGAAGGTAAAGAATTATCGTGGTCGATGTCTCCGGCATTTTTTGGACTGACTGTTTCACAAAACCCGTATTTTGTACATATGTCTAAAAAGTGCCTTTAGCTCTTGTCTGCCAAAGGTTTCTATATGATGTGACACATTATATACCCCATTCGATTAGTACAAAAAAATAAGATATGATGTGACACATCATATAACCAATACTTTAGTGCATTATTTTTGTTGAACTCTTGAATATTTTCCTCTATTGTCGGCTGACAAGAACATATATCGTTAAAACAAAAAAAGTCGCGTAGTTGCGACTTTTAAGCATATATGTTCTTGTCACTCCACAGTTTGATCACAATCCCTTTCCTAAAAGATACAATGAAAAACAAATCAGCTCTGGACATGATGTCCAGAGCTGATTGACCGATACCTTCGTATATAAGCAGATTAGCTATTCGTAATTAATCTTCCACTTCCCCAAACAGCAAGTCGAGAATTTTCTCATCCGCCTTACGGTTCTTCCCCTTGTATGGATAGCAATGGATATGAATGGCCGGGTTAAAGTTGATCTCAATAATACTGTAATTTGTATCGGATGCTTCAGATGTAATATCATCAATCATCATGTCTACCCCACAAAAAGTAGCACCTGCAGCCTTTGCTGATTCAATAGCTAATGTTTTATAGCTCTCCGGAATTTCATCGGTAAAGTCAAGACTGTCTCCACCTGTACTGATATTGGAGTTTTCCCGTAAATAGACGACTTGACCTAAGGAAGGGATTTCACTCCATAGATGGTTATGATTCTTTAAGAACATGGTTTCTGTTTCACCTAGCTGGATTTTCTCTAAAGGTGTCTTATAACCGCGACCCCGAAGAGGATTTTTATTCTTTTCATGGACGAGCTGCTCAATCGTGTGAATTCCATCACCCACGACATTGGCTGGTACGCGATGCAGTACCCCTACAATTTCATCGCCCATAACCAGGAAACGATATTCTTTACCTGTTATGAATTCTTCAAGCAGAACGGTCTGATCGTGTTTAAACGCCATCTCAAATGCTTTTTGATAGTCCTCTTTCGAGAACGCACGATTAAAGATGGTGATACCCAATCCAAAGTTGGTGGACTTCGGTTTAATGACGATAGCTTTGTCACGGTACGCCTCATAGGCAGCGAATGCCTCTTCCTGACTACGGAAGGCATCTCCATTTGGTACTCGAATACCACGCTCCTTAAGTACTTCTTTCGTCACTATTTTATTCTCCATGATCAATACCGTACTGTAGGAGTCTAGCGACGTCTTGGTAGCCTGCTTTACATATTCTTTGTGGTCTCCCTTAGTAAGTAGGACGAAGTTCTCATCACGGTCAATTAATTTGAACGTAATCCCACGTTTCACGGCTGCCTTTAGAAGCAGTTGAGTAGATAATTCTAAATCTTCATATCCAACAAAGCGGTACCCACTTTTCTCGCTCTCTTCGGCATACGCTTTGGCTTTAGCCAGATGATATTTCATATAAGTGGATTTCTGAATATCCGACTTAATTTTGTAGGCAAAGCCCAACTCGGGATGAAGGATTTTTTGCATCTCCCCATCAAGGATTTGGATCAAATCTTCCCCGTCAGGATTCAAGAGCCGCACCATTTCTTGCATCTCACGGATACAAGCAAGTGCCATCTCCTTCATCGAGCCTAGGGCGCCTCTAGAATCATGTAAGATCCCTTCAATGCCTCCCGTGATCACCTGATCATGATTGAGGTCCGCCATCTTCTGGTCTTCCGTACCGAAAGGCTCATCTTCTTTGAGCAGCATAAAGAGAATGAATAGATGGATAAAATACATCGTATCTTTACTGATCCCAATCTTATGTAGCGGATTGAGATCAATTAAGCGCAGCTCTAAGTAAGCTACTCCGTCCTCCACAAGTTCTTGCACGGGATTCAACCCTTTGGCTGTTTTCAAGCGCACAGGGCTGTAGAATTCCTTGGCATTTAGCAATTCGCCCTGTTGAACTAACGTATTCAAATCCTGTACGTAATCATGTGTTGAATCAAAGGATACATAGAACGGTTTTTCATTCCGATAGCCACATACACTATTCCGCAGCGAATTCATATTCGGGAAGTAGTAGCTCTTGTTATCATCTGAATGTCCTAATGACACACACTTGTTGATATAGGTCTTATCAAAGACTGGACTGGCCCCTGTTAAATAGATGAGTAACCAACGGTACCGAAGCAAGTTGCGTGCAATCTTAAAGTAAATTGCATCCTTGAAGTCCTTGAAGGCTTCACCTTGCCCTAACGTTTCATGTAGCCTTCGTAAGAACCGTTCATCAAATGAGAAATTATAATGGATCCCACTTAGCAATTGTCTTTTGCGACCATACTTATCTGCTAATTCATGGCGGTACTCATCCGCAACTGGATCATTCATTTTAGCAATAGGAATCTCTTCTTCATCAGGTAAGATTGGCGGATTACTGCTTGGCCACAAGTACTCACCATCAAGCTCTAATGACACAATATCCTGGAGGGCTTCCATGAACCGATATGTCTCTTCAATCGAGTCGAAGGATGGAGTAATCATCTCGATCTGACTCTCCGAAAAGTCGGTTTGGATATAGGGATTCTCCGTCTTACTCCCAAACGCCTTAGGATGTGGGGTCAGCGCCAATTTACCCTCATGATCTACCCTAACATTCTCTTTCTCTAAGCCAAATTGACCTCGAAACAAATCCTTATTTAACGAATTATCGATTATGTGTTGTATGGTTTCACGATTTAACAAATTCACATGTTGGACCTTCCTTCTTACTTATGTTAAACCACGGTCTGTGGAACTTTCATTTTACGTAGCGTTCTCCTAAACCAGAAGACCAAAACAATTCCTTTAAACACACTGCTTAATGCTATAGACATCCACACCCCATTCAAGCCGAATGGTTCAGATAGAATCAGGGCCAGTGGTATTCGTAACGCTGTAAAGGTAATACTGAAAATCGGTGGGATATGGGTTTTCCCGATTCCGTTAAAGGCACCTACCGTCATGAGCTCCATGCACATAAACAGTTGGGAATAACCAATGATCCGCATATAATCCGTACCTAACGCTAAACTCGCCTCATCAGATAAAAATACGGAGAAGAGCTGCCCAGGGAAGAGAATGAAAATGAACGATATAAAGATACCGAATCCCGAAGTCAACAGTAAAGCCTGTTGGTATCCCTGGTGTATACGATCTAATCGACGCGCTCCATAATTTTGTCCGAAGAACGCAGCGATAGCGCCTTGTAGTCCACCTATCGTCATGTAAGAGATTGATTCAATCTGAATGCCGACTTTTTGAACCGCAATTGCATCTGAACCAAAGCGCACAATGATCTTTGCTATGATGATGGAAATCAATGTGAAGGTCACCCGTTGAATGGTGATCGGTAGTCCCATTCGGATGACTTCTTTCATAAGGCGGCTATTCCATGAGGATGACTTGGTAATCAGCTCGGAATGTCTTGTTTGAATGATAAATAATACCGTCACAAGAAGGTTTGCCATCAAAGTCGCAATAGCTGCCCCTACAACGCCCAACCCTTCAAATGGTCCTACGCCAAAAATCAGAAAGGGATCGAGAATGATATTAAGAATAAGACCAACCGTGAAGATATGAAACGGCTGCTTGCTGTTTCCCATCGCATTCAATATGGTCGCGAACAAGATATTTACGACGGAAAAGACAGTGCCCAAGATGGAGATCAATAAGAACTGCTTCGCCATCAACTCAATTTCACCACTACCTAAATCAAAGAACCCGATAAGATGATCCTTTGTCAAAAAGACGAATGCCATATAAAGAAGACCTAGTAAGACTGACATGATGAATCCATTTTTGATATAGGTCTTAGCTTTATGACCCTCGCCTGCTCCCATACAATGGGACACCTTTATCCCCGTTCCGATCGTAATCATCGTGGCCAAAGCGATGGCTAGATTAATAAAGAAGCTTGCCGTCCCAATGGCTGCAACAGGACCACTTCCGAGCCGGCCAACCCACATCATATCGACAAGTCCATAAGTCGTAGAAATAAAGTTGGTTGCTATGATCGGAAGGGATAGTTTCATCAAAGTCGGCATAATCTTACCTTTGGTTAAATCAGTTGTGCCTTTCATGTTGTACTCCTTCATGCCCTAAGTAAAAACCGACCACAAGGGTCGGTTCAAAGCGCTGATTATTTTCCTTCTGCTAGGAAATACTCGATTCTGGCTTTGATTGCATCGCGCACCTCACGGAATTGAGCCATGATTTCCTCTTCGGTTCCAACGGCTTTCGCAGGGTCATCAAATCCCCAATGCCATTTCACTACTCTTGGATTCGAGATCACAGGACAGTGCTCATCCGCATGCCCACAGAGGGTTACGACATAGTCAGCACGATTGAGAATCTCAGGATCGATCACATCAGATGTATGGTTCGATATATCAATCCCTTCTTCGCTCATCACTTGAACCGCTCTTGGATTCAAACCATGCGCCTCTAACCCTGCACTCTTGACTTCGTATTGATCGCTTCCTAACGCTTTCAGCCATCCATCTGCTATCTGACTCCGACAAGAGTTTCCTGTACATAGAAAATACATCAATGGTTTACTCATCCTTAATCTCTCCTGGTTCTTACTTATTTAGTGCAGGCTCAAAGTACTTCCGCTTGATCCAAAGCGATACATTTACAAGTCCAATCAATACGGGTACTTCAACGAGTGGTCCAATTACCGCGGCGAATGCAACTCCTGATTCCAGGCCGAACACACCAATCGCTACGGCTATCGCTAGTTCAAAGTTATTGCTTGCAGCCGTGAAAGATAAAGATGAAGCCACTGGGTATGAGGTTCCTGACTTTTTCGATAAGAAGAAGGATACTAAGAACATCACGACAAAGTAGATGATCATGGGAATCGCAATACGCACTACATCAAGCGGTAACTTGACAATCAATTCTGCTTTAAGTGTGAACATCAAGACGATCGTAAATAATAGTGCAATCAGGGCAAGTGGACTAATCTTCGGAATCAACACTTGTTCGTACCACTGTTGACCCTTCAGTTTGATTCCAATAACACGTGTCAGTAACCCTGCTGCAAACGGAATCCCTAAATAGATCAATACGCTCTCTGCAATCTGTCCCATGGAGACATCAACAACAGCGCCTTCAACCCCAAACCAGCCTGGTAGCACTGTAATAAACACATACGTAAAAACGGAATAAAACAAGATCTGAAAGATCGAGTTGAATGCAACAAGACCTGCTGTGTATTCAGGATCTCCCTTAGCCAGATCACTCCATACCAAGACCATCGCAATACATCTTGCTAGCCCAATCATGATCAATCCGATCATGTATTCAGGCATATCACTTAGAAACAAAATAGCTAAGAAGAACATCAGAATCGGACCGATAATCCAGTTCTGCACTAAGGACAGAAGGAGTACCTTCCAATCCTTAAACACCCGTCCAAGCTTTTCATACTTCACTTTTGCAAGCGGCGGATACATCATCACAATCAGACCTATAGCAAGCAGTACCGAAGTCGTTCCAATTTGCATGCTAGAAAGCACTTCGGAGAAATTAGGCACCAGATACCCTAACCCTAATCCAATGGCCATTGCCCCAAAGATCCAAAAGGTGAGATAGCGATCCAGAAAAGAGAGTCTCTTTGTGTTACCTTGACTCAAGACATCCACACTCCTTATTCACACATCATTGCGTTGATTTTTTCTTGCTCTTCTTCCCCTACCTTCGGCAAATATTCAATTGCTTCTTTTAAATGAGGTTTACCCTCAATCGATAGAGAATAAAAAATCCACTGTCCTCTTCGCTCCTCTACCACTAAACCTGCGTCTTTTAATTTGCGAAGATGCTGGCTAATATTCGGTTGAGTCGATTGCAATAGCTCAACTAAATGACAAACGCACATTTGTTGTTGGGATAAAAGTGAGACAATTCTAAGTCGAGTTTTATCACCTAACAACTTAAATTGTTCCGCCATTTCCTCTATTGAGATCATCATATGTCGGTGCACCTCCTTGATTTCATGCCTATTATATAATCATCCACTTATATAAGCAACTAATTATTTAATTTGCCGAAACCGTTGATAATATAAGTACATAATTATATAATTACTCACGTATCCGAGAATATCACACGCAAGGAGATGTCTCAAATGAAAATTGAAATCTTTGATCCTGCATTATGCTGTTCCACGGGTGTTTGTGGACCAAGTGTCGATCCTGAACTCATTCGCATTGATGCCGATCTGGATGCAATACGCAAACATGGATTTGATGTACAACGCTACAACCTGTCTCAGGACATTCAAGCATTCACGATAAATCAGGTTGCACTCGCTCACCTTCAACAGCATGGTCCTGATGCATTCCCGATCACCATCGTGGATGGCGAACTAAAGACGGAAAATCGTTATCCAACGCGTGAGGAGTTGACAGCTTGGACAGGGATTACATTTGAACCAGTAAACTTCGGAAAGAAACCGATTAAAACGATCAAGGTGCAGCCTAAATCACAAAGTTGTTGTGAGCCAGGTAGTGGATGCTGCTAAGCAAAGGAGGCGTTACCCATGAAATACGTACCTACCGATCTACATCATCGCTATATCTTTTTCACTGGTAAAGGTGGCGTGGGTAAAACATCTGTTGCTTGCTCCACCGCTATCGCATTAGCTAACCAAGGAAAGAAAGTCCTTTTGATCAGTACTGATCCAGCCTCGAACTTGGATGATTTATTTGAGACAAGGATCCATAGTGAACCCATGCCTATAAGTGGTGTTTCTGGACTCTACGCAGCTAACTTAGATCCTGAACAAGCTGCAAGCGATTATCGGGACCAAGTGGTTGGACCTTATCGCGACATTCTTCCTCAGGAAGCGATTCAACAAATTGAAGAGCAACTCTCAGGAGCATGTACGGTTGAAATTGCCGCCTTTGATGAATTCACCAAGCTATTATCTGCAAACGAAAATGAATACGACCATATCGTTTTTGATACAGCTCCAACAGGTCATACATTACGACTCTTGCAGCTTCCTAAAGCTTGGACTGGGTTTATGGATACCAACATCCATGGGGCTTCTTGTCTTGGACCGCTTTCGGGGATCAGCGCAAAACAAGAGATGTATTCCAAGACAGTAGAAGCATTATCCGATTCGAGTCAGACCATCCTAATCTTAGTCGCCCGTCCAGAACGTACCGCTTTACAGGAGGCTGCACGAGCATCTGTCGAGCTTCAAGCGCTTGGCATTACCAATCAGCACCTCATCATTAATGGCGTGCTTAAACGGCAAACTGATGACCCTAATGCCCAAGCATTTTCGGACCGGCAAGATGCAGCTCTCGCCAATATGCCGAGTGAGCTGAACTCGTTACCACAGTATGAAGTTTCGTTGAAGCCTTATAACCTAACAGGATTAAATCTCTTGCAGGAGTTTCTTGATCCGAATGAGGACACAGTGTTGAGCCACAACACCGAGCAAGTCGAGGAATTGAATCTCCAAAACCTATCGTCGCTTCTTGATAGCCTAACGGCTAAACCAAGCGGTGTAATCATGACGATGGGTAAAGGCGGTGTAGGAAAGACAACAGTTGCTGCTTCTCTGGCAATAGGTTTAGCAAGCCGTGGGCATCGTGTTCATCTCACGACAACAGACCCAGCAGCACACCTCTCGCTCGCCCTTGGAGATGATATAGAGGAGAAATACCCACTCCTTCAGGTCAGTCGAATTGATCCTAAATTGGAGACTACTCGTTACTCCAGTGAAATCATTGGTATGAATGTAGACCATCTGGATCAGGATGGACTGGAACTACTAAAAGAAGACCTTGCCTCCCCTTGTACAGAGGAGATCGCGGTCTTCCGTGCATTTGCACGCATCGTAGAGGAAGCCGATCATGGATTTGTAGTGATGGATACAGCACCAACCGGCCATACCCTTCTCTTATTAGATGCAGCAGAGGCGTATCATCGAGAAGTTCAGCGATCGACAGGGAATATTCCTGATTCCGTACGCAACCTTCTCCCACGCCTTCGCAATCCTGAGGAGACCCACGTTGTAATCGTCACATTACCAGAGGCAACACCAGTAATGGAAGCGGAACGCCTTCAGAAGGATCTACAACGTGCAGAGATCGAGCCCGATTGGTGGGTTGTCAATCAAAGCTGGCAAGATATAAAGACTACAGAACCTGTCTTACAAAACCGTGCTCTTGCAGAAAATAAATGGATTCAAAAAGTCACGGTGTTATCCAATCACACCGCTCTCGTCCCTTGGAAAGCAACCGAACCAACAGGATGGAGGCAGCTAGAAATACTTACTCAACACTAAAGGAGCCTGAAATGAACGAAAAACCTTACCACGAGTTGATACCAAATCTATATATGTGTGGAGCAAAAGATGTAAATCAACTGATCCAAGAGCAAGGTATTGATGTGGTTGTTGATCTACGAGCAGAGGTAGACCCTTCCGAGCTTACACCACTCAACATTACAAGAGTTCATGCCCCATTAGAGGATCATGCGGAGGGTACAGAAGAATCGCAAATGAAAGAAGCAATTCATGCTGTTGTTACCCATCACCAAGCTGGAAAAAAGGTCGCTTTCCACTGCGGAGCTGGTCGAGGACGTACTGGAGCTGTCGCCGTTGGAACGCTAATGGAATTAAAATTGGCATCCGACATTGATGAAGCTTTATCTAAAGCTAGAGAAGCACGTTCTATTCTGAAGATGAATGAGGCTCAACGTGCAACTTTAATGCGCCTTTACCCATAGTTAAGCTGAATACAATAAGGAGACACCCTCATAATTCGGGGTGTCTCCTATTCATTAATTACCATGATGAGACTAGTACAAGAGATGACACTGTAAACAAAGCCGAATGCATTCGCTTACTCATTAAAATACTGCGCACATCCCACTAAAATAGTGTTTACGCTTTTCTTCAATTATTCAAACTCATATTCCCTATCAATTAAAACCTTATTCTCTAATCTATCAGACATAATTTAATTATAAAACTATACGAATCTATCCTGTTCTTTACTATGGTAATAAATGAGCATATGGTAACATGTAACTATAATCTGCTAATTTAGGAGGATTTACCTATGACTCAGATTTATACTGATGTTGAAGAATGGCTACGGGAACGTCCCCGTTGGCTTCAAGATGCAGCTTCACGTCTTATTAAAAATGATAACTCACTAAATGAGACAGACCATCAAGAGTTAATTGAACTTTGCAAGGCAGAAGCACAAATATTAGATTCAGATATCGAGTTTATGAGTATTATACCCAATAGTCTTTCGGCAAAAGATTCATCGTCTCATTTAAGAATTGATGCAATAAAGAATGTTAGAGGAATAAGTGCCCTAAAACCTAGGAATCCACTTAATTTTGATGGTTCATTATCCATTGTATATGGTCATAATGGTTCAGGTAAATCTAGCTATGTTCGCTTATTAAAACACATCTCTGGAGCTAAAAAACCTGGTAAGTTAATAGGGAATGTTTTTGTGCAAGATCAGCAGTCTCAGGAATGTTCATTAACATATACCTCCAATGGGAATACAAAAGAAATAATGTGGACACCTGAGATGGGTTCACTTAGCGAGTTAAGTCCCGTTCAACTTTATGATACCAGTTGTGCCAATGTATATGTTAATGATGAAAATGAGGTAGCCTATGAACCTTGGCTCCTCCAGTTTTTTAGTCAATTGACCAATACGTGTATTAATGTTGGACAAGCCATTAAACAGGAAATGGACAGTATTTCTCTAACAAAGTTATCCGCCCCTGAAGGAAGCTCAAAAACAGTTTCAATCTTGTGGCTTAACAATATCAATGAGAATACCTCCATTAAAGATATTGATACTTACTGTACATGGCTAGAAGCTGATGAACACGAACTTAACAATATAAGACAACAACTAACTGAGACAGATCCAATTGAAAAGATGAAACAGTATAGAAACAGCTCAAAAAACATTAAAAAGCTCCATTCTCTACTCTCTGATGTTAATGATTCCATGAGTGTAGAATTATGTACTGAGATAATCAATGCAAAATCAGATTATTTGAAAAAGAAGAAAGCTGCAGACGAAGATGCTATTAAGGTTTTTGAGGGTCTACCACTTGAGGGTGTTGGTACTGATAGCTGGAAATTACTCTGGGAACATGCAAAGTCATTTTCTGAGCAACACGCTTATCCAAATGAAACATTTCCGTATACATCAATAAATTCTAATTGTGTACTTTGCCATCAACCCCTCTCATCCGAAGCCAGAGAAAGATTAAATTCTTTTGAATCATATGTAAAAGCTGCGCTCAACAAACAGGCTGATGATGCAGAGGATCATTTAAAATCTTTGCTCAGTAAGATTAAAGAAGTGCCAAACGATTCATTATTAGAATTGCATTTTAATTCAATTGGCATAACATCTTATGAAGAAAAAAGGAGAGTAGTATCTTTTTGTTCTGTCCTACAAAAGCGAAGTGATAGTCTAAAGGAAGCAACTTCACTTGACCAAATCTCACCCTTACCTTCCAAAGACATATTATCTGCCTTTGATGAAGTTGCAATAGCTAAAGAGCAACTGGCATCTGACTATGAGAAGTTGTCCAAAATGGATAATAGAAATGAATTGAAAAATAAAATTATTGAGCTCGAAGCTCGTAAATGGTTACATCAGAATAAGAGTGCTATTTCTGATTATGTTGATAGTCTAAAGCGAATTTCTAAATTTAAGATTGCTCAGTCACTGACAAATACAAGATCTCTCTCAACAAAGAAATCTTCCTTGTCGGATGAGCTTATTACAGCCGAGTATATCAAAAGGTTTCAGAAAGAACTAAAAGAACTCGGGGGCGCTAGAATTAACGTTAATCTAGAAAAGACGAAAGCTGAAAGAGGACATATCTATCATCAAATACGTCTTGCAAACTGTTCATCAAATATCCGCACATCCGAGGTATTAAGTGAAGGTGAGTTTCGTATAGTGTCGCTTGCAGGATTTCTTGCAGACGTTGAGGGTAGCTCGAATAATGCCCCCTTTGTTTTTGACGATCCGATATCTTCCTTAGATCAATTGTTTGAAGAAGCAACTGTTAAAAGGATTGCTAAACTAAGTCAATCTCGACAAGTTATTGTCTTTACTCATCGGCTTTCATTCCTGACTCTACTTGAAGGAGTTGCAAGTGAACTAGGAGTAAAATGTAATGTTACTTGGCTAAGGTCAGAATCATGGGGTTCTGGTGAACCTGGAGGGACTCCTGTATATGCTAAAAATCCAAAAAGTGCTCTAAATTCTCTCATGAATGAAAGACTCAATAGAGCTCAGAAAGTTTTGAATGAACATGGAAGAATAGAATACGATATATTGGCAAAAGGTATATGTAGCGACTTCAGAATCTTAATTGAACGATTCATTGAGATTGACCTACTTTCTGATGTAGTTCAACGATTTAGGCGCTCGGTACATACTTTGGGAAAAATCCAAAAACTTGCTTATATCACAGCAGATGATTGTAAAATGTTTGAGGAATACATGACAAAATACTCTACATATGAACATTCTCAACCATATGAGACACCTGTCATGTTACCAGAGCCAGATGAGTTAAGAGCGGACATGGAGAAGATAATAGTTTGGTTAAAGGATTTTGATAAACGTAAGAAATGAGTACAAAATATATATTAATTAACACAAAAACAGTCCAATACAGTATCGGACTGTTTTTGTCTGTAATTTAACTTTTGTTTTACGATAGTCAGTCCTACCGTAAATAACTATGACTTAGTTAGTTTTCATACCTGTTTTTAGAAACTGTTAAATACGAGCCTTAATATCATCGCGGACTTGACGGAACTCGGTTATGATCTCGTCTTTGCTTTCTGTGGAGGGTCATTGAAACCACACGTACTTTTTAGAGATTACCGGGCAATTCTTATCAGCGTGCTCACAGAAGGTAATCACTTAATCAGCCCAGCAATAGAGCACAGTAGCTCCGTACGTGTTGTCCAGAGCTGCTTGACCGATGCTTTCGGATTTGCTAATTGTTTACCCGTATTGAATAGACTGTAGTTTTATTCACGCACAAGGATTATTTTCTATTACATATTTAGATCCAACATCAGATAGTCGCCTTTGATAGGCTTCGATAAATAAATGATCAATCATGATCGATACTTGATTACTTTATTTCCCCTAAACCATCGACTGTACTGATAACTCCTACAATAAGTTTTTCAATCAACTCAACTTCTTGCAAGCTTCTACTCAGTAACATTAAATCGATGCGATCAATAGCCTCTATCATTTCTTTTGAAATCAAATTGTTTTGATAATCTCTAAATGCTTCTTTGGGAGTTACATCTAGTGCTTCTAATAATTTTTGCAAGGTGTCTAAAGATATATTCCTCTCCCCCCGTTCAATTCCACCTATATATGGCTGCGGTAATGCAACCATCTCTCCTAATTCTTCCTGAGTAAGGCCTCTTGATTTACGAAAAGAACGAATTTTATCTCCAATATAACTATTAATTTTTATCACAGGTAGTCACCTCTCTAATTAGAGTAGGTGTACATACCTTTTTATTAAAGATACCTAAACTATATATTACCATTGTTAAATATATAATATATGATATATATTTATTCAATCAATTCTAAATATTTTCAGGAGTGAGATTGATATATGATTCATTTAGCAAAACAGTATGTTATCGAAAATGTATTACAATATAAAATGAGAGGTAAAGTAGCATATCAAAGCTACTTACCCGCATTTATAGCGTTACAGATAACTTATGTAAAACCTTATGATCACTCTTCTGGTAAGGGTTATCAACGTCCAGCAGATACTAAACGTGTCGACGACTTCGCATCATATTTATCTAAAGGTGAGGATGCGCTTTTCACGCCTATATTAATAAATTGTGCAGGCAATTGGGAATTTTCCGCCTATAGCAAAGAAAGACCTTCCTTTGGCAGATTGATATGCAAAAGTAAAGCATCATTAATGGATGGACAGCATCGAATTGGAGGAATAAAGCGTTATGTTGAGGAAACAAATTCAGAAATAAATATTCCTTTTATGGCATTTCATTACCTGGATGATGATGAGGAAATCAAGTTGTTCGATACAATAAATACAAAAGCAAAAGGAATTAGTTCATCATTAAGTAAATTCCTCAAGCGAGAGTCAGATGAATTGAGTTGGATGGCAACAGAGCTTGTTACACGAAGCGATAGCCCTTTTTATAATCTAGGTAGCATAACTGGGAAACGTACAAAAGGAAGGCATGTAACACTACAAAACCTTTATCGCATTGCTAATTATTTTCTAAAAGATAGTAAATTCGGTACGGTAATTAAAGATGAAAAGTTAGGTCTAATTCTTACGTACTTCAATCAATTACGTGAGCTCTATCCTGATGAATGGTCAAATTATAAAGAGCATAGATTAACTCATATTGTGTGTCTAGATGCATTAGCGATGGCCGGCTCTCGGCTTTTAAATGACTATAAGAAAGACGAAAATACTCATGTTGATTATCAAGGGTTTGTTAGGGCTATTAAACGTTTGCGGAAAATCGACTGGTCTATAGAAGGTCCTTTCAAGTATTTGAAAGGGATAAATGGATCTAAGACTCTTTCGAAAGATCTATATGAGATAATGGCATCTAAATAGATAATTAATACACAAAAGCAACATCTAAGTGATGTTGCTTTTGTTCTGTGACTTGATCATGAGAATTTTTCAAATTCTTGCTTTAACCAAATTTGATTTTGTTCTGCAATGTACTGCTCAGCATTAATTAGCAATGCTATGAGTTCACTTTTACTCAATCTTGAGTATCTTTTCTTTACACTTTCAATGTCCCTATCTAGCTTAATGTTCCTATAAATTGAATCATCCAACATGATCTTACTTTTATCTATACGGTCATTGTAGTTAGTAGAGTTACAATGTTTCAGATAATATAAGTAAAGATCCTCATTGGTTTTTAGAGTATTTGCGTGGATCCCCTTTCCTTCAGGATCTATTTCCTTTGCTCTCAATGCCACAGAACGATAAGATATTCTTTTTCCCTCTTTAAGTAACGAATCAATGGCACTTACACCTAATTTGAATGCGCGCTCTTTATTACTAGAATAGTAACCATTAAGCCACTTAATTTCGTTTGTTGATTCGGACTTCAACTTCGAATTTTTGATCTTCTTGATATTTTTCAATTAGTTGAATCTCCCTTAACTCATTTCGTGCCCGATTTTTGGATATTTTCATTTTTCTAGCTTCGAGTGGTAGTCCAAGCTTTTCAAATCGTTTTTCACTCTCATTAGCCCAATTATAATATTCCGTTATTTCATCTTTAAATTCAGGCCTAGGGACTTTCGCGGCACAACCAACACACGCCATCTTTGTAGGACAAACGGTGTCGATTGTACATATCCCTCCTACTACTTTTGATAACGTTCCTACTTTTTCACGATAATCATCGTATATTTCCTTTAATTCTTGAGGTTTTCTTAATAAGCCCTTTTGAATGTCTATATACGAAACCCAGTTTTCATGCAGATCATTGACAGAATCCGAAATTTGCTTTGTTGTTGGCATTGAATAATAATTCGTTACTTCAATATCTTTTTGATGGAGTAGGGACATTACAATATCCACAGGTAGCTTTTCATTTTGAACCGCATGCGTTGCGAATGCGTGTCTTAGCTTATGAGATTGAACAATAACTTGAGATCCATCGGCTGCTTGAATTATGATTCCATGTAACAAAAATCTTAGGATTGCATTAAGAGAAAAATGGTTAATATGTCGTGATTCATACTGAAAAATATATTTCTTGGATGCCATTAGATGCTTTCTACTATCAACATCGAATTCTACTTCTGGAAGAGTATCAGATTTGTATGATTCCTTTAACATTTTAATTATTTCAGTCATAAATTTGAATACGTCTTCTGGTAAATAATAATTCTCAGGTTCTTCCCTGCCCTTTGGTGTAAGTCGCAAAATATAGTTTGCTTGTGGTGGACTAGTATTTCTGTCAAAGGTAACTACGCAACAATCCTTGTCATAACTAATTTGCAATACTTCATTGATCCGTGCACCAGATGAAGTTATGACATCTAGTGCAAAACGTGCGAACATACATGCTACGTAAATGGGTTCGATGTTAATCAATAGCTTATCCGTAAGTCGCTGCCTTCTCGTAATTTGAAATCCTTGGATCAAAAGCCCCGAGTTTCGTGGAGAAAATGGAGATGACGACTTTGAGGATTCGTCTACTTCATAACCCCAATGTCTAAGATAGTTTACTACTTTTGCTCGCTTTTCAGCAGTTGGATGATTACCCTGCCAGTTTCCAAGAATACGTAAACGAAGGATATCTAGAAACCAAGGACCATCACCTTCAGAACCATCATCTATATTCTCTGCTTTTACAAACTCCAAAAAGTAATCTTTTTCACTGTTATCGTAATTACTTATCTCTTTATCTAAGATTTCGAGATCAAAACTAGAAATATCCCATAATTTAAAGTACCATCGTTCATTCACGTATTCCGATTCTTCATAGTTAAATTCAATTGGAAGCGATAGCCCATCCTCTCTAACAGCTCTTACCGCTTCTCTATACGCTTCTCGTAGTCTGCTAACCTGATTCCATCTTAGATGCCCTTCAGCTCTAATATCAGGCAATAAGGGCGTTATAGCTGATGTATCCTCTTTACGTTTGGTCTTTGCACTATTTACAGCCTTAGTACGAGCATTAAAGTCGCGGTTGTCAAACGGTAAATTTGGAAGCATGTATTGCAATAGACATTGCTGTTCTGATTCAGTGAATTGTGTCCCAACCCATTTATTTAGATTGAACAAAAAGGTATTATAGTTTGTTAGGAATGAATGTCTTTGACGATCCGAATGTCCTTCAAATATCTGTCCTGTAACATATTGTTCAACGTGGATAACGTTCAAATCATTTACATTCGATAAATTAAAATATCCGAAAAGATCACGAAAACGTGCGTTTAATACGCTGATCATATTGAATATGGATTGTGGTGACAAATTCCGATCCGTTATACAAAGTAGTACCAAAGCAAAATGGTTTGCCCATGGACGTCCGATACATTGTTTGATATGATATTTAAGGTTTTTTTCATCTACTTGATCCCAATAATATCTGCTTTGTGAATCTCTCAATTCAAGAAGATCATTGGGCAACTTATTGTAAAGCATTTGAAACCAAACTTTCTCTTGTAAATCATTCATTTGTTCTGTTTTAACCGACATTATTCATCCATCCCTCTGTAAAAATCGTTTAGCCAATCTGGTTTGCCAACACTAATTTCAACTTCCATAGATGGTTCTTGGGGGTTAAAAGCACTTTGTTTTTTCTTCTTTAATGACTTAAAGTATTCTTTTTCTCGGTCTGCATAATTTTTTTGTAATTTCTCATGCAGTTCCTTAAACTTTTGTTCATCGTAATAATGCTCGTATACGTTTAATGTCTCTGGGTCTCGCCACTTCATATATTCAATTAACTGTTTCTTTTTATCCTCAATTTGCCCCTGGGTTTCAGAGCTTTCGTAGATTCCGCGTAGCATAGATGTTACAAACCAGTGCCTCGCCTTGTGAGGATTCAATTTTATACCAGCATTGTTTGTTATACGTGACCAATTTGCGTAGAACGCTGAATAGGTATAAATGGTTCCTCTAGTTGATAAAAATAATGACTCATGCTCAGATAACTCATTAAACTTTTCTCGAGAATTAGCGGATTCTCTACGTTCTGAGTTAACGTATTTAATTAGTAGCTTTAATGTTTCTGGTGAGATACGAATGAATTTAATTCTTCGTTTAAAACTCCCTTTGTTACTTGCAGCAAATTCATGAAGATCGGAACGTGATCGATAATCACCAATCGTCAGTTCTAATATTTCCGATATTCTTGCACCTGTTTCAAACATAAACCTCGTTATAACTTCATCTCTTAATCGCCAATTTTGGTTACTTCCAGCTTGATATATACGGTATGGGAGATCCCAATCACCGATTATTTCTGGAACCCATTCTTCATTAATAATCTTGAAATATGAGTCTGTTTGTTTTCGATAAGATATCGGTTCCTCAGTGCCAGCAGCTTGATGTAGGCGTGGTCTATTCGGTCTTTCACCAGCTCGCTCAGGTAAATTGGTATCAAATTCAATATCAATTAGTGGATTAGTGTCAGCATAAGTTCCTAATCGAATCATTGTCTTATAGAACCCTTTTATAGCTGACAAAAACAATTGCACTGTTTTCGTACTCTTCTTAGTAAGATAAATACCTTCATGATGCTCACGCCCTCGAATCTTACAGTGCATTTCTTGTATTAGATATTGTCTTACTGCTTCTTTTATGGCTTCAGGTTTATGATCCCATGAAACGAGTGTTCCTTTATAATGGCTTTTATATTTAAGCCATAAGAAAAAAGGTTCTAATGTGTTTAAGTATGCAATTACAGAGCTTTCGCTTATTCTCTTAATCTGATCATGATAATATTCAATCAATGGAATAAATGGCTTCTTTTCATCATCAAATACAATTAGACGATATTTACTCTGTACTCCTTCTGGACAATAAATATGAAAAAATGACCCCATTCGCCCCCCCCTGCCCCCATCTTTATTTTCATAAAAAAAGGACGTTCTCGTAGAATCAAAACGAGTGTCCTTAATATTATGTGACACATTATATAAAACTATAAGAAAATCATGGTACCGTCAACAAAACTTGTAATTTAATATTATATAGTATTTTGTACATATGTATATAAATCGATTTAATGCCTAGTAACTACTGAATTTTCATTTACTGTCATACACCATATAGCTCGATTTTCGTTCTGTTTTTTTATAAGTTCCCCTTTCTTGCAGTAAAAAAGCAATTCGGATTTAATCCGAATTGCTTTTTCTTTGAATACTGTGCTCCGGTACCGCCAACGGAAAGGCCAAGCGATGTCAAACCCTCTTCGATTGCCGGATTTATCATTCACCCTGGATTCCCGGCAACTCATAACGTTGTTACAAATGGCAATCCTAAAACATCAGCTATTGTTCCGCGTTCTGGAAATATTTATTAATTACTCCTTTAATCCTTCTAACTCCAGCAGCAGAAGATTGTTCTTTTTTAATACTGAACTTTCCTAAGTTTGTTGTATCTTCTACATGAGGTCCTCCACATACTTCTCGACTCCAAACTTTCCCTTCGTTATCTTTGATTGTATACACCTTAACGATATCCGGATATTTATCCCAAAAATTCCCTTCAACATTACTTTCTTTCGCTTCAATTTTCGGCATCTCTGAAATATAGGTAACTGCTTTTGATGAAATCGCATCATTCACATACTTTTCCACCTCAGCTATTTGCTCTGGCGTAAGTTTTTCATCATGGTTGAAGTCAAACCGTAATCGTTCTGAAGTAATATTACTTCCTTGTTGATGAACATGATCACCTAAAACTTCCCTTAAACCAGCAAGTAATAAATGAGATACCGTGTGCAGCGCTGTTGTTTCTGTTGAATGTTCAGCTAATCCACCTTTAAATTTACCCGCAGAAGCAGTTCTGCTCTTTTCAGCATGTTTCTTTGCCGCCTCTATATAAGACGCCTTGTCCTCCATGCTATATCCACTTTCAGTTAGAAACTCTTCCGTCAACTCCAAGGGAAACCCATATGTTTCGTAAAAATAAAAGGCATCTGCACCTGTAACTTTACCCTTATTCTTAAGATGTTTTTGTATTTCAAATTCTCCTTGCTGTAAAGTTCTATAGAAAAGATTTTCTTCCTTATTTACTATTTCGATAACTTTCTTTTTATTACCGATCAAATCTTCATAAGCTGTTGCTTCATCTATATAAACTTCAGACAACTCACCCACAAAACTTCCTTGTATACCTATTTTTTTACCTGCACGAATCGCCCTTCTTAATAACCTTCTTGTTATATACCCTGCATCACTATTAGCTGGCTCCGCACCATCATTAATTAGAAAAGTAGCCGCTCTCACATGATCAAGTATGATTCTAAATGACTTTAAATCGTCAGTATATTGTTTACCACTTAACTCCATCAATTTTTTCTTGGGATTAAGGAAGAAAACCGTATTATAAATATCCTTGTCACCATTAAGGGCTGTTGCAACCCTTTCTAATCCGCCTCCATAATCAATATTGGGATTTTGCATTTTTACAAATCCTGTGTCTTCTTTTTTGTAACACATAAATACGTTGTTCCCAATTTCTAAAAACCTCTCGCTTACAGAAGCAGGATGATCCAGTGAATCACCGCCTGGTTCAAGATCATAGAACATTTCACTATCAGGCCCACCCGGTTCACCAACAGGCATATCCAATGGACTTCCGGCTCGACTCCACCAATTTTCTTTTTCATCGTATAGAAATATTTTTCCACCCCTGGATGCTCCATATTGATAGGGATCATCTTCAATGATAGGTTCTATACCAACTGATTTAAATTTTTCTGACCAGATTTGAATGGCTTCCGTATCTTTCTGTATATTCAAATCATCACTTCCTATAAAAGCACTGATATACAGCCTGCCAGGATCAATTCCTAATTCGATAATATGCCAATTCCAAATGGCATCGATTTGCTTTTTCTTATAGTTATTTTCATTTGCTTTAAACTCCCATCGACCTATCATTTCAAAAAATGTCAGATGCGACGTATCTCCTACTTCATCAATATCCACTGTCCTTAAACACTTCTGAATATTAGCAATCTCATTACCTATCGGATGCTTTTCCCCCAATAAATATGGAACCATAGGTTGCATTCCACTTCCTGTAAACAACGTTGAGGGATCATTTTCTGGTAACAAGCTAGAAGAGGGCACTTGGCTAGCCCCTATTCCTTTCATAAAATCAATATATGATTTTCTTAACTCATCTGGTGTCATTTTCACCATGCTCAATACCTCCATTTCAATTATTATTTATTCTCGGAAAATTATTTTGCAGATATTCAAACGAGAAGAAATAAAACAAAAAAGCCCTAAGCTGACATATTTCTTGTCAACTTAGGGCGAACTATTATGTCCGTGTTACCACCTAATTTCAGATTTCTCTGCACTCTATCAATACGGGATATCTCCGATATTGTTTCCTGAATAACGGTGGAACTCCGTTGAAGCCTACTAAGATTCCTCTGTTCGGTTCACAGCTCCGAGACTGCTTCACTATTAGATCAATGAAGATTCGCACCAACCATCTTCTCTCTGTGAGATCCCTAATACCTACTATTTCTCATCATAGCCTTTTCGTTTTAAGTTAAACCAATGTTATCACACTCAACTTGCTCCGTCAATTTAATTCCACTGTTTTTTATAAGGTATAAGTCTGTCGATTCTACCATCAGCTTTGGCAATTCGGTTGCTTCGCATCCTCTGACTTTAGCCAAATTATTTTGAAGGCTATTGCTTGTTAAAGAGATAGAGATAGGATTCATTCGTTGATAAACTTCTCAAATTGACTTTTCAGCCAATGCTGATTCTGATATGCAATATACTGTTCCATCAGAATCAGTAGATCAACCAATTCTGGCTTTGTTAACTGCATATAACGCTGTCTGACTCGATCTATGTCGCGATCCTGTTTTATGTGCTTGAAAGCATCCAGATCATTATCTAAGGGCTTAGATGACCTTTTACGCGGATTATAAACCTTGGTTGTTCTATACTGAAGAAAATGATTATGAAGTTCTTGGTTCTTACGAATTGTGTTTTGGTGGATACCTATTCCTTCTGGATCAATAACCTTTGATTTGTCCGAAACAGTTCGGTAAGGAGGTGATACGGATTTCCGGCGCATATGTCTCATCCCTTTGAGATTTCTCTATCAGTTGTATTTCCTTAAGTTCGTTTTTAGCTCTATTTTTTGCGATCTTCATTTTCTTTGCTTCAAGGAGTAGACCCAACTGCTCAAATCGTTTTTCACTCTCCTCCGCCCAATTATAAAAGGCGGCTATTTCGTCTTTAAATTCCGGACGCGGAACTTTTGCTCCACATCCGACACAAGCCATTTTAGTCGGGCATACAGAGTCAATAGTACATATACCTCCCACTACCTTTGACATGGTACCTTTTCGCGGTAATCTTCATAAATCTCTTTAAGCTCTTCCGGTCCCCTAAGAATCCCCTTTTGGATATCGAAATATGAAATCCAGTTTTCGTGAAGCGAGTTTATTGATTCGGAAACCTGTTGAGCTGTGGGTGCAGAATAGTATGAAGTCACCTCAATGTCCTTTTGATGGAGCAGCGTTTTCACAATGTCGACCGGTATTTTTTCCGTTTGAACCGCATGTGTCGCAAATGCATGTCTCAACAGATGAGCTTTCAAAACAACTTGATTGCCTTCTGCAGATTGAATCACAATACCATGCAAAAG
The DNA here is from genome assembly GCF_007066085.1 of Paenibacillus thiaminolyticus. Lineage (NCBI taxonomy): Bacteria > Bacillati > Bacillota > Bacilli > Caryophanales > Paenibacillaceae > Paenibacillus > Paenibacillus thiaminolyticus. The sequence goes on along the minus strand of NZ_CP041405.1, from coordinate 544,892 downwards.
AAAACGAAGGATCGCATTAAGTGTTATAACGTTAACGTGTCTCGACTGGTACTGAAAAATATATCTCTTCGGTGGCAATAGATGTTTTCTGCTATCAACATCATACTCGACCTCTGGTAATGAAATTCTATTGGAAGTGCCAATCGCTGCTCTCTAACGTTCATAATGGCCGTACGGTAAGCTTCACGCAGCCGGCACTTGATTCCATCTAAGATGCCCCTCTGCCCTTATTTCAGGTAATAACGGAGTTACAGCCGAAGTGTCTTCTTTTCGCTTGGTTTTTGCATTAGTAATGGCCTTTGTACGAACGCTAAAATCTCTATTGTCATAAGGAAAAATGATTGAACAAATCCCGAAATCGAGCATTCAGAGAACTCGTGATATTCATAATCGATTGTGGTGTTAAATTTCGGTCGGACAAACATATAAGCGCTAATGCAAAATGGTTTGCCCACGGATGACCTGCACATTGCCGAACAAAATATTTGATATTTTTCTCCTTAACTTTATCCCAGTAGTAATCTCCGTTTGGATCAGACAAAAGTAACAGTTCCTCCGATACTTTACCGCTAAGAAGGGCTCCCCAGGTTTTGTCTTGGATTTCCTCTTGTAATTGCACTGCTGTAGACACTACGGTTCCATCCCTTCAGATCACTGAGCGCTTCTTAGCTGATTTGAAGTACTCTTTCTCGCGTTGCATGTAGCTTTCCTGAAGCTTCTCATGCAAATCTCGGAATTTCTGTTCATCGTAATAATGCTCATACACGCTTAATAATGTCTCTGGGTCTCGCCATTTCATATATTCAATAAGCTGCTTCTTCTTGTCTTCGATTTGGGCAGTTGTTTCAGATTGCTCATAAATGCCGCGCAACATGGAGGTCACAAACCAGTGCCTTGCTTTATGTGGATTTAGTTTTATCCCGGCATTTAACGGTAAGTTCTAATATCTCAGATATTCTCGCCCCTGTATGCGATTACGGAACTCTCACTGATTCTGTTGACCTGATCGTGATAAAACTCTGTAAGAGGAATGAACGCTTCCTTCTTATCGTCAAAAACAATGAGACGGTATTTACTGTTCACTCCTTCAGGACAATATGCATGAAAAAACGAAGCCATTTCCTCCACAACCTCCACCTTCATTTACACAAAAAAAGGACATTTCCGTTTCAATGAAACGGATGTCCACATATGGTGTGTAACACTATATGAAAATACAGTATTTTAGATCGATGGACTGGCCGCGATTGTACAGGAACAATTTGAGCTCAATCCGTTTTCCTCGGCCCTGTTCGTGTTTTGTACCTGCTTACGGATATTCTGGTTTTCCCGGAAACTTCGCCTATCCAAGAATATAATAAGGTCTACTCCATTAGATGAGTAGACCTTATTACATATATCTATAAGTATTTGAGTAATTGAAGGATTTCTTTTTTAAATTCTGCACTTGATGATTTTAATAAGGACGGGACCTCTAAAAAGTGTACAATAAGAGCTCTACTAACTTTGTAAGAGTAGTCTTTTTTATCTCCTGTAAGTAGATCTACGATATCTCTTTTTAACGAATTACTAACTTTCCCCCATAAAAATTCCGATTCTTCCAGGTGTTTATCAATGAATATTTTAACATGATTAATAAAGGGATCATCTTTATGCTGGATAGTAACCCGTAACTGAGTAATCGTTATTTCTTCTGCTTTAAGTGATTGGTTCACATTCACCTGGTTCTTATTTTCAGCGGCACTTACACTCGTTGCGAATACACCAAGACTACTAATTCCAATTACACTTGCTAACGCAATTCCTGTACATTTTTTCACTAGCGATTTTGGTCTTTTTGTTTTCAAAACTATCCCTCCCAATTTGGATGTAATCCTTCTTTCAGGTAAATCTTACCACGAAATAAAATAGGAGAAATACATAATATGTTACGATATTGTTAAAGATTGGGACTTCGAAGTATCCCTGAATCCGTGAAACAAAAAACTGAAAAGGTTAGAAAAACAGCCCCCGGTGAAGTAAACTAGCGAAAAGGGAAGAATTCCCGTTTGTCTTGAATTCACCTGGGAGGTGCCCTGGACCTGGACGTCTCGCCGTTCGACAATAGTCATACCCGGAAAGAAGGCGTGTCCCCGACGTACAAAAAGGTGGACGGCTATGCGCCGTTTTTTGCCTATCTAGGGCAGGAAGGCTATGGCATCAACGTCAATCTGCGCGAAGGCAGCATGCATGTGCAAAAAGAAGCGGCTGCGTTTCTATCGCACAGTCTGGACTATGCCCGCCGAATCACCGATTCGCCGCTGCTCGTGCGCATGGATGCTGGCAATGATGCGTTCGACTTGCCCAAAGTTCGCCATGACCTTCTCTCGAAGATTCATCAGGATCCGAAGGTCTGCATAGACGTTGGACCGCAGTTTAGGCTCGCTGTATTTCCCATTGCGCACCAGGTCGGCGATTACCTTGGCGTCTTTATAATCGTTCTTCGTTGGCGAGTTGTCCTCGAGCTCTTTGCTTTTGTTGACATGATGCGGATTAACTAAGACGACTTTGACTCCTTCTCGCCCAAGAAATTCAGCTAACGGGAACCAGTAGTGTCCGGTGGGCTCGATCCCAAAGACGATATCCGTCTTGTGATGTTGTTCCTGGAGCTCCTTCATCCACCCTACAAGTTTAGTGAAACCATGGTGTTTTTGTAATGCTTGATCTTAGATATTATAACTAACTTAAAGTAATACGGGTTTTGTGAAACAGCCAAGCTTCTGTTCGTTCTGTGTTTTATAATTGTTACACATATTATATTTATACCTTCCTATCACCACGACGATGAGATTGCCGTACATCGATGAGATTATCTTTTTGGGGGATATAGAGTGTCATAGTGGGATGAGGCGCTCCGTCTCTTTGGACGTAGGCACGCCGATTACTTGAAGCCCTTCTCGCACTTTCTCTCCGAGAAGTTGGATAAAGTGGCTTGCCGTGCTTCCGCTTCCGATCCCGATTATCATCTTGTCTTCTACATAAGCCAGCGCCCTTAATGCAGCTAGCTTTTTTTCTTGTTCATAATTGGTTTTTGAATTATTGTCGATTCAAGAACTTTGGGACATGAATGACAAGAACTTGAGGACATTCCTATTCTATGTAACAAAAAGTAACAAAAAAAGTGCCCGTATGAATTACAGGCACTTTGACAAACATTTGATGTAGTTCTGACGATTTAATCAACCTTGTTGATTGTTGCTTGGCAAATGCACTGAGAAACCCTTGAGCATACAAATGGCCTACATTAATGACACAAATGTTGCGGCGGTTTGGGTTTCGGATTGCAGTTCGTATCCCCTCCACATTCTGCATGTCCACTTGGGTCAATATATTTCAGCGGATTATTCTCACATACGTATACCGATTCAAACTCAGCGGGTTCGTCAGTTCCCCTTCATACATATCCTCCGATATAAACCGCTTTTCCTCCGGCGAGTAGAAATTAGAATGTTACGCTTGTTCTGCCCAGTTAGCCGGATATGTTACATAGATAAATCGTGCATATTCTGGCACAGAAAATTGAATCTTACTTCCATTTGGAATCAGGATCACTTCTCCTGGACCAGCTGACACCTTTGTGCCATCAATGATAACATCCAGATGTCCCTCAATCACATAATCAATTTCATCATAGTTAAGTGTCCAGTCAAAGGTTGTTTCTTTCATCTCCATGATACCGCAGCCAAGTCTTGGACTTTCCTTTAGCGAAAAAAGATCTTTACAATAGACGATATCATTAGGGTTGCCTGTATCGAGACGATCCTCTTCTGTTACTTTCATATTTGGCACTTTAACAGAAGTAATCCCTCCAGGACCTCTATGAACGTTCTGTTCAATAGCATCAGCCCCTACTTTTTCCATGATGATTTTACGAACCATCTCTTCAATCATCTTTTTATCGATACTCATGGGTACCCTCCTCTACTTCTTAGGTGCAGTTTTTTGGAACCATTTTACTTGCAATGAGCATAGCAACCATTACAGCTGTGATACACTTTTGAACGATGACGCCATATTCTGGATATAAAGTTTGGATAGGACAAGTTGTGTTGTTAATGTTCCCATACCAGAGAATAAACACAAAGAGGCTTAAAGTTATATCGCTTCCTATCAAATAGGAATACCATAACCTTAAGCCTCTTTGCTTTAGTAAGACTACGCCTTTGTAGTCCTTTATTCCATTTTAAACGTGAATGAAACTGTTGTTCCACACGCTGTAGATTCAAATGCATGCTCCCTTTTAGTTTATCCTCTACATAGCTATTTACAATAGATAAACCTAAACTTTTTGTGAACATTCTTCAACGTTGATGCCAATAGATGCCATACCACAGCCATTTCTAGCGGCTAGATATGTGTAATTGTCATTCGGCTTGCATTATTAGTTTTCTATTTCCTTCGTGCGTTCCGCAAACAGTTTCCGGAAATATTCTGTATTATACAGCATGCTTGGATGCTGCGAATGATAGGACAGAGCTCTCTCGTTATGCTCATTTGCTTTCTCATGTTGCCCTAGTCGATCGTAGCAAAAGCATAGCTGCAGATGCGGAAGCCATGTATAATAACTCGGATTATCCATACCCATGTGATTGCTGTCGGGTTTGTAGTCAGTTGCTGTTGTAAACCAGTATATCGCAGATTGATATTGCTGATTCTCCAAAAAATAATTTCCCATCGTGCAGCAAAACTCAGCTCTTGGCTTATCGTAAATCAATGTCAGGCATATCGATTCAATAAACTTTTCCTTGTCTTCCAGTTTTGCATAACAATCCCCCATCTTCAGGCACGCCTGGATATTGTCTTCAATCCACCCTTGCTTGCCATCCAGGAATTGTTCGTAATACAGGATAGCCTTTCTATAATGGGCATGATCGCGCAGTTCATTGGCAAAATAGTATAAATCCCTTGGCGTAAACGGCTTGCCCTCCCGCTCCCGCTTGAGATATATTTGCAAGTTACGGTCTGTATACACTTTGTTTTTACAGTGCGTGATACCGATCTCGCTGCTCTGTATATTTCCGTTGACAGCCAAGAATTCATGAACTGCACCAATCCATTGGAAGTTGCGGTCTCTTCGAACCAAGCGGTTTCGCTTCAAGCTGCAAGTTACATTGCCCGCCTCGTCGACTGCAAGATAATAATGCATGGTCACGCTATCCACATCGAGGGATAGCTTTTTCTTTAGTTGGATAAACAGAAGCCGATCTTTCTCCTTAATGATATCGTCCGCGTCCAGCCATAATATATATTTTTTCGTAGCTTTGCTAAAAGCATAGTTGCGGGCGGCAGAGAAATCATCAATCCACTCGAAATCGAAAATTCGGTCCGTAAATTGCCTCGCAATTTCCTTCGTTCGATCAGTTGAGCCTGTATCCACAATAATAATTTCTTCGGCAATTCCCTTAACGGATGACAAACACTTCGCGAGTGATTCCTCTTCATTCCTAACAATCATACATAAACTAATCGTGATCAAGGTGTCTACTCCCCCTTCTCTAGTGTATCGGCATTTGAAATCCAGCCGCTCTTCTAAATAAGAAAGGGCGCTTTGGTGCCTGGACGTCCTCTCCATGGGTTTCTTCATCCGAAGAAATCACTTTGTCATCGAACAAAGCAATCTTATCCTGATCATCATCCAGCGTGAATTTCAAGCTGCATAGCTTTTTAATGAGATTGCTGGTAAACACCTGGCCTTGATCCAGCCAAATGACATACGGCTTTGTTGCTTGCCCAAACGCATAGCGGTATGGAGCTTCATCATCTTTCTGAACGGGTAAGCTAAATACATGAGGGGTATAGTTACTAGCGATTTCGACCGTGTTGTCTGTTGATCCCAAATCAACAATAATGATTTCATCTACCTCGTCGAGAATCGATTCCAATGATCGACAAAGCGTCTTCTCGGCATCCAGCGTAATCATGCACAGGCTAACCTTCGTCAGTGGCTTATAAATAAGCTGATGGATGTCCTTTCCCCACTTCTCCGATGCTTTAAGGCGATTTTGCTGCAACAATAGGGCCAGATTGCTTTCCTGAAGTTGGCTCATCGTCGCATGACCAATATGGTGAATATAGGAATTATGAACCACTCTTAGCAAATATCCACTGCGCAAAGCTCGCAAACAAAGATCATCGTCCTCGAAATTGCCCAGACCGAACGTTTCATCAAAATATCCGATTTCATCCAGAACAGATCGCTTGACTAATAGACAAAAACCGACCAAACGTCTTACATCCGAATAACAGCCTGCGTTCTCTTCACAGTGCCGCCGTGCGAACGAGTCTAGTCCACTTAAATCGGTGTAAGGTACTGGAATTTGCTGGTGTCCGCTCGAATAGTTCGTAACAGGTCCAACCATTCCAACTCTTTCGTTTTCATACAGAACACTCAGCATATTTTCCAGCCAATGCTCCGTAACGACCGTATCGTTATTTAGAAAAAGAATCGTCTCCCCCTTCGATAGTTCAATTCCCTGGTTGCAACCTTTGGCAAAACCAAGATTTTTGTTATTTGCATGAACGATTACATCGGGTTGTGCGTCCAAATAAGCAACCGTGCCGTCCGTCGATCCATTATCGATAACAATAAGTTCATAATCCTGGGTATGCAAACGAATGCTCTGCAAACACTGGTACGTTAAAGGAAGCTGATTGTGGGTCAAAATTATAATACTGGTGGTCACGACATCACCTCATATTTGGCAGGATCCAAGGTGCAAGCCTGCACTGGCGCCTAAATCCACTTCATTCTTCATTCTGCGTGATCAAAAAGGCCGATTTTCAGCACTGAACCTCTCATTCTGCCTCATCATTTGATGATGAAAGTGGTTGTATAAGCATTGCGGCACGTAATTGTTCCTGGGAGAGGAACGGGAACATATCTTCAATCGGCCTGCCCACGACGAGCTTGGGACTCACTGTTGTATGAATTTCCAAATTGACTTCCACGAAGTAGCATCCTTTCGCTTGCAAAGCGATATTGATCTTGACTGCTGCCTCTTCATTCGCTTCAATTTTTGTAGCTGGAATCCCATACGCCGTTGCTATTTTCACCAAATCGGGACAACCGTATCCTTGAACCGTGGACTGCTGCCGACCGTCAAAATATAAATCCTGGAATTGCCGCACCATGCCCAAATTATGATTATTCATCACGAATATTTTGATTGGGAGCCCGTTCTTAACAATCGTATGAAGCTCTTGGATATTCACCTGAATGCCGCCATCGCCTGCTATAACAATAACCTGCCGCCCCGGAGCTGACATTGCCGCTCCGATCGCGGCGGGAAGCGCGAATCCCATCGCTCCCATGCCTCCCGCATTCAAGAGACGCTGGCCTTCCTTAAGCCGAAACGATTGGCTAGCCCACATCTGATGTTGACCGACATCCAATACAATAATGTCGCCTTCGCCGCTGTGCGCCGATAACAGCTCCATAAAGCGGTTCGGATCGATATGTTCCGGATTCGAAGTCTTCCCCCCGCTTGGATAGAGATCCTTATAACGTTGAATGACTTCGTACCATGGAGAGTAATCGGCAGCGGACCGTAACGCCAGCGCCTTATTCAGATCGCGGAGAAATTGCTTTACATCGGCACGGATCGACAAGTCCGCACGTACCTTTCCGTATCGCTCCACCTCCTCGACATCCACATGGATTTTCTTCGCCGCTCTTGCAAACGTTTCCGGCCGTGTCCCGGTCTGACGCGTATCGAGCCGTGAGCCTAGAATAAGCAGGAAATCACAGTTGGCCAAAGCAAGATTGCTGAACCTATTACCGTAGGAGCCAATAAGTCCCGTACTCATCGGATGTGCCCAGGGCAGCGCATCGAGCCCCATTAGTGAGCTTACAACCGGTATGCGTGTATGCACGACCAGCTCGCTAAGTTCCTTAACCGCATCCGCAGCCCGAACACCGCCTCCGATGAGAATGATTGGCCGGTCCGAGTTATCGAGCAGTCGAATGACTTCCGCTATGTCGCTAGCCGCACAAGGCTTCTTAAAGTCTGTGTAGCTGCGAAATTCCTCGCTGTCGAAGAAGCTGCCAAGTATATCCGGATCGATCTGAGCACGCTGAATATTCATAGGTATATCCAATAATACTGGACCGGGACGGCCGTGTTGTGCAATAAATACTGCTTTCTCAAGGCTATAGCGGATTTGCTTTGCATCTGTTATCATCTCCGTAAACTTCACAATCGGCTTTACGATGCTTACGATGTCGGTTTCCTGAAAACCAATTTGCCGAACGGGTTGATCAAATTTGTATTCATACGTATTTACCTGCCCCGTAATGAATAGACAAGGAATCGAATCGAAATAGCAGCTTCCGATACCCGTCAACATATTGAGCGCCCCGGGTCCGCTCGTACCCATAGCAACGCCAAGCTTACCGTTGATCCGACTGTATCCTTCCGCAGCGAATGCCGCCGCTTGCTCGTGATGAACAGATACAGAGTCGATATCCTTTCGATCATAGGTAGAGTCAAGCAAATGAACGATAGCTCCTCCCGTAAGCTCAAATATGTGAGAAACTCCCTGTTTTTTAATGAAATCGATCACATAGTCAGATAGCTTCACATTTCTCCCCCTTCACAGCTAATCATCTCCCGCTCTCGTGCAATGGTGTAGGCTGCTAGTTGCTGCAAGCATACAGATTTCATATCCTTTTTGTTCTGATAGGCCGTGAACCACTCTACTGCTTTTTCCAGCGCCTGCTCCACGTTCCATACCGGCTTCCAGCCTAGAACACGCCTGGATTTCGAGCTGTCGAGCCCGAGATTGGCCGTTTCGTGGGGATGCTCTCCTGCTGCCAACTCATAGAAGTCATCATTTCCGTAAAGCTTCCCGATTCTCTTCACCAGCCATTCGACACTTTTCACGCTCTCTTCCATAGGTCCGAAATTCCATGCTTCCGCAACTTCGGGTCCACGCTCCACCATCTTTTGCGCAAGCAGCAAATAGCCTTGCAGCGGTTCAAGCACATGCTGCCATGGCCGTGTAGCTGCAGGGTTACGTATCAACAACTTGCTTTCTGCAAGTATAGCCCGCATACAATCCGGAACAATTCGATCCTCCGACCCATCTCCTCCCCCAATCACATTGCCTGCTCTTGCCGTGGCAATACTGACACCGTGAACATCATAGTCCTTCCTGTTAAAGTAACTGTTCCGATAGGATGCTGTGACGAGCTCAGCGCATGCTTTACTGCTAGAATAAGGGTCATACCCGCCCAGTTTGTCAATTTCACGGTATCCCCAAAACCATTCCTGATCCTCATAGCATTTGTCCGACGTTACATTAAGCACTGCCTTGATCGGTGTTTTGGCAGCTGTAGCAATTCTCACCGCTTCGAGCAAATGAACGGTCCCCAGGACATTCACCTCATAGGTGTGGACAGGTTCTAAGTAAGAATATCGAACTAATGGTTGAGCGGCCAGATGGATAATAACTTCAGGCTGTACCTCTTGAATGGTGCAAAGAAGTGCTTCTTGCTCCCTGATATCCGCTATGACGGAGCGAATCAAATGATCAAGCCCACATAAACGAAATAAATTCGGCTCGCCGGAAGGCAGCAGCGCATACCCCGTCACATCAGCCCCCAACGTATGAAGCCATAAAGCAAGCCAGGTTCCTTTGAATCCGGTATGTCCTGTAATCAAGACCTTTCGATTTGACCAAAATGATGTGCTTCTCATCAATTCATCCCTTCCCTTTCCAAGGAGCTTCGCCCGTTTTCCATAGGTTCTCCAAATAGTTTTGGTCGCGAAGCGTATCCATAGGATGCCAGAAACCTGTGTGCCTGTAAGCCATCAGCTGACCGGACTTAGCCAATGATTCTAGCGGCTCTTTCTCCCAAGCCGTTGAGTCCCCTTCAATAAAGGCCAACACCTCCGGCTGCAAAACAAAAAAACCGCTGTTGATCCAACCGCCATCCCCTTGGGGTTTTTCTTTGAAGCCAAGCACCTGATGATCGTCCATCATTTGCAAAGCTCCGAACCGCCCCATCGGCTGTGTTGCCGTAATCGTCGCCCATTTCCCGTGAGATTGATGAAATTCGACCAGTTTACCGATGTCCAAATCAGCAAGCCCATCGCCATAAGTGAGCATAAATGGTTTATTATCCAAGTATTTCTGAACCCTCTTCAATCTCCCGCCTGTCATCGTATCTTGACCTGTATCCACTAAAGTCACTTTCCACGGGTCAAAATACCGATTATGGACGGTGAACTCATTCGTTTGTCCGCCGAAATCGAATGTCACATCCGAGCTGAATAAATAATAATGAGCAAAATACTTCTTAATCACATTTCCCTTATATCCCAGGCAAATGATAAATTCATGAAATCCATACCGCGAGTATATATCCATAATATGCCACAAAATAGGTTTGTCACCAATCTCTACCATCGGTTTCGGCTTCAAATGCGTCTCTTCACTGATCCTTGTTCCGTAACCTCCGGCCAAAATAACCACTTTCATGACGGACAACTCCTCCTTAGAAGCTGATGAAGCACATTAGCCGTATGTTGCAGCATTTCCTCGGTAAGTCCTGGATACACACCAACCCAAAATGTTTGATTCATGATCCGATCCGTATTTCGCAGTTCGCCGACGATACGGCAGTGTATGTTAGCGTAAGCAGGCTGACGCAACAAGTTCCCGGCAAATAACAGCCGGGTGCCGATACGATTCTTCTCTAACCCCTGAACAAGCTCGCCCCGCGATATAGGCGCCTCTTCACGTAACGTAATCGGAAAACCGAACCAGCTCGGGTCGCTTCCTTCGGTAGCCTCGGGTAGGATTAGCATATCCTCCAAAGGCTTCAACGCCTTTTTCAGAAAAGTGAAATTTTGCTTCCGTTTGGCAATGAACCCTGGCAGCTTCTTCAATTGTGCGACTCCAACCGCCGCTTGCATGTCCGTAGCTTTTAAGTTGTAACCAATATGGCTGTACGTATATTTATGATCGTAGCCTTCCGGGAGCTCCCCGAGCTTCCAATCGAATCGTTTGCCGCAAGTGTTATCTTTTCCGGGCTCACACCAGCAATCTCTTCCCCAATCGCGGAACGATTCAACAATTTTCTTCAGTCTCGGAGAAGAGGTCAACACAGCTCCCCCCTCGCCCATCGTAATATGATGCGCCGGATAGAAGCTGACTGTCGCCAAATCCCCGAATGATCCAACCGGTTTCCCGTTATACATAGTACCAATGGCATCGCATATATCTTCTATCAGCCACAAGCCAAATGCATCGGCGAGCCGTTTGACTTCATCGAGGCGAAATGAATTGCCAAGCGTATGCGCGATGACAATCGCTTTGGTTTTACGGCTGATCGCTGCTTCCAGATGCGTCGTATCGATATTATACGTGGGAATGTGCACATCCAGAAAAACGGGCACCAACCCATATTGAAGAATCGGATTCACCGTGGTAGGAAATCCGGCAGCTACCGTAATCACCTCATCTCCAGGTTGAAGCCGGCGCTCGCCAAGCTGGGGAGAAGTGAGTGAAGCTAAGGCCAGCAGGTTAGCGCTTGAACCCGAATTCGTCAGCAGTGCATATCTTGAACCCATAAACTTGGCGAACTCGCGCTCGAACTGACGCGCATAATGGTCGGTAGTTAAACAGAAGTCAAGGGAAGCATCAACTAAATTCGCGACCTCCTCATGATCAAACACCTTACCGCTGACGTGAATGTAATCTATACCAGGGCGGTGTGGCTTCTTTTTCCACTTTTCCGCATAAAAAGCTGCCGATAACTGCAAAATTTGTTCCCTAAGCATATGCTCAGACAATGTCATCGTTATAGAACCCTCCAATCCTTACCTTGCTGCCTTGAACTGATCAGCCTATGTCATCACAGGCAAGTTCATAATTTAGATATATGCTCGATTTGTTAATAATTAACCTGTTTTGAGAACATGGATACATATTTGAGATTGCGCCTTATTATGATGGATATATGGAGGCAAAGAAAACCGACCTTTTGAACTCGGATTTTTTATTTTATGATTAGGAAGGAAGGCGTAATGACGATGTACATCACGTCTGAACTGGCCGCTCGATTTCAACAGTTCGGGAGCCATACGTATATTCAAAGTGGAGGCATCTTCGATACGCCTGAGTGTATGGCTGTGGGACACCATGTTTTTATTCGTCGGCCTTACATTTTTAATGCTGCTGCCTGCCCGCCTCATTCCCCTGCCATTATGATCGGGGATGGCTGCCAGATCAACCCTGGATTGACGATCAATGCTAAGAACAGCGTTATATTGGACCGAAACGTGCTAATCGGTCCCTACGTTTATATCAGCGACCAGATCAATATGGATGTACATCCGGCAACAGGGTTCCCTATTCCGAATAAGGATGCCTCCCCTCAAGAAGGCCGGGTTATTATTTGTGAAGGTGCTTGGATTGGTGCGAATGCCATGGTTCTGGGTGATGTACGCATTGGCTTCGGCAGTGTGGTAAGACCGAATAGTGTTGTCTTGAATGATGTGCCAGATTATTGCGTCGTAGCGGGGAATCCAGCTGTTGTAGCGGAGGCATATGAAGTGTCTTCAGGCCGTTGGGTCCCTGTCTCGGGAGAGGAGCAGGTACGAGAAATCCTCACCGCGCGCCGCTATCATCCGCTGCTATCCATATGCATTCCGACGTTTAACCGCGCACCTCATCTCGAACACTGCCTGGAATCGATCTACTCGCAAATCGGGAACAACGAATTAATTGAAGTCATCGTGTCGGACAATGCCTCAACCGATGAAACAGCTGAAGTTGCCAATCGTTATGCTTCTCGCTATTCAAATATGAGGATCGTGCGCAACGACAAGAACATCGGTGCAGATCCCAATATATTTCAGGTTATGACTCTCGCCCAAGGTAAATTTATTAAATTACAGGGAGATGATGATTTCTATGTAGACGGCACCTTGCTGCCACTGCTTCATGTTCTGCACAGCCATGCAGATTGCGGAATCGTTCAAATCTTCGTAAGAAATGGCGACGGAAGGATATGGACAGATGTCGGTATGAGCGCATACCTCGATGCAACATCCATCTATGCGACCTTCATCACCTCTATCATTATGCGCCGTGTTGATCTTAATCAAATTGAAGAGCCCGCTTTGTTTCTTCACTCCTCTTTCAATCAGCTTTACCTCCAATATGCGATTCTGGAGAAGAATCCACTATTCTGTATCATGAACTGCAGCATGTTCACTTATGCAGGTCTTTCTTCGGATGATTATAATTTTGGCGAAGTAGTATTCCGCAGCTACCAGTCCATTCTGCAACATTTTCTGGGTAGGGGTTTGACGCTTGATGACATTCGGAAAGAGAAAAGACGAACTCTCTACGAGTATGCGATCCCGTGGTTCAAACAAATTAACGAGACAAAGATGATCGCGAATACGGATCATTTCGAGGAAATTTATAAGGAGCATTATCATGATGAGCCTTATTATGAAGAAGCTTTGGCCATTATTACGTCCATTCGAAAACTGCAACCTTAAGTTTAAGAGAGGAGAAGTTCCATGTCGTTATCAATCGATACGCAAACCACTTCTACCTTCTATAGCTATGGGGAGAATTCATGTCTTGAAGTTGGCGGACAGTTCTACTATCCCGAAGAAATATCCATTGGCAGAGATGTATCTATTCGCGGGAATTACTGGTTGAATATTATCTCTCCAGGGGTGGGACAGAAGCCTAAAATCATCATTGGCGACGGCTGCCAATGCGATGAGGGCCTTATTATATCCGCCTTAAACCGGATTGAACTTGAAAAGGGTGTAATCATCGGGCATCGTGTGTTTATATCGGATACAGACCATGAATATCGTCAAACAGGAAAACCAGTCGCTGCGCAAGGACTGATCGAAGCGAGAGGCGAGGTTTCTATCGGGGAACGCGTCCGTATTGGCACTGGGACCGTCATTGTCGGCAACATTCGGATAGGCCGTGATAGTATCGTGCAGCCAGGCAGTGTGGTTAAGCATGATGTCCCGGAGCAGTGTGTGGTCGGCGGCGCACCCGCTCGTATCATGCAGATTTATGAACCAGCACTGGATAAATGGGTCGATGTAGCAATGCCGGAGCAGCAGCTTTCTCCCCTCCTATCCATATGCATCCCTACCTATAACCGGGCGTCCGATTTAGACTGTTGTCTGAAATCAATATTCTCCCAATTAACGAAAGATGCCCCCGTGGAGGTCATTGTCTCGGATAATGCCTCCACTGACGATACACCACAGGTTATTAACCGTTATGCTGCCCTCTACCCTTGTTTGAAGTATTCTCGTAATAGTGAAAATATAGGCGCTGACCGAAATATTTACCACGTTATGCGTCAAGCTCAAGGAACGTTCATCAAGATGCAGGGTGATGACGATTATTATCTGGAAGGTACGCTGATGCCTCTGATCGAGGTCGTAAACAACCATCGTGATTGTGGAATTATTCATATTCATGTTCATAACAATGATCGTCGTGTTTATACAGCTGAAGGTGCGTCAGCGTTTCTCAATGCATCGTCCATCATGTCCACCTTTATTTCAGGTATGATTGTGCGCAAAGAGGATTTGGAGCGCGTTGAGGAGCCGACTAAATTTATCGACTCCTGCTTTAACCAAGCGTATTTGCAATATGCGATATTAATGAACAACCCCAAGTTTTGCATCGTGAACAGGAGTATATTCCAGTTTGGAAATAACCAGCCGAGCGGTTACAATTTTGGTGAAATCGTATTTCGCAGCTACCAGTCGATTCTCACTTTTTTTATCGGAAAGGGACTGACAGAGGACGATGTCCGCGCAGAGAAAAAACGGTCGCTCTTCAATTACATTCTCCCTTGGTACAGAGGGATTATGACCTATCGTTACAGTACCGATACAGAACGGTTCGAGGAGATTTTCAGCGAGCATTATCACGATGAGTTATATTATGAAGCGGTTTTGAGCGAAATTCGCGCCCTAAAAGCAGCTCGGGCAAACTCATAAACTGTTCTTTACTCGATCAACAAAGCTGATTTGGCTAGCCAATCTGCATAATTGTCAATGAAGCGCCGATTGTACCGTTACTAGCCGTCGTAGTACTTGTATTATTATCATTGAACATCTGAAGCACATTGACGCCTGCTCCTGTGTTCAGAATGTATGCTCCGGAGAGCTGTTCATCGACCCCAACAGCGCCCGCATTGCCGACATGACTCCCAAAGAGAGAAACCCCGTTCAGGCGAAGTGCATATCCGATACCACCAGTTGGCGTCTCAGCCCCTTCTAGATAGCTTTCGATCCAATAGATGCTGTTCGGTCTCAGATTGATATCCGCTGTTCCAGGTATGAATGTAATACCGGCCCCATTGCTAACTATAATTGTATCAAATATATAGGGCGACCCTGGTGTAATTACTCGCTGAATGAAGCTTCCTACCTTTATGTTGTTGGCTGTAAGCACGGGGCCTGAGACTCCTGTGGCACCCGTAGCTCCTGTGGCACCTATAGCTCCTGTGGCACCTGTAGCTCCCGTTGGGCCTGTCGGACCGGTCAGTCCGGTTGCAGCTGTTACAGAAGGAGTGGCTAAAATGTTTTCCAGTTTCGTTTGGAGGAGCAGTTCATTTCGAATTAGACTTTGCATGGTGGTATTTACACTTGAATTAACAGCAAGCAAATCACTGATGGTCGCAGGAACCGAAAGTCCTGGCAGCGTACCGATCGCAAACTGGAGTTTTTCCGCTTCGGCATTGATAATGTGTGCAAGCCCTAACTCTTCAATGGCTACCGAGGCCAATAAAAGATTGAGGGCTTCTTCCCTTGAAAGGGTAACAATAGGCGTAATATTAGGGATATTTGCTTGTGACATCGTATTCATTCCTCCTCAATTTTCAGTGCTAACTTGCTACGGTATACCATATGCTGCGACAAAAACTTTGTCCATTGTAATGATGAAAAATAATACAAATGCTTATAATACCTTAACCCTTTCTTATCTTATGTAAGAAAACACTCGTGACTTCAGTCATGAGTGGATTACACTTCTTCTTTCTTCTACTTAGAATCATAGCCAGTACCCTTTCGATAGGTATAATCGTTGGCAAGACCTCTACGCCATATGTAAGAACAGCAGGGAAAGGAAACAGTTCTTTTATCATAATGATCATAATTGAATCATTTTCAGAATACATAATGAGACATCAATTGCTTTTTTTCCAATTGCACATAGAAGGAGATGTTTATATTGCCTAAGGTTTCCCTATGTATGATTGTCAAAAATGAGGAAGAGAACATCGAGCGCTGTCTGGCAAGCGTACAACCATTCGTAGATGAAATGATTGTTGTTGATACGGGCTCGACGGATCAAACGATTAGCATATGTAAAGCCGCAGGAGCCAAAGTGTATCCATTTCAATGGAATAACCATTTTGCAGAGGCGCGCAATTATAGTCTTGATCAAGCCAGCGGCGAATGGATTCTGTGGATGGATGGAGATGAAGTACTGGAGGTGTCTGCAGAATCCTGTTGGAAAGAAAAGTTAGCCGAAGAAACTGAACATATATTAAACGTTCATCTGGTTAACTATATGGGGGAATCACCCGATCCGAACGAGACGTACCATATAGCCCATCCCCGTTTGTTCCGTAACGGGATAGGCTTGCGGTTTCTGTATCATATTCATGAAGCGTTGAATGTTGAAGAGATTTTCGCGGGTGAGCGTGCACTCAAGAAGATCAAGCAGCATGATGGTCTGACCATCCACCATTACGGATACCTCCAATCACACACGATAGCCAAGCAAAAGAGTGAACGCAATCTGCATATGCTGCTGCACGAGTTAACGCTGGATAACAATAATCCTTGGACAGAATACCATCTGGCTAGCGAATATTACAGACTTGAAAAATATAAACAAGCCTATGAGTTTGTGAATTTATCCATCGCCCGCTTTTTGAGGAAAGATAAACTTCCTCCTTCCTTGTTATACAAGTTGAAATACTCATGCCTTATTTCTTTGGGGAGTATAGACGGAATTCCTGCCGCTATCGACAAAGCAATCATAATGTATCCTGATTATGTCGACCTGTATTTTTATAAAGGCGTAGCGTTATATCTAAGCAACCTGCATTCATTGGCCCTGGATGTATTCGAACAATGTCTCCTTCTGGGGGAAGACAACATCCAGCACTTGACGCTGAAAGGCGCTGGCAGCTTTCATGCCTGGTATTATAAAGGACTCTGTCTGGAAAAGCTCGGCAAATTTGAGGCAGCAGTAGAAGCGTATAAGGAAGCATTGAGACTGTATCCGAATTATTTCCATGCGGCAGAAGCCCTGACTAGGCTAGAAAAATCCGGACAACACTCAGGAACGAAGGAGTGAGTAAAACGGTGGTTACCATAAGTCTGTGCATGATCGTCAAGGATGAGCAGGATACATTGGAACGCTGCTTGTCATCTGTTCAGGATATCGTGAACGAAATCATTATCGTCGATACAGGTTCTAAGGACAACACGAAGCAAATCGCGCGCAAGTATACGCAGCATATTTATGATTTCGAGTGGATCGACGATTTCGCTGCAGCGCGCAATTTCTCCTTCGATCAAGCGACACAGGATTATATTCTATGGATGGACGCTGATGATGTATTGGAAGAGGAAGATCTTCAGAAATTCATTGTGTTTAAGCAACAACTGGATGTTGACATAGACAGGGTAATGATGCCTTATCATCTTGCCCTTGACGTGGATGGCAAACCTACATGCACATTACGGCGCAACAGACTGGTAAGACGTGATCGCGGGTTCCGATGGGAAGGAGCTGTTCACGAAGCGCTCATCGTCAGCGGTACAGTGATCCAGAGCGATATCGCCATTACACACCGCAAAGAAAAAAAGCCAACCGATCGCAATTTACTCATTTTCCGTAAGCGAAAGCAAGCCAACGCAGAATTCAGCCCGAGGGACTTGTACTATTTTGCCATCGAGCTTAGAGATCATGGCTTCTACGAAGAAGCAGTTGCTGCCTATAAGCAATTTCTTGCGACGAAGCAAGGATGGGTAGAGGATTGCTTCCATGCATGCATGAACTTGTCGGATTGCTACAGTAGTCTGGGGAAAGATACGGAGTCTGTAAAAGCTCTGCTCCACTCCCTATCGTATGATACCCCTAGAGCGGAAATGTGCTGCCGGCTTGGTTCATTTTTTCTGGAATCGAATCATCTGGAAAAAGCCATCTACTGGTACCATACAGCTACTCGGCTTGGCCAGCCGGATCACTATCTGGGTCCGGTTGCTCGTGAGTACTGGACATGGATCCCCCACTTTCAACTAAGTATCTGTTACGATAAGATGGGACAATGGACGAAAGCCCAACTGCACAATGAAATCGCTTCCTTCCATAACCCCGAGCATCCTTTATTACTGAATAACCGAAAGTATTTTGCACAGAAAATAATCGAAACCGCACTATCCGCAAGCCCCCCCTTTTAAGTGCGTATTCAAAAGGCCGGTACACTTCGTGATCAAAAGCGGACGTTTTGAACTGCCTCTTTCATAGATGCAGTCATCCCCCATGATCATTTTGTCATAATTGACCTCAATTCTCATATGATTACATGGGCACAGCGCTGAGCAATGAACAACTGACATCCTGTCAGGAGGTGACTGCATGGCGTCAAGCTAAAGTTAGCCTGATCGTTTATTGGATTATTCAATGACAGCGCTTGGTCAAAAAAAAAAGAGGTGATCAACATGTCCCAAGCATCCATTCCTAATATTACACCGACGATTTCCATTACTCCTGGGCAAACCGTATCCTTATTGCTTGCTTCGATCGCGTTAGAAGAACTCGCTCTAGCCCACATCTTGAATTCCGAAGCAGAGAAACTTCAGTTCGTTCTGGGAACGCTGCCAGGCGTTACGCCTAGTACTCCACCAACCATCTCGAATATCCTTGCCATTAACAACAGTGTAAGAACCACGCTGCAGGATGTCATCAAAAAAGAGATTCTGCTTCAGTTAAAATTAGGAAATATACTTAGCTTACCCGGCGTTACCTTGTAATTTTTTTCTCTTAAGCAGCGGCAAATCGGCAAGATTTGCCGCCCCCCTCCTGCTTGCTTAGATACGTTACGTCATGGGGTCTCGATATGTCCAATTTTACAAGGAGGGCGTCCTCACCGTCACTTGGCGAAGGGCGCCCCGTGCACTTTTACGCCCATAATGACAAGAGAATCGCACGGGGAGCATTACATCCTTCATAAGGCTTATGCACACACATAGGATCAAAAAGGCAAACTAATCTACATAATCGTGTCCATGTAAACATAGGATGAAATTAAAGAAAGAGGTGAAATCTGATGTCCATGCCTAAGGTTCCCGATATTACGCCTGAGATTACACTAAACCGAAAAGAAGCCATTAACTTGCTTCTTACCTCTATCGCTCTGGAGGAAATCGGATTGTCCCATATTATTAATGCAGAAGGCGAGAAAATTCAACGTTTTGTCAAAGACCACCATACCGAGTTAGACGATATTTTATCGATTAACCGCAGCGTTGAAATCATGCTGCGTAATGTCATTAAAAAACAGATGCTACTGCAATTTAAACTTGAAGATATCCTTAGACTGGAAGAATGCGAGCAAGAAGAATGCGAGTAAGAAGAATGATTCGAGGAATAGAATCCTTTTTAATTTACAAATATGATCCCTAGGAGGCAGAATAATGCCTTATGAGAATTACCGAAAGAACTCCGATTCCTTGGATGATACGTTAACTCAATTAGTCAAATCCATTGCGGTAGAGGAAGAAGCGCTAGCTACCCTTATGCAAGCAGAAGCAAATAAGACACTTGCTTTCGTAGGAAAAGATCGGGACCTTCCTACGCAGCCTTCCAGTTCGGAATTTATCCAATTTAATCAAACCGTAACAAAAATTCTAGACTCTATATTGATGGTCGAATGGATGTTGGCAAAAAAAATTGACTCCGTCAAACAATTTCAGTATCTCTACCAACCATCCCACAAACCATCCCACAAAAAAGAGGGTCATCCAGGGAAAGATTCCGGTTTTTTCGAGGATGAACATGATCCCAATGACGATATTGATTACTGATTGAGGTGACAATTGATTATGCCTTATGGAGAATTCACAAAAATTAGACAAGGCTTGCTGCTGCTTACCGGCGCCGTTTTACAATTAATCATAACAGCACTCCATTTGGACCAACGATTTAAACGAGAAAGAGATCTGCTGGCGTACCATAGAACCAAACAAATAGAATTGCTAAACCAACTATATGAAATCATTCACTTGCGAATAGGTACTTTGTTCGGTTGTGGTCAGCTTACGCCTTCTGATTCCGAAATAAAAGAAATGAAAGTCTTGGAAGCTTGGATAAGTGAATTACTTATAGAGCTTCTTAACTTGAGCGATATAGGGGAATTGCCCAAGCAACCGTATATCTTATCACTGGAGCGATTGCGGAATAAATTGATTCCTTCTTCTGTGATTCCTGGCGTGAGTCCTGCTGCTAACGCTCTTTCTGTTCCTTCAAAAAAATCTCCTGAAGTATATGTTGAAAGGGAAAAGATCACAAAGAGCGTGGTTAACCCCATTCTGCACTGGACGAAAGAGAAATCTAAAACAACACAAGTCACATCTAAAAAAAAGGCCAGGAAAGCGGTGAATACTCTTAAAATCCAAATCGGCACCCAAATGTATACAGTCGAATAACGATTATGAACATGAAAACGAAGGAGAAAGTGCACATGACAAATGGCGAACTTTTACACGTTTCAGGCAGTAGTTATGCGTGGTCGGGAAAATATGCCGTAGGCGTTTATCTTCATGAGGAAACCAAAAAAGCCATTTTGTTCGATAGTGGTCCAAATAACAGAACTGCGGAAATGCTCGATCTTCAGATCAATAATCAAGGATATACCATCGCCGCTATTATTCACACCCATGGTCATATCTTGAATACGGGTGGCACCTCTTATTTCAGGGAATATTATCCTGAACTACAGTGTTATGCCTCCCATTTGTCTGCGCCATATATTGACTATCCGGGCTTTCTTGCGCCTATCATTCCGATTTCCCCAACTAGAAAATTGGACATTTCGGAACTACCGGAGTCCTCCGATTCGGCTTCGATCATTACCGGCACAATTCCATTTCGGGATGGCGTTTTTGAAATCAATGGCATCCCCTTAACAATTTACACGCTGCCGGGGCACTTTCCAGGGATGATTGGTATAGAAACACCTGATCAGGTACTCTACTGCGCAGACGCTTTATTTGGCACGTCCACACTATCGCAACAAAAATTACTTTTTTTTACGGAACCTAAAGAAGCCATGCAATCTTTGGAAAAATTGAAATCACTCCAAGCTAAACATTATGTTCTTTATCACGGCGGTATTTATAATGATATATCTAAAATAATTAAAGAAAATGTAGCCCGTCTAGAAGGTGCTTATAATGATGTGCTGACGTTGATCGAACAGCAATGGCACACTCTAGAAAGCATTACGCAACACATAATGAGTAAATACGATTTGGAGAATAAGGAAAAGCAATACTATTTAGCCTACACCATCACACTCTCTTATGTTAGGTTATTGTTGAATGAGGGGAAAGTTTCCCAGAAAATCAAAAACGGCCTACTTTTTTATAAAAGTAATACGTAAATCATTTGTCAAATAAGAAACAGATAAAGACACGGACAAAGTGGGGAAACGCCATGGATTAGCATATTGAACCGGAAAGCTATCAAGGCATCAATTTGAACTTGATCGGCACATCAACGCTAAGGACTGAGCTATACGAAACCGACATGTACGCTTGCGGCAGCAGATCCAGAGAAGCAACGAATCATTCAAACCACGGGCAACCATAAATTGATACAGTTCCGTTTTTACCATGGTCAAGTCCCAGTATGCAGAATCGCGGTTTGGAAAGATACGAATCACACGCTCGCGACGCCGTACTTCCTCGTTTAAACGCTCCTGGCTGTTCGTCGTACGCAGACGTTTGCGGAACTTCTCTGGAATCGACATTACCGCCGTAGCATCGTCGAAACCTTGCTCCAATATACCCCATGGCTCGCTCTGCTTTCTCGCTGTAGGTACGAACTCAACTTTCAGCTATTTGCTTCTGTCTGCTTCTTTGCACGAAGATATCTTCGGTATTGCACGGGATCGAACTTGTTTAATCCGTGAAAGTTAGGTCTCGTGTTCGCCTCGATAAACCATACCTTTCCTTTCTTGTCGATCCCCATATCCAATCCGACAATTCGAAGGGGGAAACGAGAACCCAATTTACGTGCGATTTTGTAGGAAACACCGCTTAACTTTTTTAGGACTGTGGGTACGTTTAGCCGTTGGTCGGCTCCTCGAAGGATTTCCTTTATCTTTGCATCGCGAGCTCCTTTTGCCACATTCGTGACGATGGAATTGGATCTAGGCGCGACTTTGGCGCTCATCCAGGTAAGCAACCACTGGTTGGATGGTTTCTGTAGCACAATCCGCAGATCAAAAGGTTTCTTTCGATAGGTCGCTAGTGGAATCCCTTGCTGGATAATGTACTTTTTTCCGCGGTGCATTCTCTTTGCTACTTCGGATGCGATTTTTGTATGGGGGTACTTTTTGGACGATGCCTTGAATGAAACCAGGCTTTCGGAGTTATTAAGCCTCTTGACCCGGATAATCCCCGTTCCTGAGGAACCTTTATCGGGTTTGATATATAACACAGGGAAGGATTTGAGCATCTTGGTAAGAGTCGCAGCATGATACCAATGGGTTTCCGGAACGTGACGAGATAGGACGTGATCCTGTGACAAGGGCTTTCCTTTTAGCATTTTGCTATTGATGAATTTATGTCTCATGTACTCACCTCTATCCTACATTATTCTAGCCCCTTTATCTGGATACCGGCTTATACCCATATTACGCATAGCTGATCAGAAAAATGGCAATACCTTTATCTGCGATGTGACTTCCTTTACCGGAACAACGCTGGCGACGTCCGGGCCCAGCGTTCGGGCCAACTCTTCTTGCAAAAATTTCGGCAGTATGGTGATCCGTTCGTATTCAGCAATTTTTTGTTTGAAAATAGCGTCCATAATTTGTCTATACCGGTACGCAGGCTGCTTGAAGTCGGACAAGATCTGCCCAATCGTTTCATATTTCGAGGTTGGTTTCATATGTTCTCCTTACCGCCGGAGAAAATGCAAAAAAGCAACCGTCGAACGGCGCTTTAATGCGTCATTAACCAACTACGCAGGAATAAACACGATGCGCTTGCGGACATAATCGCTACGTGCATCTGTCGATAGATTGGTAAACCTCCGGCAACAGATTTATTTTTTTGTGAACCGGGTCAACCGGAAGGAACCGGTTTCGTTCTCGGCTAGTTCGAAATTGTCCAGAGTCAGATTTGGTGTACTCAACCATTACAATATTTCGACATACCCTTCTGTTCCATGCACACGAATTCGTTGTCCATCTTTTATCCGGTTGGTGGCGCTCTCCACTCCGACAACTGCGGGCAGGCCATATTCACGTGCGATAACTGTCCCGTGGGTCATCAGTCCGCCAACTTCGGTGACTAGGCCTTTTATAGATACAAACAATGGTGTCCAGCTAGGATCCGTAAAGGCGGTGACTAATATATCTCCATCTTCTAGATCAGCATCTTCCATGTTCAAGATGACACGTGCGCGTCCCTCTATAACTCCGGCAGACACGGGCAGACCTACTAATGCTTCAGACGGGAGATTCTCTCGTTTGTACTCCCCTGAAATGATTTCGCCTTCTGAAGTAATAACACGTGGCGGAGTTAGTTTTTCATAATAGTTGTACTCATCTTTCCGTTTGCTGATGATGTGGTAATCCAGTTTATTTGTCCGTATAACCTCGTGAAGTTCCTCCAAAGTGAGATAGAAGATATCTTCTTTTTCATGAATGATGTCCGCTTGTACGAGTTGTTCGGCTTCTTTCAGTAAAGCCTGCTTATACACGAAGTAGCGATTAACCATGCCGTATTTCGGATATTCCCTATACCCGCTGTAATTCCGGATGAAGTCGATCGCTTGTTTTGTTTCTTTCGCTTTTTGTTCACCATCAGGCAATTGCTTTAATCGTTCCAACAACTCTTGTTCTTTTTTTAAAGCTTCTTGCTGCCCTTGCTCAAATTTTCGCTTGCTCGCATTAGGCTCAAAGTTTTTGATGTTACCAAGAATCAACGGGACAAGCGTAATTGGTTTTTCGATCCAGCGCGTTCTGGTAAGATCGATTTCTCCGGCACATCGCATTCCGTATTTGTCGAGATAAGCATAGATCGCGTCTCGGGTTTCCTGCCCGCCATCTAACGTAAGCAGTTCATCCAAAAAGTTATCCGCTTTTGCATGCTGTAAATACGCAATGATCTCCGGATAAGGACGGATCACATCTGCGACATCCAATAGCGCCAGTCCCATTTCCGAAGTAATATTGTCCGGTACAGATTGAGAAAGTGTATCTGCTGCGTGTTTTTCACCTAACCACTCGTTCATAGTTTCATTGATCCATGTTGCAGCATCCATTGCAGCCAGAATCACGCTTAAACTTTGCGGATCAAATACAAACTCCTTTAATTGCTGGAGATCTTCAAGAATAAAATCAAACAAATCCGATCCTGATTTCGTTTGGATATTTTGTTTCAACGCTTCGATCGATGCTTGACTACGCTTAATCAAATCGGGAACGATTGACGGATTGTTTTCAAGTTCACGCATCGTATCAGCATATCTCTTGATCGGAGTTGGTGCTGTGTTATCATCTGGTAACGTTTTTATAAAATCTCGCTCTATTACGGTCATCAATGCGTCTTTGATAAGCGGATCGGATCGTCCCAGGTAATGTAATGTATTATCTCTGCTAGCCAGCATTGGTGTCACATCAACAAACAACCTGCCACCGGCTTTACGCATGGGTGCTGGATTTGTTAGCTGGAAAAAAGACAATCCCAGCGGTTTCATGGGATCGGTCATCATTTGTTGGTGACCGACAGATACATAAACGCGATCTTCCTGATCATTCGCTTCAGGAATCGGGTATAACGTCGTGATTGGCCGACTCTGGATAATATAAAAGGTATCATCAACCAGACACCATTCGATATCTTGCGGGCAACCAAAATATGCTTCGATATGCCTTCCGATGCGTGCTAATTGTAAAATTTGTTGTTCAGTTAGGGTTTGAGTCTTTTGCTGCTCAGGATCGATCTGTAGTGTCTCTGTTCCCCCTTCTTTTCGTCCATAGACCGCCAATTTTTTGGCCGCGATCCTCTTATCGACGATCTCCCCTTCCTTTACTTTATAACAATCGGCAGATACCAGGCCAGAGACCAGTGCTTCTCCAAGTCCAAAACTGGCATCGATCGATATCACCTTTCGGTTAGAAGTAATCGGATCAGCGGTAAATAAAATCCCCGAAGCTTGTGGGAATACCATCCTTTGAACGATAACGGCTAAATAAACGTGACTGTGGTCGAATCCATTTTGCATACGGTAGATTACTGCGCGATCCGTAAATAGGGAGGCCCAACATTTGCTGATATGCTGCAGGATGGCTTCTTTGCCGATAATATTTAAATAGGTGTCTTGTTGACCAGCAAAAGAGGCATATGGCAAATCTTCAGCAGTCGCACTAGAACGCACGGCATAAGCATGTTCCTCGCCAAACTGGGAGAGATATTGAGTTACTGCTTTCACAACATCAGAAGGAATTTCTACTTCCAAAATGATTTGTCGAATCTTCCTGCTGATTTCATCAATTTGATCTCGATCTTCTACGTTTAGCATAGTTAGTCGATTGAGCAAAGCATGATACGTTTCGTTCTGCTCGATTGCTTTTTGATATCCCACTGTTGTAACACAAAATCCTTCTGGTACTTGTATTCCTTCAATTTTTGATAACTCCCCTAAATTCAACCCTTTTCCGCCAACGTGCAATAGCTGCGTGTTTTTCATTTCCTGAAAACCGAGAACCAAAGAACTCATTCCATATCTCTCCTAACCATATAATTGAGACAAACATTTGATATGTATGTTTATATGCAAAAAAGAAGAACCAGATGAAACTATCCAGGTTCTTTTTTGATTTCATAAGGAATCGCCATCGATCCTTGTACCCCTTGCTGCGCAGACTGGAGAAGCAAGAGCTGCTGGCCCATTATTTCAATTCTGACTAAGGATAACGATGTATGTCCATGTCCTCCGACATTTGGTGCTGTAGAAATTTCATACTCTATTTTATTTCGTGTCATACGGTATAACAAAACACAGCCGGCCCAATGAGTCGGCTGTGTGCTTTTGCAATCCTCACAAAAAGACTACCTATTTCGTTCCTCGTATTCAAAAGGCTCTTCACATGAGTAAATCTCATGGAAAAATCCATAATACGGGATATCGTCTTCCATGCATTTTATAAGATACGACAGCTCCTCATCACACTCAGGCTCTTCACCGCTGTTCTGCATATCCTCGAAGGAGGCAACGATATTTTCCATGACACATATCTGAATAAATAAAGGCAACTGATCCAACATCGAATCTTCGAGATTGGTCTCGGATCTGTAACCCGCGAGAACGGTTTCAAAATAATCATCCATAAACGTTTTACGTTTACCAGCGTCGGGTTCGAATCGTGTCCAGCCCACCCCGCTTCTCCAGAGGTCTGCCAGGTCATACATATACCAACCGAAACATGAATTATCGAAATCATATACAGTTAGTTTCCCGGTATCAAAATCTATCGAATAATTCCCATCGTTGTAATCAAAATGGATCATACCGTAAGTCTCACGGTTTCTGTCCAATTCTTCTAAGGTGTTAAGAAGATCTGCCAGCTTCTTCTTAAGCGGAGATAAAGAGTCGGGAATCAGTTTATCGATATATTCGGCATTGTATTTATCAAAAAAACTATAACGGCGATGGATAGGAGTATACCCTTTTGATATCTGGTGCAGTTTCCCCAGGGCTTTACCGCAGTTATAATAATATTCGGTAATAGGAACTCCTTCCCGATACCGATAATTATTTTCCACCAGCTTTTTTCCCCGTGCCTTTTCGAACAGACTGACAAAAAAGGTGTGATCATTATGAGTGAATTCTTCCAGCAAATTCCCCTTCCGGGAACTGATCACATCCGGGACACTGCCGCCATGCTCAAATAAATACCTGATATACTCCACTTCGGCCAGAAAATCTTCCCGGCTTCTGTCAGGTAAGAAGGAGATTCTGAGAATATATGCCTCGGCGCCCTCTTTTTCGCAGGTATAAACGACATTCCGTCCTCCGTCATGTGCCGGAATCCGCTGAATTTCATATCCTTCTAACCCGAACAATTCTGATACTACTGCAAGTAAATAGGTCTCGCTGATTGAAACAACTTCGTTATAAGTCAAAATATTTTCTTTGGTTTGCAATCTCTCTGTGCACCGTCCTTCTACTAGAGATTTAAATGATAACCACCTTGTTTAGCATTGATCATTCACTCCTCTCAGCTTTTTCCACCTTGTATTTTACCGTATAATGCATCCAAATTCTAGGGTAACTGTCTTTATGACACACCTGCATCTCATGTAGATACTTCAGTCCTTTTCTCGCCATAAAAATAGCACCCCTTAGAAATCATCGGATTAACCAGGGGGCTTATCCAATGTCCATTCTAAGGGGTATACTTCATATATTGCCCGGCCTTTTAAGGCATCACAACCACTTTCTCTTTACAGGATGCGCAATACTTCGCATATTGGATACAAGTCTCCAATGAATCGTCCGGTTCCATCGGCCACCAGCGGATCGCCCCTGCAGGCGCTTGGGAAGCGAAAAACTCCACTTCCTTGGGGATACGGCCCACAACGATAACCTCGGTGTTCTTAAAGCCCAACTCCATCCCCCTTTGGAAGACTTTTCTTAATTGAGTATGCTCCGTTTCCGGATGAGAGTAAGGAATCGGGAACAATATCGCAACTCGGGAAGTATCTTCATGAATGACATGAGCCGTTTTGCGGGCGGGATCGTGTACGGAGGTCTCCCATATGCGGCAGTACGGCAGATGCTCCGGCAGCTCCAGCTCGGTCAGCCTCGAATGAATTCTATCGTGGTATACCCGTTCCAGTTCTCTGACCAAGATCTGAATCTGCTTATTTCTTAGGAAAGTGGTGTTGTTTCCTCGTTCGTTCCGATATTGGATATAGAGTAAATCGGGAACGGCCGCGAACTTGGAACAAAGAAACGTCCGAATCAGCATGTCGTAATCATCGGCCACCAGCAACTCATCGCGATGACCCCCGACCAGATGATAACAATCCCGGGACCATGCGCGGGGATGATTCGGCAGCCCGACCAAGTGGCGTACGGTATTGCCGTTGATCGTCGTATGCCTCTGCGCATTTTGCCAGCGGTTCATTTCACGCAGCCATACCCGATAAGATACGCTGTATCCAAAACCGCAATCCCAGCCGTACCAATGCGCATGAAGGTTCTCTGCGTACACCTCGGTGCAATCCCCGTACACAAAGCCGCATTCGGGATTTTCCTGAAATGTTCGAACGATCTTCTCCAGGCAATCGGGCATCAGGTCGTCGTCATGATCCACCTCTACTAAGATTTCCCCTGTACAAAGACCTGCGGCATACCTTTTGAGCGCCCCAATATAGCCATTGCGGGAATCCTGGCGATATCTGCGCACGCGAGGGTCTTTTAAAGGAAGCAAGTCATTCTTGTAAGTCTCCTCGTTATCTCCGGAATCGTCCACAATGACCCATTCCCAGTTCGGGTAAGTTTGATTTACAAGCGATCGATAAGGACGTTGAATTCTTTCTTTTGACCTGTAGCTGGCCGTGAACACGGATATGAGAGGCGTATCGGAAGAAAAACGGGCAGGAGGAACGGCTTTGTTTTCGGGGAGAGGATCCGTCGCTCTGATCCAGCAGTAAAACAATTTATGCGATTCCAATTCGTCCGGAGAATGGAAGTGCAGCCAACGTTTTTTTTCCTGAATAGGCAGCGATCTTAGGGTTGCAAAAGGCTCCCAATCATCTCCGATGGACACATAGACACGCGGCTTCCGGGGGCCGGCACCGACTAATGGATCATCAGGCCCATACATTTTTACGGTGATGTGGTTTTCTTCCAACCCCAAGATTGGTTCTTTCAATTTATCTTTCGAAATCTTGTCTGTCAAAAACAGATGAACCGTCAATAAAGGAATGAAGTCCGATGACAAGAGTTGATTCCCCTTTCTCACATGTCGAACACAAGCTGGAGCCCAAGTGTCGATCTATTCTCTTCTTTCACATACGCAGTGTATTCCGCTGCTCTCCTATTTGTCCACCCAAAAGCCTTATATGAACGCACAATTCGCTTGAGACCGCATAGTTTGAGAGGTAACAATCCTTTCGTACAATGACGGACACAACTCATTTCTAAGAAAGGTGGAGTTATCTTGGAACATCCGTTGGTTAGTGTCGTGATTCCTGCTTATAACCGGCCCCATACGTTAAAAATCGCCATCGACAGCGTACTTGAACAAACCTACCCGAATATCGAAATCGTCATTTGCGACGACAGCTCCAATAACGAAGTGCAACAAATGCTGGAAGCGGCTTATCTGCCGTCTTATCCCCAGATTAAATACCATAAAAACGAGAAAAACCTGTTTCTTGAAAACTGGCACAAATGCTTCGACCTGGCCTCGGGGGAATATATCAATTACTTGATGGATGACGACGTATTTCATAAAGAAAAGATCTCTAAAATGCTTTTCTTTTTTAACGAATTCGAAAACATCACGCTAGTTACGTCCTACCGGCAAACCATGAATGAATCGGGGAGCTTTCTTCCCCCTATCGCCGCAACGGTCAGACTCTATGAAGAGACAAGAGTGATGGATGGACAAACGCTGGGGAACATCGCATTAACCCGTTGCTTAAATGTGATCGGCGAACCGACGACCGTATTGTTTAAAAAAGCAGACCTTACCGAACCGTTCGGAGTGTACCGGGGAAAGCAATACTCGCTGATCAACGATATGGCTGCCTGGTTATCGCTCTTGTCCAAAGGAAAAGCGGTTTATATTCCGGAAGCGCTCAGCTATTTTCGATTACATGCCAGCCAAAACAACAGCGTGCTTGGCTTTAAAGCGTTCAGCGAATGGCTCGATATCGCGATCGCCTCCAGAGAGGAGGGGTTTCTGGACACGGAGGAGTTGTACAAAACCGCCCTTCTTGCTTACCGCGTACGCGTGCAGGGATATCCGCAATTTGCAGCAGACATTGAGCGGATCGATACAATCTTGAATACGATAGAGTGAGGTTTGCGATAATTGGAGAGTCAGGTATTCGCCGTTCCCCCCATTCATGGGTTTCATACTCTAAGGTATACACATTGATTGGAAAAAGGATTCCAGTGAGAAGAGGTTGCCTTATGTATGAAATTCCGTTCTTGCGGCCGAATTTAGTCAAAAAGGAGCGGTTGCTTTCTTATTTTGAAAAAATAGAAGCTAGCCGGATTTACTCCAATTACGGACCCTTAAATCATCTGTTTGAAACGCGCGTGATTGCCCGAATGTTCGGCGGCATCGGTGCGGCCGTGACGGTGCATAACGCTACTCTCGGGCTGATGCTTGCGATTTCGCAAAGCAAGCGGCCCCGGGGCAAATATGCGGTGATGCCCAGCTTTACTTTTGCAGCGACCCCTCTTGCCGCCGAGTGGTGCGGGCTCGAACCATATTTCCTGGATATTGAACCGGACGATTGGCAAATGAACAGGGCGCAAGTGGCGGAAACGGTGGAGCGGCTGGGCGACCAGATCGCGGTCATCGTCCCTTACGCCACTTTCGGTTCGGCTATCGATTTATCCATATACGATAAACTGCTGCAGGAAGGAATTCCGGTCGTCATCGATGCGGCTGCCAGCTTTGGAACGACCGTTGCGGAGGATGCCGCACAATTCGGCAAAGGCTTCGGTGGAGCCGTGGTGTTCAGCTTTCACGCGACTAAGACGTTTGGCGTCGGAGAAGGCGGGCTGGTGTACAGCGCGGACCAGGATCTCATTCAGCGAATCCGCCGGGCCGGCAACTTCGGCTTCTCCAGCTCCAGGGAATCCGTAATGTTAGGCTTAAACAGCAAAATATCGGAATACACCGCCGCTATCGCTTTGGCCACGCTTGAAGGGTTCCAGGCAGCACAGGAGAGAAGAAAAACGATCATTGGCTATTATCGCCGTGAACTGCAGCAACAGGATGTAATGCAGCGGGGATGGTCTGTCCAAAAGATGCAAGGCCGGGTGCCCCTGCAATTTTTCTCTATGCTGAGCCCGGACCCTCCCGGCAACCGGGAAGTCATCCGGCGGTTAGCCTCCCACTCGATTGAAGCCCGGACTTACTTCTCCCCCGCATGCCATCAGCAGAAGCAGTTTCAGATCTACCCCCATTCCGATCTACAGGTGACGGAACGGATTGCAGATCGTATTATCAGTCTGCCGCTCTGGGAGGAAATGAATGAGGCCACCGTTGGGCGGATTGTTAAGGTGCTTGGAAGCATTACCGGGGGAAATGCCCTATGAGAAAGATCGTCATCTGGGGATCGGGCGGACACGCCCGCGAGGTCAACTGGCTTTGCGAAGAGATGGGAGTGCGTGTGCTCGGGCTCCTGGACGAACGGCCTGAAATGAAAGGCCAACTGGTGAATGGAGTTCCCGTATTGGGAACGCTTGACGATATCGAAGTGATGCGGCATGAGATCGAGATCGTCTGTGCCGGGGTCGGAGACCCGGCATTGAAGAAGCGATTCGCTTACGATACCATCCGGTCGGGATTCCGCGTCGCAGATCCGCTGATCCATCCGCGTGTCCGTGTGTCGAGGAGAAATATCGTGGGGCAAGGCACCATTATCTGCGAAGGGGCCATCCTGACCGATAATATCCGGATCGGATGCCATGTGATCATCAATCGAAGCGCCAACATCAGTCATGATACGGTCATTGGCGATTATGTCACCATCGCCCCGGGTGTGAATCTGGCGGGCAATGTGACCGTAGGCGAAGGAGCCTACATCGGCATCGGTTCCTCCGTACGGGAGAAATGCCGCATTGGCTCCTGGTCTATGATTGGCGGCGGAGCCTTTGTCAGAGGCGATATCCCTGACTTTACTATGGCTGCGGGGGTGCCAGCCGTCATCAAAAAACGGCTTGATGAGAAATAGGAAAGGAGTAAAATCATTTGGTTGATCATCTCAAACGCCAAGGTCCTTACTATTGTCCTTATTGCAATAATACGATTGTACGGTTTCGCCCGTGGCCGGATATTTACGATTTTCCCAAGTGCCAGTATGAAATGTGGAACAAGCAGACCGCCATGTGTCCCGTGTGCTCCTCTTTCGACAGGGAAAGGTTGTATAAATTCTATATTGAACGGGAAACGGATCTGCTCGCAAGGCCGCAAAAATTACTGCACATTGCACCCGAGAAAAATTTAAGAAATTGGTTAAAGGGGTATCCGAACATTTCCTATATTTGCGGCGATTTAATCCCTCAGGATTCGGAAATGGAACGGGTGGACTTAACGGCCATGCCTTACGCTGACGAAACATTCGATGCCGTTATTTGCAGCCATGTACTGGAACATGTTACCGAAGATCACAAAGCGATGGGAGAAATCTACCGCGTATTGAAACCGAACGGCTGGAGCATTCTGCAAGTGCCGATCGCTTTAAACTTCGGGGAGATTCTAGAGGACCCGGCGGTGACCTCGCCGCAGGCAAGACAAGAACAATTCGGCCAAGACGATCATGTACGCATTTATAATCGGAAAGGATTCGTTGGCCGATTGGAAGCGGCCGGATTTCATGTCGTTTTATTTAATTTGGCGGAAAAATACGGTGTCGAGGAAGCAAATTTGTATGGTTTGTCCGAGAAAGACACGCTGTATATCGGGACCAAGCAGACTGTTCCTGCACCATGAATCGACTGTCCCCCACTTGCGATTAGAAGCAAAAAGCCGGCTGCCGATTGGGAGACGGCTTTTTTTGCGCGTTAGCGGGCGAGGTCTTGGTTCCCCGTCGTGTCGTCTTCTTCCCCGGTGGAGAAAATCCCATATACTTCTCAAAGGCCTAATTTTACGGGATCCAAGAGCCCGCGTCGGATCCTGGGGGCATCATCGCCTTCAGGATGCATCATCGCCTTCAGGAGGTATCGTTGCCTTCAGGATGCATCATCGCCTTCTGGATGCATTATTGTCTTCTGGAGGCATCGTTGCCTCCTGGGGCTTGAACGTGTGGAGGGAATTGCTGCTATTTTACAGGAATTTCGGATCAATGAGTCCACATCCCAGGAATTGCTGCAAATCTACATCATTTTAGGCCCTTTTGCTTCAAGTCGAAGCGAAACGGGTGAAATTCCTGTAGTTTTGCAGGATTCCCTTTCTGGTCAAGTCGTCCATATCGAATTGCTGTATTAGCGCAGGATTTCGCTTACCAAATAGGCGTCTAGAGAAATCGTGCCGTTTTGCGGAATTCGCCTACCGGATAGACGTGTCTAGGGAAATGGTGGAGTTTTCAGGCCGTTAGAAAATTTTTTACGAAGGGGTGGAGATTGTCCATTTTCCTACTCAAAACTTGGACCCATAGCGTTTTAAATCGATTTTTTTCTACTGAGAGGCGAGATCCACCATATAAAAAATGAAGTGCCACAAAAGCCCTTGGACTTTCTCAACAGTCTGATATCTCCCCCGATTTTTAACTAAAATCCGGCCAATCTGGCGGCAGAAAGATCCAACAAGCTCGGTACTGGTGTCGGGAATAGCGAGTCGCTTCCCGACACATCGTTCCGGTTTGTAACCCGGAATGTCGGTTCAAGGCAACGTCCATCCCCTTGCTCAACTGACAGAATGAACGGAATCAGCTCCCTCATCGAAATGACCATGTCTCTGTGGAGGAACAGCACTTTTGCAGACATTGTGACCGACCGCTTGTTATCTTCGTGCCGGCGCACTTTTCTCGTTAAAAACAGATTACCCGGCAAATGAAGCTTTTACGGCCATTTTAGAAATATACGATTCCACCTCTGTAAAAGCCGAGTCTCGCAGCGCATGATCACATACTATATTAAAGGCTTCACTATCTTAAGTTTTTTTAGAAGTGGAGCCGCATCAGTATATGGAGGTGACATCTAGTTGGCCGAATCCGCATTTAGAGCTCGCGCGAGTGCAGATCAAATTATCACACCACCAGGACCGTTCTATTTATCCTTTCAATCCGTTGACTATGATTTGAACGGCGAGTACAACCCAGCGACTTCTACCTTCGTCGCCAGTGAGGGTGGCGTGTATACGATAAGCGTCAGCCTTTTGCTAGTGGCGAACTCTCTAGTGGAATTCATCGCACTCGTACTGGAAGGCCCCAACAACTCTGGAACTCTATTCATCCGAAATTTAGATCAACCTGATCTGGCTTTCACAGTAAACTATACCGCCCAAATGAATTTCAATCCGGGTGACACTCTGAGGGTAAATCTTGTACCCAACGCCGGAGTGGTTAGAGTCGTAGCCGATCCCGTTTATACTCATTTGGAAGCTGCACGGACAGATGGAGCAGTTGGGCCGACAGGACCTCAAGGACCTCAAGGACCTCAAGGACAGGGCGTTCAGGGCTTCCAAGGACCTCAAGGCACTCAAGGGCCTCAAGGGCCTCAAGGGCCTCAAGGACAGCGCGGCGTTCAAGGCTTCCAAGGACCTCAGGGCACTCAAGGGCCTCAAGGCTCTCAAGGACCTCAAGGACCGCAAGGACCTCAAGGACAGCGCGGCGTTCAGGGCTTCCAAGGACCTCAAGGCACGCAAGGGCCTCAAGGCGCTCAAGGACCGCAAGGACCTCAAGGACAGCGCGGCGTTCAGGGCTTCCAAGGACCTCAAGGCACGCAAGGGCCTCGGGGCGCTCAAGGCGCTCAAGGACCGCAAGGACCTCAAGGACAGCGCGGCGTTCAGGGCTTCCAAGGACCTCAAGGCACGCAAGGGCCTCGGGGCGCTCAAGGCGCTCAAGGACCGCAAGGACCTCAAGGACAGCGCGGCGTGCAAGGCTTCCAAGGACCTCAAGGCACTCAAGGACCACGGGGCGCTCAAGGCGCTCAAGGACCGCAAGGACCTCAAGGACAGCGCGGCGTGCAAGGCTTCCAAGGACCTCAAGGCACTCAAGGACCTCAAGGCGCTCAAGGACCTCGAGGCGTTCAAGGCGTTCAAGGGCCTCAAGGCGCTCAAGGACCTCAAGGTGTTCAAGGCACTCAAGGACCTCAAGGCGCACAAGGACCTCAAGGCGCTCAAGGACCTCAAGGCGACCAAGGACCTCAAGGCGCTCAAGGACCTCAAGGCGGCCAAGGGCCACAAGGGCCTCAGGGCGACCAAGGGCCTCAGGGTGATCAAGGGCCTCAAGGTGCTCAAGGACCGCAGGGACCTCAGGGCGACCAAGGGCCTCAGGGTGATCAAGGAACACAAGGTGCTCAAGGGCCTCAAGGACCTCAGGGCGAACAAGGGCCGCAAGGACCTCAGGGCGACCAAGGGCCACAAGGCGACCAAGGACCTCAAGGTGCTCAAGGGCCTCAAGGACCTCAGGGTGAACAAGGGCCACAAGGCGACCAAGGGCCTCAAGGTGAACAAGGACCTCAAGGCGACCAAGGGCCTCAGGGAGACCAAGGACCTCAGGGTGAACAAGGACCTCAAGGCGAACAAGGACCGCAAGGTGATCAAGGGCCGCAAGGACCTCAGGGCGAACAAGGGCCTCAGGGAGACCAAGGACCACAGGGCGATCAAGGAGCTCAAGGAGCAACTGGCGCTCAAGGGCCTCAGGGCGACCAAGGACCACAGGGCGATCAGGGACCACAAGGAGCAACTGGCGCTCAAGGGCCTCAGGGCGACCAAGGACCACAAGGCGATCAGGGACCACAAGGAGTAACTGGCGCTCAAGGGCCTCAGGGTGACCAAGGACCACAAGGCGATCAGGGAGCTCAAGGAGCAACTGGCGCTCAAGGGCCTCAGGGTGACCAAGGACCACAAGGCGATCAGGGAGCTCAAGGAGCAACTGGCGCTCAAGGGCCTCAAGGCGACCAAGGACCACAAGGCGATCAGGGACCACAAGGAGCAACTGGCGACCAAGGGCCTCAGGGTGACCAAGGACCACAAGGCGATCAGGGACCACAAGGCGATCAGGGACCTCAAGGCGATCAGGGACCACAAGGCGATCAGGGACCACAAGGAGTAACTGGCGCTCAAGGGCCTCAGGGTGACCAAGGACCACAAGGCGATCAGGGAGCTCAAGGAGCAACTGGCGCTCAAGGGCCTCAGGGTGACCAAGGACCACAAGGCGATCAGGGAGCTCAAGGGGAAACTGGCGCTCAAGGGCCTCAGGGAGACCAAGGACCACAGGGCGATCAAGGAGCTCAAGGAGCAACTGGCGCTCAAGGGCCTCAGGGCGACCAAGGACCACAGGGCGATCAGGGACCACAAGGAGCAACTGGCGCTCAAGGGCCTCAGGGCGACCAAGGACCACAAGGCGATCAGGGACCACAAGGAGTAACTGGCGCTCAAGGGCCTCAGGGTGACCAAGGACCACAAGGCGATCAGGGAGCTCAAGGAGCAACTGGCGCTCAAGGGCCTCAGGGTGACCAAGGACCACAAGGCGATCAGGGAGCTCAAGGAGCAACTGGCGCTCAAGGGCCTCAAGGCGACCAAGGACCACAAGGCGATCAGGGACCACAAGGAGCAACTGGCGACCAAGGGCCTCAGGGTGACCAAGGACCACAAGGCGATCAGGGACCTCAAGGTGACCAAGGACCACAGGGCGATCAGGGAGCTCAAGGAGCAACTGGCGCTCAAGGGCCTCAGGGTGACCAAGGACCACAAGGCGATCAGGGAGCTCAAGGAGCAACTGGCGCTCAAGGGCCTCAGGGTGACCAAGGACCACAAGGCGATCAGGGAGCTCAAGGAGCAACTGGCGCTCAAGGGCCTCAGGGCGACCAAGGACCACAAGGCGATCAGGGAGCTCAAGGGGCAACTGGCGCTCAAGGGCCTCAGGGAGACCAAGGACCACAGGGCGATCAGGGACCACAAGGAGTAACTGGCGCTCAAGGGCCTCAGGGAGACCAAGGACCACAGGGCGATCAGGGACCACAAGGAGTAACTGGCGCTCAAGGGCCTCAGGGAGACCAAGGACCACAGGGCGATCAGGGACCACAAGGAGCAACTGGCGCTCAAGGGCCTCAGGGCGACCAAGGACCACAGGGCGATCAGGGACCACAAGGAACAACTGGGGCTCAAGGGCCTCAGGGAGACCAAGGACCACAAGGCGATCAGGGACCACAAGGGGCAACTGGCGCTCAAGGGCCTCAGGGCGACCAAGGACCTCAGGGACCTCAAGGGCTGCTCTAAGGCGAAACTGATGTACCCGCGCCGTAATGAGCTTGATTTACAACAGATAAGTTACGCCAATATGAACTGGCTGCCGAGGGCTTCTCTCGGCAGCTTCTTTTTTAACCTATAGCTGGAAACTGTAAAAAAGCGAGGGCACATCGTCTTCTACCCTATATTGCAAGACGGTGACGAGAATATCGACAAATTCTTTGCCGCGATGCTGCCCGCGGGAGTCGACCTGAGCCATAACCACACGTTCTTCCGCCGAGGCAAAATGAATCTGCCGCCAACCGGTGTACGTCAGCCGGAGGGCGCTGGAACATATCGGCAACAACATGGGACACTTCATCTATAATGGGCTGCGTTTTCGAACAATACCAGTTCAGCGGCAAAAGGATGAATATCTGCTGCTCCATGGGAGCTCTTTTAGTTCATCCGATACAATTGCTGGAAGCGTAGTGATCTGTGTAATTTCCCAGGCTTCAGATTATAAAGTTACCTTTGCCGAGATAACAAAAGAAACACATCGCCTCAAGTTATCGATGTGTTTTAAGTTCCTAGAGCTTATCGATTACATTGTTAGTCTGGACACACGCCCTCAATGTAATGTTTGATTAATTTATTTTCTCTTTTAATATACTAATCATTTAATCCCTTAATCCCTTTCCATTCAGTATTTGCTGCATATATTTTTCAACCCTTGACTCTCGAGTTTTGGCTTGCTTGGGTTCAGAGAAATAAAGAATGTATGCTCTTTGCCGTCCCGGCGTCAATGCTTCAAAAGCAGTTTTCAAGGCAGGGATTTCATCGAGTTTATTTTGAAATTCTTCAGGAATCATGAATTCTGTATTCTTTTTAAAATTCACTTCCAGACCGGCTTTTTCAACTTCAATCGCTTCATGAATATAGGCTTTCAGGATGGTCTCCATTTCAACGATTTCTTGAAGATTGGTGAACCGGATCTGGCGCGCCGCCTGTACATTCTCCGTTTGTTGGATTAGAATCCCATGGGCATCCTGTAACAAGGCACCTTTGTGAAACAGAAGCGCACAATAGTCTTTAAATCCATGAATTAAAACTATATTTTTTTTCTGAAACGTGTAACAAGGATGCATCCACTTAAATTCTTCGGTCAGCTCACATTCAAGAACGATATCTCTCAATTTCTCATATTCTTCTTTCCACTTCGTAGCTTTACTTAAATATTCATCAACCTTTGGATTCATTCTGCTCTTTGTCATCAAGGAACACCCCTCTTCAATTTTTGGACAAGCTGACAGACAAGAACGATCGTACTTCCTACGAATGCCGCAAAGGCCGATATCAATCACCTGCTCAAATACTTGCTTGTCAGTGAATGTTTTGCGCTTAAAAGCTGTTTTGGCGTGCCTTCGAATATGACTTTACCGCCATTGCTGCCGCCTTCGGGTCCCATATCTATGATCCAATCGGCGTTTCTGATGACATCCAGGTTATGTTCGATTACAATAACTGTATTTCCGGCATCTACCAGACGATTCATGATAGCCAGCAGATGGGCGATATCTGACATGTGCAGTCCGGTCGTGGGCTCGTCCATGACGTAAATGCTTCCCTTTTTATGCAATTCGCTGGCCAGCTTGATGCGTTGGCACTCACCGCCCGACAGTGTGCTGAGCGGCTGGCCGAGTGTCAGATAATCCAGACCCACGTCACTCATGGCCTGCAGCTTACGCACAACTTCTGTGATGTCAAAGAATGAGAGAGCTTGTTCAATGGTCATCTCCAGCACATCGGCGATCGATTTATCGCCCAGTTTGTAGGCCAGCACCTCTTCTTTGAAACGTTTGCCGCCGCAAGCTTCGCAAGGTGTTCTGACGCCCTCCAAAAATGCCAAGTCGGTATAAACGACACCAAGGCCTTGGCAGTTCTCGCACGCACCTTTGGAATTAAAGCTGAACAGACCGGGTTTCACTTTGTTGGCTGATGCAAAGGCCTTGCGCACGTCGTCCATGATGCCCGTGTACGTGGCCGGATTCGAACGGGTCGAGACACCGATAGCCGTCTGGTCGATCACAATCGCATCTGGATGCTGTTGCAAAAACACCTCGTTGATCAACGTGCTTTTGCCGGAGCCGGCAACGCCTGTCACTACGGTGAATACCCCCGTTGGAATATCGACGCTAACATTGTTCAAATTGTGCAGATTGGCGCCCACGACGGATAGTTGGCCCGTTGCCGGGCGAAAATGGTCCTTCAGCGGCATCGACTGCTTCATATGATTGCCCGTCAGCGTATCGGCCTGCAGCAGACCGGAAAAGCTGCCTTCATAAACAATGGTGCCGCCGCGGCTGCCGGCAAAAGGACCGACATCGACGATATGATCGGCTACTTCAATCACATCGGGGTCGTGTTCGACGACAATGACCGTATTGCCTTTATCGCGCAGTTTTTGCAGCAATTCATTGAGCCGATGCACATCGCGGGGATGCAAGCCAACGCTCGGCTCATCAAAAATGTATACCGCATCCACGAGACTGCCGCTCAGATGTTTGACCATTTTGACACGTTGTGATTCTCCACCTGATAAAGTGTCGGTTTCGCGGTCGAGGCTGAGATATTCCAGGCCAATATCAACCAGGTGCTGCAGTCTTTCCGTTAAGGCTTTAACCATAGGTTCCGCTATCGGATCTTTTATTTCCTTTATAACCTCAATCAGCCGACCTACCTCCATGGAAGATAGTTCGGCAATATTATTTCCGTTGATTCTACAGTTAAGAGCCGCTTGGCTAAGCCGAGCGCCGCGGCAAAGGTGGCATGGGCCATCAGTTATAAACGGTTTCACCATTTTCTGGGTGCGTTCCGATTTCGTTTTGACATCTCGCTTGATGTACTTGCCGCTGAACTTCTCAATGATTCCCTCTAAGGTGAATTTTACAGGTTTCCCTCCGACTTGCATTTCAACCTTGTGCGGTTTGCCGTACAGAAGCTGTGCCATTTCTTGCTCGGTATAATCGGCAAGCTTTTTGTCGTTATCATACAAACCTGACTGGGTTAAAATATTCCAATCCCAGCTGTCAACACCGTAATCTGGAAGCAAAATGGCTCCTTCCCTAAGTGATTTGGACTTGTCCAGCGCTTTTTCCAAATCCACTCCGAGCTTGCGGCCAACGCCGTTGCATTCCGGGCACATGCCTTGAGGGTCGTTGAAGGAAAATGCATTGGCGTCACCTGCGTAAGGTTGACCCACACGTGAGTATAACAGCCGAAGTATAGGTGAAATATCGGTAATCGTCCCCATGGTCGAGTGAGCACCGCCGCCTAGGCGTTTTTGGTCGACGATAACCGCCATGCTAAGATTTTCGATCGCGTCTGCATCTGGTTGCGGAATACGCGGCAAAAAGGTGCGGACAAACATACTGAAGTTTTCATTCAGCAGACGCTGCGATTCCGCGGCGATAGTATCGAAAACGATCGACGATTTGCCGGAACCGGATACACCGGTAAAAATGGTGATTTTGCGCTTGGGAATGCGCAAAGATACATCTTTAAGGTTATTTTCCCGGGCACCGCGGATTTCTATATATTCTTGGGTCATAATATATCTTCCTTTAGAGAATTTTATGTTGTTTATAGCACGTTACCAAACGTTATGATTTCTTGTCAATTACTAATTTATGACAACTAGTCAAGGAATTAGCCGCGTCAAATACTGCCGACATACGTGTAAAAACAGATCACTTGATCGGAATAGATACCGCGAAGTGATCTGTTTTCTGATGTTGGCTATTTCACTATCCTACCCACTAATTTAGCATTATGGAAGGAGATGGGCAGTACCGGATGCGGCTATTGTTCCAACACTTTCTCAAGCTCGCCGCACCATCCACTCCAGCCATATTTAGCACCTTCGAGTCCTTGAGCAGTTGAGATTCCGGTTTGTTCGAGATGAAGGTTAACCTTTCCGTCCCCTACATCCTGCAGCGTCCAGGTGACGGTGTGCTTCTCCCCTCCGCTGGCCCAAGTATAGGACAACCGGTGTGGTGCGTCCACGATAAGCACTTCGCCCTCAATAATTCCATTCCACCATTCGGTCGGCTGCGTGCGAAACTGAAAACGGTGTCCTACGTCGGGCTTAAAATCATTTTCCATGATCCACTTGGCAAGCTTGCTTGAATCAGTTAAGGCGGACCATACCTTCTCGATCGATGCCGTGAACTGAAAATCCAAGGATAGAGTTAAACTCATTCTTCTTCCTCCTCCAAAATCGTTGGTTCACCCACTCCAAAATATTATTACCAAAGGACAGCCGTAAATTTCACCGCTTCATTAGTACGCGGCTCTTCGGACGTAGCGAAAGCAGTAACCACTATCCCCAGAAGCTTCTTCACGCAAAAGCGCCCCAACAGGTTCATTGACCTAGGGGCGCTTCCTTATCCTGCAACCATTTTTTCAGCTTATTTTACCGGTCCGGTTTCATTAAATATTGCACTATTTTTTGTTCTTCCGCTCCCTTGCCTTGGTACGCTCCCTTGCCTTGGAATACAACTTGGTAGCAAACCTGGCCGTCAAACCAGAAGTAGCTGACTAGACTAAGATCATCAGGGCCCTTAGGTGTGCCATCAAG
Source organism: Paenibacillus thiaminolyticus (assembly GCF_007066085.1). Classification (NCBI taxonomy): domain Bacteria; kingdom Bacillati; phylum Bacillota; class Bacilli; order Caryophanales; family Paenibacillaceae; genus Paenibacillus; species Paenibacillus thiaminolyticus. Next base: position 502,809 of record NZ_CP041405.1, on the reverse strand, counting down.
ATTATAAGGCTCTGTACGAAGCACTTCCTGCCCCTGAAGAGTTAAGGCTTTGAGCTTAATACTATTCCGTTCACCGCTAATTATCGAGAAAGAAACCCGGCCGTTCTTTTTCATCTTCTGATACATATCCCCGTTCAACATTTGCTTAAATGAGACGTCTTTGATACCGGAGTCAGCTTTATTTTTCTGATTGCGATCGCCTCGGCTATAAGTGACCGAAAACATCTTGCGCATGGAATCCTCATCATTTTCTACGTGATTGAAATTCGCTTTACGGGAAACATAGGAATCGCTGGCGGCAAAATCCCCGGGCAGCTTGCGCGGAAAAGCGGCTTTAAAACCAACCAGCTCCTGAGCACGCCGGATATCCTCAATATCATATAAATAGGTCAAGATTTTATCGTGATAATCATTATCTACATGAAGTTTGTTCAGCTCTGCATCGGGAAATTTCATGGAAGCGATGATTTTCTCCATTTCATTGCTGGACAAGATGTGGGAGCTTAATTCATAGCTTAGGCCTTGATCCTTCCAGATATAATAATATCTTTCAGGCTGTCCCTTCCACGTGGTCATGCGAATCGTAATTTTATAGCCTTCATCTATGCCGGCTAAGGATAGGGCTTCTTTCTCTATTACTTTCCCGCTATCCTCGTCTTGCTCTATGCTGAAAATTAGATCATTTTGTTTCTGGAGCTCATCGCCTGGCCAGATACTCAAGCCGAAGTTGCCACTGCTTTTGCTTTTCGTTTCAGTGAACGATAGGCCGACACGTGGTGGCGAATCATTAAACGTAATGCTCAACCCTCTAAAACCATAGCCCTCTGGCAGCCAGGAGGGAACTTTAAATGTAAACGGCGCCTCCTTCGCCCCTTTTTCAAGATTATCATATGACCGAATTTCTTCACTCGGAAATAGCATTTCATTCCCGCCGTCTTCGGCATGAACCCAAGCGGAAGCTCCCGCTTCGGATGCTCGCGCATTGGTCAGCGTTGCCGTACCGATCAAGAGCACGAGAATGACCGCCATCATTGAAAATTTATAAGAACCCTTTTTAAAAGATTGAATCATTCTAATTCTCCTCATCATCTCTTTTTGATCGTTCGAACCTTTGAAATAAAGAAGATGCGCCTGGCCTCTTCCCGCAGCATACCGTCTCAGAAATCCGATAATCGTCATGCCGTAAGGCACAGCCTCCTCTTCCCCAAGCGCCTCCAGAACACAGGCATCACAGGCCAGCTCCCGGTCGGCTTTCATCTGCCGCAGCATGAACCATACGAATGGATTCATCCAGTGAACAGCGAACACCAGACTGCCGATCATATTCCAGATCGTATCCTTTCGTTTGTAGTGGGCCAGCTCATGTGCGATGATGTGCTTAAGCAGTTGTTCATTGACTGCTTCCGAGATAAGCGATTGCGGCAAATAGACGGCTGGACGGAAAACTCCCGTAATATAGGGACTCTGAGCGGATGGATCCGCGTAAATCCCTACAGGGCGTTTAATGGAAAATAAGAGTCGGCATTGTTCCGCAATCTTCCATATCGCAGCACTGTCGACAGGTGTGAGATGTTTTTGTTTTCTTCGGAATCGCAGCCAGTAGGTCAGGTTATATCCGAGCAAGACGGCCGCACCCGTCAGCCACACTACAGCCAGCACACGAAAAGCCGGATGGCTTTCTCTCTCTATGCCCGCTTCGGCATGTTCTTCCGTATCCTTCAAGGTCACAAACGGATGAAAAACAGTATTCGTCTCAGCTTCATTCGTTGTATAATAAGGTTGATATGTGTTTTCTATTTGGCTGTGTTCGGATATCGTGTCAGGCTTGCCCAGCTGGTACGACAGCCCGAAGACAGCATTTTTTATGTCTGTCAGTGCAGGAACTGCATTAAACAAGCTTACCGGACTTTGGGGCAGCACCGGCAGCATGAGCCTCAACAGTACAATTAGCCATAGTGCATGCCTCACCCGCGCATGGATGCGTCTGCGGAACAGATGCTGAACTGCCAGCACCACGACTGCAACTGCGCTTGCCATCAGCGTCGAGGCAACAAACCAATTGAAGAGACGTTCAGCTATATCCATGGTATAACCTCATTTGGTTAAATTTCACGCTTGTAAGGCTGTGATCAGTCTTTTGAATCTTTAGATTCTTTTCCTTGCTTCTCCAGCAAAATTTGCTGCAATCGCTCAATCTCCTGTTCTGACAGCTGGGTCTCCTCCAAAAAATTGGTCATCATTAATCCGGCTGCGCCATTGAAGACTCGGTTTAAAAAAGAACGGCTTTCCGCGCGCACGCACTCTTTTTCCGAAATTAGCGGATAATACAGATAGCTTCTGCCCGATTTCTGGTAGCCCAGCGCTTTTTTCTTCATTAGCCGGTTGATAAAGGTTCGGACCGTCTGATCGCTCCAGTCCGTGCCCTCCGGCAAATGCTGCACAATTTGCTCGGCTGTCATCGGGTTTTTCCGCCAAATGACCTTCATGATTTCCCACTCAGATTCCGAAATCTTGGGCATTTTCTCCATTGTGTGTCCTCCCTTCTCATCTCAACTTAACTATTACATATGTAAATATAACCGATGCAAGAAACTATTACAACTGTAAATTCAAAAATTCATTTTTATCTAAACACTTGACCTTAGGTCTGACCTAAGGTGTATCGTTGAGATATTCCAAGCTTTATCCTTAGGAGTGAACGAGATGAAAAGTGAAATTACAATTAGTGAATTAGCGAAGCTTATGAACGTGTCTGCTCACCAAATTCGTTATTTTGAAGAGAAAGGCGTTCTTCAGCCCAGCTACACAGATAACAATCAGTATAGAATGTACGGCATCGAGCAAGTATACGAGCTGGCGCATATTCTATTGCTTCGCAAGCTGGGAGTCCCTGTTCCATCCATTAAGGAATGCATGACTTCCTTTACTGCGGATCAATTTCGACAGCTTCTTCATTCTTCCCTGCGAGAGATAGAGATGGAGCTGCAGCGTCTCATGGAGCTTCAACAGTTCATTACCAAAGTGCTGCAGGAACAGCATAACGTAACTGCACAGTCCAACCCGTATCAAATCAAGCGGCGAGACACCACCTATTTTGTGCGCTGGATGGAAATGGATTTCCACACGAAGCTTACTGCCACACGATTAGCTGATCACACGAAGCGCATTCCGAACTTGTTCGAAATGGATATTCATTATATATATGACGGTTCACACATCAACGCGTTGTGCCTGGAAGTACAAGAACCTGGCGATTTTGCTTTGCCTGAGGGAGATTACCTGTCGATGCAGTGCTCCATTCAGGAAGAGGATGAGCTTGAACAAGTTATTGAACAGTTTTACGACTATGCTGCTGCACAATCTTATGTTATATCAGGGCCCCTAGTCCTCATTGAAAAATCTTATTTATCTCTCTTTATCAACAACAAGGTTCAATACGAACTGCAAGTCTTGATAGAACCGGTGACAAATCCGTAGGAGGGAATGATCATGACTGCCTCACGAATAACGATTGAACCGATGCAGGCCAAGTACAATCCACAGGTCAGCCGATTGATCGTTCACGGGTTTCGCGGGAAATTCCAACACCTGACGAGCCTGAGCGATGAAGAGCTTGCTCTTTTTTTCGAGAAGCTGTTTGATCAATTTCCCGCTGAAGCGGCAAGTCGAAGGATTGTCGCTCTGCAAGAGGAGCAAGTTATCGGAACTCTGTCTATCAAATGGAATGCGGATTCAGGAAAAAAGCAAGAAAATAGAAAGCTTCCTTCGTGGAGGAGTTTTCACAGCATTGGAACGTGGGACTTTCTTAAATTGTTAATTGGGCTCTCTTTATTAGACCATCAACCGCAAGCTGGGGAATGTTATATTGCTGACGTTGCTGTCCATCCCGATCATCGAAGCAAGGGAATTGGAAAAATGCTATTGGAATGGGCACAGCAGCTTGTCCACGCAGAGCCAAGCCTGAATATGCTAAGCCTGCACGTCTCGGGTAAAAATCCGCGGGCCAAGCATCTGTACGAGCAGTTATCCTTCTATACTCATTCACAAGGAAATAGTATCATGCGTCATTTTTTGTTCAATGAAAGGAAATGGCACTATATGATCCTGAGATTGAAATAGTTGAGCAAGCGGTTGGCATCCCTTGGTTACGCCTCTTTGTCCCTGAACAAAAGAGGAATTAACGGGTCGGAAGGCAACTGGCTGCATCAGAGTATAGATGATCGTGTGGAAGAAGCCCGTCAGGCCATTGCATGGGCACAACAGCAGCCGATGATTGACGAGAAGCGAATCGGGGTTTGGGGAGCAAGCCAAGCGGGTTGGGTTATTCCCAAGCTGGCCAAGAAGGAACCGCTCGCATTTAGCCTCCTTCTATCGCCCGCAATTAATTGGTTAAGTCAAGGACAATACTATACACGCATTGAAATGAAAAACGATGGATACTCCGAAGCGGAGATTCAAGACAAAGAGGCGTATGACCGGCAAGTGCGCAAGCTTTTGGAAAAACAAGCTTCCTATGAAGAGTATGTAAAAATAGCTCGCGAAAATAGCCTCATGTCAAAAGACAGATGGACATTTGTCAGCAAAAATTTCTTATCGGATGCCACTGATGATCTTCGTAATTTCAATACACCTGTGTTATTGATTCTGGGCGAAGAAGACTTGCAGGTCGATGTGAAGGAGACGGAACGGGTATATCGCGATATCGTAAAACCTGAGCTGCTGACCGTAGCTGTCTTCCCTGATGCCGATCATTCCATGTTAAGCAAGCAAACGGCGCATTCGAATCTGCGGGCACTCTTCATTAGTCTCTTCACTCCCAGACAAATTACGATACCGGCTTATATGGATGAAATCGAACAATTTCTGAAGAAACTTCCTAAACACACTTAATCAGAAAAGGATGCTCTTCACGACTTCGAAGACCATCCTTTTTATACTTCCCTATGAGATTAAATGATGCGTTTCTCTGTCTCTATCATTTGACCTAGCTCTCCTTTTTTATTTCTCGCTGTGGCCATTCAACGGTGAGGCCTGCTGCCTATTATCTACTAAGCCCGCACCACCGACAGTCTGAATCAAGCAGTTGTATGTCGCCCTTCACTTTTCCGTATAAAACGCTTCGCACCGAGTATAACGAGTGATACAATGATGCCCCCAATAATAATCATACTTATCGTGATCGAGCCGACAAGTCCAGGCATTGATTCGTGGAAGGTTATGATTGGTCCGCCATATTGATGCGGCGAGAAGACAAACCGGATGATTTCTAAGTAGGCAAGGTGAAACCCAATCGATGCCCAGAGACTCCCGGTCCATAGACGGAGCAGCTGCAAACATGTTCCAAAGCTTAGAATTAATGTGACATAAAAGACGTTAATGGTGTTTCCAGGAGCAAGTCCAAAGAGCACTTGAAGCCCGGTAGCTGTCATAGGGACAAGTATAAATAGAATAATTTGAAATAAAACAGCAAGCCAAGCCGCGAATCGATGACGTAAGAGATCATACAGCATGCCTCGCAATCCTAATTCCTCTGGTAAAGCTTCAAATAGAAAAGCAACGATAACATTGGTAAGCAGCGCAGCAAACCACTGATCGGGGGTATGCCATTTTTCAATGACAACCCACCCTTGAGAACTGGCTATTATGAACCCTAATGAAGCCAGTGCAATTGCCAAGAGAACCCCAGTCATAAAGTGAGGCAGTCTTTTCCAGGAGTATACTGATGGTTTGGATTTAACACCAGTGATCTTATAGACATGCGGATACAAATACAAAATTATCGGAACAACCAGCCCGCTCATTACAATACCCTGAACGAACGTTCGAGAATTTCCTGATAGGCCGAGCAACTGGTTAGCAGCTTCACCGGCAAGACCAGCTAGGAACAGACTCACGACTAATGTTGACCATCCGGCGAGCACCAAAAGTATCCATTTTTTATTTTTCATTTGACCAGCCCTTCCTTATTATTCATCACCTTGGCCATACAACTGCGCGGCCTCCTATAAGTCCTTTCTCGCAAACAAAGCTGCAGTTAAGAAGCAGGAAGCAATGAACAGCAATAAGATGCCGATCAGAATCAAATATAAGATTGGGTCAGTATGTAAGCCGTTCACGTGGATCATATTCATAAACATAGCCGTAGGCTGCGCCAGAGCAATTAGGGCTATAAAGAACACACCATTAATAATAGAGGTTCCTTTCTTGCTAAGCGTATAAAACAGCGGCAAATAAATGGAAGCCAGGGCAAGCACGATGGCTGCTGGTCCTAGTATGTCCATAACCGTTAAGTTTGGCTTGTTAAGCTCTGGGACAGCTATTTTAACGAGCGAGTGGATGCCATAAGAAGCAAGAACTCCAAAAAGTGTGTAAATGATGGCCGTTATGTATTTTGCTTGAATAATATGCTTGCGCTTAACAGGCAGCGTAATCAGAAAATTGTGGTTATGGTTTTTAATATCGATGTTCGTACCGAGACTAAGCATGGAGAAAGCCGTATAGATACCCACAAGGTGTACAGACGAAGAAAGCTTTGGTATAAAAAAAGCACCGAATACAGCAAGATACAGGATACTTATCCACAGTGAGCTTTTCAATGCGATGAAGTCTTTGCGAAGCAAGTTAAGCATGAATGCGCCCTCCCTTGGCAGTGAAATACATGATGTCTTCTAAGGTGGGCTTATCTAGAAGCGCATAATTTCCGAACAACTGCGCGACCTCCTGCCTATTATCTACTAAGCCTTCAAAACCAACAGCAGTCTCGCGAATTCCGACAAATTTGTTTCGAATATCTGAATCGAGCAGTTGTGAGTCACCTTTTACAATGGCGTATCTGTCCAGCACTTCATCTTTCGCCTCATTGAATACGAGCTTGCCACGATTGATGAAAGCAATGTAGTCGGCAATCCGATCTAAATCTGTTGTAATATGGGTCGAGAAAATAATCGAATTTCTCTCATCCTGCATCATATCCGCAAGCAGGTCGAGTAATTCCCTTCTAAACACGGGATCAAGTCCAGAGGTAGGCTCATCCATGATGAGGAGCTCAGCCTCATGCGATAACGCAACAGCAAGGGATAGCTTGACTTTCATCCCCTTGGATAAGTCTTTGATCTTCTTCTTGGGAGACAACTCGAATTGTTCAAGATAGCTGTTGAACTTCTTTTCGTTCCATTTCTTATAGAAGGGCGCAATCATTCTCTTCGTGTCACGAATCGTAAGATGCTCATAATAGAAGCAATCATCCGATACAATACCGATGCGCTGCTTAATGTCAATCTCTTGGTTCGGCATATCGCAGCCTAGTATTTTGACACTCCCGGAGTCAGGACGGATCAGGCCGATCATCATCTTGATCAAGGTGCTTTTACCAACGCCATTCGGACCAATGAGACCGGTAATGTAGCCCTGCTTCACATCCAAAGATACTTGATCTACTGTAAATTCAGGGTATGTTTTCGTTAAATTACGTAATTCTATTGCATTCATGGTGACTGTTCCTCCTCGAACAATAAAGTCAGATGCTCGATTAAATCTTGTTGACTCATGCTTAATTCCCTGCTGTCTTGAATGATTTCTAACATTTTCTCTTCTAATCTTTTCATGCGCTGCTCCCGAATGAACTCTTTATTTGCTCCTGATACGAAACAACCCTTACCTACAACAGTGTCGATTAGCTCCTCTTTCTCCAACTCTTCATAGGCACGCTTGGTCGTGATAACACTAACCTGCAGATCCTTGGCAAGCTGTCTAATGGAAGGAAGGCTGTCTCCTGCTCGCAATTCACCGCTCAGGATGCTCTGTCTTATCTGGTTCATGATCTGTATGTATATCGGGTCGCTCGACGCGTTGGATATGATGATGTTCAGGTTCCCTCACCTCGCTGCTGTCAATGGGGTGCATACCGTATATATATACTATATACACTATTCACTTTTGCGTCAATTGAAAAATGTGAAACCATTGCTCACCGCCATCTTTATATTCCTAAAAAAATAAACCAGCCAGAAATTCTGATTGGCCTAATCATACAAAAAGCCGCATATTACGCGGCATTGGGGCACCTGCCCATTTTATAGGGTCAAGTGCCCTTTTTTCAATTTCAGCATATTGTAAATTATGCAAGCGAAGGCTTCCAAATCGAGATTTGCCAGAAGAGGGTTAACAATGCTTTGCCCCTCACAAGATTAGGAGGAAAACCAACCATGACGTACCATCAACCTTTCGTTCAGAACCCGGCCGGCTTCCAGGGTTCCGAGCCGTCCGAGCAAGCACTCGAGCAGTCGATTATTCAAATTAGACCTCGCGATGACGTGTTTCACGAGTCCCATTCTACCTGGCACCATATTCCTCATCATCACGAACACCATCCCGGGATGTGTCATCCTTGGGGGGACGTGATGGTTCACCCCTGGGAGCATGCTCATTATCCGTCCATGATCCATCCCTTCATGCATCATCCATGGGATCCGCATATGGATGACCTTGATCCTTATCTGTCTTCAGGGTGGGATTGCTGCCCGGTCGACTACCATCATGATTGGTTCCATCCATGTCCATGGGACCATCCCCACGCGCATGGCCATCATTCGTGGGATACCCATTCGTGGGATACCCATCATTGGTAAGAGAATTCCGGTCTCCCTTGCTTGAATGGGGGGCATCGCTAACAACATGACCGTTTGCGTCAATGTTGTTAGCGATGTTTCATTTATTTTAACGGCTCAAACTGCCCGTCAAGCGCCATCGTTGACGATAGGGACCGACCGGTATAAAAATCAGCCCCGCCTCATCCCGGAAAGCTGTTCGATAAAGCGCATCGCTGGAATTGGCGTCAAACGCGAGAAGCGGACGCCCTCCCATCCCGAGGGCGGATGCTGCCAGCAATAACCGGTGTACGAGCATCCCCGCCTCCATTTGCTGTATACGGTATCCCCGCTTGCCGAGCTGCGATTGGAAGAACCCCCTCTTCCCTGCCACATGCAAACAGAGCGGGACTTGAGACAAATTGATATTGGGAAGCGGCATTCCCTCCTGCATCCGCTGCCGGTGATCTCCAAGGCACACCGACTGCAGCGAATGCATGGCACCATCGTACCGATAGGCGCCATCCGGAACGTCTTCGACCCCGTAGAAGCAGCCATAAAGGCATACACGGGGTTCCGGCCGCTCCTGCAGGCCATCCAGGTCGTTGCGATACGTGAAGGAAGCCGTCGCTTCCCGAAGCAGAGCGGCAAGCCGGGAGAGACCGATCGGCTTCAGAACAAATTCCGTCTCGGGCGAGAACCGGTTCCGGCACACCGCCGCCAGATCATACGACAAGCGGTCTACAGGCGGCAGAGGCAGTGTGAGCGCTTGATCCGGGAGTGCTGGCTCATCTTGCCGGATCTGTCGGAACAATCGCGTCGAATCCAGTCGGGACGCATCACTCATCCGAAGCAGCAGCGGATAATCTGCAATCCGCCGCGACCTGACATAGTGATCATGATTGATTGGCGACAACTCCCGGCACAGAGCGGAGGCGGAAACCGAGTCCTCCCCCTCACTCCCGCTTTCCATCCACCGGATCGCGGGTTCCGTCGATAACGGGATTACCGCATACACGCTCTCCTCCTGTTCCGGTAGTCCGAGCAGATGGTTGATGGCTTGATCGAGAAATTGAAAATGCACGCCGGACGAAAATCCGAATCGTTTTGCGACTTCGAGCAGCTGTCCGATCAAGACGCCGGCGTCCAGTCCCTGCAACCGGTAGGCGATATTATTATATTTGTAAAAGTTTTTCCAGTAAACGGTAGATACGAACGCGGCTCCGAAGCAACCGTTCACGTCGCTGCGATGACCGAGCGACCTCGCCAAAAAATCTTCGAAATTCCCTTCGCGCAGCAACGCCAACCGATGATGCGCCGCATCGTAATGGTATACGCCGGCAGGCAATTCGCCAAGCTTAAGATAAAGATACAGTTCGCTCGGATATAGCCCGCCTCCGGAAGCAACGAAGCGCCGGCACATTTGCAAGACGCCTCCCGATTCTTCCGAGGGATCCCGTTCCATGACGGATTGGGTCAATTGCGCAAGCCCGTATACATAGTAGAGGAAGTGTCCGATATCGCGGATGCTAGGCACACCGGGCGTATCCCTGCCTTCGAGCGTTGCCGGCACTTCCCTGGATAGCGGAAACATCGGCAAGCCGCGATAAAGCTTGTAAGGAAGAGGCGCGTCATCCCAGTCCGTCTCCCAATCCAAGGGCTTGACCTTATCCGGATCATATTGCAAACGGTGAAGAAAATCGTCCAGATTCATCAGACTCATCGCTTTCCTCCCTGGCTTCAACCGCCCCGCCCCATAGCGTAATTATGGGAACGGATGCGGATATGGATTAAGCTGCTCGGGCGACAAGGGCTCCGGCGAATAAGACAGCTCCGCAGGGACCCTGAGCACTCTATCCAGTCCCGTCACACGGATGAGATGCTGCCCGAACGTCATCGGCAGCATGCCGGGAATGAGTACTTTCACGCAATACAGTCCGTTGCGGCGCGTCTCCGGAGTCGTCTGGTCGACCACGATCACTTCAAGATTCAACTGTCGAAAAACATGCAGCATGGCCTTCAGATCATCGGTCAGATCGGCGTTCCAGCCCTTCGGTTCAAACGCTTCGGCGAACGTTTGTAGCGGACGATCGTTATTCAACAGAAAATCGAGCCGTTCCTCCGCCTGCTTCAACCCGTACAGCATGGAGTGGTCCTCCATCTGAACGACCTGGTATGGATCGAGAAGCATCCGTTCATACTGCTGACGGTTCTCCTCGAATTTCTCGCTGACCGTGAGCAGCATGCCCGCCACCTCGTGAATCGCGCTCTTTGCCGCGCGTATCGGATCCGGATGGGCGCCCGCCGCGCAAATGAGGTTCACGCCCCGCTCTTTCTTGTTTTTCGCGAGCGCCCACACGCTTGGTATGCCATGCTCCATTGTCGAATTATACAAATACATGTCATAGCCCGCCACAGCCTCCAAACGATCCGTCATCCATCTCAATTCCCGGTCCGGGACCGAGCGGAGATCCAGGCGAGGCAGGGGCAGCCGCGCATACCAGGTCATGAGAAAGGAGTCGCGCTCTATCACTTCAAGCATCCCGTAGAAGATCGCTTCCTCCAGACTGCCGCCCAGCGCGCAGCCATTTGACGTTTCATAGACGAAGCCGTGTCCGCAGCCCGCACTGTAATAGGCCAGCAGCTCCGGTACGAGAATCGGACGCTCCTGCAGGAACGAATAGCCCCATACCCAATCGATCGGCCGTTCGGGATCGAAGGGCTTGAACGGGAAGCTGGATCGTTCATACTGTTCCTTCGCATGGACGCCTACGCGGAGAGGATCGAGCGCCCGGTTCTGTACATTGCGGAAACTGTCATGAACGACGGTTCGTTTGCCCCGGGGCGACAGACCGCAATAACGCTCCAATCCCTCCAGGATGGCCGTCATTTCGCTATCCGCATAGGAGTGGGTCCGGCCTGCGCAAGCCTCATCTCCGCCGAACAAGGGCAAATTGATGCTCGCATCGGCGAAAGGAGACACAAGGTCAACCATTTGCCCGTTCAGAAAACCGGTCCTGGCATCCAGGTAGTCTTTGGCCAACACATCCTTCAGCTCATCTAGCGACTGGCTGCGATACGTCTCGGCGCTGATTTTCAGGCTAGGCTGCAGCGCAATGCGGGCCAACTGCGCATCGTCTTCCGGCAATCGGCCGCAGATCGGACACAGCGGATCGGGGAGGAAGAAGTGAGACGAGCTTTGCAGCGTATGCAGATTGATCAAGTACATCCGGCTGTCCGTCTCCGGCCGCACGCTCTCTAGAATCTTCACGGCTTCTTCCGCGACAAGGTGCGCCACCTGCAATAATCCCGTGCGAGACGCCCAAGCGTCCCGGGCAATTCCCCCATGCGAAGCCAGCTTCTGCTGCAGGCCCCACGCTTCCCTGCGGTCGCTTCCCGCCAGCAGGAGCCGGGTATCCGCGCATTGCGAGCATCCTTGTTCCTCCGGACGAACCAGCGGACCGACAATCCCCTCTCCGAATGCAACAAAGCCGCGCAGCCAGGGCGTTCCCGACTGTCGGAACCGCTCCTCCGCCGCAGGATGAACGGAAGGATCCCAAGCATCATTTAACACGAGCGCCAAGTCTCCCGTTGCCGCTTCTCCGGATTCGATGCTCTTCTGCCAGACCAGCCGATAGCGGTCATCTGCAGACAATAGCTTCATTACAAAATCCGCGAGCTGTCCTTCTCCGATGACCGTCACGATCGCGCTCAATGCGTCTCCTCCTCTCGCAGCGATACGCCAAACACGCCTGCCAGCTCTTCTTTCATGAACGGTTCTGTGGACAAATCAACGACCGCGATTCGCTTACGGTTCCCTTGCAGGATCTGCCGGACCGACTGCAGCATCATCCCGTATTCCGACTCATCGAAGCCGGGGATCGTCAGACTTTGCGGCAAGGCATCTTCCACCTTGACCGAAGAGCGCTCCAGTATGTGACCTTGGATGTCCGCTGCATCGTTTTGGATTGTCATCAGCGCCTGCCGGAGCGCTTCCCGCAGCGCCATCGTGCGGTTGACTCCGACGCCGCCGTACCAGTAACCGTTCGTACCGACCCAGACGACCGGAAAGCCCGCCGCTTCTTGTCCCAGTCCGATTACCGGGGCGTCCTGCATCGTCTCCAATGCGCGTAAGCAATAGCGGCAAAAATCGTCCTCTACCTTGCTTAATGTGATTCGATACACGGAGGGCAGGCCGGAATCGGAATGACTTTTCAACTCCTCGAACAGACATTTCCGCAGTCCGCGGAGGATCGCTTCCGCTACGGTCTCTCCCGCTCCGATCCCTACATATTCCTGTAGTTCCCCGGCCAGCCGCGACACGTACGCCTCGATGCCGGCCAAGCCCGCTTCTCTCCTTGCTTCATGGTGAGTCATTCCCATACAGACGATCTGCGGCAGCAGCTCGGCGGGGCCTTCCGACAGCGGGTCGACTGCCTGGACGCGACACTGCGAGAGCGGAAGCTGCTTCGAGTCCCCTTCCTCCCATCGGTGAAGAATGCCGGTCTTCGCCGAAGTCAAGCGGTAGAAATAGGAGAGGAGACGGTCTGCTTCCTGCCGCGCCGTACCTTGATTGGCCGGAAGGCAGAACGGATCCGTAGGCTCGGCCGGACGAAGACCCCTGACCAGCGGATGGGGAAGCACCGAATGCCACTCGCCTTCCAATGTTTCCGGATTCAGCAGGAACAGTTGTCCGTTCAATTCCGAAGTGGCCCCCGACACGGTCTTAAGCCATTCGAATACGACCACATTCGCGAGCATGGCTTCCGCCGTAGTAGAGACGGCGGTCGGGTGATCTGCATCGCCCAGGGCGATTCGGTGAATCCTGCGCCATGCGGATTCGAAGCAGACGTCCGAATCCGGGTGCACCAATGGCCCTGCTATGCCCGCCTGTCGCATGTAGATGGCAGGTACCAGCAGCTTCTTCGCGTCCCTGCAGGCCGCGTGCAGTGCTCTAAGCTCTCCGGGATCGTCATCCTGAGCGACGTATAGGACGGTATCCGCCAGCCGGACGATTTCCGGCCAATCGAGGGAGCCGTCATCCGACGGACAGATCTCCTCGACCTCGACCTCGCTGTCCGATAGACGTGCAGTCGCCGTAAGCTCGGAGATCCGCTGGCGATCCGTGGCCGCCCGGTTCGTGATCAGCATGCGAAACCGGGGCAACCCGGATTCCAACAAGGCCGCAACGAGTGAGACAAATATCGGACCGGAACCGACCGCAATCGGATTAGCCTCGCGATAGGTTTGGAAGCGGTAAGCGCCCGAACCGCCCAAGCTGTCCAGGAATTCGATCTGTGCTGCATATTGCCGTTCTACCGCTTCCGGGAGGCTGTGCGGGCGGTCTTGGCTGGCATCCCGGACAAAGCCGTTATTGAGCAGTACTTCTGCGATTTCATAAACCCGTAACCTGTACGGTTCCGGCAATCCGTCCGTCAGATCCGCCATGGAATATTCCCCGCTGAACATGGGCATCAATTTTTCAATCCACCGGTCGACCATGTCGCCTTCCATTCGGAACGAACCCGTATTGTTGCGGAAGTAGACGCCGCCATTTGAATCGGGGAGAAAGAACGTATCCCCTTTCACTTTCAGACGCACAGAAGGATTCAAGTTTTTTATTCCTCCTTAAGGTTTTGCCGGAGGAAAAACCGCATCGTACGCAGGACTTCGGTTTCCCCCCGCTTTTAAGTTATGTAGAGCGTTTTGTCCTTCATGCCTGGAACGAAAAATAGGAACAGCCCCTGCAGGACGATACATCTGCAGGGGCATCCCGTTTTTGCGGTTCGCCAAGCGAGCTTATCGGTACTCAGCGGCAGCGAGCGCAGCTTCCGCAACGCGCGCAGCCACCGCAGCGGAAGCAGCTGCTGCAGCGGAAACAGTTGCCGCAGGAACAAAATCCGCCGCAAAAGCCGGCGCAAAAAAAGCAAACGCCAACACATAAGCGGGGATCACCCGGGCCGCTTGGATTTTGCCCCGACGCAGGCGTCATCCCCGTCGAACTGAACTGGCCGACATTCAAGTTTTGCAGATCCTTCTGAAAATCGCTCATTTTATACCCTCCGTATCATTCATTTCACTGACCCTGCATGTGATTCGTTAAATGAGAATGTTCCGATCCGGGCCCGACCGGCAAGCTGCTCATCCTCAATCTTGACGAGATATCTTATGAAATTCGCTCCGCTAGTGTTCCTATGACATCAGCCCACCCAAAAAACGGTTAAGGCAGGGAGCCCTAATAACTGAATTTCACTGTTACGTTTCGGGCTGTCGGTCCTGAATTTCAAGTCCTTTCGGAATCGTATATATAAAAAAGGAAAAGCAGCCAATATCAATCGACAGCTTTCCCTTTTTTAGTATATGGCCGTATGCTACGGAGTTCGCTCTTGCCATTGAGGATTTCTCAACAGGCTGATACCGCGAAATATGCGGTATGTTTGCTTTTTAGTTTCCGTTTTTTGAGTCGTCAGACAGCTTAGACACAAAATCTCCAGATGCTATAGTCGCTTTGAAATAACCGAAATCCCTTACTTCCCATTTGTCTTTATTGATAACTTTAACTTTGTCGCCTATTGCAAAGGTCTTGTTGCTTTCATTCGGAAAGTCGATGTCTAGTCTTTGAATGTTTCCTGTAGAATCCTTATACTCAACAACCGCAAAGAAGGTATCTGCATCGGTTATTTCGCCGATTACATAGTTTTCTTCCGCTTGTGTGTTTGTGTTCTGAGACTTTGAGTCGTCAGACAGCTTAGACACAAAATCTCCAGATGCTATAGTCGCTTTGAAATAACCGAAATCCCTTACTTCCCATTTGTCTTTATTGATAACTTTAACTTTGTCGCCTATTGCAAAGGTCTTGTTGCTTTCATTCGGAAAGTCGATGTCTAGTCTTTGAATGTTTCCTGTAGAATCCTTATACTCAACAACCGCATAGAAGGTATCTGCATCGGTTATTTCGCCGATTACATAGTTTTCTTCCGCTTGTGTGTTTGTGTTCTGAGACTTTGAGTCGTCAGTCAGCTTAGACACAAAATCTCCAGGGGCTATAGTCGCTTTGAAGTAACCGAAATCCCTTACTTCCCATTTGTCTTTATTGGTAACTTTAACTTTGTCGCCTATTGCAAAAGTCTTGTTGCTTTCATTCGGAAAGTCGATGTCTAGCGTTTGAATGTTTCCTGTAGAATCCTTATACTCAACAACCGCATAGAAGGTATCTGCATCGGTTATTTCGCCGACTACAGAGTTTTCTTCGATTTGATATTGGAACGTGGTATTCACTTTAGAAAGAGAGTCTGCAAAAATATGAGATGGAGATAATAGTAAGGCTCCTGTAACAATTCCTGCTGCAATAAGTTTATTCTTCATCAACGTTGTCACCTCTAAGTAAGTTTTAAGAGTTGGTAAGTATATTAGAATCAAGGGAATATGCCCTAGCTTAATGAGAAATATAGTGAGTTGGTGTAATTACTGCATACTAGTTGCTTAATTAAACCATTGATTCGAAAAGAATCAACTGACATATACCTATAGCAAGAAACTAATATATACCAACTCTTGTAACCAGTATAGTTACAACAACTAAGGAGCGTCAACAAAAAAATTATTACACTTTTGTAAGGTAAGAATTAATAATATAGAAAGTAATTTGTATATCAGGTAAATAATATCGAAGAAAAACTCCCGCGAAATACTGCAGCCGCGGGAGTTTCATATTCAACTATATAGATGTAATCAGAAAGTTATCCAACCGTTGATAGCAATCTTATCCATGAGTACATGTAATTCAGTACCTGCGAGGGCAGACAACAAAATAACTTTGAGCGAAGTGCTTTGCTTATAAGAAAATAAATACATTGCCTTCGGCATTGTTTTCAGACCCAGCATAACCAGCAGAGTCAAGAAGATGGCGCAGGCCACACCGCCTAAAAAAGTTTCATCCAGGACACCTGCACTTACGCCAGGAATAAATGGAATGTACACGAATAGGTGAGTCATAATATCAGGAAAGGCCATTCCTGCAAATAAAGTTGTGATGTTTAATTGTTTTTTATATGCCAAGGCGGCAGCTGTTGTAACCATGGTATGACCTATAATTCCAGCCATATTCAACCCCCATTTTAATTATTTTAGTATCGATAGTCCTTCTAGAAGCTGGGCACTATTTGTCTTGCTCTTCGTAAGTTTCGTAAATTCTTCCTCTAGTTGAACCGACTGGCGATCATACATATCAACAATGCCATGGTTATTCCCATACACTTTATTGAGCTCAAAAATTCCGATATATGTGTCTTGCAATGGAATTTGATGAAAAGTAGAGGGGTTCACGATTAAAATGATGTCTTCATACTCTGAATTACGGCTATGACCAAGCCAGGTATTGCTGTCGTATCTGATTTGGATTTCTCTATCGCCCAGTACCATTTTCTTTAGCTTTTCATTCTTGTTATCTGAGAACAAGATGGCTTCATCATTGATCATTGTAGGTAAGGAATCGATTGGATCGGAAGACGCACCCCCCCGGTCATTATCGGATTTTCGCAATACCCCTTTTTTGCTCACATCCTGCGCTGTTTTTTGATCCATGATGAATACCGATTGACCTTCATTTTTCATTGTTTTCACTTTAGAGATGTCCACTGAATTGATGTCAGCATTGTGTTGATTTTTGATATCTTGCAATGCTTCTTTCTCTCCTATCATTAGCATTCCGTTTCTTGGTTCCTTAAATGTATAAGCGAAGTAGAAACCGAATAAAAGCGCTGCAATCGTACATAAATGAATTATTATCCGCATGTTTTTGCTCCATTTGTTGATCATGTTTATTTACTTTAATTTAGCATCTGTAAATGATTTATCCTATCGAGTTCGCTTACATTTTAATGACAGCGGTGTAAGATCTGTGCCTCATTGTTTCATGCTGCCGAGCGTACGATGATAAGACATTTCCTCGAGATGGAGAACCTATGGGCGAAAAATTGGCGAAAACGCTAATTACGTATGGGTCGGTCCCTTCCCACAAGACCATCCATTCGATGAAAAGTCCGACGAAGCGAAGAAATATGAAAACATGCTCGTGAAATAGGATTTTATCAAGCCCTCCATCTGTTTACGCAGATCGGGGGCTGTTCACCTTGAAATAGAGATAAAAATGAATCGTTTGTCCTTTTGTCTCCGCATGGCAGCGGAAGCCGTGCCTTTCCAGAATTGTTTTGACAATCGTAAGCCCGAGACCCGTTCCCGACATTTCTTTATGCCGCGAGCTTTCCTCTACGTAAAAGGGCTCCCACAATCGAGATGCATCAGTGATCTCTCTCGGAAGGCTGTTGCTCATATGCAGCACCATTTCGGCATCCTGCTTCTCGAAAACCACATCGATCCGTTCGCCGGCCGCATATTTCACCGCATTGCCGAGCAGGTTCTGAAAAACCATCCGGATTTTGTTCGGATCCGCTGTAATCTGAGGATTACCTGGCAGCTCATCGCGAATCACTAACTGCAAATGCCTTGACTTGAGCTCAATGCCAAATTTTGCGGCACATTCATGGAACAAATCTTTCACGGCAACTGGCTTACATTCAAGTTCGTCCCTTTCAATTTTCGCAAAATTCAAAAACTCGTTAATCAGCCTTGCCATGCTTTGATTGTGACGCAAAATGGTGGCAGCGTAACTTCCATCGTCTAACCCATCCTGAATCCCCTCGGCATAAGCCTGAATGAGCGAAAGCGGCGTTTTCAGCTCATGTGTCATATCCGACATAAACCGCTTCAGACTCCGGTTTTTCCTGGATAATTCGGCATGCGCTGCGCTCAGCTTGTCGCTCATCGTGTTAATGCTTTCCGCCAGCTCACCGATTTCATCCCGGGTATCAACCCGGGCTTTTCGGAAACGGAGATCCGATATGTCCTTCGCTACCTGTCCCAGTTCTTTGAGCGGCTTGGTCATCCGATATGACAAGAGCCAGACAACAAATACGATGATCAGCACCGAACAAAAGGCCAAGATCAAGATGAACTCGTTCAGCATCCCGACCGTATCGCTGATATAGGCCATCGAAAGCCCGATCAGGACAATGGTTTCGTCCTTTGGGATAAAACTTGCGTAAAAGCTGGATTTGAGCTTGCCCTGATCGTATATTGCATTTATCCGGGTACCTGCTTTAACCTTCAAGAGTGATTCTTCCGTAATCCAGAACTTGTTTAGGGTCACCCTCTTTTTCGCAAGCTGCTGCTTGAGCGACTCATTTAGGTCATTTTCCTGTTTCTGCAAATCATCATACACGATCGTCACGCGGTATTGTTGCTCAATCTGCGGGATTGCATCGATCCATTCCGCTTCCGAAAGCCCGTTTACCGTATTTATCGCTTCCCTGAGCTGTTCTTTCGTTTTGTAAATATAGTATTTCGGCATAAACAAGTTCGCCAGCAACACAAACATGACGAAAATGAGCAAGACGGAGACTAAGATGCTTATAAACAGCTTACGCCCCAGCTTATTCATCGCCCGCCTCCACACTGTATCCAAGTCCCCGGTGCGTTTTGATCATGTCTTCGCCCACCTTCTCCCGCAGCCTGCGTACATGGGTATCCACCGTTCTTGGATCGCCGAAATAATCGAGTCCCCACACCAAGTCCAGCAGTTGCTGACGTGACAGAATCTGGCCCCTATGGCGGACAAAACAACACATAAGCTCGAATTCCATTTTTGTTAAGTGCAGATCTGTGCCGTCTTTATATATTTTATTGCCTTCCGGATCGATTCGCAGTGATTGATAGTGCAGTCCCTTTTCGTCGCCCAGCAGCCTTTTCGCCCGGAGAACGAGAATCTTCGGATGGAACGGCTTACGGATATATTCGTCCGCACCGATGCTGAGCGCCCTCAGTTCATCTTCTTCCTCGCTTTTTGCTGTTAAAATCAGCACTTTTTTGTCCGACCGAGCCTTGATTTCCCGGCAAACTTCTATCCCGCTCTGCTTCGGCATCATCCAATCCAGGATAGAAAGATCGACCTTCTCGCGATAAAAAACATCCAATGCTTCCTCGCCGTTTTCGGCCGTAAATACCTCGTATCCTTCCTTTTTGAAATACGCCGTTAAAATCCGGAGCATATCCTGTTCATCGTCCGCAATTAATATCCGCATAGCAATCTCCCTTTGTGCTAAATTGCCTCTTAATTCCTTAAAAATTCATTTTTAACCATAATATAGTTCTTTTTTTTGATAAGTTATCTTGTGTTAACGAGCAAATTTGCAACTTGCATCGTAACAATCTTATGACTTTCAAGGAAGTGCTTTGCTTAAATGTAAACAAAGACGGGAGTCATTATATCAGGAAACGCCATTCCTGCAAATAAAGTGGTTATGTTTAATTGTTTCTTATATGCCAAGGCAGCCGCTATTGTAACCATCGAATGACTGCTCGACTTGAATGGATTGCGGATCGTACATATCAACAATGCCATGATTATTCCCATACACTTTATTGAGCTCAAAAATTCCGATATATCTGTCGTGCAATTGAATCTGATTAAATGTAGAATCGTTTACGATTAAGATGATGTCTTCATACTCCGAATTGCGGATATGTCCAAGCTGCGTTGTTTTCTGATCCATGATGCATTCCAATTGACGACTCTTTTTCCCGCTTCCGAGTTCATTATTATAAGCCAACATAAGAAAAATCAGGACGAGTAGACTGAAAGCAACAAGTAAAACTTTAGGAAAAATCCTCAACTCCCTGCCCCTCCTTTCCTTTAACCGCCATCTCAATGAGTGCCATTACCTTGTCTACAGCCCCATCCGTCTTGCTGGCCTTCATCCTATCCACATACGATTTCTGATTACGATAAGTCATATCTATGGCTTGCAGTAAGGCTTCTTTCGTGAGAGCTGTTTCATAAAGTACCTCTGCATAGCCCGCATCCTTAAAATGTTCCGCATTCAAGGTTTGTCCTGTTCGTGCTCCACCGATAGAATGTGGAATCAGAAGCATCGGCTTTCGCAGAAGCACCAGTTCATGGATCGCATTTGAACCCGCCCTCGACACGACAAGATCTGACATTGCCATTAGATCCGGGAGCTCTTCGCGGGCATACTCAAGCTGTTTATAACCTTCATACCGCCGATAAGCAGCATTTGTCTTTCCAGTTCCGCAAATATGAACCACTTGATAGCTCTTTAAGAGCTCTCGGAGTGCTTCCCTGACGGCACGGTTGATTCGCTCCGCTCCTTGGCTCCCTCCCATGACAAGAAGAATGGGCTTATCCTCGAAGAAGCTGCAGAGACGCATGCCGCGAACGCGGCTGCCCAGCTTCAGTTCCTCCCTTACGATCGGACCGGCATACACCAACTTCTCATCAGCGTTACCGTCATTGTCAACCGTTTCCCTGAAGGTCGTACACATTGCTCGAGCGAACTTGCGGGAGATACGATTCGCAAGCCCGGGATGTAGATCGGGCTCCAGAATAATAACGGGAACTCGGTTCAAAGCGGCACCAACCACGACCGGTACCGCGACGAAGCCGCCCAAGGAAAACACAACACCTGGCTTGACTCGAAAAATGAGCAGAAATGCCTGTATAATTCCAATCATAAGCTTAAACAGATCCGTTACGTTCGCCCATGCCCAATATCGTCTTAGCTTCCCCGTACTAATCGGGTTGTACTGAACGCCCTTGAGTCCGGCAACCAGTTCGCGCTCAATCCCGTGCTTGGAGCCGATGTAAGTGATATCCCAGTCTTCCTCTAACAAACGGGAAATCAGTACTAGATTCGCTGTAACGTGACCAGCCGATCCGCCTCCCGTCAATACAATTCTCCGTTTCATTCCACAAACCCGCCTTTCCGAAGCAGTTGTCCAATCTCATCGAGTGACATCATACAATCCTCTGAATGATATCCTCTACGCATATTGCCTCGATGCACTTCGTCCACCGCCAACAAGTCACTTTGGAAGTCTGGCATGATCATAAAATATCGTTCATGACTTTCATTCACCCGGCTGCTCTCCGATTCCGTAATCAACGTCTCGTGAAGCCTTTCTCCCGAACGAATGCCTACGTAGTGAATTTTGGCATGTTTTGACTTAGAATGATTGATTAACGCTTGCGCAAGATCCGTTATTCTGCAAGCTCCCATCTTCGGGACGAATATTTCGCCTCCGAGGCTGTTCTCCATCGCTGTCACCAAGATTTGGACGGCGTCCTCCACAGTGAGAAAGAAACGCGTCATTCCCGGAGCAGTTACACTGAGATCCCTCCCCTCTTTGAGTTGCTGGTTGAATAAGGGCACTACGCTTCCCGCCGTTCCGAGCACATTGCCGCTTCTAAAACTTACAAACCTTGTTTCCGATCTTCCATTTGCGCATAAGATAAGCTTCTCTCCGATCGCTTTCGTCATACCATAGATATTTGCAGGGTTGGCTGCTTTATCCGTGGAAACATACATTACTTTTCGGACGCCATTTTCGATTGCCGCCTCGATCACATTTTGCGTTCCCATTACGTTTGTTTTGAGCGCACTCTCCGGCTGCTCCTCACAGATCGGAACATGTTTCAGCGCCGCTAGATGATATACCTCATCTACACCGCTGCACGCCATGACCAATTCCGCTTTATCTCGAATATCGCCAATCACGAATCGCAATCTAGGATCCTCAAATTGATGGCGCATTTGAACTTGCAGTGATTCATTGCGGGAGAATATACGGATCTCTTTTGGCTCTTTCACAAGCAGTTGCTTGACAAGTTCCACTCCCCAAGAGCCAGTACCTCCTGTAATTAAAATCGTGCTATCTATCAAATGTTATCCCTCCGTTAATATTTCTATTTGTCATCCCTATCTTAGGTGTGTTGTGTTACGCCAATGTGACATATAGGGGCAAACAAATAAAAATCAGCTATAATCCCCCGGGGCCAGCAGTTTCTTCATCTAATGCAATCCCAGAAACTTGGCGGAAAATTAGTAGGAACGTGATGTAACACTGGTGTAACAGAAGGTGGCTATGATTACTCATGCATTCCTGAGTTGATTCCAGCATGGCAAGTACTAGCTTGAAAATCATCCTATCTCAAGGAATGAATAATTCATATTTGGAGGTATGCACATGAAAAAGACGCTATTAACCGTACTGTCGATCGCAATGGCTTTCAGTGTATTCGCCGGAAGCAGTCTGCCTCTGGCCGGAAAGGCGGGCGCAGGACATCCAGTGAAGAGCACTTCAACTGTGGCGTATCATGATTTCAAATTTAAGGTGGATCCGGCCACCTTCGATATCGTGATTGAAAAAGGAGGCGTGAAGGAACATGCATCTGTGCCGCTGAAGCCCCGAGCCGTGCGCGATGTGAAGAAAACAGCGAACCGAATTGAATGGACGTACCCCGATGACAAAGTCAAAGTGGTCGTTCAGAAAAAAAACAAAAAATATCTGGACATTCGTATTGAATCCATCGGAGCAGAACAATTTGCTTGGCCGACCGTGCAAGCCGACAGTTATATGCTGCCTCTTGGGGAAGGCAAGCGGATTCCCGCCAATGATCTCAACTGGAAGCAGTTCCTGAATGGGGAGACGATGACATGGGGCGAATCTTTCTCGATGAACTTTATGGCCTTGAACAAAAAGCATTACTCCCTGCTCTATATCGTAGAAAATCCGTTCAATAATGAAGTAGCGTTCCGGGCAGAGCCTAAGCTCGATATGACATTCCAACACGAATTTCCATCCATCAATCCGAAAAAGGAGTATAGCTTCCGGCTGTACATTACCGACAACGATCCCGTGGCCGTCGCGAAGCTGTACAAGGAATATGTGAAGGAGCAGCAAGGCTTTAAGACGCTGGCCGATAAAGCGAAGGATAATCCGGAAATCGAAAAGCTGTTCGGGGCGCCGCATATTTATATGTGGAACAGTCAGGTGCTTGAGGCCGACAATATTCGCTGGAAAAAGATGAAGAATAAGTTGAATGAGCCCATCTGGTCCTGGATCGCGGAGCTTGCGGACCGATACACGGCGGATGGCGCCGATCAACTGAACAGCGTATTGAAAGAAGTAAAGCAGGAGCAGTTCATAAACAACTACCAGAAACGGGTTATTGTAAATGCCCTGAACCAGGCGTTGAAGCTGAAGCAACTCTACCGGGCCGAGTATTTCCCTGCGCTCGATGCTGCCGCCAAGCAAGCTGTAGCTGACGGCGTGGACAAGCTGAGTGAGCAGAAGCTGTACGAGCTGAATAAAAACCTGCTTAAGAGCGTGTTCCAGGACGCTATCGATCATCCGGAGGAATGGGGACGGGACCAGTCTGCTGTGTTGGAAGAAATGCACCAGCTCGGCATCGAGAAGGCATGGATCGGCCTTCCGAACTGGTCGAATGGGCTTCTGAACCCTGCTTTTGTCGCGAAGGCGAACGAGCAGGGATACTTAATCGGGCCCTATGATTCGTACCACTCGATTCAAAAGAAAGAAGATAAGGAATGGAACACGGCATTTTTCCCGGACCCGACATTGTATGAACAGGCAACCATCTCAAATAAGAAAGGCGTTAAGATCGGGGGGTTCCTCAATCGGGGGCGGAAACTGAATCCTACCCTTTCTCTTCCAAGCGTGAAGCAGCGTGTTGAGGATATTTTGCAGGACGGCATCCTTTATAACTCCTGGTTCATCGATTGCGATGCAACTGGAGAGATTTACGATGACTATACGCCAGGCCATATCACGACACAGGAGCAAGATCTTGCAGCACGCTTGAAGCGAATGGACTATATCGGGAAAGAGAAGCATATGGTCATCGGTTCGGAAGGCGGTAACGACTCCGCGAGCAGCACGATCGCATTTGCGCACGGCATTGAGACGCCCGTGATCAAATGGGGCGATAAAGATATGCGCGAAAACAAGGAAAGCCCGTACTACGTTGGCGGTTATGGCGCTGCCCAAGGCACCATACCTGAACGATATGTGAAGCAGGTGCCGGTGAAAGAGTTGTACCAACATGTGTACCTCAATCCAACCTACTCGCTGCCGCTATTCAAGCTCGTGTACAACGATTCCGTCATTACGACCCATCACTGGGAATGGGGCAGCCTGAAGATTAAGGATGAAGTTGGTTCACGTATGCTTTATGAGTTGCTGTATAATGTTCCGCCGCTTTACCATTTGGACAGTCAGGAATGGGAGAGCCACAAGGAACTGATTTCTTCCTATTTGAAAGTCTGGTCGCCGTTCCACGCCAAAGCCGTAACACAGGAAATGACGGCATTTAAGGTACTGACACCGGATCGGCTCGTACAATCCGCAGAGTATGGT
Source organism: Paenibacillus thiaminolyticus (assembly GCF_007066085.1). Lineage (NCBI taxonomy): Bacteria > Bacillati > Bacillota > Bacilli > Caryophanales > Paenibacillaceae > Paenibacillus > Paenibacillus thiaminolyticus. The sequence continues at coordinate 477,931 of NZ_CP041405.1, read as the reverse complement.
CCCAACTTGAAGGTCGTTGTGAACTTCTCGAATAAAAACGTGAAACATGGCCGTGATACGATTAAGGCAAAGTCTGCTTTAATCTATGATGGAAAGAAGCGTGTTACGTTTAACGGGAACAAGTAAGCTCAATCGCATTAAGCGTAGAGAATCAAATGTATGTTTCACCTACATTTTATCCGCTGCAAGTAGACATGCGACGCCATCGCTCTGATGCTATTTTTTGACACCATTTTATCGTTACTTGTCAGTGGTATGATATTATCATCGCCTGTCACCCTGTATTGTTGGATGGCAGGCGATTCTTTTTCAAGGTATCCAGCAACGGTACTCTGCAGCATTTTTTGTAATCGTTGTCCAATTTGAATGTGCTAGACTCAGAGTTATTCATAATCGAGCATAGGATCTGCCTTTCCGGCGCCCGTGATGTCGACGATTGCTTGGAATAGATTAGGCGGATATTCAGCGATCCTGTGGCATAGATACAAATACCATTCATGGCCATACGTTACATAAATGCGAACAGGATAACCCGCCTTCTTCAATTGGCTGCTCAAATCCGGTCGAATCCCATATAACAGCTCAAACTCAGCTCCCGGCTCATGGATCCATCCCCGCTTGATGATCTCGTCAACGATAGACTCATCATGGGTGGCGATCGACACGCGATGGCCTAAGTGGATGGCTTGCTCCACGAGCTGCACATATTTTTCATTTAAGGCGGATGAACGCGGCATCGCGAGCTGCTCCGGCTCCTGGTACGCCCCTTTCACGATGCGGACCCGGCCAGGGATGGGCTGTAAGCTAGTCAAGTCCAGAGCCGTCCTGTTCAATTGTGCCTGCAGCGTAATGCCGATGTTCTCATATGCGGCTGCGGCCCTTTTATAGATCGTGAGTATCGCGTCGGTCTTGGCCGACTCTTCCATGCTGACAAACAGCTCGATGCCGGCCTGCCGGGCCAGAGCGGCAAGTGCTGTCAGATTCTTAAATGCAAGATCGCTGTCTAGCGATAATCCGATGTGGGACAGATCGAACGACACGCGAGCCGGTATTCCACGCTCTGCCAACGCATGAATGAGCAGCGACAACTCCAGTACCGCCGCTTCGCAAGCTTGGACATCTGTCGTATTTTCGCCGATATATTCAAGCGAGATGGCGTACCCTTTATCAGCGAGCTGCCGTCCTGCCTCAAGACCATCCTGCCGCTTCTCCCCCGTCACATACTTTGCTGCCGCACGCTGCAGCAGCTGGTAGATGGCCGGCGTCTGCTCGACATAAGTCTTCAAATCAGCTCGGCGGGCAATGGTTTTCATCGCCTCGGCAAATTTTTCTTCCAAATTCGTCATTGTCACCATCAAGTGGTCCCTCCTCTTCTCTTATGAATCCTAATGTACAAGAAGACAGGAGGAGAGGATTGTAAAAAATTGCGCTTATCTAAACGGACATGGCATAAGTTTGAGGAGTTGCCCCGACGATTTTGGCAAAGGCTTTTGCAAAATGGCTCTGATCATAGAAGCCGGTGTCCACCGCAATTTCAGCAATGGGCCGCCGGTTCTTCAATTCCTTCTTGGCATGATTGATGCGCAGCAGATTTTGATACGCATGAGGCGGTATATGCGTGCTTTTCTTGAACATGCGAATGAGATGATATCGGCTGATCCCGGCTTCCTGCTCCAGCGTGTCGAGTGTGATCCGATCCGTGTAATGGGCATGGATATATTCCTTGATTAGATTGACGTACTTCGGTTCCAGCATGCCATAAGGCTCATGCGCCAGATCGGAGGCATCTTTGTTTACGAGCTTGTGCACCAGTTCGATTAACGCCGTTTCGATTTCGAGCGGCGACCCGCTCCGGGTTAATGCCTCCATAGTACGGTTGAGCAGGTTGCTGCAGGCTTCATTCTTCCCCTTTTCGAGCAAAAAAGGAATATGAAGCCGGTTGATATCGGGCATTTCAAGCTGAGCGAACCATTCCGGTTTAATGAACAGCATTTTGTATTTCCATTGCGCCTCTTCCGCAGGCTGACAGGCGTGGAGAATGAGCGGCGGAAAGCTGATCATTCGTCCCGTCTCTACGCGCCACAAGGTGCCGTCACACCATGCTTGCGTCTCGCCTTCATCGATTAAACCGATAGAATATTCCTCGTGAAAATGCTTCTGATACGCCAGGTCATTCTTATGGCATCGCTTTGCCTCCAGAAAAGGCAGCGCTTCGTCCCGGTAAAAGGTCACATCCGCCATGTACAAGCCTCCAAATTTGAATTGCTGGATAAGGCCAGGCTAATGCCTGACGTGTACGTACCAGTTTAACACAATAGTTACAGTTCGTATTGGGATCACTGTGACACGTAATAACCACCTGCCACATTAGCCTCTTTTCCACCTTTGTTATCCTTTTGATTTTGCCTAACGTCATATCTATCCAAAGAGATGAACAAAAATAAAAAAAGCACCATGAAGGTGCTTTACCAAGGATGAATGATTCCAGTAGTATCTCCAGCAAATACCGTCACCATTGTTACAAATACAACTGAGTAAAGAATGGATTTGAAATACAGTTTTTTGACAAAGTTTTTCATGCTAAATCCTCCATTTCTTTAGCGCTTTTTATAAAATAAGTGCTCAACTTTTCAAGTGCAGGCTTATGCATAGGGATATTTTGTTCTATATGATTACGTACAATCGTGTTAAGACATTCTTTCTCTTTGATTATGTCGTTAACTTTTGAGTAGTATAAAGCCCCTTCCATCAAATGGCTAATGCCGCTGTCAGGGTCACCTATGGCTAAATAGTACTCCCCTTGAAGTCGAAGGTATTCAGCGTACTCAGAATAAGTCAAAGGATTTCTTTTATCTATGATGGATAAGCTTATTTTCCTGTTTTCTAGTACGGCTTTAACGCCTTCAGTGTTGTTCTGTTCCAAGTACAATTGAATGAGATGCCTTGTTGCAGAAAGAACAAAGATATCACTACAAGTATCGAGGAATGACCACAACTGTTCAATGGCTTGAGCCGTATTGCCCTTCTTAGCGTTGAATAAGGCTTCCATCAGAACAATTTGCTCTTGCGTGTGCGGATAGTTAAACTGTTTGTACTGTATAGAGTACATCTCAGCCTCTTTGTATTCCCCAATACCAAAGTGCGCGTCTCTAAGCACACCAAGTGCATATATTTTGTAAGGACTTTGACCGCCCTCTTCAGCCAGTACTTTTTTGCAATGGTCGATACTCTCGCTGTAGAACCTCAAGTTGTAAGCGTGAACCCCTAATTTGTAGTGTAGCTCAAGTTGCTCGTCCTGCGGCAAGAAATCGATGTAATGCAAAATGTACTTTCCGCTATAGTATGTTTCCTTCAATCTGCTGAAATCATTTCGTTCAATAAGATAACGTTGATACATGCTTTTAGCTATGTAAGGCATAATTCCGTGGGAACGCGAGTAATCAAGGATGAGGTCATACAACGAAAGTTTAATGGAGTCGTTATCGATGGAGTCGGCTTCGCGATACAATTTCCCTACTAGGTACAAGCTGTCTTCATTCGGTGCTTGAAGAAATTTTGCGGCTATTTTCGGTATCAGCGAAGGATATTCAAGTGTTGTTAATTCGTTCTGTAAAATAGTGTAGACGACTTCCGACTTATGTCCAATTTCGATGTACTTCTCTACGACGTCGTTATGGGGAATGTCTAATACTGCAGCGATGGACAAGATGGATTGAAAATCAGGGCGCTTAACCTCGCTGTTTTCAATTCTCGACAGGCTGCCTTTATCGATGCCGACCGCTTCCTGCAGCTTCGCCAGAGTCAATTTCTTACTCTGTCGATAGTGCTGTATTAGCTCCCCCAAGCACTTAGGCTTTGCAGCAACGGCACTCACAGACTCACTCCTTTCGCAATGCAAGTACTTGACCACCTATAGATTACCATAAAATTCGATTTTTGCGAACACACCCAACAAACAAATTCATATTTCGTTCTATTCATTGACCAAATGGAAAGATGGCCTTCGCACTTAGACGCATCTTTTTGGTTAGCTACTTATGGACATCACCGGTTATTCAGCATGTTGGAGGTTTGACAGCTTAATCTGCACGATTCAAGAGTACGGCATCAATACCTTCCAGACCTGCACTTTTCACCTCATAACGGTCACCACCGAGAGCTTTCAACCAGCCATCCGCAATTTGAATTTCGGTGTATTGCGTTGAACAACATCATCCAACCGGGAGCACCGCTTGAAGTGGAACCATTCATTTTAAACGAATTTCATTTTGTTCAATTTACAGTCACAAAGCATCGTATTTCATCTCCTCAATTGTTCATGGTTCGCGGAACCCTGCGACTCCCTGCATACACAAAAGGCTCACTCCATTTTCAACAAGTGGAATAAGCCTTCTATGTGCGGTTCAAGGTTATATTATCGGCCGATATTCAGATATCGCTTTTCTCGTCTCATTACAATAAGAAGGAAGGTGAAAAGACCGTAAACGGCCGATATCGCAATGAGACATTGTATAAGAAATTCGATGTCCGGAACGAACAGGCCAATCGTCCTCCATGAGCTACCCATAGTATAGGTGAATAATGGAATCAGCCCGACGGCGAAAATGATAGAGAGGCCCCCTGTAAACACCCTAACCTTTTTATTGATCGCGGTTTTACGTTTTAAGCGGATTAAACTTAGTAGCGCTAGAATAGCAACCAAAAATACAACACCAAGCGTAATCCATTGCGTGCTAATATCTAATGGTGCGATTTCCGGATTTTTGCCGCTCATAATGGATCGAATTCCCTCCATTATACTTAAATACGAAACAGCTTCTAACTCATGGTATTTATTCATCAAAAGAACGGCGCCCAGATTTTGTTCGGGGATAAAGAATATTTCCGCTTTATATTCAGGCGTTGCACCCGTGTGGTAAGGATATTTAGTGCCCGATCTTGGAAAGTGCCAACCCAAACCATAACGATTACCGCTTTCCGGTGGAGTCTGTAATTGTTTTCGACTTTGTTCTGATAACAAATCCCCTCCGTTGAGCATGAATGTTATAAATTTGGTAAGGTCATTGGCGGTTGAAGTCATATAACCATAAGGCGCTCCCGATTGATCATACAATCCATCGCCTGTAACAGGTCTGCCGAACCATGAATGGAAGCCGGGTACCAACCCTCTGTCCATGGCGCTGTCGTAATCGGCAGTAGTGTTGTTCATGCCAAGAGGCGAGAAAATATGAGTATCCATAAATGTTGAAAATGACTGTTTGGACACCGTCTCAATAATAGCTCCTAACAGTAAATAGTTGGCTGAATTATACTCGTATATCTCACCGGGAAGATGGCTTAACTTTACTCCGCTAAGTTCTGTAACAGCTTGAGTAATGCCATTCTCTTTACCATGACTTGGCTTATCGGTCACCTTCATTCCGTCATAAGCGCTAATCCCGCTAGTTTGTTCTAAGAGATTACGCACGGTGATTGATTTCGTGCCATCGGTTTGATAGTTGAACGACGGGATGTACGTTTCAATCGGTTCATCCAGCTTTATTTTTCCCTCTTCCGCCAACATCATAACGGCAAGAGATGTCAAAGGTTTGCTTACCGAACCGATAAGAAAAGTCGTGTCCTCCGTTACGGCTGATCCGTCACTCATTGTCCCCCAGCTATCTTGAAAGATGGTCTGACCGTTATGTATGACTGCCAGCGAAGCCCCCGGAATATGATATTCCTCCAGCACTTCTTTCATAAAAGTTGTGATTGATTGAGCCGTATCGCGACCTTCATTGGCTAGAGAAAAAGAAGGAGCAACGAGGAAAAAGATGAAAAAACAGATTACAATTTTTTTCACATGATCACCTTTCGTGTTAGCTTAGTTCTTGTGATTTACATACATAAAGCTCAAGGAGCTCGATCAATAATCGATACGATTGGTCAATATCAAATTCATCGTCGACAATTTGCTGAAGAGCTAATCCGTCGAAGCAAGCCAATAGTATACTGGCAACTGCAGAAGCATGATGGGAATTGCCGACTAAGGGCTGCAACGGCTTGGCAAGACTATCTCTTCCATTCTTGAGAATAGACGCGACTTGCTTTTGAAGATGCCCGCTTTCGTTTTTGATCCCCAAAGAGTAAATTTCATATCTCCACCGATACCAGTCGGGATTATTTTCTGTTCTGGATTTGATTTCAAGCAATACTTCTTCCGGAGTTACAGAGTCTTCCGGCTGTCCGTCATATTGCCTTTGGTAATGCTTTTGGACTTCATCTTGTACGGAAAGCAACAGTTCTTCTTTATTTTTAAAATAATAATGAACAAGTCCCGATGTCATATCGGCTTCATTTGCGATATCTTTGATAGAGGCATTAGCGTATCCTTTTTTGACAAATACGTTGTAAGCCGCATCGATTAATCGTTTTCTTTTATCCTCTTTACTCATATGATCCTCCTTTTTTATTGGTCGACCAACCTAATTATATTAACCATATAAAATAAAGTCAATAATTGAACGGTGTTCGCAATGAGTATGTTCATGTCCTCTGATGCTGTAGCATGCGTTCAACATTCATCATGGTACAGGAATCGATGGGAAATTAAATCTGGAGCGAATGGCTCAAGTCATAGAGGAAAGCCAAACGGATATTATTGCTCTAAATGAAGTGGACAAATATTTTTCACGGAGAAGCGATAATGCGGACCAATTAACTTGGTTATCAGATCGTTTATGTATGCGCCATTCTTTTTTTGGCCCGGCCATTACATTTTCTTCGAAGACAGGTTCTGTTCCTGGACAGTATGGAAACGCCGTCTTGTCCCGCTTCCCCATCGTCTTGGTTATAAAAACATATTGGGTGGTACCCCAAATGCAACATTTAAACTATATGCGAACCTAAATCATTTGTTCATGCCTTCTGTTTATGGAGAGATACTAGAAGCCAAAAAAGAGTATAAGGTTGCACAACATGTAGATAAACAAGTTATAAATGACATTTCAGATTGGCTTCTTTCCTTCCAGAGCTCGGATCCGCTCTTCGAAAGATGAATATTTTTTGCCGCAACGAACCAAAATAATTTAAAAGCTTCTGGAAAGAGAGGACTGTGAGTGTTCACGCTTAATTTATTTCTTGTAGCTATATTAATTATTGCCACAGCTTTTTTTGTTGCTGCTGAATTTGCGATTGTTCGCTTACGCTCCAGCAGGGTAGATCAAATGGTTATGGAAGGAAATAAGAATGCTACGGCTGTAAAGCGAGTAACGTCCAACTTAGATGGCTATCTGTCAGCCTGTCAATTAGGGATTACCATCACAGCTTTGGGCTTAGGTTGGCTGGGTGAACCTACAGTTGAACGTATGCTGCACCCTCTTTTTGAGCATTTTGGCCTGCCCGTTGGAGTAAGTACGATTTTATCGTTTGTGATCGCGTTCGCTCTCATCACATTTCTGCATGTGGTTCTCGGTGAGCTTGCTCCCAAAACGGTTGCCATACAGAAAGCGGAACAAGTCAGTAGGCTTACTGCAAAACCACTTATATTTTTTTATAAAGTCATGTATCCGTTTATTTGGGCTTTAAATGGCTCTGCTAACTGGTTTGTACGCTTATTTGGTGTAAAACCAGCTAAAGAGCACGAAGAGGCCCACTCTGAGGAAGAACTGCGCATTATTTTAACAGAGAGTTTGCGAAGCGGAAAAATTAATCAATCTGAATACGGATATGTCAACAAGATATTTACATTCGACGAACTCCTTGCTCGCGCAATTATGGTACCCAGAACAGACATGGTATGTATTGATATTCAGGATGACAAAAACCAAATCATTGACCTAATGAAAACGGAACAATATACACGTTTTCCTGTCATGGATGGGCATAAGGATCAGATCATCGGCTTCATAAATACAAAACAGTTTTTTATGCAATTAAATGACAATCGCGATGTGGACATATCCGAGTTCATACAACCGGTTCTCAGCATTTCAGAAGCCATGCCCGTAAAACATCTCCTTCACAAGATGCAACAGCAGCATGTTCATATTGCAATACTTGTGGACGAATATGGTGGAACATCCGGATTAATCACGATCGAGGATATATTAGAAGAGATCGTTGGAGAAATTCGAGATGAATTTGATGACGAAGAAACTCCCGATGTCGTAATCATCGACGAGAATCACATCTTAGTTGACGGCAAGGTGTCACTGGATACGATAAGTAATATTTTAAATGTAGAACTAGAGAGCGAAGACTTAGATACGATAGGAGGATGGCTCTATACTATAAATCCATCGCTAAAGAAAGATGTAACGTGGACATACGATACATTGCATTTTATTATTAGGGAGAAGGACCGGCATCGAATCCGAAAAGTGGAAATTAGAAAGATGAATCCGAAGTGACAAAACATAAATTGCCTACAACAAAAAAAGACTGTACGGAGACAGTCTCTTCTTGCGGATTCAATCAGTTAAGATTCTATTTTACTTAGAACCATCCACTCTCCAACTTCGGATGGAACGATCTTGACCTTTTCCCCAGGGCTAAAGCATTCGTATTTCATCATATTGTGGATGTTCATAACGGTAATGGTATGGTTAGGATCAAGCTCGATTTTATTGTGACATTGGCTGATTCCCTGCGCATCCGCCTCGCAGTCCGTATCGGTTAGGATAACCCCAGTGCGCTCCGAGGCAAGTTCTCCTTCAAGTAATCTGGTTGTGTAGAGATTATCTTTACCATTTTGCTGCCAATCTTTTTCCAATCCGAACCGTTCCTCCACTTGAGAAGGCGGTGTTGCAGATTGAAGTCTTTGTACTTCTGCAGGCTCATCCGCGCGAAAGTTAATAGCATTAATTACTACGAATATGACGACGACAGAAAGCAATGAAGCCCCTATCCATATCACCGATTTTTTCAAAGCAAGTCTCCTTTCCCAATAGGTCCACCTGAATTTGGGCGTGAGCTTCACCTGCCGGCATTTCATCATGGAATGGCTGCAAAGCATAAACTCCGTATATCAGCACTGCGACAAGAAGCAGAGTGGATATCAGGATGTAATCTCCTGTTTTTAGTTTGATTGGATTCAACTTCTTCCACATGGTCTAACTTAGGGATTGATCGTTCGTGTCCGATATTGATCATCAGACAGGATACGACGAGCCGTGACATACCGTGTCGCATAATACGTCTCTGATAGTTCGCTGATCTCTGCCCCTTTATTTACGGAGGCGTGTCCAAATAAACCATCCCCCATATAAATTCCGGCATGCGAAATCCCCTTGCCATCCGTGTTAAAGAAGACGATGTCTCCTGCACGCAGGTCTTCTTTCTCCACCTTGATTCCTTCTTTTGCTTGTTCCTTTGTAGTTCGAGGCAGCTTCACTCCTTTAAAGCAGCGGCAACAATGGATAATATGATTTTCTTCAAAATGAATCTCCCTTCTCATTAAGATAGATTCATTGTAAAAAAAAGATATAGAGAAACGATGAAGAAAATGTGGAGAACAAAAAAGTGACCCCATTATCGAAGTCACTCTTTCTTTCCCTTCCGTTGTTTGAACTGAACGAATCGGTAAATGAGATAGATGACTGCCCCAATTATCGCCATCCAGATGCACACGGATTCGAAAACACTCCCTTCGCCCGAAGCCGAATTGTTTTGAAAGTATGAGGCTGACATGGCTAAACACATCAACCCGCTAGCGATAAAGCACGCAGCAATGAGCCAGTCAACTTTTCTCATATTTTTTCCTCCTGCATGGTCGGGAGTGTGAATGTAACCGTAAAGCGAGTACCAACTTCTCTCTGACTGCTTACTTGAATCGACCCTCCTTGCAATTCCACCAATTTCTTGACGATGGAAAGCCCTAGACCGGTACCGCCCGTCTTCCGCGATCTTGACTTCTCTACCCGATAGAAGCGATCAAAAATATAGGGCAGCTCTTCCTCAGCAATCCCAATGCCCGTGTCCTCTATCGACAGGGAGAGTGTGCCTGATGTGCTCCGGAGATGGACTTCAATTCTTCCCTCTTCGGTATAACGGACTGCATTCTCCAACAGGTTGCGTACAATTTGCTCCATGCGCCTCCCATCGCCGCGGATTAACGGTACAGATGCGACAGGATGAACGATAAGTTCGATCTCTTTCTCCTTCGCTTGTAGCGAGACCGCCTGTACAGCTTGGTCCACAACATCCTTCAAGTCCACCCATTCCATGGACAGACTGATCTTTCCCTCCTCCATCTTGGCCAGTTCAAATAGATCATTCACCAAGTGCTGGATACGCACACCTTCTTGATAAATAATGTCCAGATAGCGATCCTTCTCTTCTTCCGTCTCATATAACCGGTTCTTCACGACCTTGGCATAGCCTTCCACGTAAGTGATTGGCGTTCTTAGCTCATGAGAGATAGCAGCGAAGAATTCCTGCCGTGTATCTCGATACCTCTGCAGATCGGCAGCCAAGTTATTAATCGCTGCTGCCAGATCACCAATTTCGTCTTTACTATGGATATCTAATCGAGTTGCTAACTCCCCGATAGCGATTTTCTTCGTCGCTTGCTGCATCATAATGAGAGGCCGCGAAAAGAGCAGGGCCATAATCCAGGTGATTCCAATCGCGAGTAAGAAGGCTCCAACTCCTGACAGGAGTAACAGATTCCGCACCGTAATAAGAGATCTATCCATGCTGTGCATGGAGGCCATCACATAAATAGCCGAGGAAATCTGATTATCATGATAGAGCGGTTGTCCAATGACCATGTAACGATTGCCTAGCGGATCTTCGTGTTCTAAATGAATGGACTCCCCTGCAAAAATTTGCTGTACATCCTCTGTCCGAATAAATGACTGATCAGCAGCACTATGTCCGCCTGAATGAAGGGTGACCTCACCTGCTGCGTTGATATAGAACATACTTACATTTGAAAAATCTGCAAATGTCCGTATCATTTCTTCCATGGATGATGCATCCGTTGTCTCCGCCATGGTTCTGAAATGAGAGGTCAACTCTGTGACCTCCGTTCTCATCTCGGCATGATAAAAGTTGGAGAACATTTGATACAAGCTCACGCCAAGAAACAGGAGGACGATAAAAACGATCGAAGCGATGACGAGTCCGAGTTTCATCCCAATTCGATTCCGTCTCATCTGTCCCCTCCGGCTGGCGAGAATTTATAGCCCACACCCCACACTGTTTGTATCGGATCATAGCCAAGTCCAGCGCGTTGAAGCTTTTCACGAATATTTTTGATATGAGTATCCACGACACGGGCATCCCCCGTATATTCATATCCCCATAATCGTTCCACCAGTTCTTCTCGTGAAAATGTGCGTTGACTGTGTTGCCCTAGATAGAGAAGTAAATCAAATTCTTTAGGCGTAAAATCAACGTTTTCTTCATGAATGTGAATTTCACGAGCTTCTGCATTTATTCTGAGGTTATGAAATTTGATGGTCGATCCTTGAAGCTTGTGTGCTTCATTGATCATAGAACGTCTCAATAACGAAAAGACACGTGCTAATAGCTCTTCAGGTTCAAATGGTTTCGTTACATAATCATCGGCTCCTATCCCGAGTCCATGGACTTTATCTTTGGTCTCCGATCGAGCCGTAAGCATCAGGATCGGCATCGTTTCCGTTTCTCGAATAGCTTTGCACACCTGCCAACCATCCATGCCTGGCATCATTACATCCAATATCAGAAGATCGAACGAATGCTGCTTCATCATCGACAGGGCTTCATAACCAGACGAAGCGTCCCTGACTTCAAAGCCCTCTTTCATGAGATAAATGCGAAGCAGATTCCGCATATTCCATTCGTCATCTACGACAAGTACCTGAATTTTAGCCATCTGTTCACCTGCTTCGTGTGTTACTGGTAACCCCAATGTAAACGATCCAGACACTGCATTCAAGATGAAGCGGGAATGAAATCATCCCCAGCAAACGAAATGCCGTCAGCATCAAGCAAACGGCATTCCAATCGTTAATCTGATGTGTTTCGATTACTTATCTTGTTCATTAATGGCATGAAAATCATATGGGAAAGTGGACAAATCAACAGGATGCCCATAAGCAGATAATTTGTTGGTTCACCCCGATATGCATTGATCAGGACGGTCATGACAACAAGCACAACTGGAAGTACACAACATAATGTCATCATCCAATGATGTGATTTTGAACCCTGTCCATCGTGGGTTGGATGTTTGGCGTTGCTGTATCCATGATTATGATTTCCACAACAATTCAATGTTCATTCCTCCTTGGCGGACGATCTTATCGAGTCAAGTTTTGAATATCTTTTCTCATTCGCTCATTCTGAGCTTTTACTTCGTCCAGCTCTCTTTGCATCTTTTGCATATCCTCCGAAGTCCCTTTTCCATGATCCCCATGTCCGTGTCCGTGACCTCCACGCATCATACCGAACATCATCAGAACCATCATGATGGGACAAGCCAGTAGCAATAACCATGTCCAATCCATCTTTTACGCCTCCCTATGCTAGAAAGTATTTGTATACTTGAATTGTAGATTAAAAATGTGTGGATTCCGTGTTGATACCACGAAGGATCGATGTAGCTGAAATGGACCGTCCATATTATTCTGGTTTATTGCCGACACTCGGGTCAGGGGTATAGTTGCTTTGATAGTCACTATACTTTACATCCGTAACCATCCCTGCTGACGCGTGGTGCAGTTCATGGCAATGGAACATCCAATCTCCCGGATTATCCGCTTCGAATGCAACCACATATTCCTCGCCTGGCTTCACGTTGAGGGTATCCTTAATGACAGGTGCCCCTTCTAGAGGTTGTCCGTTTTTACTTAGCACTTGGAAGAAATGTCCGTGCAGGTGCATGGGATGATCATCGGTCTTCGATTGGTTCACGAAGGTGACCTTTACCTTTTCCTCTTTATTAACTTTAATGGGATCAGTATCAGGAAATACCTTGCCGTTTATGGTATAGACCATCTCTCCGTTCTTCATTTCTGTATTCAGATTCAGAAGAACATCCTGATCAAAGGATTCATTCAATGAGAACTTGGTTTCGGCTTGTTTACCGTATTTCATCAGATCGAATTGCGGCAACGATTCGGATGCGTTAGAAGCATCGGTGTGCACCGTAGAGCCTTCGTACGCAATAACGGCTCTCATGTTGTTCACTTTGTCATCCCTGCCATGCTCTTCAAGCAGCCAAGACCCAGGATTGTTCGCCGTAAATTCAAGATCGTAACGTTCACCTGGAGCGATGGCAATCCCTTGATCCGTAATCACCGCAGGGCTATTTACAGGTTGACCATCTGAGGCAACTACCTTGAATTCATGTCCATGCAAATGCATCGTATGCGTCAGATATCCAGCATTGATCAGGCGGATTCGAACTTTCTCGCCTTCTTTAACCATTAGCTTATCAATGGCATCGCCAGTCTTTCCATTGATGGTGTACAGGTCGTACATGCTCATATCATGACCTTCCATGCTTCCCATGCCACTCCTATTCATCTGACTGTGATCCATGCCCTTCATATCTCCCATGTCCATCTTGCCATGATCCATGCCTTCCCTATCCGTGCTGCCTGAACTTATCCATTCGTCCAATACAAGGGTGTAATCCCGATCGTAGCTATCGTTCGGATCTTCCACGATCAGGGCACCGTAGAGCCCTTTATCAAGCTGATTGACACTATCTTGGTGCGAATGATACCAATAGGTACCGGGAACGGTAGCCTTAAACTCATACGTAAACGTTTTGCCTGGAACAACAGCATCTTGGGTAACGCCTGGAATCCCATCCATATCATTCGGTACAGGGTAACCGTGCCAATGAATGGAAACGGGTTCTTCGAGCTCATTCTTTAGGTTGATCTTTACCGTGTCTCCCACGGTGACACGAATCTCCGGACCGGGTACAGAATTATTGAATGTCCATACAGGCAGAGTCTTGTCATCGGATACCTTCAAATTGCTCGCTTGCGCCGTGATGGTATACTCCTTGCCATCTACCCTCGTCGTTTCATTCGTCATGATGTTGCCCGTATTATTTGAGCCCTGTGTCTGGGTGCTCTCCACGTTCATTTGGGAAGAATCCAATTCCTCCATCGCATCTTTATCAGTAGAACTAGCACAGCCAGCCATCACGATGCTAATCACACCGATGGCAAGGATTATTTTTACTTTACCTTTCATCACACATACCTCCACTTCATATTCTGATATTTCATACTGTAACCAGAAATTATGTGGAAACGGTGAAGATATCAAAATTTTTAAATATCACGTGTAAACCGGCCTATGTATCTTGCTCCCGAAAAAGCCAAGAGCATCTCTTCCTCGTGGGAGAAGATGCTCTTTGACGCTTATGCTTTCCGCTGGACTCTATAATGACTTAAGTCATTTAGTTTCTTTCCATTACCGCAAAGTAATTATCTTCATTATCGGCAAAGTTAAATACTTTGCCGGAAGGCATCGTTACAATGTCACCGACTTTGATATTTTTAGTTGATAAGTCACGATGTAATTCATCCAGATTCTCCGAAAAAAACATTAAAGACGGTGTACCAAGATGTAATCGAGGTGACATTTTCGCTACGAATTCCTTATTGTGCAAAATGATGCTTGTTTCCGCATCCTTTGTCGGGGCAATTTCAATCCACCTCATACCTTGACCGTTATTTTCTTCAGAAATAACATGAAAGCCTAATTTGCCTGTCCAAAAATCCACTGCCTCATCTTGGTTACTCACATACAACATAACTTGGCCAAGCTTACTAACCACAGACTTCACTCCCTTATCTAGGTAAAGACCAACCCGATGCTCCTAATCCTTTCCATCGCCAAGGTTTCTTATACCCAATAGTAGCTTATCTGAATCGTTGGTAGAGTACTATTATCATGGGCAAATAACAAGATAAATCTTCGATTTTTTTTCGTTCTCACTTTCTAATTAACCAGCTTTCCGGAATTGAATCGAGATCTGCAGGCTGCCGGTATCGTTCTCCGATTTCTTGAAAGCGCTCCAAAACATTTACGTCCAACAAGCCTTGCTGATTGGGTGCTCCATTTAATAGGAATGAGACGTTATGATTGTTCGCTTCATGGATTTTATCCAGTACCCAGTCCGCCGATCTCAGCTCCATCGTCGGATCTGAAAACGGAATTAAATATGATGTAGAGGAAGGCATGCTGCTGGTTCTGGAGCCTGGAAAGGTACATCGGGGATACCGTCCGACCGAGACAGAAACCGAGGTATATTGGATTCATTTTCAATATCCGCAGCCCTCACAGCCGATGCTGGCGGAGAAAATCAACTGGCAGCAGCCGTTGCTGAAGCGGACGGATCAGGATACAGAATCCCATCCGGCCATGATCGATATTCCTAAATTTGCGGCCATAGATTTGCGGACGGTCGTGCCTTTAATGACAGAAATGCTGAACTTGCACCGCGTGCTTACACAGTACCGTTCCTTCGAGCTGCATATTTTGTTGGGCCAGCTTCTCATTCAGTTGCAAACTGGGATGAGAAAGAGCAGTCCGCAAGCCCGATCCTATTTTCTTGGCGAAAAAGTGGCTTCCTACTTGGCGAACCGCTTGGAGCTTCCCTTCGACTCTGGACAGATGGAGCGCGACTTGCACTATCATTTCGATTATTTGGCGCGATGCTTGAAGCAGTATTCGGGGATGAGCCCGCTGCAATACAGACATCATGTGCAGATTGATCGGGCCAAGCGGCTGCTGACGCATTCGGAGCTGCCCCTCAGCAAAATCGGTGAACAATGCGGGTTCCAGGATCACAATTATTTTACTCGTCTGTTCAAACGCCATACATCGTTCACGCCCGGAGAGTACCGGAAGCAATATCAGGTATTTCGCGTGGATTAAGTACAGCAAGGCATCCACGGTAATATAGGATACTTGGTCCTCCCAAGGCCCCTACTCCAATTCAGCTTCACAAAAAAAGTGGACATAAACCGTTTTTCTAAAACGGATGTCCACTTATACATAGGGTATATGATGATTACATTAAGCTCGGCCAGCAGTGGCTCATGATGAACGGTATCCTATAGGAATCGAATCAGGTATGCACCATCGCTTCCAGACTCTCTGGAATAATCTGACCGCCATCCACGATGATGGTCTGGCCCGTAATAAAACCAGCCTCCTTCGAAGCCAAAAAAAGAGCGGCGTAAGCGATATCTTCGACGCTTCCAAGCCGCTTGAGCGGGATGGACGCCGTCATCGCCTGCAGATAATGATCTCCAAGGCCTTCCAAGCCTTCCGTCATTATGTTGCCGGGCATGACGGCGTTAATTGTAATGTTGTAGCGCGCGAGCTCGAGCGCCGCACTGCGCATGAATCCAAGCTGAGCGGCTTTGCTTGCGCCGTAGTGCGACCATCCGGCATAGCCGGTGGCCGGCCCCGTAATCGAGGAGGTAACAATGATCCGGCCGTATTCCGCTTTCTTCAGAAAGGGCAGGCAGGCTTGAAGGGAAAACAGCGTCCCGCGTGCATTCGTGTTCATCACCTGATCCCAATGCTCGCCGGTCATCTCCTCGATCGTCGCATTCGGAAAAATACCGGCGTTGGCGCACAGAACGTCGATCCCCCCGAAAGTAGCGGCCGCCTCGCTTGCAACGCACTTCATCGACTCCAAATCGGCGACATTTCCTTGGAAGGCATGAGCAATACCTCCGTTATCCCGGATTTCCGCCGCGGTTTCCTCCGCTTTCGTCAAGCTGCGTGCGACGACCGCGACTTTCGCCCCTTGTGCGGCGAAGGTTCTCGCAATTCCTTTGCCGATTCCTTTGCTGGCTCCGGTCACGACGACCGTCTTATCCTTCAGTGGCGTCAGCATGTAGCAACACTCCTATCCTATGTAATATGAGTTACAATTTCCCATTGCTTGGATTCCTTATCATCGTACTACAATTCCAAATGTGGAGGCAACTTGCTGAACCTCTCCCATAAGGATAGTTATATTCGGTTATCATTTTGCGAACTCCGGCTAGTTCATCCAATCCAAGATATATCTCCCCTCCTCCCTAAGACCTATTGGCCCAAACCTTGCCGGACATCTTAAAAATGTAAAAATGCAGAACAAGGAATGCCAAGGGAATGGCGCAGTTACTAGGAAGATGCACAGCATGAAACCATATGAAATCAAAATACGGTCCCTTATCGCATCCGCATTATTAACCTTATATGTTGCAAGTGAATAATAGAATCGACCTATGTTCATATATTCACATATGAGCTGCAAGACCCATTAAATAAACGAGAAAATACTGTATATTAAACGGTGCATACATGCATCGTTATACAATACATCGCCGCCATTAAAAGTAAAAGCGTATGCATTTATGTCCAGGTATTACTAGGCAAAGCTAGGGAAATCTAGTGACGCAAAGCTAAAGGGGCTAAGGAAAATTCTATGCCAGCCAGTTGCCGATTAATAGCATCCAAGCCCTATTAGTCGTATGCGTTATAAATGTAAGCGTTACCCTGCCCTAGCTGCCTATTAATATAATCTATTGATAGGAAGTGAATAACGGATGAAGACTAGGAGAAAGCAGAGTGCCCGAAGATTGTTCGCCATGACGGTAATGACCATCATGATGTTCGTGTCTTCATTGGCGCCAGCTTATGCAGGAACGACTGTTCCTGCAGCACAGGAACCTGTGGTCAAGAACTCGACACAGGAAATCCGGAATGTCATGTACTATGGCGATTGGTCGATTTGGGGAGGACAAGGGAACTTTTATCCCAAGGATATTCCCGCCGATCAATTAACCCACTTGAACTATGCGTTCCTCGATTTTGACGCTCAAGGCAACCTCGTCTTTACGGACAAGGATGCGGCTGTGGGCGCGCCTGTCGGCCAGGATGGCGTACAATGGGATATGGCCAATTCAGGCAGCCTTATCGCCCTGCAGCAATTGCGCGCAGAAAACCCGAACCTGAAAATCGGCATCTCTCTTGGCGGATGGTCCAAATCAGGCGACTTCTCCGTTGTAGCGGCCGATGCTTCGAAGCGGGCGAATCTGGTGGAGAATGTCATGAAATTCATCAAGTACACGAACATGGACTTCGTTGATGTGGATTGGGAGTTCCCGGCTGAAGTTCGCCAGCCTGATCTGGTCGATAATAAAAACGATGAAGGCACGAAATACGCCACGCCGGAGGATAAAAATAATTATATCGTGCTCCTGCAAGACTTGAAAAACGCATTGAATAAACAAGGAGCCGAGCTTGGTAAAGCGTATGAACTGTCTGTTGCGCTCCCAGCGCCGAAGGCTAAGATTGATATCGGCATTGATGTGCCAAGACTGTTCAACATTGTAGACTTTGCCAACATCATGACTTATGACATGCGCGGCGCATGGGATGAGGTAAGCGGCCATCATACCGGCTTGTATCCGAATCCAAATGACCCGCTCACCGGCAACAACCTATCTGTTGACGAGAGCGTGAACTATTTGATTCAGCAAGGTGCCGAACCGAGCAAGATTGTTATCGGGGCGGCCTACTATACTCGCGGCTGGGATAAGGTGTCTCAAGGATCCGATCCGAATCATCCGGGACTATTCGGTGACGCCGCACTATCTGCCAAGGATGCGGATCAGACTCCATCCCGCGGCGCGGTTGGTGAATCCCCTCTCGTCCTGGGGGACGGCGGCCGCCGAACAGGGACTTGGTCTTATCGCAATCTCGACAAGTTGAAGGCCGCATACCCGAATCTCAAAGAATACTGGGATGATGCAGCTAAAGCTCCATATCTATATGATAATACAACTGGCGTATTCTACACGTATGACAATGAAAGATCGATTCAAGAGAAAACGAAATATGTGCTTGAGCGCGGCCTAGGCGGCGTCATTGCTTGGATGGCTTCCAATGATGCCCCTACTACGGACCCGGCCAAGCGCGACAAATTAACAAAGGTAACGAAAGAAGGCCTCTTCGGAAGCCAGCCGTTGAAAACACATGAGATCCAATATACCAAGCTGGACGTGACGGTTGCTATGAAACCGTATACAGAGCCTTGGGGCAACAATAAAGGGTATGAAATTACCCTCGTCAATAACGAGTCTTTGACCGAATCGAATCAAGTATTGAGAGCCGTGGAAAGAGGAGCAAAAACAGTTAAGCTGCCGAAGCTTTACATCCAAGCCGATGGATCGTTCACTTCCGGCGATTATTTGGCGGGAACCGTAACCAATGAGAACGGGTATACAGTCGTCGATTTGAAATCGGTTTATGACGCCAAGACGATTGAGCCTGGCAGATCCTATACGTTCAAACTTAAGGGAGATGCCGAGATTACAAGCATGGAGCTTGTTCAGCGGGTCTCGAATAACAGCCCGGAGATGAACAGACAACTCATTCTGGGTGATGAAGCTCCAAGCAACAATCAACCGCCTGTATTGCATGGCGTAACGGACCTGACGCTTCAAGTCGGCGACAACTTTGATAAGCTGGCCGGCGTAACCGCTACGGACACAGAAGACGGAGATCTGACATCCCGTATTACCGTGACGGGAGAAGTCAATACGAATGTGGCCGGCAAGTATGAGCTAGTGTACTCCATTACGGATTCACAAGGATTAACGGCCGAGAAAAAACGCACCATTACCGTTATCGAAGCGGCAGCTCCGGGGTATGATTTTGGGGTTGGCCAAGGCATCGAGTGGCCGAAGCAAGTCAATTCTCCATTCGTCGATATGGTTGCATGGGTTACCAAGCCGGGCTATTCTAACAACGGCGCCCCTAACCTCGCCAGAATTTCCGAGGACACAGGCGTGAAATTCTTCAATCTCGGCTTTATTCAAACCATTTCGCGCCAAATCGTTGACGGCAAAGTGCAATGGGGATGGGGAGGGTACTCCGTCCTCAATGAAAAAAATGCTGATAACGCCCAATATCAAGGAATCAAGCAGTCTATCCGGGAGATTCGCGAGATGGGCGGCGATGTCACGATCTCGCTGGGCGGTTTGAACGGCGTTACATTCTGGGAAGTCACTCAAGACACCGATATCCTCTTCAATACGTATTTGGAGCTTGTTCAAGGCTATGGACTGACGAGACTGGACCTCGACATTGAGGGCGGCGCTCAGAACAAAGCCCTGAATGCCGCCAATGCGAAGGCGATTAAGAAGCTGCAAGATGCAACGGGAGTCGATATCGTATTAACCCTCCCTGTACTGCCAAGCGGTCTGACTTCTGTTCAATTGGTTGTGTTGGAAGCTTACTTGTCTGCCGGCGTGGATGTCACAGTCGTGAACATCATGACGATGTGCTATGGCAACGGAACGCTCCTGCCTGGCGAGAACTATGGTTCCGCTTCTCTGAGAGCCGTTGATTCGACGAAGAATCAAGTGAAGCAGTACTTCAAGCAGTTTGCCAACATTGATCTAACCGATGAAGAGGCTTATGGCATCATTGGAACCACGCCGTCCATTGGTTTTGAAGGAGCGGCTCATCCGGTCTTCACGACGGAGTGGTCTCAGTGGGTTGTGGATCATGCGATCGAGAAAGGGCTGGCGATGACCTCCTTCTGGTCGATGAACCGGGATGCGATGTTGGAAAATAACAGCGGCGTAACGTCTCAATATCAATTTACCGATATTTTCAAGACATTCGGAAATGGAAGCACCCCGCCGGTCGCTTCAAAACCCGTGATTCATGGCGCATCGGATAAAACGATTTTCGTTGGCGAGCACTTCGATCCGAGAGAAGGAGTTACCGCTACGGACAAAAAGGACGGCGACCTGACCGAGCGGATCGTCATCGAAGGAGCGGTTGACTCCTCTACTCCAGGAACCTATAAGCTGGTATATACCGTAGAGAACAGCCAAGGGCAGCAAGCAATTGCTGAACGTACAATCACTGTTGCAGAAAAGATCAATCACAAGCCTGTGATTCATGGCGCAACGGATAAAACGATTCTCGTTGGCGAGCACTTCGATCCGAGAGAAGGGGTTACCGCTTCGGATGAAGAGGACGGCGACCTGACCGATCGCCTCGTGATCGAAGGAACGGTTGATTCCTCTACTCCGGGAACCTACAAGCTGGTGTATACCGTAGAAGACAGCCAAGGCCTGCAAGCCTCTGCAGAGCGCCATATTACCGTTATCGATGGACTTGCGGATACGTATGATCCGAAGAAGGTCTACCTCGAAGGTGATTCGGTCATCTACAAAGGAGAGAAATACACCGCGAAATGGTGGGTACAAGGCCAAGCACCGGATACCTCCCAAGCATGGCAAAAAGAAGTAATTCCAAATGAAGACGGCAGTGTGGATTACGTGCCGGGCAATGTGTATGTAGGAGGCGATTTGGTTCGCTATGAAGGCAAGCTCTATCAAGCCAAGTGGTGGACACAGAGCATTCCGGGAAGCGATGACTCCTGGAAGCTTGTAGAATAATAGCAAGTCGAAGCTCTATTTAAGCTGTATCTACCGGGACTAACCCTGCATGGGTTAGTCCCTTCTGCTTGCTCTTATGGGTATTCCTTTCATTCTTGCGGAAGGAATCGATCAGCCATGCCCAGACACCCCAACGCCGTCATAGAATACAGAGTGCCGCTATTTCATGATCTGTAGGATATGGTAATATAAACTTAATCAGTCATGACAAGGAGGCAATAATGAAAAAAGCACTCGGGATTGGACTTTTTATACTTAGCGCCATTGCCGCTATGTCCATCGTCGCTTGGGATATTTCCATTGCGATGAAGTTATCCGGGTATGTTGGATTGGCTGCTTTAGTAATAGCCGCTCTTTTTTCTGGTGCCATGATTGACCCTGATTCCAGACGTGTGGACTTGGCGACCGAAGGCAAGGAATCCATGAATCGCAGATTCCGATTATCCACTTTTTTATTACTGGTCGCTCTACCGAATCTGCTTGCGTGTCTCATCCTCTACTTCGGTTCGAAATGGTTAGGAGGTTAAAGTGTCCGCCCCCCAAATCCGTCTTCCCTCCCAGGCGTTAAAAAGTCCAAGGGATTTTTCGGTACTCCATTTGGACTTGTCTCTCCGTAGAAAAAATGGATGTAAAGCGCTCTGAACTGCACGATTTCTCCAGACACGTTGATTCGGCAAGCGAAATCCTGCGCAAATACAGCAATTCGATATGGACGACTTTACTAGAAAGGGAATCCTGCAAAACGGCAGCAATTTCACCCGTTTCTCTTCGACTTGGAGCAAAAGGGACTAAAATGATGTAGATGTGCAGCATTTCCTCGGGGTGCGGACTCATTGTGCCGAAATTCCTGTAACATAGCAGCAATTCCCTCCACATGTTCAAGCCCCAGGAGACAGAGTGCCCAGTTTTGATCCCAAAAAGATTCGTTTCAAGATGCTCGTCTCCATATCCTAACCTTACCAAGAACAGAAGCAAGGCGGAAGACCTGCTTTCCCCCCCCCTAAAATTTATAAATTCTTTAATCTTAAAAAAGACTCTATCACACTAAGTGCGATAGAGTCGATGCTCCAACATCAAAATACTTTCGTCGTCCAGGACTCACAGTTCCATGTCTCCGTCACGACCTCACGATAAAATTCAGGTTCGTGGGAAATGAGCAGGATGCTGCCCTTGTATGCCTTGAGTGCACGCTTCAGCTCTTCCTTCGCATCGACATCCAGATGGTTCGTCGGCTCATCGAGCACGAGCAGGTTGGTCTCAATGTTGACGAGCTTGCAGAGGCGAACCTTCGCCTTCTCGCCGCCGCTGAGCACGGCGATTTTGCTCTCGATATGCTTCGTCGTCAGCCCGCACTTCGCCAGTGCCGCACGCACCTCGAATTGGGTGAAGGAAGGGAACTCCTTCCAGATCTCTTCGATGCATGTATTGTAGTTCGCATCTTTGATTTCCTGTTCGAAATAGCCGATATCCAGATTGTCTCCCCGTTCAACAGAACCGGATATCGCCGGAATCTCGCCGAGAATGCTGCGCAGCAGCGTCGTCTTACCAATACCGTTCGCACCGACAAGTGCGATCTTCTGACCGCGCTCCATACGGAGGTTCAACGGACGGGACAGTGGTTCATCATAACCGATGACAAGATCATTGGTCTCGAACACCAGCTTGCTGGATGCCCGGGAATCTTTGAAGTTGAACTGCGGCTTCGGCTTTTCCTTCGCCAGCTCGATAATCTCCATCTTATCCAGCTTCTTCTGCCTCGACATCGCCATATTGCGCGTGGCTACGCTCGCCTTGTTGCGTGCGACGAAGTCCTTCAGGTCGGCAATCTCCTGCTGCTGACGCTTATAAGCCGCTTCCAGCTGCTGCTTCTTCATTTCATAGACTTGCTGGAACTTGTCATAGTCACCGACATAGCGCGTTAGCTCCTGGTTTTCCATATGGTAGATCAGGTTAATAACGCTATTCAAGAATGGAATATCATGCGAGATGAGAATAAATGCATTCTCATAAGCTTGCAGATATCGCTTCAACCATTCGATATGCTGTTCATCCAGATAGTTGGTCGGCTCGTCCAATAACAGGATGTCCGGCTTCTCCAGCAAGAGCTTCGCCAGCAGCACCTTCGTGCGCTGCCCGCCGCTCAGATCGTTGACGTCCTTTTCCAGACCGATATCATTCAGACCGAGTCCGCGTGCCGTCTCTTCGACCTTGGCATCAATCATATAAAAATCTTGATTCGTCAATGTGTCTTGAATCGTACCGACTTCCTCGAGGAGCTTCTCCAGCTCTTCTGGCGTTACGTCCCCCATCTTGCCGTACATGTCGTTCATTTCTTGTTCCAGGTCAAATAAATATTGGAAGGCTCCCCTCAATACATCTCGAATCGTTAAGCCCTTGTTAAGAACGGCATGCTGATCGAGATAGCCGACGCGTACGCGCTTGGACCATTCAACCTTGCCTTCATCTGGCTGAAGCTTGCCTGTAATGATATTCATAAATGTGGACTTGCCTTCTCCGTTGGCGCCGATAAGTCCAATGTGCTCGCCTTTGAGCAGGCGGAAGGATACATCCTTGAAGATTGCACGGTCTCCAAAGCCGTGGCTTAGTCGTTCTACGTTTAATATGCTCATCCATGACACCTTTTCTTATATACTTTATGCTTGATTTATTATAAACGTTCTCGGGCCTAAAAGTAAGCGTAAAAATAGCCGCCCGAATGAAGAATGCGCCTTCCCTTTCCAGTTATGGTTGTAATGCTATATTAACGGATTCAACAGCGTGTATTACCGTCGTATTAAATAATGGCACCTCTGAATCTTCTGCTTTCACCAATAAACCAATTTCAGTACAACCGAGAACGATTCCTTCCGCCCCATCATCAACTAAACGTTTGATGACTTGTTTATAATATTCTCTTGATGACTGCCTAATGTTACCTACACATAACTCTTCATATATGACCTTATGAACCATTTCCCGTTCTGCAGGATCGGGGATTAACACCTTGATCCCGTTCGACTCCAACCGTGATTTATAGAATTCTTGTTCCATTGTATACTTGGTACCTAACAGCCCTATCGTGCCAATATTTGATTTTTGAATTTGAGTTGCCGTTGCATCTGCGATATGTAGAATGGGTATGTCTATTTTTTCTTCAATATGTTCAAGTACTTTATGCATTGTATTTGTACAAATCACGATAAAGTCTGCTCCCGCTATTTCTAATGAATGGGCAACCTCACCTAATAGTGTACCCGCCTGTTCCCACTTCTCCTCTGCCTGATAACGTTCAATTTCTTCAAAATCAATGCTGTATATTAGGCATTTTGCGGAATGCAATCCTCCCAATCTATTTTTCACTTCTTCGTTAATAATTCGATAGTATTCAACTGTTGATTCCCAACTCATCCCGCCTATAAGTCCAATCGTTTTCATGAGAACCCCGCTTCCTTCCAACAAGATATAGGAATATCATACCATCGTCATTGAAAAGAAAGAAAGCCCCGCTAAAAAGCAGGGCTCTCAGGTCAAAATCATTCTTGATTTTTTTGATGTATGTCTAATATTTACCTCAATATGCTCCCATTCTTAGGTGATTTTGTTCCAGAGAAACAATATAGCAGGAACAGGTACGGATGGGCGCTTCCCGAAGCGATAGGCCGCTTGCCTGTTCTTTTTTTACGGTTCAATCAAGCTGCGAAGAGTTACACGGATTTACGCCTAGGCAACAAGGACTCTTTCTCACTATGACAAAAAGTCCTTGATCCGGTCTTGATACTTCTGCCTGGTGCTTTGATATTCCGCATACAGCCGGGAATTAACCACAGAGGCATTTCCGAAGAAAAAGCGCTCATAGACGGTCTGCCTGCCGCCAAATGTACTGACGCTCAGTTCCCATGCCAATCTGGATAACTGCACGCTCTTTTTGGCATCCAGATCGATGCCCTTCATGTAACGGTGCAATTGATCGCTCATGGCTGCCGCAAAATCTTTTTCTTCCGGAATCATAATCAGATTGCTGGCGCCAATTAATTGAATGATTTCTATCATACGCGGATACACCTGTTGGAAATATACATTCGCCGCAAGCAGCGGTTTCCGGGCGGGAAGCATATTGCCCCATCGATCAGAAGAAGCCCCTTTCTCGGCGGCAAGCTGAAATGCCTTGAGTGTTTCTAAGGCGACAATCACCTCTGTCACCTTTTCGATAATATGGCCATAACTCTCCAATCCGCAGGCTGTAACCATCATGTCAATGGTTCCTAACAAAAACTCCGTTTTGGCAATAGTTTTGCACATGATCTGGGTGCCGGCATAGGTATGAAAGTGACTTTCATCCAATAACCGATACGCCATTTTTTCATCCCCGCATACAAAGACGCGGTCCCACGGAACGGAAGCATCATCGAAAATCACAAGCGTATCCATTTCTTCAAACCGGGAGCTCAACGGATAATTGTAGGTCGATTCTCCGCCAACAAAGCTTTCCCTGCAGACAAAACTAACGCCTTTCAGGTTGCTCGGAACAGCAAAGGCGAAGGAGTAAGGATTTATCTCCTCCCCTGATAAAGAGAAAGGCGTGGGGAAGACCAATATTTCATCCGAGGTTGCCCCTTGTGTATCTAACAGAAAGGCCCCGCGAATCACGATCCCGTCTTTATTTTTCTCGATGATTCGTGCGGCCTCCGGTTCTTCGAATGTCCGGAGAAAAGTGGAGACTCTTCCCGCCTTCGGCTGGATGAACACATGAGAAAGCGTAATATCGTTTTCCCGGCAATATTCATAATAACGATTCAAGTTAGAAGCATACTCGGGATATTTCTCTTCTAGGACTCCCGCCGCAGCGGAGAAAGCCATAATAGCGGTGTTCATGTAATCGGGAGATCGTCCCAGGAAGCCGTGATGAATGCTAGCCCATGCCTGCATCATCTGCCTGCGCAGCGCAAGATCCTTCTTTGTCTTCGGTTGCTTGAAGGACAAGCCGACCGGATCGCCTGTCAAGGGCGAAGAATATACCATTGTAGCTTGCGATTCTTCGGCATGCTGCATGTCATACATGGAAGCTTGTGTCGCCATAAGTCCTTTGAAAGCTTTATGATTCGACATAGGTGCGTGCACCCGCTCTCCTGCGATCCAAACGTCTGGGGAATTTTTATCTATCCGCTCGATATACTCGCTCCCGTTTTTGACCGGCATTCAGATCGCCTCCTCGTCTTTAGATACTTTATTCGTTCCAGGACAGCTTGGCTTGAACGAATGTCCCTCCATTCGTGTCATGAATCGGGCTTTAACCTTTTCATAACCCTTTCTGCTGCACGGTGAAATATGATAAACAGCGCATAGAGAGCGAAGAAACGCGCCAGAGCGTTGCCAGCTCTTTCTCGTTGAGGGAGCCCTTGTGCTTACATTCCGTGATTGCCGGAGGTTATTATGAAAAAATATATGATCATCAGTTCATCAGTCTTATTGTCACTCCTCTTGATTGCATCAGGCTACACATTTTATCTGTACCGGTCGATGGAAAAAACGGTGGATAAAATGCAGATCACGTTCGATGAGGCAGAAGACAAGCAGATGCCGAAGCCTGAAGAAATACGGGACTCGCTTACTTTTTTATTGCTCGGTATCGGCGATCGGCCGAAAATCGGCGATGCAGGACGGGCGGACAGCATTATCGTCGTGTCTGTTAATCCGAAGGTCAAAAGTGTATTCATGTTTAATATTCCTCGCGATTCCCGCGTCGAAATTGCCGGCAAAGATAAAATGGACAAAATCAATCATGCCTATGCCTTTGGCGGAACCGAAATGATGAAAAAGACGGTCGAGCGGTTTTTGGATCAACCGATCGACTACGTTATACAGACGAATATGGAGGGATTGACGCAGCTTGTCGATGTGTTCGGAGGCATCGAAGTGGAGAATGCCTTTGCCTTTGATCAGATGGATCAATACGGTAAGAAGAAGCATCACTACGATAAAGGACTTATTCAGTTGGATGGGGAAAGTGCACTGCATTATACCCGCATGCGCAAGTCGGACCCGAAAGGCGATTTGGGGCGGAACGAGCGGCAGCGTCAGGTGTTAACGATACTACTCAATAAAACGGCATCGTTATCCTCTGTTCTCAAAATGGAAGAAATATTGAACATCATGGGGGAAAATATAAAAACCAATATTTCGTTTGAAGAAATGAAGGCCTTTTTTCTCCAATTCAAAAAGGACTGGGACGAGTATCAAATCACGACGCAGGAGATCGCAGGCTCCAACCAAATGATTCATGGCATTTATTATTATCATGTATCCGATGAAGAGCGTGAACGTATCTCTGCTATATTGAAAGAGCATGTCTCGCTCGATCTTACCGGTACCTGATATACTTCATATAAAAAGCAGCTCTAGTATTTTGTAAAAGAGCTGCTTTCTGCTTTTCGCCGACTCGGGGTTATGACTTTATACGTGAAAGCCTCTTTCCGGTTACGCAATCACGATGAGGCACCAGTGAATCTACCCGCTCCCGGGATATTATGGTAATATCGAAGAGGCATAACACTTCTATTAAGGAGGCTTATCTTTATCATGGCTGACCAACCAATCGATGGGAATGATAAGAAAGTATCCGATCTTGATCCTTATATGCACCTGGAACAAAATGAGCTGGCGGGGTTGCGATGGTTATCCCCTGCCGACAAGCCGTTTCGGTTAAGCGGCTTGTCTTGGTTCGAGCAGGAACGATTGTTCCGAAGACTTCCTCTTCGTTCACGTCAACCCATCCCTCCCGTTGTCGATGTGCTCGCTAACCATACCGCAGGCGGACAGCTTGCGTTCCAGACCAGCTCCAGTCAGTTGGCCATCCGCGTGCAATTGGCCAATAAGGCCGATTTGTATCATATGCCTGCCACGGGGCAATGCGGGTTTGATCTTTATTTAGGCAAGCCCGGAGAACAAGTTTTTTATAAAACAAGCCTATATGATCATACCCAGGACTATTTCGAAGCGATGCTGTATGATTTTTCCTCTTTCGAGATGCGTCATGTGACATTGAATTTTCCGCTCTACCAAGGTGTGAAATCTCTGGCGATCGGAGTCAATCCGGATGCGGTAATCGAAGCGCCGCTCCCCTACCGCAATGACAAAAAAGTCATCATCTACGGCACCTCGATCACACAGGGTGCCTGTGCGTCCCGGCCTGGAATGGCCTACACGAATATTTTGAGCCGCCGCATTCCTCTGGAATTTATAAATCTCGGATTTTCCGGGAGCGGCTGCGGGGAACCGGAGATGGCGCATGTGATTACCGAGATCGCCAATCCGGCGATGTTGGTGCTTGATTACGAAGCCAATGCCATTAATCCGGATCTGCTCAAGCAGACATTGCCGGAGTTTATTCGTATTTACCGGGCAGCTCATCCCGTTGTTCCGATCCTCGTTATTTCGAAAATAGAGTACCCAAGCGAGTCATTCGTGCCGGAATTGCGGCAATTGCGGCTGGAGATGGGCCGGATCCAACGGGAAACTGTTGAGCGGCTTCGTCAGCAAGGCGATTCACATCTTCATTTTTACGACGGCCGTGGACTGCTTGGCACCGATGATACCCGATTTGAATGCACGGTCGACGGCATCCATCCAACCGATCTCGGCTTTATGCGTATGGCCGGCAAGCTGACGCCGCTCTTCAAGCAGCTGCTGCAGCACGAACTTGCCTGATCCGGCTACAAAAAAAGAGGGATGTCTCAAAAGTGAATTGCTCCCCTTACGGTAGACAGGTGAAATAATAAAGACAGCCCCCCTGATTCTCAAAGTTCGACTCGCCGAAAACTGCAAAAATACACCATTCCTTTATGACGTGTACTCCATTACAGGGAATCCTGCAAAACGGCATCAATTTCTGACGATCCAATCGATAAAAGACAAGAATCGATGAACATAATGTACTTTTGCAGGAATTTCATCAAATAGCGGCTTAAAGAGCAGAAATTGATGCATCCACGCAGCATTTCACTGCTTCATCCATCTTCCACCGGTTTGCGCGCCGTCGTTTTTCCCGCATCCACATTCTATGTTAACTCCTCACCACAATCATCTTGCAGTGCCTGTGAGACACTCCCATTCATTTACCCTTTCAAGGTCGTAATCGGCGCCACATCAGTACAGCTTATAGATGGGATCCTCCGCTTGCGTCGATTAGTTGGCCGGTTACCCATCGGCTATCCGATGAAGCAAGGAAGGAGGCGACATCCGCCACATCTTCAGGCTCGCCCCACCTATTGAGAGCGGAAAGACCCACTCGGGGAAGCCGCTCGTGTGACAAACGACGAAATATTGATAATTCTCCCTCCATTATTGAGGCGCACCGATCCTCCACTTTATTTTTGAAATCTTACAATTTCATAAGCCTCGTGAAAGCTGGATCGATTAGTATGCAGGAGTCTTCTCCTGTATATTTAAGCCATGGAACAACAATGACAAACTTGCTTGAGGTGATAGATATGAACGGAAACAAACTAGTATCTGCTCTGTCCTACTGGAGTGTTCTCTTTGCCCCGATTTTATTCCCCATTCTCGTCTGGATTGTCGGAGACGCTGAGAGCAAGAGCCATGCCAAACGAGCGCTGTGGACGCATATTCTTCCTACGGTGACAGCTATTGTAGGGTTTGCCGCGTTAGGAATCATTAGCATGAGTGTGCGGGAGGTAGAGGTAACCCTGGGGATCGGTTCGGTTATCACCGTCGCGCTGTGCGGTATCATTAGCGTATACTTCTTCATTTGGAACATTGTCAAAGGGATTCAAGTGATCAAATCATAACTATGAACACATAAGAGGGAGAAGCCGGCCGGCATCTCCCTCTTCCCTATCTCGAACCTACATCTTAATCTTGGTCAATCTGACTGTCCCCTTGTTCCAGTCCGCCGCGATGTGGTAATCCAAAGCTTCCACGTAGAACAAAAGCGGAAAACATAGAGGGTTCCGTTTACGATCTCCGGCCGCGCCCCCATCTCCGTCTTGCTTCCATCCTTGACGAACATTGTGCTTCCTGTATTCATCGTATATTTCGTTGCGCTGCCCAGCGTCAGTTTAATTTCCGTTGATCAAATAAAATAAAGAGTTCTACATATTATACATGACTAATATGTGGAACTCTTTATGTTTAACTATCGTTCTACGTTACTTGAATAATTCGTTTATGAATCTGACCATCGTCTGTTTGGAAAAATCCTCACAGAAAAAAGCGCCGGCTCACGATGTTATCATGAAACCGGCGCTTATTCGATCGATTCCTCATATACGTTCACATGGATTCTTTGTTAGGAGCCCCGTTATATTGATGAAATGGAGCTGCTTTAACAACCGTTCCAAGAGCACCGCCGCTTCCACCCGGGTCGTATGCGCCAAGGGTGCAAATGGATTAGCGCTGCGCCCCTGGGCCTACTCAGCCCCATTGGACACCGCGGGACTCCGGCTGATTGCTATTCAGGAAGCGCGTGTCAATTACGGCGAGCCGTTCGCTCTATGCCATCAGCGGTTACTTTGTACAGTTGGTGCGGCAGGTCGTGTCCCATGCCATCAACCAACATTAGCTCGGCGCCGGGGATGGCAGAAGCCGTGTCCTCGCCACACGCCGGGACGAACAGGGGATCGTCCACCCCATGAATGACAAGTACTGGTACTTTTATGGTCGCCAGCCGCGGACGACGGTCACCGGAGACAGCGATAGCAGCAATTTGTCGTCCGACACTGCCTGGATCGTAGGCTCGCTGGACTTCCTCCAGAATGAGCGCCCGATAAGCGTCCTCTTCAAACGGATAGCCGGTGCCGGCGATGCGTTTGGCAAAAGAGAGGCTGTGCGCCAAAAATCCTGCTTCATCCTCAAAGGGGTTCGGCGCCGGTTTAGTCATCATCGCCATGACATCCGGGGAAGCTTGCGGAAGGGTGGGATTACCGGAACTAGACATAATGGAGGTGAGTGATAAAACCCGTTCAGGGTACTCACTGGCTGCAATCTGGGCTATCATTCCGCCCATCGACCTGCCAACGAAATGTGCCCGGTCAATGGAAAGGGCGTCGAGCAGTCCGATAGCGTCGTTGGACATGTCGTCGAGAGTATAAGGGATGTCCGGTCGCTGTCCCGACATGAGAGCAGTCGCCAGTGCGTCAAAATCCAGCGCCTGATAATGGCTAAAATGTGTCGAGCAACCTGCGTCGCGATTGTCAAAGCGGATCACGCGAAAGCCCTTCGCTGCTAATATCCGACAAAACGGAACCGACCATCGGATCATCTGGGTTCCAAGCCCGGCGATTAGGATAATAGCCTCGTCATTTTGGTTACCGAAACTGTCATAGGCCAACTCAACGTCATTGACTTTCAAGATGTTCATGATCATGTTCTCCTCCAATTAATTCGGTATCGGAAGTTCTGCCATAGGCAGAAGGCGTGAATCTTCGATCGCTGCAGTCCGATGCCCGATACCGGCCAGGTAGTCTTGATGACCTGAAAAAGCAAGAAACGACTGCGCGCTGCTCTGGCGGATCAGCATGACAAGATCCCATCTTTCGTCTTCGGGTCCGGTAAGAAACTCTCCGCCATCGCCAAGAAACATGACTTCACCTCCGCTTTCACGGAGAAATGGGAGGGTGTGCTCAATATAGCGGTTGAATGCTTCGGCACCGCTGATTGGGATCTCCGGTGTTAGTTCAGGATTGGCTGTGTAATCGGCAACATCACGAAAACGCAGCAGGTTCAACATGACGATGCTCCCCTCGATGCCTCGCTGCATGAACCTCATGCCAGCGCGTTGCGATGGTTCGATGTAACGAATAGATTCAGGGAATGCATTAGCGGATAATCTTTTGATATGGTTTCTGATATCAGGTGCCCAGTCATCGATAAAGTGGTAAAAACGATCCAAATCACCAGCATACAGTGCCCGCAGAGCTTCTTCGTATTGATGAAAGTTCCCGGCCATAGCTGTCATAAAGTGATATGTTGCTTCTTGTGACTCTCGTATCTTGCTCTGTTTTCCTCCAGCATGGCGAGCCTCATCAACGAGTTTTCGCAATGTTACCGACGCCCCTCCAGGTTGACTCTTGAGCCATTCCCAATGCCGTGGCAATAACGTAACCTCACCGGATACAACGCCCAGCTTGGGTCGACCGACCCGCCGTGTAGGCTGGTGATTCACTTCCGTACCGGGTAAGTCACCAAACTGTTCTCCTAATCGTTTGAGGACATCATCTGTCTTCCCACGAAAATCAACATCTATTGGCTTCCCCGTGGAATCGTCAAATAAAAGCAGCTGTGTGAGGTCTCTGTCATCCAGAGCATCCTTCACTGTAGTAACAACGTGCTGTAATGAACCACTGGCGACGACTCCCACACCCAAAAATGCCGTGCAGTAAAAGCGCGTTAGGTCATTTCTCATGCTGACCTCCTCCTCTGAATGCCTCACCAATTATACCCGGGTAAAAATAAAAAGTCAATATTACCCGGGTAAAATGTATTTTGTCGTTCGTTATGAAGGGAATAAATGCAAAAGACACGGCCTAAGAGGAACCGCGCTGTTGAGGGCTAGTGTTTGCTTTATGTTGTACATGCTGTGTTTTGTCGCAAAACTTCCCGTTAGTTGAGCAAAGAACTGCAATGAGACTGTTTCTTTGGCACTTCAACTTGTTGCTCAAGAATCCTGTCTAGTTTAGCTCAAGCAGGAGAGGGAAGAGCGTTTTATCAGATCCTTTGATGGACCTCTGCATACGAAAACTTAAGTTGTTCTCGCAATTTTTTATTTTCCTCCTCGAGCTTCTTCATCTTACGTTTTAGCGAAGCAAGAACCCCCAACATTCACGATAACCGTGAAGTCGGAGGTTCTTCTCGATTGCGCCGTCACGAGCCCGAACGCTTTTTGCTCGATGCCCGGCTACTTCATTTTCCCGCTAAGCTGCCACTCCTCAGCCCGCCTTCATACTCGTATAATGCGATCTGCCGCACACTTCGGAGTACACTCCTTCACTCCTCCGAACCGTTTGGACATGGCCGAAGCCCGCTTCTTCCAGCAGGGCGACAACCTCCTCCTCCTGATAGCATTTATGAGGAATATAAAAATCGTTCCGATCCCATGCTTCTACCGCATTTCGGGTAAAGTAAGCCACCTTCATCAGTCCGAGCCGGCTTCCCTCATCATACACCGAGTGAAATGAGGCTACCCCTTCCGCTTCAAGAAAAGACAGTTGGCTTCCATT
Organism: Paenibacillus thiaminolyticus; assembly: GCF_007066085.1. Classification (NCBI taxonomy): domain Bacteria; kingdom Bacillati; phylum Bacillota; class Bacilli; order Caryophanales; family Paenibacillaceae; genus Paenibacillus; species Paenibacillus thiaminolyticus. The sequence continues at coordinate 444,282 of NZ_CP041405.1, read as the reverse complement.
CCAATAGCGAAGATAGCCTTCCTCATTTCTCATATCAAAATAGAAAATGCCCCCTGGCTTTAAAGCTTGATAAACATGAATAAAAATATTTTTGAGATCCTTCGGATCCGTCATCAAATTGAAGCTGTCCAGTGTCGTGATTGCCGCGTCGAAGGGAGACTCATAGTGGAAGGAACGGGCATCCCCGACAGTGAACGTCGCTTCGGGAGCGTTAATCCTTGCATATTCAATCACCTTGCTTGAAATATCAATCCCTTCTACGGTGAACCCTTGCTCGCACAGCTTGGCCGCGATGGTTCCCGTTCCTCAGCAGACATCCAGAATTCTCGCGTTCCCCGGGAGCTTGGAGAGAGCCAGTTCCTCTATATTAGGATATTGGAACAACGTGAACTGGCGCCAATATTTATTGTATACATCACCCAGCACATCAAATACTTCGTTCACGCACATCACCCTTTCGAAAGTTCGCGCTGCCATGTTCCCAGCAGCTTGCGGTTAATCAGCATACAGATTTGATCCCATGCTTCATGGATGAAGAAATGCCCGCCCTGAAATGGATGATATTCAAATGACCGCTTGCTGTATTGCTCCCACTCCAAAATATCGGGCAAATTGACATGTTGATCCTCATCGCTTAGAAAAAAGACAATATCCCCATCGATCGGCTGCGGCTTTCCGTTCGGCCGATATTGCTCGATCATCCGGTAATCATGCCTCAGAATCGGCAGGAAAAGCTTCAGCAGCTCCTTGGATTCGAAGAACTGTGCCGGCGTTCCGCCTATCTTGCGGATTTTCTCCAAAAACTCCGTATCAGACAGCTTGTGCATAGGCTCTTCGTTATACTTCAGATGGGGCGGTATGCGGCCGGATAAAAAGAGCGCCGCCGGCTGCGGCAGTCCGGATGCCCGGGCAGCGACTGTGAGCTCATAGGCTAAGCCCGTTCCCATGCTATGACCATATACGGCATACGGACGCTGTACAATTGAAGGACGCATCTTGTTCAACAAGTCCTGGACCGCTTCCGCGACATTCGCGTGAAAGGGCTCCCCCATTCTTCGGCCATGCCCTGCCAATTCCAAAGGATGCAGCTTGATTCCCGGGTCAAGTTTTTCAACCCATTTGCCATAGATGGCATGCGCGGAGCCGCCGGCATAGGGAATGCAGAACAGATCGATCATGCTCATACCGATCTTCCTTCACATTCGTGCTTATGCTGGTTAATTTGCTCCAAGATCTCGGCCAGCGTCGAATTTTTGGTAAGCTCCAGCTCCGTGTCATACTCAACGCCAAGGAGATGCGTCACCATCATCACATCCAGCGAATCGAAGCCAAGCGAGAGCAAGCTGTTATCTTCCGCCGCTCCCTGCAGCAGCTTCGCGAACCCCGCATCCTTGTTCAATATCTCTACTAGATCTGCCAATCCCGCCATGCCCGTCACTCCTCTGTTTCTGTATATTGTGAACTAACCACGCAATCATACCGGTTCGCCAATTGGTGCGGGTTCTTATGTAGAAAGTCTTTTCGTTGGTTGGCAATCCTTTCGTGCACTTCGCCAACTTCAACCGTTGCTTATGCCAACGAGAGGAACCTTTTTTCCTGCGTGACAAAATGCGTTGTTCTTTAGCTACCTTTTTTAGCTACCTTTTCTAAGGCTTGATGATAACGGAGACCGCCATCGCCGGCACCTGCCGCCGGAGGACAGCTACGGCAACAAACTGGTTGATTCTGTTCCCCATTGGCAGCCTTTCCACAGATGGAGCAACCGTGCGCCGAACGATTTGTTAAGCTAGTGCGCCAGGACCAGCGAACGTGCCCGGATCCGTTCTAATAATGATAAAATCCCTGGCTGCTTTTGCGTCCAAGCAAGCCGGCATCGACCATCTTCCTCAACAACGTGCAGCATCTGAACTTCGAGTCGCCGTATTCCTTATACAAGACATCCAGCGAACGAACGACGGTATCCAGCCTGATCAGATCCGCTGTTTCCAGTGGACCCATTTTATGAGAATAACCTTTCTTGAACATCAGATCGATCTGCCTTGGCTTCGCCACCCCCTCCTGGACCAGGAACGCCGCTTCATTCATGAATAAATGAGACAACCGGTTGGACACGAAGCCGGGAGAATCCTCGACGAGAATCTGCTGCTTGTCCAGCAAGGAGGCAAGCTTGGTTGGCGAAATACAGCTTGTATTGGCACCGTAGAACGTGTCTTTGCTGCACACCTCGCCCAGTTCCCGATATAGCCGGCTTTTGGCCTCCCAATCCTCGGTTATGTTTTCGATCACCCAGGAAACCTCTGCAAAATGCTCATATGTATCCGTTACGGCAATCCGGCTGAGGATGCCGTCCGTTTCCCATTCGCGCAAGGCCGGAGAAATCATACGATAATTTCGAATATTGCGTTCGATTTTTCGTGGTATTTGCTGCAAAGACGTCGCATCTATATCCTTCACAATCACCTTATAGCCGTGGAAGGAGAGTGTGGAACATCCACACCCATCACTCCGGCCCCCACTACGGCAATCACGCTCATGCAGGCCACTCCTCACTTCATCGTAGTTACTTCCGGTTCAGAATCCAGATCGCGCCGCCGTATCCTACCACGCACCAAATACATAAGGTGATGTAGTTCCATATCGAAGCCTCGAAGGTTGACGCGGCCAATGAAGCGCGCATGACCTCGGCCATGGAGTAGAACGGCAGCACGTAATGTACCGCTTGAAACCATTCCGGCAGCCGCTCAATCGGAAAATTAAGAGGAGAAAACATTAGGGCCCCGAAGGCAATAAATTGGGACACCGCAAAAGTCACATCCTGCGGAAACAGATACGAAAATCCATAGCCTACGCCGATGGATGTTAACGCAATTAACAGCAAAGCCGGAATGACTATCCATGAGATGTCGTATCCGGGATTAAACATTAAATGGGCGAACAGGGTTGCGATGCATAATCCCGGTATCGTTATTCCGAGCCAGATCGACGTGTCCGCTCCGATGATCACGGCACGGTTAACGGGCCAGGTGCGGGTAAATTCAACATAGCCTTCGACTTTGGCGTTGCCGATCTGCATCGGCAAAATAACAAGACCCGTGAGGACGAGAATGAATGTAGGAGCTCCAGTGGCAAGATACAGCAGGCTTTGGTTATCCAGATCATCAAACAGATACCTGAATCCGATTACAATCCCCAGAGACATGAAGACTTGGATGATTGTAAAAAACATAAGCGGGCCGATGCTTCGAAACAACTGCATTTGAAAGACATATTTGAAATCGTTCGCTATCTTCATGCACCGATCTCCCTCTTGCTTGTCAGCTCAACATATACATCTTCGAGCGTTGTCGGCGATAAAGAATAGTCCATGATTTCCCCTTCGTCTACCTTATTCCTGGCCCACTCGATTACATCCGGAACGGAGTCAGGCTTAACCGAAAAAACGGAGCGTGAAGCTTGTGAATGCGTGGATAGGGCCCACACGGGAGCTTGCATTTGCTGAACGCTCGTCACATGGCTCACCTCAACCCGGATCAGATTGCTGACCGAGCTTTTGACTTCGGCTGGGGTGCCTTCAGCCAGAAACTTGCCTTTATTCAAGATAGCTACCCGGTCCACCGCTTTCTCGGCTTCAATCACGTTATGGGTCACCAAGATGACAGATGTTCCATCCACCGTTAACTTGCGGATCAACTCCCACAGATAGCGGCGCCGAATCGGATCCACATCGTTCGTCGGCTCATCAAGAATGACGAGCTTGCCAGGCACAACCACCGCCATGCAAAATGCGACCAGCCGGCGAACTCCGCCTGACAGATGAACGCCTTCTTTGTTCACCCATTCGCCGATATCAAGCGCTTCAAAAAGCATGTTCATCCGCTTATTCACTTCCTGCTTGTCGCCGGACCTCATTTTCCCCATGATGGATACGGCCTGTACCGGCGTCAAGTAACCAAGAGGCAGCTGAGACTGCGGCTGAACGGAGCACATGGATCGGGCAAAGGATGGGTCTTCAATGATAGATCTGCCTAGTAAGGAAATCTCTCCGCTAGTCGGCTTCATCAGTCCGATAATCTGATTGACCAAGGTCGTTTTCCCTGCTCCGTTATGTCCCAGTAACCCATAAATTTCGCCTTCCCGCACACTGAAGCTAAGGTTATCATTGGCAACGGTCTTCGTACTTTTTTTACCGGAAAAAACTTTGGTGAGGTTCTGAACATTAAGCAGCATAACAACCTCCATTGATTAGTGTATAAAAAATGACTATGAAGCTTTGCTCAAAAAAATACTTGCATCCCCTTACCCAGGTCTTTATTCCGCTGGTTCCGTTCTAGAACCTGCGCAGATGAGTCCGCCGGATCCCGGAACGGCTCTGTAACACAGCGGTTCCGGCATGTTTTGAGATGTTGCATTGATGGATGTGTGCGTTCTATGGAGTGGTCTGTTCGAATCTCGCGATGAGCATTAGGAGAATGGAGCTAGGTAGACAAATGATAAAAATAAAAACGGCTTGCTAATGATTAGCGTTCCCGTTAGTGAAGTCATTTCGATGCTGATCTCTTCAAAATATAACAGATAATAGCAGATTGTACCATTGTTTATTTGAAAAATATATATTTTAGTATACGACGCAGAGACAGCCCCCCAAAAGGCTAATGGAACGAAGCCCTCCTTCCGATAATAGAACCATCCCCCCAATTCCAATGGATGGGGGACATCGGGAAAGGAGGAGTTATGATGCGTATTGATGCCAACTATCGATTTCCGTCTTCGACCCAACGGAAAACTCAAAATAATAATGATTTATTATTTGAATCCGTCCTGAAGGATGCGGCAAAACAGGAAGAAGAAAAACAAGAGGACAAAAAAGGGAAGCTCGTTACGACTCGCGAAGGCGCATATATTAGGCAATATATCGTCAGACCCGATGGCAGCAGAGTGCTGCTAAGCGAGACACGACAATCCGTGGGGACAGATGCCATGGGAAACGATCAGAATCTGCCTGACCATGCCCCCCTTGTGCAAAGCGGAATGAGCCAAAGCACCAAAGAAATCATCGCTCTGCTAAATTTCCAGGCTGGCGCAGGCATCGCGTTTTCGTTCTATAAGCAGGAAGAAAAATTAGATTAACTTAAAAAAGCAGCCGATATGAACCGGCTGCTTTTTCGGCTTCTCAACAATGTTAACCCCTTTCACTTCGACCAATAAGCGCGTTGTATAGATGCACGAGACAGGCGGAAGGTTACATACTCGGGGCGCATATATTCAGTACATGATTCCGTGGTTCACAATTTCTACTTTTACGTTAGGGACCAGCTCCACCTTCGCGTAATCCTCCTTCCAGTTCAATCTTCTCCATGTATTGGGATAGTAAGCCATGATTCTTCGGCCGATTCCGAACCCGTCATGATGGTTCTGCAGCATTTTCTCCGTAATGGCCCGCGCTCTTTTGGTCAGCTCTTCCGACAGTTTCTTATCTAACTTTTCTACTCTTCGCCGATCATTTAAATGATCCTTCGGGTACTCTATGGCGGTTACTTTTATCTTCAAATCCAGCGTCACTTTAATATTTCGGTTGCCTTGCACATACACTTTCAACTTCCGCTTAACACTTTGAATGTCCATCCCTATAAATTGTTCCGGTCTTTGTTTTCCTTCCTCGTTGACTTTAAGCGTCAAGTTAGCGGTCTTGGCTAATTTGTTGGCCATGAGAAGGTACAACAATGAATCCTCTGATTTTAACTTGCCTGCCATTTTATCGTCGGCAAATAATGCTATCCCGTAAACCGAAGGATTCTGCCCATGATGTGATATATATGGGACGGCAAAATCATCGCCGAGATCCAACATGGGAGGGCGTATCAGTTGAAGATTAACCGCGGGTACAACCGTTCTGCGCTCCGCGCTTCGGATGAGAGTGTTATAATGCTCGCCAATCAAGTTTGAGCCTCTAAGTTTCAGATTGATCATGTCATGAGCTTTCCCCTCAACGACAGCGATCTTCGCATTCAGCGCGCTTCTAGGAGCACGGTAAAGCACATCGAGAAACGGGTACACGCCTTGTCTCGCCAAGTCCTCTCCGATTAGAATCACGCGGAGCTTGGAGAGCGATAATCTGCCGGCCACTTCCCTGTCAATTCTGTCCCGGGTATGTCTGCTTGTGTTTCCCGTCTCCGTATGGATCTCGCTCTGCTTCTTCATTCCCGTCTCCGAACCGGTTTGCGAGCCGCTCACATCAAGTATTGAAAGGGTCGACTGAAGCTTCCCATCGGGATTCAAATCTAATCCGATAATATATGCAATTCTGTCATCCTTCAGCATTTGCTGATCCCAGCAGCCCGCAAGCAGCGTTGCGATAACGCAAGCCTCGAATAAGATGATCGCCATTCTGCATCTCATCCCGCACTCCTCCTTGCTTCCTTTACCTTGAACACAACGGAAATCATGAGCAGAACGAATGGTATCCCAAGTACAAACACATAAGTTACGTTGGATAAAATTCTTCCATATTCTCTAATCAAGAGCGGAGATTGAAAGAACAGGGAAATGACAAAGGCAAGCACCACCACGTACGGAGCCGCCTTCCGGTGCTGCGCCTGACAAAGACTGGCTCCCCCTTTGGATGCCATAAACATATAACCTATGCATGAGGTAGTCGCCACGACCACCCACAAGGAGAGGAAATAGAGGTCCGCCCGCTCGACTATACTGAAAGATAACGCCTTAACCATGTAAAGCAACGGATGAGGAAGCAGCTCCAATTCCGGAGGACTAAATACGACAAGACTGGTAAATATCACAAACGTATACATCAAGGTGGTGAAAATATTCGCAAAGGTCGCTGCCTTTAATTTGACAGTGTTGTCTCCTTCCACGAAGGGATAGCACACCAACAAGATTTCATACCCCGCAAAAAAATTTACGGCCTCATGCACTCCCTTCGCTATTTTCAATAGGCCTTCCTGCCCCACTGGCAGCGCATACAGGAAGTTAACATGGGTGTACGCACATGCTGCAATGATAATCACCGCAAAATTGCAGAAGAAGACGAGTACAAAAAAACGGGCAATCGTTCGCAAGCTCTCCCGGAGCAAATAAAAGCATACGCCTGACATGATACTCATGACGATCCATTTGGGCGTATCGATTAATACCCATTCTCGCATCGTGTCGCTGAACTGTATAATGATATAGCTGGATACAGAAATAAAATAAGCGGTATATAAAAATTGAATACATTTTCCGATATATTTGCCCAACAGCACAGGCAAATAATCATACAGCGTCAGCGATGGAAACCTTCTGCCCAAGCACCATATGATGAAAATAAACAACTGAGCAAGCATCCCAGCGAGAAGCACGGATATCCATGCATCCCCTTTCGCCGCACCATGTACCTTGCTTGCCAGACTTAATAATCCGATTCCAATCTGAGTCTGGGTAATCAAAAATATAAGCTGCCCCGGCGTAATTCGATCCTTGGCGCTACTCATCGGTCTGCTTCTCCTCTCGTGAAGGTCGCTCCTGAACTAGTTTTTGCGGGGCTGGATCATTCGATCTCTGATTCAACATCCATTGCGGAAGCCGGATAATCGTATCCTTCCAATCCTTCCATCGGAACGGTGCGACTGGCGCAAAATAGGGCGTCCCGAATGATTCCAGTTTACATAAATGGATGAGAATGATCAGTAAGCTGAAGACAATCCCCATAAATCCGAATAAGGAGGCGGCAATCATGACAGGGAAGCGCAGCATGCGGACCGACGCGCTCATCTCATGGGAAGGCACCACGAACGAAGCAATCGCCGTTAAAGCGACGACAATGATCATTGCGTTCGATACGAGACCTGCCTTGACAACGGCATCTCCGATGACGAGGCCGCCAACGATCCCAATCGTCTGTCCTACCGGCCCGGGGAGGCGAATCCCGGCTTCGCGAAGCAATTCGATCGTCAGCTCCATGAACAGCGCCTCCAGTATCGGCGGATACGGAATGTGCTCGACACTGCTTTTTATGGGCAGCAGCAAATCCTGGGGGATCACTTCGTAATGAAAGGAAACCACCGCAATATAATAAGCCGGAAGAGCGATGGCTATTACAAAGCTGAAGACCCGGATCAAGCGGATGAACGACCCTTGAAGAGACCGAAAGCTATAATCGTCCGGCGATTGATAAAAGGAAAAAAAGGTCGCGGGCAGGATTAAAGCCGTTGGGCTTCCTTCGGCCATGAGGGCGACTCTGCCTTCCAGCAGATTCCCGATGACCCGATCCGGTCTCTCCGTATGCAGCAGCTGCGGAAACGGCGAAAAAGGGGCATCTTCAATATATTCTTCGATAAATTCGGAAGCGGTGATATTATCGGCATCGATATTTTGGATTCTCCGATCGACTTCTTCAACGAGGCCGGGATTGGCCAGATTTTGCAAATAAACGATGACCGCCTCGATTTTGGTGTCATTCCCGAGTCTATAGCGCCTCACTACCAAATTTCGATTTTCGATATGTTTCCGAACGAGTTGGAGATTGATGCTGATATTCTCCACGAAACCTTCATGGGAACCCTCCACGATTTTCTCATTGTTCGGTTCGGTGACGTTTCGATTATGCTCCGCTTTCACCTCGATGACAAAGCATTCTCTCTTCCCCTCGATAAAAAGCACGGCATTTCCTTTCACCAGTAAATCAATCACTTTCTCAAGATCATCATGTTTATTGGCACGCATCGCGAGTATTATGTCTTCTAGATCTTCGTCTTTATTTTGAGAAATGGGTTTTATGATTTCCTCGCGGATTTTGTTCTGGTCGCACATCGTGTGCAGAAAGAGAAACTCGCTCGTGTGTCCTGGGACGGAAACCTTTTGGCGCACGAGATCGTCCGTATGAAACAGGGCTTCTCTTAAATAATGAATGTTCTCCTGAACGTTCGGGAATACCGGTTGGGGAGCTAATACAGACTTTTTTGACCTTGGTTTGCTCTTTCGCTGATTATTGTTGAAAATCTTATGCAGCAAGCCCACAGCCCTGCCTCCTTATCACGTATGATAGCTACACTGTAGAATCCCCCTATATTTGTTCAAATATCCCTGTTCCAGGAAAGAAGGTGCAAAGGAAAACAAAAAAGCGGAACTGCGTTATCACGCAATCCCGCCAAACATCTTTCTGCGAACAATCCCTTTACCCATTCGCATCGCTTAATCATTCGCATAATCCCCTCTTCTCTTCATTCCGTTTTGGGAGCACACGGCAATTGAGGCGGGTTACGCCTCGCCTGTCAGTTCCACTAAGCGCTTAAGCTGTTCCTTTTACGGGGGATGGCTCCTTTTTTGCCGCCTGAGCCAGCTTTTTGGTACTGCCGATCATGCGGTATATCACGACTTCACTGTCATTTTAGATTCACAGCTCTCTCCAAAATTGTTCCGGATTGCTGATATTTACATTATCGTATCGGCATACAATTTCATCAAGCCCGACTGGAGCATCAAAATCAATGGAGTGCCATGGATTCATATCCGGCGGACCAAAGCTAACCTGCAGCTTCTTTTCCGTAATATTAAAGACCATACTTCTTAACGTCCCCATCCCGCTTGCATAAAAGTGACAGCATGGACCATACGGATACGGAGTGGACAGCAAGTTCTTTACCTTTTCATCATTCATATAGGGCGCTTCCCGCAATAAGGAATTCCAGACGGATGAATAACGTATTTCGGAATTCCAGAAATGATGTTCATCGAATTCTTTCATTTCATGGCTCACATAATGATTGGTAGCTGCGATCAGACCGCCAACGGGTTTCCGCACCGCAATTCTTTTTTGGGTTGATGAGAAGCTGGCCACCTCGAATATGGAAACATCATAGGACGCATCGGCTACCAAAATATTCGCATTGGTGCATAACGGAATTTCTTCTCATCCGTAAAGCCGGGACAGATTTTATCGATTAGCATCATCCTCTTGTGTGCGGTCGCTGCTGATATATAATCCTGCCCCTCCATAGGACGGATATAATAGAGAATATCTTCCGGATAGTGTTGCTTCAATGTAATCGCCCGCTGCTCTAACATCTTCTAAAAATCAACTTGGTGCCGTTCCGCCGCCATTTCCGTCCCAATAGGTTGTTGTCCACTCCGAATCGGGCACACCGTCATACATTGATAGCACATAATCGAATCCTAGTCCCTGTAGAACTCTCAACCAGATACAATCAATTTATTGGAAAAGGGTGATGCTTGTTTGCCTGCTCAACATGTATTTAGCAAATGGAAAAAGACGCGCGTGCTGCAAAACTCTTCGTTGAAGCGTTACATCCCCAAGACCGCCGTATACAATTCCAGCAGCTTAACGGATATGCTCAACCGCTACAACATGGTGTATGTGAAGCCGGACAAAGGTACTCACGGGAAAGGAGTCATGCGCGCGAAAAGGCGCTCCAAAGGAGAGTATGAGCTGAGAGAAGGAGTTTCAACCAAAGTGTTCCCTTCCGTGAAACAATTGCACTCCAGCATCAAGTCCAGAATTGGGAAGCGGAAGTATTTGGTGCAGAAGGGCATTCACATGATGAGCCACCGCGGGAGAAAATTCGATCTCCGGGTATTGGTTCAAAAAAATCCGAACAATAAATGGGAAGCCATGTCCATCCTCGGGCGCAAGGCAGCCGCCAATAAGATTGTTACGAATGTCAGCAATGGCGGGGCTATGGAATCGCTGTCTACCCTGCTCCGTCCTCATAAGAATAAGGCCGCCATCCGCAAGCTGCGCCGCAAATTGAACCAAATGGGATTATCGGCAGGCAAGCGATTAAGTAAAAAATATAAGGGTATAAAACAGCTTGGACTCGATATCGCACTCGATAAAAACATGCGGCCCTGGATCCTGGAAGTGAACACAACCCCAGCCATATATGTTTATCGGACATTTAATCCTTCCGCCTATCGCCGGATTCGGCGTTATGCCCAAGCGTATGGCCGCTTCAAGTAAGCCGTGAAGGAGACAACGAAAGAGGCCGCCTGCAGATAAACTATCTGTAGGCGGCTTTCATGAACTGTTCCAAGCTGATTATTCGTATAACTTCATAACCATTCCCCTGCCCTTTGGGTTTGATTACGGCGGTACCCATATACGGAATCTCGCCAATCGCCGTTCCGGCAGGCAAACTGTGTCCGATGATGATTTGATTCAAACCGCGAGCAGGGGCGGTTTCCAGCATTCTTGTAAAGTTTGCAACAATGTTTTGCTTTTCTTCGGCCGGCACGCTTTGATTGCTCACTTTTACAATGTCAGCGAGAAGGGGGACCACTTTAACGTTCTGGTTGCCGAATGCAATCCGGGCCGTGTCCCGAGTGCGGCAATAAGGACTCGCCCATACGGGATATTGAATCGGTATGTTTAATTTGTTCATGATCTGGCCGATCGCCTGAGCCTGCCTTTTGCCAAGCCCGCTCAGATTTCTTTGCGTTCCGCAGTCGTCAAAGATCACATGCGGTAAATCTAGGCCGATCGTCGCTTCGCCATGCCGCATATACAGGATATAGCCGCCGTTCCGGAGTGCCTCAACGAGCGATGGGTTCTCAGCTTCAGGCAAGTGGCCAGCTTCAGCGCGGTAGCCGGACAGGAGCAGCAAAGTGAGAAAAACGAGGGGGAGCAGCAGCATTTTCTTCGGGAGCATGTTGGTTAAAACTTCCTTTCAGAACAGTTTGATCAAACATGCTATATTCTCTCTCCAATGTGTTATTTTATGCCGTTAACTATTGTTTGGGAAGACGAATTGTGAATTTGCTGCCTTGGCCAACCGCGCTTGCGACTTCAATACTCCCTCCATGCGCTTCCACGATTGCTTTTACGATGGCCAGCCCAATCCCGGCTCCTCCCGTCTTGCGATTCCGGGATTTCTCGCCCCGATAAAATCGTTCAAATATAAACGGCAGCTCTGCTGGATCGATGCCTGTTCCGGTATCCGTGATGGTGACCTTCGCATAAGGCGGCTCTTCCGATATGACGAGACGGATACTGCCCTCGTTCGTATACTTGTATGCGTTATTGAGCAGATTCACAAAAACCTGAACGAGCCTTCCATAATCGCCGCTCAAAAATACATCATGGTCTTGCTCTATATCCATTGAAATATTTTTATTATCGAACTGGCCGGTTACCGTTTTTACGGAATCTTGGATCACTTCATTCAGGCGCACTTTATTTTTTTGCAGCTGCAGCATCGGATTCTCCGCAGCCGTTAATTTTTCAAGATCATGGATGAGCTTCACCAATCGGATCACTTGCTCATGGCACACTTCCAGCTTATCAGGCGTCGCCTGCCACACCCCATCCTGAAAAGCTTCGATATGGCTTTGAATCGTGGCTAACGGAGTGCGTAACTCATGGGCGATATCCGCAGTCAAATTTTTGCGCAGCTTATCCTGCTGCTCCAGGGCGTCTGCCAGATGATTCAACGCCAAGCCCACCTCGTCGATTTCGGTTGTCGGGTTCGCCAGGGCAACCCGGGAGGACAAATCTCCTGTTCTCATTCGGGTGGCAATCTGTTTGATTCGCATAAGAGGCCGGCTTAGACTGTTCGCCATAAAGACGCTAAAGAAAGAGACGCCAACGATCACGAAAAGGAGGGCACCCCATAATAAAGAGTTAAACAACCGCAGGAACTCTTGATTTTGAGAGGCAAAAGCGCTCTCGATTCCTTGAATTTCGATCATGCCGATTTTTTGCCCGTTTTTCATCATATCACGGGAAAAGATATTATCGTGCTCGCTGTACCCTGCTTCCATACTTCCCGAAGAAGCATGCATCATCATTCCCATGCTGCTCGTATCCCAGATCAATCGGTTCGTGGCATCGTAGATTTTGATCTTATAATTGCGGTGCATGGCTTGATGGGAAATCTGCATGAAGGAGCCCATCGTCCACCCGCCTGCTTCCACGTTGTAGGAGGCCTCCAAATCTGTAATTAACATGTCGGCTTCTGCTTGCTGCTGGTTCTTCATATACTGGCCGAAAGCAAAAGTCATAACCAAATAGACAAGGAGCGTAATCGTCAGCAGAGACGTGAGCGCTACCCCGATATGCGACAACAACAGCCTTTTCCGCAGTCCATTATTCATCCGGATTCACCTGGAATTTATAACCGACCCCAAAAACGGTCGCAATAAAATTCGGTTTTCTCGGGTTATCCCCGATTTTCTGGCGGATGTTCTTAATATGAACATCGATCGTACGCTCAAATCCTTCAAACGTGTCCCCTTGGATAAGATTGACGAGTTCCAAACGGCTGAACGCTCGCTTGGGATGCTTCGCCAGAAGCTCAAGCAATTTGAATTCAATGGGTGTGAGTGAGACAAGCTCTCCCCTGACTTTCACTTCATGCCGTTGCGAATCAATGGTCAGATGGTTGTTGCCGAAGGAAAGAGACTTGTCTGGCTGCGAGGCGACAGGAAGCTGCGATCTTCGTAACAAACTAATCACGCGAACGACCAACTCTCTGGGGCTGAACGGCTTCATTATATAATCGTCGGCGCCGATCAGAATTCCATTTACCATATCATCCTCACTGCTTTTGGCGGTCAGCATCAGGATGGGAACGTTGGATGTCTTACGGATGGTTCTGCAGACTTCTTCACCGGACATGTCAGGCAGCATCAAGTCCAATATGATCAGGTCAGGCTGCAGATGCTCGCATAGACTGAGCGCCCCCTTCCCGGTATCTGCCTCATACACCAGGTACTCATTTTTCTCCAGATAGGCTTTAATCACCTGAAGGATATCCGCCTCATCATCCACAATCAAAATTTTTGCACGGTCCATACGTATCAACCTCACCATATATACAAAGATAGGCCTAGCGATATTCGCGAGGCCTATCATAGCACAGTATTAATTGAAATTCATCATACTACCGCGCCATTGAGAATTGTTCATCATTCCCCGTCCCGTGCCATTGCCATTGTGGCAGCTATTGTACATCTGCTCAATTTGTTGATCCGAGAGCTCGGGATGCATTTGCTTCGCGTGCGGCAGCATCTGTTCAAAGAAGCTGCGGTCGCCGCCGGTATTGTTATCGGCTGATGCAGCATATGCGCCGGCTGTGCCAATTCCCATAACCAAGACCACGGTTGTAATGCCTAGCCATACTTTTTTCATTAGTATCTCCTCCTTATGGTTATAATATAAAGGAGAGTTATGAAGAACGTATTTGCAAGTTGTGAAGAAGTTATAAAGGAGCTTTTTCGGTGATTCACTTACTCCACCACTCTAGGCGGCTGGCTCCCGCTCCTGCTGTTGTCATTGAGCGCATGCTGCAGTGGTGTTTTGGCGCCGCTCTATACGACAATTCGGTAGCATGAGCGCGAGGAACATCATCATGACATGAGCGCTAAGCATTATGTTTGGGCTTTTTTGTACATAATTCTGTTGATGATCTTATTGATGCTTACGCTGAGAAGCATGTATCCCCATATGGCCTTTATGATTTATGGAGCCGCTGGGAGGCGTCATTGTGGGGTTCAGTGCCTCCAGGCTCGGCATTTCGTTGAATCGCTGGTCTTATGGCTTCAGCAGCGCTCAGAAGGATTCCAGCATTGTTACGCGCAGCCGGTGGTCCATGCTGGGCAGTGCGGTCGGGCAGATTAGCCTCGTTACGCTTCTTATGCCGATCGCCCTGCTAGGGCATCTTCCGGTGCATGACACGATAGTGGACATCTCTGGAAAAGGGTTCTTCAACAGTCAGAGCCTGATTCGTACCGTGCATGCTGCGGGCGTCGTGATGGCGATCTCTATAAGCGCTCTATTCGGGTACGGTTTTTGGAAATATTGAGCTTCTTTAACTCAGCACAGTTAGCAGCACGGCAATCGTATTGAACACGCTGTGGACGACTATGCCAGGCACGACCGAACCTGTTCGTTCATAGGTCCATGCAAGCACAACGCCCGCTAATAAAGTTCACGGGCATGGCGTTCAAGCAGAGGAACATCTCAGTTCGTACATTGCGGTACGAATCACGCTGCTCAAATCACTAGCCCTATCCTATCGCTAGAGGATATTCAAAATGTGCTCGACAAGCTATGTCAGCGGGTGCAAAATGGAAGCTGAAAGTCTTCCTTCACCGCATCCGTATCTATTGGAATTTCTTCTCCGCAGCGATGAAGCTCCGCAATGATATCCGTAAGCTGGCTGATTTGCTCCCTCCTCAACACCTTATCGCTATGGTGTCTGCCTCTTGTTATACACTTACAAAAAGCAGGCGCGCTCCGACGTACCTACTTTATATGCGAGGCGGACCATCCGCCTTGCTGCGGAATGCCATCCGCCGCGTGATCATGCCTTCAGGTTAATATTTCTCGGAGAAGCAGAGCAAGCCTGATGACTTCCTGCCGGTAGCTGGAACATTTAGTCAAGCCTTTTGAGATTGACGATTTCTTATTTAAGGATGTATTATAAACTTATAAACAAGATAAAGCCCTTACATTTCTGAAGACAAGTTCGATATTTCTTTTTAAAAGCGGATTAAGTTTATAATATAAACTTAATGAATAAGGGACTACGATGGGAAAGAAGTGTGATCAAGAACCATGCAGGCGAATTTACCAAGCACGATCCGCAAGCTGAACAAGGAATTGGTCCTCAATATTATTAAGGACAAAGGCCCCCTCTCCCGTACGGATATCGCGAAGCATTCCGGAATAACGAAGGCGACCGTATCCGATATCGTGAAGGCGCTTATCGACGAGAAGCTTATATTTGACGAGAAGGATGAGGCTGACGCAAGCAAGCGCGGCACGCGGCTTCATTTCTCCAAGAACGCCGCCTTCGGCGTCGCCGTTGATTTGGGCGGGACAACCATCCATCTCGGACTGTACAATCTGGCCGGCGAATGCATGATGGAAAAGACAGTGTCTACCTATCGCCTCGCCTCAAGCCGGGAATTTTTATCGCAAATGGCGGATGACATTGGCGCATTCATCGCGCAGTCGGGACAGCCCGCCGAACGTCTCGCTTTTATCAGCATCGCGACTCCGGGTATCGTCGATCCGATTGCGGGCATCGTATTAGAAGGATCTCCCAACCTGCCGGAGTGGACGAATGTGCCGTTAGCGCAATTTTTCCATGAGCGGTTCCATGTGCCCGTTACGATCGAGAATGACGTGCGTTCGGCCCTTGTCGGCGAGATGTACGCGGGGGCGCTCCGGCATCTGAACTCGGCGGTGCTGATCGGAATCGGCACCGGACTTGGCTCGGCAGTGCTCATCGACGGCAAAGTGATTCGAGGGGCCAAAAACGCGGCGGGCGAAATCGGCTACATGCTGTTCCGGCAGCCGCAGCTCTACTCGCCTTCTGCGAAAGGCCATTTCGAGAAGCTCTGCTCCGGCTCCGGGCTGGAAGAGGCCGCAACCGCTTTATTTCATCGTCCGGTAACCGCCAAAGATGTGTTCCGGCTCGCGGAACAGGGCGACTTGCAAGCCAGTTATCTGGTAGACCAATTCGAGGACCAATTGGCGATTGGCATTCTCAATATCATTGCGCTGCTCAATCCCGAGAAAATCTTGCTGATGGGAGGCGTGACCCCATCGCTGCGGTTGGAACGGCTCCATCGCAAAATACGGCTCCATACGACTGATGTGACGGGCGTCTCGATTGAAATATCCGGCATGCAGCACCATTCGGCGCTGCAGGGCATTGCGATATTAGGCTTGAACCAGGCATTTCCCGCTTTACAATTTATGCAAGACAAACAACTTTACTAATCGAAGGAGCGTGGAGCATCATGTCAGGCATTCAATTACACCCGCATGATATTTTGGATGAAGGTATGCCGCAGATCATTCCCTACATTCGCCAATTGAAAGACGTGAAGTACATCTTCCCTGAAGTGAATACGATCTACGAGCGCAATCCGTATCCGGTCGGGATCTTGCCTCGCAATCCCGTGCATGACGTCGTCTACGGCACAGGCACGATGCATGCCATTCTGCCTTCGTATCTCGAATCCGGGCTGGATCAGCGCCGGGAACCGACTTTGTCGGAAGAAAGTGATCCGCTGCTCATCATCAAAGAAGCGCTGCAGGACGAGGAGTTCGAAGTCATTCCATGGCTCAATATATTGAACGGCCATTTCGAAGGCGCACTGCTGAAGAATAATCTCGTCACTGACATGGACGGCCGGGCCATTTCCCATTGGCTATGCCCGAATGCTCCCGATGTGATTGACTTCTGGGAGAAAGCATTTGTCGACCTGTACAAGCGCTACGGCTTCACTTCCTATATGATTGACCGCATCCGCTATCCGGATTGGGCGGGAGAGGAAGTCAATCCGAGAGGGCTCTTGACCTGCTTCTGCCCGCATTGTCAGGAGAAAATGAAGCGGCAAAGCCTCGATGCCGGCGCGATTCAGGAGGCATTGCGCAAGTGGGCCCGGCTGCTGCAGAATAAGCAGTTCGATGAGGCCGTGGAATTCGCCGAACAGAACGAACGGATTCAAGCCTGGATTGCATTCCGTCAAGAAAGCGTATCCAGCTTCGTGGAACGGTTGATCGCCCGGGTCAGACAAGTGAATGAAGACTTCACGATCTGGCTCGATCTGTGGCCGCCCGCATACAGCTGGATGCTTGGCCAGAATTACGCCAGCCTGACGAAGCTCTCCCCGGCCCTGAAGCATTTTCCTTATCACAAGCTGGGCGGCGGCGCGGACGTGCAAGGGCTGATTCATTATTTGGCCCATGCGTCCGAGGAGCAGGAAGCCGCATTCCGGGCATTCAAGCGCTTTTTCCATCTGCCCTATGATTTGTCGTATGAGACGTTCAAGACCGAAGGCTTCCCGATTCAATTCGTGGCCGATCAGAATAATATCGTCCGGGCTCAGTCGGCACCGGGGACACGAATCTTCAGCGGCATACAGATGTGGAATATAACGCCGGACAACCTGATCGAGGCCGTCAAGGCCGGAGAGAACAGCGCTGCCGACGATTTGCTCTATTATTGCTATGGCTGGGCTGCCGGCGAGCTATTCGAAGCGATTCAAAGTCATCGAGAGAAGGGAACGAACTAATCATGCAAAAAATGCAGCGTTCTATCATCTTTTTCCTCATTTTTGCGACGATGTTTGTTTTGGGCGGCATTCAAAATACGAAAGGCATAATATTGGAACGGGTCCAGCATGATATTCAACTCGATATTAGCCAGGTTGGCATCATGGTGTCAATCTTCCAAATCGGCTTTCTGCTGGCCAGCCTCATCGCCGGCATATTCGCAGACCGCAAAGGCATCAAAGCTGTCATGAGCGTCGGCACTGTGTTAATGATGATCGGATTGATAGGAACAAGCGCTTCCTTTACCGTCGCCTTCTTTCTCGGCTTCTATCTGATTGTCGGGCTTGGCATCGGTTCCATGACCGTGTCGGTCGCTACCATTATCCCTACCTACTTCAAGGAACGCGCCGGCGTTATCTTCAATCTGGCCAATGCCTTGTTCGGTGTCGGTATGATCGTTACGCCGATTCTATTAAATGTCATGTTTGCGCAAAATATTAGCTGGCGATATTTCTATATCGGGGTATCGGCTCTCATTGCCCTCATCCTGTTCGCTCTGCTGTCCTTCAAGCCGGCGAAGACAACCACGGATCAAGATCAGGATAAAGTCAGCCTGACATCGGTCTTGCAGCTGTTCCAGGATCGCCAGATACTGTTCGTCATCCTGTTCATCCTGTTCTATGTCGCGGCGGAAGCCGGGTTCTTGAACTTCTTCCCTATTCTGTTCAACTCTCTGGATATCGCAGGAATGACCGCAGATCAGAAGGCCTCGACAGCGGGTTATATTATTGCCAGCTTCGCCTTTTTGTTCACCATCGGACGCTTCGTCGGCGGGTTCATCATCTACAAGCTGGGCGAACGGCGCACCTTGGTTGCCTTCTCGCTATTCGCGCTTGCTTCCCTCGTACTCGGGCGAATGTTCATGACGAGCTTCAGCTACCTGATTATGCTCTTCGGGCTCGCCATGTCCGTCTTGTTCCCGACCGCGCAAGGGATTGCCTCCAAGCTGACGAAGCAGGCCGGCTCTCTGCAGGGCGTCATCTATGTCGCATCCGGCCTGGGAGGAGCGGTTGTCGGCATCCTGATCGGACAAGTGTCGGAAGCATTCGGCATTCAGAATGGCTTCAATCTGCTCTTCGTCTTCACGGCCATCATCAGCATCTTGGCTTTCCTGATTCGCACGCCGAATCAGGCTGGCCAGCCTGATTCCTAACGTTGCACAGGACAGCATCCCCGCTTTTCCAACCGAGAGGCCGGGATGCTGCTTAATCAATCTCGATTGCGATTGCCCGATTCATCGAATTACGCATATCTCGTCCAGGAACGCAACATTTGCGCCACGCCGGCAACTTCCACAATCATCTTTGTAAATATCCTCGTTGATCAGTCGCCGGGAAGCATTCCAATTCTTGTTCAGGAAGAAGCCGCTGATCTGCACTTGATCAAGCTCCTTTAGGTAACGGGACCAAATCCGGTGTTCTGTCAAACCTCGGCGTTCCGATTGCGATTGCGAAATCGGGGGCATCCAAGAATGACCCCTACCAGGTAATGATGCAAAAATTCCCACGCTATCCGCGGATTCTTTGATTTTGCCGTGACCCCAGCCCCGCCCATATATACCCTCTTGCCGTTGAGCCGTCATCCATGGCGGCGCCTATGGATGTGAATGGCCTCTCCTGTCTGTATGGGCCGCCGCGGCGCAAGCGCATACTCGCTTGATTAATCACGATTCGGTAGAACCACGGAAGGAACCGGCTCGTATCTTCGAGCGAGCCTAGATGCAGAAAGGCGCAAATAAGCGCATCCTGCACCACGTCATCCGCCGGATGAG
Source organism: Paenibacillus thiaminolyticus (assembly GCF_007066085.1). NCBI lineage: Bacteria > Bacillati > Bacillota > Bacilli > Caryophanales > Paenibacillaceae > Paenibacillus > Paenibacillus thiaminolyticus. Next base: position 424,426 of record NZ_CP041405.1, on the reverse strand, counting down.
GATCTCCGGTCATCCGATCGGCCCATCTATGCGCCGTGCTCCGATGTTGTTCGATAAGCTCACTGAAGGCTTCGGTATCCCCAAGCTGTGCCCGCTTCACCCATATCCGGTCATATTCGGCCTGCGCAATCGTGTTCGGTATTTCCGTAACAAGGCCTGCTTCCTTTTTGGCTCTCATTCTGCCATCCTCCTGCGTCTGTAACGGTCTCACAAATATGGATGCCATCCGGCCTTCTTTTTTGAACACTTATTGTCCGCGCCCATGCGTCTTTGGCGTAGCTCCTTTAGGCTTCCAGACATCTTATCCATGCTTCCGCTTTTTGCTGGCCCGCCCCCTGAACGTTCCGGCAAGCTCATTTGGTAGCATCATACATCTGGTGCTGAGCGGTTTCAACTTCAGAAGCTGTCTCGCCAGCGACAATAAGCGCTAGTGAGCTTGACCTTACGTTGAATAACTGAATATCTGCAGTGAGACAGCCCCGCCCTGCTTCTTGCAGCGCGGCTTGCCGAAAAACTGCAATAATACAGCATTCCCTTGGGGCGATCCCTCCATCACAGGAATTCCTGCAAAACAGCAGGAATTGAAGCCATGTCAGCGGATAGAAAGCAAAAATCAGCGAAAATGATGCACTTTTACAGGATTGGCATCAGATGGCGGCCGAACTAGTGGAAATTCCTGCATCTGTGCAGGATTCGCTGCCTCCTCCCTCTTCGGCCACTCGCCCCGCCGCTGCCTCCCCCGCCTTAATTGTGTTTTTATGTAAAAAAGGGGCACCCAGACCCGTGTTCTGGCATAAGAAAAGGGGCTGCCCCCAAAGTCATTGAAAATGACTCGGGACACCCCTTAAAAATGTAAACCCTAACTCAGCTTTTTTTGAATTTTCCGGCCAACCTGCAGGTGGTACAAAACGGCTTATGAAACAGCCCCTTCTTCGTTACTTATTCAAACTCCCCAAGTTACTTCGTTCTGGGTCTCGCCACCCTGCGGCTGACAAGGATCATCATAAGAGCCAGTACGAGAAAATACGCGGGCATCGTGACCAAGGAATCATTATGCAAGTAACTCATGCCGCTCGTAATCAGGCTCACCACCACATAGTAACCTAATCCGAATATCGCGCCTGCCGTACCAAGCACATCGCCATATCGGACGAGCGCCAGGCTCAGGCAGTTCGGAATCGCCATGCCTATCCCTAGCAAAAGGATAAAAATGCAGGCGGCCATAAGAACCAAAAAAATAGCGGACGGGCTTATTCCATATAGAGCCAGTCCCGTAAGGCATATAGCTCCGACAGCCGTCACGGTACAACCCATCAGGATAATTCGTTCTGCCGGAAAGCTGGCGACCAGTTTTTTCGACAACATCGCCCCGAATATGGAAGACATCGCGACCAAAATACCGAAAAAGCCGAACATCCCCGGGGTCATCCGAAAAAAGTCAATTAAAATGAATGGCGCTTCGGCATAGTAGCTGAACAATATCCCATTGGTGGCACCGATAAGAAAACCAAAGGCCCATATCCTTCCGTCCGACGCGAGGCGCTTGGCTACCGCCAATGTGCTCACCTTCGCCGCGGCGGACACTCGTGTCTCAGGCAGAGCCGCCAGCGTGTACATAAAGATAGCAATGCTCATCACAACCAGTGTGGCGAACACCGCCCGGAAACCAAGCGCTTGATCCACCCATCCGCCAATCAAGGGCCCGATTGCAGGCGTGAAGGCCAGCACTGCGGAAATTTGAGCAAACACGGCATGACGCTTGGCTCCATCGATACTCTCCCGCAAAATGGTCTGAGTCACGACGGAACCGGTACTGGCGCCAAAGGCCTGGATGAAGCGGCTTACCAATAACCATTCAGCAGAAGGAGACAGATAACAGCCCAAGCTTCCGGCTCCATAGACGAAGATTCCCCACAGCAATGCGGGTCGCCGCCCGATGGAATCCGAGAGCCTTCCCCAGCAAAATACGCCGCAGGCGAAACCAAAGAAGTAAATGCTAAGCGTCAGTTGAATCATGTTGCCGCTTGCCTGCAGATGATTAGCGATATCCGGCAAGGACGGCGTATATATCGTTTCGCTAATTTGCGGAAAACCGACTAAACAAATGAGCAACCATAATGATGGCGTTGAGATTTTTCTTTGCACTGCGAATATCCCCCTATAAATTCGAAAATCTCGATTCGCGGCAAAGAAATTACGGGATCGGGGGTTTGCATTTGCACAATCTGGAAAATAAGAGCATAACAGTTCACCTTTTATCTTATAGGGGGTTAAAGCATATCAAGCATTATAACAAGATTCCAGATAACTGACAATCTGTTCACAGAAGAATGGATTAGCCGGTCACCGCTTCTGGATGCGCTGCGCAATATCCGCCAGCCGTTGAACGCCAACATGCAATTGCTCTTCATTCACCAAGGAATAACATAGCCGAATCCACGATTGCATGTCATGTAGCGGATCGCAGATGTGACCGGGAACGAAGGAAATGGACTGCCGTAAGCTCTCGTGAAATAACGCGGCCGCCGGAACGGTATCTGGAAGCTGAAGCCATATATTAAGCCCCCCTTTGGGACTGGTCCATCGCCAATCGATAGGCGCCGCGGCCAGTTCTCCCTCCATAATGTCTCTTCTAATCTGCAGAGCAATGCGCAATTTTTCCAGATGCTGCTGCATCCGTTCCGACTGAAAATAATGCAAAAATATTTTCTGCGTCACTAACGGCGTTCCGTTATCAGCCAGCGCCTTGGCCGCAATTAGAGGGTCAATGACCGGCTTGCGTCCAAATACGGCGCATATCCGCAAGCCTGGCGCCACATATTTGCTGAAGCTGCGGAGATATACGACCCATCCTTCGGTATCATACGTGAATAAGGGCTGCGGCGGACGTTCATCAAAATAGATATCGTAAAACGCGTCGTCTTCGATGAGCACGCAACGATACCGTTCGGCCAGTTCCACCAGTTGCTTGCGTTGATTGGTTGGCAATGTGTAGCCCGTTGGATTATGGAAAGTCGGGTTCATGTAGAAGAATCGAGGCCGTTGCTGCTTCATCAGCATTTCGACCGCGTCCAGATCATAGCCTTCCGGAGAAATCGCTACGGGAATCAATCTGGCTCCCTGTGCCCGGAATATATCAAGGGCCGCGCTGTATGTCGGCTGCTCCACCAAGATCGCATCCAGAGGGCGGATGAAGATTCTGCCAACCAGATCGATCGCTTGCTGCGAGCCTGTCGTGATCAACACCTCGCTTGGTTGCAGATGAATCCGGAAATGGCGCTTGAGATACTGACAAAGGAATTCACGCAGCTCTTCATCACCCTGTGGGGTGGAATAGGTCCCCATTAGTTTCGGGTAGATGTCAAATACCTTCTTCACATACTCGGATAGAAACAGATTCGGCAGTAAATTCGGATCGATTACCGCTTGGGAAAATTGATAGGAAGCCGTTATCTTATGAATGTCGGACAGCTTGCTGTTCAACTGCATCGCGGAGGAAACGGCCGTCAGTGGCTCATCATGCCCGTCAGCAACCTGGCTTCCGGCTTCGGGGCAGACATAATACCCCGATTTCTCCTTTACATATGCTTTTCCGTTCTGCTTAAGCAGTTGGTAGGCTTTGAGTACCGTCAGCCGGTTCACCCTCAATTCAAGGGCAAGGCAGCGAATCGAAGGAAGCTTGTCATGTGCGTTCCATTCCCCCCGTTCCATTCGCGTTATGATGTGATCGTACACTTGTCTAAAAAGCATGCAGCCGGCCCCCTGTCGAGGTTGTTCGAAAGTCTGTACAGACAAGACTTCTCAATAGTATTGTACCCCAATCCGCTTCCGTCTGTTCTATTGGCATGCATCTGTTCTATTCCTGTCCGTATATGATGATGGGAAAAGGAGGAGCACTCATGATCATCTTGAATTACTTACTTGTCTGTCTTATCTTTGGCACGACTTTTCTCGCCATCAAAATCGGTGTCGATGTCTCTGCCCCGCCGTTTTTATCGGCAGGAATCCGATTCTTCATCGCGGGGGTGCTGTTATTCGGCTGGATGGTGTGGAGGAAAAAAGCCAGGCTTTCGCTCCTGCTGCATAAAGATATGCTGCTTACCGGTATCGGGCTCACTTTCGGCACCTTTGCCGCCTTGTATTGGGGCGAGCAATATGTCGATTCCGGTGTCGCTGCCGTCTTATCGGCCACAGGGCCGATGATGATTCTGGTGCTGCAAATGATCATGCTGCGCCAAAAGCCGGCCGGCCGTTCTCTGCTTGGCTGCCTTGTCGGATTATTCGGAATCTTCCTTATCATCTGGCCAAGCATGACGTTATCCGCCAGTCTCGGGCTGCTCATTGGCAGCATTGTCATTATTGCTGGCGAAGTGTTCTATTCATGGGGCGCGGTGTACTCCAAGCGCGTTACGCAGCGTTTCCCGGAGGTGTCGCCAATCGCGCTTAACGCTGCGCAGATGATCTATGGCGGCTTACTGCTGCTGTTGCTGTCTGCTTGCACAGAGCCGTGGCACTTCCAGAGCCTGCTGTCCGCGCAAGCGCTCGGCTCCCTGCTCTACCTGATCATTATCGGTTCGATGATCGGGCACAGCCTGTTCTACTGGCTGGTAGCCAAGACGGGTCCTGTCTTCGCCTCTACCTGGCTGTATGTATCCCCGTTGGTCGCCATTGTCATCGGTGTCCTGCTATATGGAGAGTCGGTTACCTGGCTTACAGGAATCGGTGCCGTCACCGTCATTGCAGGTACCGTGCTTGTTAATTGGGACAGCCTGCAGCAGTTATTCCGGAAGCCGCAGAGGGAAGAGGCGGCACTTCAGGAGGCTCACTCCCGATAGAGCTCCATTATCTACCCGGCATGTTGGCGTCATCACGGCAAATTCTCCCGTCAAATAGCCTCCGGCAGCGTGAACGGATTCCCGGAACGCTGCCGGCAGCACAAAAAAGCCGCATTAATGCGGCTGGTGGAAAACCCGAAGGGCCTCCTGGGGCTTGAACGTGTGGTGTGAATTGCTGCTATTTTACAGGAATTTCGGCTCAATGAGTCCACATCCCGGGGAATTGCTGCAAATCTACATCATTTTAGGTCCTTTTGCTTCAAGTCGAAGCGAAACGGGTGAAATTCCTGCAGTTTTGCAGGATTCCTTTTCTGGTAAAGTCGTCCATATCGAATTGCTGTACTTTCACAGGATTTCGCTTAGCGAATAGGTGTAGAAATCGTTCAGTTTTGCAGATTTCGCTTACCGGATAGGCGTGTCTACGGAAGTGGTGCAATGCGGCTTTTTGCAATATATGACCGGCTCCCCGATGCCGCAGTTTATTCATTCAAATAGGTCAGTACTCTGTTCTGAATCAGCTTGCTCACTTCTTCCGCCGGCTTCTGTCCGCTCATGAATGCTTGTACTTCTTCCATGGCGATTCTTAAAATTTTCGCATCCGCAAGGCTAGTTTTCCCCGCTTCCTCAAGCATCCTCTTCAGCTGAGGGATTCGCTCATCTTACCGTAAACCCGACCTTATTCAGCGTAACTTCGTTGCACCGGAGAATCCCCGCAGCGGTTGCGTTCCCTCTTCTTAATGCGGCTTCCAGCAGAACGAGATCATACTCGTTATTCTGGAATAATCGAACTCCTTCCACCCCATCGTTCGCCACATCGATCTTGTAATTTTGAGCGTTCATAAACTCTGTTATCAATTCCTGAATATCAAAATCATCTTCAATCACTAATATTTTGCTCATGCTCCACTTCTCGGTTCAACATTATTTACGAATCTATTATATAAATGATCATGACAATTCACCAACACCAACTCTTTGGGGACGCCGCATCAACTCTTGCATTCCAACTCCTGTTCATACTACGGCAGCTTGAGCACATGACGAAGCGTTGTTCTCAAATCCGAGATTTGCCGGCCGTAGTCATTCATTTGTGCCGTCAGACGCTCTATCATCGGGTTATTCCATAACAGCTTGACTTGCATGTCCATCGTCTCTTCTTCCCAATCCTTCACATGAACGATCAATTGTTGGTGCAGCAGACGCAGCAGATTGATTTCTTCCTGTCCGGGCAAGGCATGGTAGACGAAAATCGGCACTTTTTTATACAGACATTCGCTAATCGTTACTCCCCCCGGCTTGGTCAGTATCGCGTCGGCTTGATTATATAAATCATTCATTTCCGCTCTCGATTCAACATAGGGCATCGGAACAATGTTGGGGCAGTTTTTCTTCTTCAGGTGGCGATAGAGAGCTTTGTTCTTCCCGCACAATACGATATAACGCACTCCCTCTGTCTTCCCGATAGCGCGGCACATCGATTTCATGACCCCGGTGCCGAGATTTCCCCCTGTAATCAATACCGTGATGTCGGAATTCGCTTGCTTCCGTTGCGGACGCGGGGCGGTGAATTGGGGATGCAGCGGTATGCCGGTTACGAAAATATGCTCGGCTTGAACGGAACGGCTCGTCAACCAAGCCTTGACATGCGCATCCGGAACGAAATGATAATCGATGCCGTCCCTCCCCCACACATCATTGACAAAAAAATCGGTATACACATTGATGACCGGAATGGCAAGCAGTCCGTTGCATTTCAATCGGTCAAGCAAGTAAGACGGCAGAGCATGAGTGCACAGGATGCAATCCGGCTGCTTTTCCCGTATCAATTTTTGCATCGCTTTCAAAAAAATCATCTCATACAGCCGATAGCGCCTCTTGTTGTGGAGCTGGCCGCCGCAGTTTTTGCGGTACATCCAGCTGTAAGTGACCGGAAGGAAGTGAATCCATTTCAAATAAACGGAAGAAACCAAACCTTCCACACGGCTGCCGTAGCTGTAGTCTAAAATATCAATGATTTCGCATTCGATGGACGGATCGATCGCTGTCAAATGCTCCACCAGCGCATCGGCCGCTTGGTGATGTCCCATTTTGATTTGCAAAAACGGCAGTAACAGAACTTTTGTGGCCATGTGAATCCTCCGCATACCAAGCTTCCTCTTGAATGTATAATTTGCGCGAAATCACCTGCCGTCATACATGAAGCCCTGATTCGAACTCGGAGTACAGCCCCGCTCCATGAATTACCGCAGACATGGACCTGCCGATTTTTATATACTGGTATATAGAAAGGAGTTTTAAGCTATGCTATTATTTGGGTTTATCACAATTACCTTGGCTATGCTGGCATGCCTTTTATATAAAGCTTATCTGAATACGCAGCAAGTAAATATGAATAAGATCAGCTTGGCGAGCGGCGCACAGAATCGGTCCGGACAGGACATTCATGTGCTTCATTTATCGGACATGCATCTGGAGAACATTTCGATTACGGCGAATCAACTATTCGACAGGCTCACAGATGAACAGATTGATCTCATCGCGCTTACCGGCGATTTTCTCGATCGGCCGCGCTCCATACCGAAGCTGGTTCCCTATCTGAAAGTGCTGAACCGCCTGAGACCGAAATACGGCATGTACGCGGTGTTCGGGAATCATGATTATGTGCTGAAGGGGGCAAACTTTGCTTCTTTACAGCAAACCTTAGAGCAGAACGGTTGTACAACGCTGCGGAACGAGAATGACGTCATTGACATTAACGGAACGCGGCTGAATATTATCGGGATTGATGATGCCAGCACGGAACGGAGCGATCTCGCGGCTTCCTTCCATGGAATCGGGAATGGATACCGCCTTGTGCTTACGCATGATCCGAATATTGTGCTGAAGATGAGACGATATTCATTTGATTATTTGCTGTCCGGTCATTTTCATGGAGGACAAATTCATTGGCCGAAGCCGTATCATTTGGCGGCTATGGGCGAGCTTGTCGGCATGAATATGATTAAAGGGCTGCATGTCCATGACGGGAAGCCATTCTATATCAGTGAGGGCTTGGGTCAGACCGGAGTCAATATTCGCGTTGGCAGCCGGCCTGAAATCACGATCCATCGCTTGCCGCTGGCATCATCCGCATCGCGAATACAACAAGAACAGACTCTGGCGGCCATGTAGCCATCAGAGTCTTTTTCCATGACGAAGCAAGACTACGTTTTGGGTGCCCCGTATCTTTCCAGCAATGCATGTTTTGACATGAATAAATAAGCAGGCGTTTGTTTTTTGATATGTTTGACGGGATCGCTCGCGGAAAAGAAGTAGATCGGCGTCATGGTTACATATTTGAGCCCTTTATAGACGGCGCTGTTGATCGGTATCGTCTCAAATCCTAATCCGCTTGCTCCCCGGTTTAACATCGTTATCCCGATAATTCCTTTAATCTCCTCTTTTTTGGGATGATTCCGCACATAGTGGGCAAGGTCAGGCAGCGATTTTTCAATGATACGGTACAAAAATTTTCCCTTTCGAAGCTCGCCCTTGATCAACAGCATGTTGTTCAACAGAAGGACATTATGCAAATGAATCTTTAACAAGGTATCGCCTCTTGTGATCAGGGTTCCATCGGAGAGAAGCACCCTTTTGCCGCGGAAGGACGTAAGCCTGACTCGAAATGCGCTCCGCTTCCCGTCTTGCTGCACAATGCATTTCAGCCGGGTGCACGCATAATAGATCGGATCAATGACATTCCAGATGGATAAGACTAACGATTTTATCCACATGAACGGTTCCCCTTTACTGAAGATACATTTATTTTATCGAGGCCGGGCGGTAATCATCCTTCCGAAAGTCATATTCAGCCATGGTAATTTTCAGTATGGATTCGTGAGCGTTATACGTGAGCGCGATACATGATCAGTGCTCCGCGATCAAAAAAAACACCGCCCTTATCGGGCGGTGGCGGCAAACCAGTTCAATTGCGCTTCGGCGGCAACCAGCACAGGTGCAAGACCATTCCTGCATTCCCGCTTTCTTCTGAAATAAAGGCAGCGCACCAAGTTTTTGCTGTTCACTTGGGCGAATCTGTTACTGCGGGCTCTCGACCAACTGCCGCATTCGGCCAGACCGGTTATCCAGCGTTCGATCTCCTGCGGAGGAAGCAGCTCCTGGTCTATGATCGTATCCACGATGCAGGCAATCCGCTCATCCTCCTCCTCGTTAAAAATATGGCTCCCGTTATGCAGCATTCCTTGAACGGCGGCAAGAACCTTCAGCCGTCCCTCTGCATCACATTCCGGACACTGCACCAATTCCGTCAAAGCATCCGCCGCGTGGGCGGCGCTATGAGCCCAGCCTCCTTCATTCACATAGCCGCGCAGATCCTTCTCCTCCTGCACATAGCGAATTAATGAATGCATCACATGCTGGAATTCCGCAAGATCCAGAAATGGCTCCTGCTTGTGGCGCCGCACAATCAGCGCGATCGGCAAGACTGAGAATGACCGCGTAAATACAGTTGAGTCGCCCTCGCTGCCGATATGATAGAATAAATGCCGATCATCCGTAAGCACGGTCAATAGGCTGCGCAGCTCCGCTTCCGTGAACGACTTCTTCTTGATTATCCAGTGATAAAATGTCGAATAGATGAGGTCATCCCGTAATTCCGGATCCGGATCGCCGATGTATTGCAGCATGAGAGCAGCAACATCTTGGAGCCGCTCGCCTTCGCGAAGCCGGTAATCCTCCTTCTGAATCCGTTGCAGGATCCTCATGAATGTCATCCTTTGCTCGCTCAATTCCCCATCCCCTTCAGCATAATCAATATCTCTTCAATGACAATATCCGGTTCGTCATGATGAATATCATGCCCGCTGCGGCAGGCTATTCGCTGCTTGCTTGATGTGGACCATCGCATGAATTCGGCTTGCAGCTTCTGCTCCACGGCCAATATGGCTCGAGCTGGCCAGTCCTCCCCGCTGTCAGGCAAGCCCCTTGTAATAATGGCGAGAGGAATGCTGCTTGTCCGGGCATGCTCGGCGACCTGGCGGTAACTCTCGACCTTATCGATCTTCTCCCGGTTCACCATTGGATTCTCGTAATATTCCCGGTTTCCGGCTATCAGATGCTTGGGCAGCACCTTTTCATAGGCTAGCTCCTTAAATTCGGGCGCGGCATCCACCAAGACGATGCCACAGACGGTCTGCGGATATAGGCTGGCATACAATCGGGCGACCAAGCCCCCAAAAGAATGACCCACCAGCAGATAGGGCGGTTCCATATCAATCGCCGCCAGCAACGCGGACAGTTCCTCGGCCAGATCCAGGCAAGTCCGCGGCACGGGCGCCGCTTCGCTCCTGCCAACGCCTGCCCTGTCATAAGACAAGGTAGACGTTACCTGCGCCATCCGGTGCTGGACCTCGTTCCATGTCTCGGAGCTATCGCCTAATCCGGCGATGAAGATGACGTTAGGTTTGCCCTTCCGTGAAGATTTACTATACAATCTGAGATTATTAATGGTATGAAAGCTTTCGATAATACCGCCAGTGGTGTTCACATCGTCTATTTTCTCGCGCATTTTCCTTTCTCCTATACCCTCTCATTGAGATAATTAATGCCATAAATTATTTACTATATATTGGCATCATCTAACTCATGTGATCTAATTCTCCATTATTCGTCATACTCCTGCATCTTTCAGCCATACTTTCCCGAACGAATTGCAAAATAGGCACATTGGACAGTGCAAAGTAATATTCTAAAGCAGTCAATGAAAAGAGGAGCGCTTTTTCCCCAATAAGGCAAGGTAGGTAACCCGCAGGAAGGTGTTGATGATCCATCTTTTGAATGGACTACAGGCCGCCTTGCCGGCGGCGGTTCCTCTATTAACGGAGAACAGTATGTACGGCCTGCCGCAGTGATGGAGTAGTAGGAGTTTTCAACAATCCCAACGTAGGGCAGCGCTTTCGGAATCACACGTTAAATTTTGCGGTCCTCTCAACGAATCGCAAAGAGGCACAGGCAATGTTCGCAAAGTAAAAGACTTAATTGTTGCTGACGCTTCGATCATTCCATTTACGGTAGATGGCAATACTTCAGCATCCGCATATCTTATTGGGTACACTGGGGAGAAGAATAACGATCGGGAAGGTGAGCCGTCTTCTCCAAGCTCTGCATGGAACCGGATCCAGCGGTACATGGAGAAAGACGGCGTCTTCCGAGGCATGGCCTTACGTCAAGCTTAGCCCAAGAAAGCAATCGACCGCTTCGTTTTTCTGGCAAAATCAATAGGATTATCAATCGACTCCCAGTGGATGTACATCAAACGGGGGCTTTCATTTAACCAGTGGTTATGGAGTGCCGTTACCTTAATTCCGTTCCGTTGAAGATTACGAATTAACCGGTTAGCTTGATTCTGGAACAGAGCCGTTTCCCCTAGACAAAGGGCGCGTCCGGATCGATCCAGCGATTCGAAGGAGAAGAGCTGATAACGAACCAAAGGTGAAGTTGTGCGTCTTCCCAGAATGGTCGCTTTAAAATTTCTCGGACGGCTGACAAAACAGACAGGCCCCGGGTCGATCTCATGCTCCCCTCCTAATATTCTGGCAAACTGATTACATAATCTTCTGAACTGTGCACTCGCTTTTACACTCGCCATGATAAACCTCCTCTTGGTTTTGCCACATTGTATTACTGTCATGGGTGAAGTGTATATGTGAATGCCCAGTTGAACCGGAATGTCGCTAAAAACGGTTTCTTTTTTTCGTTTTGGGTGTACGCCGTGCTCCCGGCAGGCATTTCCCCATAGACTGTTGTTTTCGCCTCCGCTCTTCCCCATCACACAAAAACGCGCCGCGCGCGTGTTCAAGGGTAACACATCGTTAAATGCAATACCGCTTCGTCCTCGCCAGCATTGTGGTAGCGGTGAGATTCCGTAGCCGAGAATTGGATGGAATCAAATCTATTCAATGAATACGTCTTCTCTCCGATCGTTAATTCGATCGACCCGGCCATCACCGTCACGATCTCGATTGTGCCGGCATGATGGCTCTCCGGGATATAGACGGTATGCGGCTGTACATACGCGCGGTGCATCTCCAGCTTCTCGCGGACATCGCTGAACATCGGTTCAAGCGTCCAGCCCGGATGGTCGCTGTCATATTTCGGCCCTTCGCCGGCACGGGAGAGCGATACCGCATGACCCGGCTTCAACAAGGCCATTAAAGAAACGTCCAGATGCTTCGAAATTTTCCACATCATCCCGATCGTCGGATTTGTATCCCCGCGCTCGATATTGCCGAGCGTCAATTTGCTTACCCCGGTTAGCGCCGCGAGCTCCTCCAGACTCAGCTTCCGCTCCTTCCGCAGCCTGCGGAGGTTGCCGCCGACAGACTGCATCAGCATTTTCGTCTCCTCTTCATGAATAGGCTTCATTCCGCATCACACCTTTACCAAGAATTAATTTCACAATATATTAGTTTACTTTTATCTTATTATAGTATATTATTCTTTACTATAGGCGAATGAAAATGATTATCAATGAGGTGAGCAAATGAGAGCCATCATCGTTGGCATATTATCGTCGTTATTTTTCTCGGCGACCTTTATCATCAATCGGGCCATGAATCTGTCTGGCACGAGCTGGGCCTGGACCGCGTCGCTCCGTTTTCTGCTGGCGCTTCCCTTTCTGATCGCCATCGTCGCCTTCCGCGGCAATCTGGCGGGCCTTTTCCGCGAGATGCGCAAGCATCCGCTGCATTGGCTGCTCTGGGGCACCCTCGGCGGCATCGGCTTTTACTCGCTGCTCAGCTTCGCGGCAGTCTACGCCCCGTCCTGGCTTACTTCCGGAACGTGGCAGATAACGATATTGGCAGGCGCCTTGCTGTCGCCGCTCTTTTTCGTCACTGTGCCTGCGCCGGACGGGCCGCGCAGAGTGCGGCAAGCCATACCCTATCGAAGCTTGCGTATATCTGTCATTATATTGATCGGCGTCATCCTCATGCAAGTGACCGAAGCGGGCCAGATTACGATGTCCGAGCTGCTGGCGGGATTCATGCCGGTGCTCGTCGCCGCCTTCCTCTATCCGCTCGGCAACCGCAAGATGATGGAGCTGTGCCACGGCAGGCTGGACACCTTCCAGCGCACGCTGGGCATGGCGATCAGCAGTCTGCCGATCGCGCTCCTGCTCGGCCTGTACGGGACAGCAACCGTCGGCTGGCCGACAAGCCCGCAGCTGCTGCAGGCGCTGCTGCTCGCCGTCTGCTCCGGCGTTATCGCCAGCCTGCTGTTCTTCCTCGCCACCGATATGGCGAAGCATAACACGATGCTGTTGGCCGCCGTTGAATCGACCCAATCCGGCACGATGGTCTTTACCGTGCTGGGCGAAGTGCTGCTGCTGAACGGCTCTTTCCCGCAGGGCTGGTCCATGGCGGGCATGATCATCGTCATTATCGGCATGGTGGCGACCAGCTTGTCCGGCCGGCGGTTCGCGCCGGCGAAGCCTGCGGCGCCCGCCAAGGAGCAGGGCGCGTAAGGGCGCGTGATGGCGGGAGATCAAGAAAAGCGACACATTGGTGTCGCTTTCTGCTTCTTCCTGCGTCTTATGTGAGCCATATATAAAAGACATGCCTCTAGCTCTCCCGCGGTCCGGGTGATCTCCAAAGCATGTCTTTTCCTTTTTCATATCTTCTTGGTATGTGTCTATCTCTTGTTGTCTATGAGGATAACTCTTCCTGGATGCCAATGACGCCCGTCGGATCGATGCGCGCCTTCACGCTGAATACATCCTCAAGCGAGCCGAACGGAAGATACAGCATGCCATCCTTGACAATCGGGGCCGTGTTCAACTCGATGTTCATTTTGCCGACGGCGGCCGCCGTCCCGCCTTCCTTAATCGCTATCCACTTCGCGCCGCGCACGAATTCGTAAGCGCCCGTATCTTTATTATACTCGACCGTATAGCCGAGCGCCTTCCCAATCGCTTCCGCCGGCACCATAACGTCATCTTCCGTCGTGAATACGTCCTCAGTCGGGACGCCGATGCCCTCGCCATTGACGACGATCACCCAATGCATGCCCCCGAAGGAATCTTGCGGGATCTGCTCCGGCCGGCTCTGTATCGTGATATCGCCCTGCTCGTTCAAGATCACGTCTGCCTTCAGCACTTCGGAGGCGAACTGAAGCGGCACATACGTCATATGGGCCAAGAGTACGGGCGCTTTGCCAAGCTGCAGCGGCATCTTGGCGTATTCATATTGGTCCTTGTTCAGTTCCACGCTCGTCCAGAGGGGGCCCTTCACGGCTTCGACCGACTTGTTCTTGGCGTTCCATGTCAGCTCGTATCCAATGCCCTCCATGACCGGCCGCAGCGGTATGAGAAGATAGTTCCCGTCCAGCACAATGTCGGCATCGACGCTCTGGCCGTCAACGGTCAGGCTGCTACGCTCGGAGACGTTATGCAGCCAGTCCGTGTTGAGGCTCGTCTCGCGGGCCGTGCCCATGATCTCTCCGTTCTCATTATAGACAAACTGCTTCATATACTTATCATAAAAATCACGTTCTTGCTCCACAGGCACTGCCGTCCCTTGTTCATTCATCGCATTCACCGGCGCGGCCAAAGGCTGTGCGGCCGCCAGGGCGAGCGCCAGAGCGATAGATGCGGCGATAGCTTTGTTCATTCGATGTCATCCTCTCTGGAGTGCAGGTCATACGATGGAGTCCAATTGCGCAATTGGTTGACCCCTTACTCACACTCTCAGACGGAGAACATGCACGCAAGGTTGCACAGTGCGGCGCATTTTTTGGCCGGGAGCCCTGTTCGCTTCCTGCCGCACGACCGATCTGCCGCAGGACGATCTGCGGCAGGACCGATCAGCGAAGGAGACGCACGACCAGCTTCTCAATGAGCGTCCATGGCAGAAGCGTCTTCGCGGCGAGGAGCAGGCGCACCCCGCTCCCGATCGGATAGCGAAGGCGCGGCCGCTTGTCGGCCGCGATGCGTGCGATCAGATTGGCGACTTCCCATGGATCAGCCTTGGAGGAGGCGCTTTGCCGGGAGAAGCGCAGAATGCTCTCGAGACGGTTCCGGTATGGCGAAGCGTCGTCTATCGTAATTGAGGCGAACCCTTTCTCCCAGATGTTCGTCGGATACGAGCCAGGCTCGATCAGCACCACATCGACGCCATATGGCTTCATTTCCAGCCGGAGCGACTCGCTGAAGCCTTCGATCGCGAACTTGGCCGCGGCATACGGCGCGTACCCGGGGAACGCAATCCGTCCGCTAATGCTTCCGATATTGATGATCGTGCCGCGTCCTTGCTCCCGCATATGGGGCAGCACCGCCTTCGCTGCGGCAATGGCGCCGAACACGTTCGTCTCGAATTGCGCGCGCCATTGCTCCATCGTCACTTCCTCCACATAGCCGCCCTGCGCATAGCCCGCATTGTTGACGAGCAGATCGATTCGGCCATAGGTTCCGAGCGCATGCGCTACGGCCGCTTCGATGGAAGCCGCATCCGTGACATCGGCCCGGCGCACTTCCAAGCGGGACTCCACGCCGCGCGCAGCCGCCAGCTCTGTCAATGCCTCCGGCCGGGATGTGGCCCGCATCGTCGCGATAACCCGGTACCCCTGTTCCGCCAGCTTAATGGACGACAGCATGCCGAACCCGCTCGAAGCGCCCGTGACGAAGGCCACCGGGCGTTCTGCCGCTTCATCTGCGGCGCGCATATTCTTATCCATCTCTCTCCCCTTCCCTACAGCTTATATTTGCGCATCACCGGAATGCCGACGCGCGTCAGCAGACCCGAGAGCGAACGCCATGCGAGCTGCGTGCCTCGCGGCAGATGGTCGCAGAACACGGCGCTATACTCGATATCCGCCCGTGCACCCCGATTCCGCTTGAACTGCGCGGCTCCCGAGCTCTCGTGCAGCAGATAGCCGTTCTCCCGCGCCAGCTCCAGAAGAGCCGCCGACAGCATCCGGTACAAGCCGAGCTCCTGTGGCAGCGCCGTATCGTAGCCGAATAGCGGCGTCGTCATCACCCCGTCACGGCCAAAAAATCCGAGCACCGCATCCAGACGACCCTCTCGGCGCAAGCCGTGCAGCTGCAAAATCCCGTCCCGCAGCGCAAGGCGAATGTATTCGCCGGAAAAGTCCGGGTTGAAGCGCGAGTACTTCTCCAGATAGAGCTTGCCGTACAGCTCCTCGATGCGGGGCACATCGGATTCCCGGATCTGGCCGGGGCCATCGATCGTGTAGCCATGCCGTTCGATCAGCGCGTAATCCCGCTTCAGCAGCCAGCGCGCCTTCGCGTTGTGCCCTGTGGGGTCGGCGGGATGAAGGATATACACCTGCCGGCTCGGCACGAGGCAGGCGCCTTCTTGGCGGCAAGCCTCTAGCAGAGGGGCATGCAGGGAAGAAGTCAGCGAGCGAAGCATGATCGCATGCCGCGGGAACTCCCGCTTCAGCGAGCGGACGGTGTCCCGCATATGGCTTCCCGCGAGCCGTGCCGGATACAGATTGGTTGACAACAGCCAATTGTTGACCATCACGCAGGAGTCGAACCGGGCCGCCCGCAGTCCGGCGCCGATTCCGTTCAGCAGTACCGACAGGCACGCCCGCAGCGGCCGGCTCGGGAGCCTGTCGAGCTCCTGCTTCGCATAACGGACATAATGGGTGTATGGGGAGCAGACGAAGGTATTGTCGCCGTATTCCCCATCTCCTACCGTTACAGGCAGAATCATGCCGTCCACGCTCAATGCCATCAGTCTCGTGTTCGCGTTGCGGATATACGCGGACACATTCGCTTCCATCAGCGGCAGCAGGAAGCTCTTCGCATACCGCCCGTCCGCGGTATCCGGCCAGGCAAGAGCGGAGATCGTGGACGCATCGAAGAGCTGAACGGAGTCTGTGCTCATGTCCAGCACCTCCGCACCCGTCTGAGCTTCCGGTCTCCTGCTGTATGCGCATACGACGCGAACTCAATCTCCATCGGCTGGCAGCCCGTCCTCCGGCACAGGTCGTCCAGCATGGCGCGTACAGCTTCCTCTGCCTGCGGACGCGATGCGGGAGCGATACGCAGAGCGACACGCATCCGCACCGGCGACAACTGCACCGCCTCATATTCCTCAATCCGATCCGATGCCCCGATAATCGCCCGGGAGATGAAGTCCGGGAATAGCGGAATCGTCTTCCCGCTAGCCTCGGCGGCCGGCACATAGAACAGATCGTCGCAGCGGCCATCGATCGATTCGATCGCCGTGAACGGCGATCCACACGGACAGCGGTCCCTTTTCTCCGTCAGCACATCGTTCAGCCGATAGCGGATAATGGGCTGCGCAAGACGGGAGAAGTCGGTCACGATCGGAATAAATTTGCCGTGAGCCGCGTCAACGTATTCTTTGTCAATGTGGACGATATCCTCATTGACATGAATCGTGCCGTAAGCGCAGGTCGACGCGAGAAACCCTTCGGTGCATTGGTACACCTGGTGGAGCCGCTGCTCGAAGGCAGCCTCGATGAAGGGGCGGTCGAGCGGATCGAGCACTTCCGCGACCGAGATGATCTTGCGCGGCCGGATCGATAGCTCCTCCGCCCGCCGGGACGCGGCCAGCATCCGCAGCAGGGATGGCGGCCCTACGACAACGGTCGGGCGCAGCGCATTCAACCGTTCGATATGCTCGTCATACGAAGACAGCAGATCAAAAAAGGCGAACTGCAGCCGGCCCTGCCGCACGCTCTGATACAGCTTGCTGTCCGCCCGGAGGAAGAAGGCGATCCGTTCGCCGCGCAGCAGCGCTCCCGGCAGCAGCTTCGCCACGACGGCTCCCGCCCAGGCGAGACGCTCGCGCTCGCTGACGAGGAACAGGCCGCGGTTCCCGCTCGTTCCCGACGACAGCCCGATCGTGACCGGGCCAATCGCGGAGCGGAAATCCCGGGTGCGCTCCGCCCGCAGCGCGATCTCCAGCGCTTCATCCTTTTTGACGCCGACCGTGTTCAGCCGATCAAAATGCGCCATCATCTCCGCTTTCTCAATTATCGGAAATTGTCTCCACTCGGTGTCTGCCCATTCTTCCCACAGCTCGCGGTAAAAAGAGGATTGAGCGCGCACGGTTGCGATATGGCGCATAATTTTCCGCTCTTGCCACCGCTCCAGCGCAGACCGGGAGCGAATCTTCCCGATTCGCAGCGTATGAATATAACGTGAAGCAAACTCGATGAGCGGTGCCGCTCTCATGAATCCCCCTCCTGATTGACCAGCCGGTCTGCCTCCCGGCAATGGCTTGGCACGATGCGAATATCCGGACGTGCGTCATGGAGCCGGCACAGGCGGTCGAAGCGGTCCAGGTAATCGGACCGGCTGGACATAATGAACCCGGCGGCCGGATGAGGCGGCCGGCGCTCCCGGATGGCCCGGCTGGACCAGGCGGCGTCCGCGCACAGGAAGAATGTCCCGCGCTCCGTCGTCACGAAGATCCCCATCTGCCCATGCGCATGCCCGGACACATCCACCGCCACGACGCTGCCATCCCCGAACAGGTCGGAGCCATAAGCGAACGGAAGCCCATCCGGCAGCTTGATCTGTCCCGACCCTTCGCCAGTATTCCCTATCATAATGGAACGCGCCTCGAAATCATCCGGCATCAGTTCCGGCAAAAAACCGGCCCGCAGCGCAGACCACCCGCGCTTGCCCCGAACCGCCTCGTAGGCGGAACGGAAGCAGTGGTAGCGGGCGTTCGGGAAATCCTTCATTCCCCCGATATGATCCGCATGGAAGTGGGAGACGATAATCGTCCCCACATCGGCCGCTTCCGCCCCGAACCGTTCCTTCACCTGCGCGGCGGCGCCGTCGGCGTCTTCGAACCGGACGGGCGTGATCATCCGGTACAAGCGGTAAGGCCATCCCGCTGACGCGGCGAAGAAGCGGGAGGCGTAACCCGTGTCGAAGAGGACAAGTCCTCTGTCAGGGTGTTCGATGACAGCCAACCCGGCCGGGAACACGGCCTTGCGCAGCGAGCCGTTCCGTATCGTCACCCACTCCGGGTGCGTGCACCAGCCGGCCATCAGCCACGTCAGCCGAACTTGGGTACGATTGATGCTGCTCATGGCTTCCACTCCTTCCTAACCATCTTATCTAGCCAATCAATCCAATCAATCCTATCAATCCTATCTATCCTCATATTCCATCTATTCAATCTATCCTATCTTTTCCTGTCCTATTATCCTGACTATTCTGAAAAGTTGCTGTTCAGCAGCTCCGTATGCTTAACGGGACGCATTCTCCTTCTTCCACCATGCCGCAAAGCGCGCGAACCCTTCCTGCAAGCTGACTTGCGGATCGTATCCGAGCTGCTGTCTCGCCTTGCGGATATCCAGCGTCTGGCTGCGGCTGACGACGCCGACTGAATAGCGCGTGAGCGGAGGCTCCCCGCTCAGCTTGAACAGCCGGTACATCGCCTCCATTCCCGCGGCCACGCCGAAGGCCGTCCGATACGGCACGCGGCGATACCGCGGCCTCTCCCCCATCTCCGCGAACAAGCGGTTCACCGCGTCGACGAACCGGATCGGCTCGCCGTTGCTGATGTTGTACACTTGACCGCAGGCGGATTCCGGCGCTCTCGCGCAGCAGACCAGCGCCTCCGCGACATTGTCCACATAGGTCAAGTCCAACAGCGCCCGGCCGCCGTCAATGAGCGGAATGCCGCGCTCCCGGTTGGCCCTCATCAAGCGCGGGAACAGCGCCCGGTCACCGGGGCCGAACAGCGCGCGCGGGCGCAGGATGATCGCGGACAGTCCGCTGTTCATCGCCTCGCGCACCCGCTCTTCCGCCATATATTTGGTGCGGGCATAATCATTGACGAAGCGGGCGGGCAGCTCGCTATCCTCAGCGACGTCAATGCGGTCGGTATAATCGAAGTAGACGCTCGGCGTCGAGACGAATATGAACCGCTGCGCCCCGTGACGCCGCGCGGCTTCAAGCAGATGCTCGGTGGCCGTAACGTTGTCCGCATAGAAGTCGGCATACCTCCCCCATACGGTGGACAGCCCCGCACAGTGGAACACCGCCTGCTGCCGTTCCCCTGCGCGCAGTACGGCATCCTTGTCGCGCAGATCCAACGGAAGGAACCGGATGCCGGAGGACGTCAGCAGCGCGCCCCGCCCCCGGTCGCGGCCGACGGCGGTGACATCCCAGCCGATCTGCTCCAGCCGCCGGGCCAGGCACATGCCGAGAAATCCTGTTGCCCCTGTTACCAATGCCTTCATGTCATATCACCATTCCATTCCAGATCGATTGTGCTTGCTTCCATCAGCGGCACGCCATGCTCCCGTCCAAGGCACAGCAAGGCGAACATCGCCGGGACTTGCCCCAGGACGGGCCAAGGATCGCGAGCCCGGAACAGCACGTCCCGGCTCCGGCACAGGGCCTGGAGAGCTTCCTTGCGCTCCGTCCACGTCAGCCTCCGGCGCAGCAGACATGCGGCCATCGCGAAGCCGATCATCGCTTGGCGTCCGCCCGCGGGAGCGATCAGCGCCTGTTCGCGCTCCGGCTCCCTATGCCGCAGCACGGCTTCCGCGATCCTGTCCTCCGGAGCGAACAGATGAATTCCGCTCGTCGCCCGCGGATTGCATTCGATCGGGAGCAGCGCCCCGTCGGGCGCCTCAATGAAATCGAACGCAATCTGCCCCGTCAGCCGTTCGGCCTCTGCGAAGCGGCGAACCCAGATGAGCGCGCCCGGGTGGTCGAGCGCCGCGAACTGAACGGCCGCTCCGAGCCCGACCCGGTAGCGGGCCTCATAAGCGGCATGCGCCACCACGCGTCCGTGGCGCACGATGCTGTAGGTGCAGATCGGCGCTCCTTCGATATATTGCTGGAGCACCCACGGATTCCCGGGCGACAGATTCGCAGGCGCTTGAATATGGCCGCGGCCCGGACGGGGGCTCCCGATCTGCACCTGGGAAGCGAACCGGGAATAGACCGGCTTCAGCACGACCCGTTCCCGGTCAGTCCAAGCGGACAGCGCTTCCTTCAAGTCGGCCGGCGTCCCGATCAGACGCGAATCCGGAACGTGGAAGCCGTGAGAGGCTGCGGTCCGGATAAAGTCCAGCTTATGATGAAGCCGCAGCAAAGCCGGCAGACGGTCCGCGAACAATGCGGCGCCGGCTTCCTCCAGCCGTTCGCGATAGCGGGCCAAATAAAAAATCTCCTCGCATGTCGGAACGACCAGCCCAACGCGATGCTTCGCAACCGCTTCCGCGACCGCATCGGCAAAGGCCTCCGCGCCGAACCTCGGCGCCGGCACGGTGAATGCGCCGGCTGCCGCGCGCGAGTAGCGGCTGACATAAGCGGGCAGGCTGTCGCAGACATAGACCCGGCAATCCGCCGCATGAAGCAGGCGGGCCCACTCCAGCGCCGCCGGCGCCCTCGCTCCAGTGATGAGAACGGCGGCTGGTTCCGCTTCAGTAGTCAATAATCATACCTCCGAGCGTCAGGCCCGCCGACGTCCCGAGCAGCAGGATGCGGTCCCCGCGCCGAATGCGTCCTTGCGTCACCGCTTCATGCAGGCCCATCGGAATCGAAGCCGCGATCGTATTGCCGTGATTCGGCGTAATGTACAGAAGCTGCTCCTCGGCGATTCCGAGCTTCCTGCGCAACAGCCTCATCGCCATCGCGCTGCCTTGATGCGGGATGACAAGCCGGAAGTCAGCCATGCGCGCTCCGGCGGTCCCCAGAAGCTCCTTCGTGAACTCCGGCAGCAGCTTCGAAGCCATCCGATAAATGGCCTGGCCGTCCATCCGGAACAAAAAATCTTCCCGATTTCCCTCATTGTAGGCCGCCGCATGCAGCCTTGAGCCGCCGCCGCGAATTTCCGACAGCTCGGCGCCGTCCGCATAAGTCGAGATCGCCGCATGCGCGATTCGCGACGATTCCGTCTCCTCCGCCTTGGCGGCAATCACCGCGGCAGCCCCGTCACCGAACAGGGCGGCGCTCTGTTTGTCCTGCCAATTCAGACCGGCGGAAGCGATTTCCGACGAGACGATCAGCACCCGGCGGTAGCGGGAAGCTTCGATCATATAAGATATGACATCAAGAGCGACCAGGAAGCTCAGACAAGTCGAATTCATATCAAAAGCCGGGATGCCGGCCCATTCCGGTCCCAGCTCTTTTTGCAGCAGGGCCGCATTGCACGGAATCGGCTGTTCCTGCGTGCCGCTCGCGCATACAATGCAATCAATGTCGGCTGGACGAAGCCCGGCCTGGCGCATCGCTTCCCGGGCAGCCTGCGCCCCCATATAAGAAGCCGTTTCATCCTCAATGAAATGACGAACCAGTACGTCGGATTTTTTCTGCACCCAGCCGTCCGGCACGCCAAGAAGCCGATCCATATCGGCGGATGTCAGTTTTCGTTTGGGCAAATATTTGCCGCTAGCTAGCAGTTTCACTTGTCGGCTGCGCACTACATGTCCTCCCCCATGATGAAAAAATGCTCATTATATGTCATTTTATCACAGAGTTCCGGACTGTAGATGAGAAAAATAACCTCCTGCCTGCGGCTCATCCCACTTATATTCTCCTGTATCGCGGACAGCGGCAGGCTCAGAGAATCAAAAAGCCAGCTCGGCTTCCGCTTGTTTGCGGGAAGGCAGCTGACTTTTCTACTTGCTCACACCCATTCATTACATCCCTTACGCAAATAACTTCATTAAAGGAATGACATGTTTAATCATTCCCATGCACAATTGAATGCCCTGCAGCAATTTCCCCCCATCGAACGCGCTTGCCGCACGATTTTCGGGACCCGCCTCTGCGGCTCCTTTCTCTGGACCGTTATTTCGTGCACCCAAAAACATATCGAGAAGGCCTGAGGTTTGTACCGGTTTCCCTTTTCTGCTCTTCTGCTTATGAACTGCTTTTTTCGTCGTCACTGCGCCATGCAGCGTGATTTTGCTTTTATCCACCGCCGTGATCTCCCCGATATAATACCTGCCATCTCTCGTAACGACAAGCACCGGCTGATTATGCCACTTCTGATGAAGCGGTAACGCCATCATCATCACCTCTATGTTCAATATCATTAAAGCATATTCATAGCGGGACAACGATGCGTGTATGTTTGCAATAGAGCGTGAACAAATTATAAGCTGTCGGATTTGTTATTCATCGGCAGGATGCGCCGCTCCGCTCGTTCATACAGATCCAGCGAGCGCTTGACGAACCCGAGCTTCGGAACGAGCCAGTACATGACCAGTGCGGACACCATGCCCAGAAGCGCCCCCGCGGCGATATCCACAGGATAATGAACCCCGACCCAGATCCGGGAGACGGCTACGCAGCATGCGAGCGCCAGCCAGAGCCATCCTTCCTTCTTGCGAACGAGCCAGAAGGAGACACAGACCGAGAAGAAGAGAATCGTATGATCGCTCGGAAAAGAGTTATCAATAGCATGGTCGATCAGCTTATTCACCTCGGGCAGCTCCGCGAACGGCTGATGATGCGAGTAGAGCTTGCCGGCCGCTTTTCCCATGATTTCCGCTAAAATAAACGCAAGTCCGGCCTGGATGACCATCATTCGGTTCCGGCCGCTGCGGGTGAACCAATAGACAAGCATGGCCAAGGCGAGCACATACACCATATATTCCGCCACGAAGACGGCGGCCGGATTGAGGGCAGCGAATTGCTTGCCTAGATCATTAATGGCGCGAAAGATATCGATATTCCATTGAGACATGATGATATTCCTCCTCTGTTTCTAATTCATGAGACGACGTTTGTCGTTAATGAATATCCGTTTTGTTGAAGTACACGATCGTGGCCGCCAGCCCGATGACCGCGGCAGCAATAATCACCGCATAGGAATAGAGCGGAGGATAAGCAGGGACGAAGCCGTTCTCCGCGATTACATGCACAGCCGACCACGGAAAGATCGCCTTATATTCCCGGTTGGCCAGCGCCACGTTCCCCATCGTAATCACGGCCGTAAAAATAATGGTCGGCACATAGTTTTTGAACAAAAAAGAGACAAACATCGTCGGGGTCGACAAAAGAAACAGCAGACTTCCCCCGATGAAAAACTCCTTCAGCGATTGCAGAACGGCGCCGGCAGTCAAGCCTTCATACTGCGCGAGCAATCCGAAGATGAATGTCAGTCCCCACGACGTAAAGGTCAGGATCATCATCCACAAGAACAGCAGCACCAGCTTGCTGGCGATGAGACCGGTTCTGGACACCGGGATGGTCAACAGATTTTTCACAGTGTCTTCCGCATATTCACGGTTGAACAGATAGGCGGTGATGACGCCGTACAGCAGCGTCCCGATAAGCAGGGTCGTATACAGATTGGTCTGCGACCATGCCTCGCTGAATAAGACGGGCATGCCGGGTTTTTTGGCCATGTAATCCAGATAGCCGATACAGACCATGGCCGGGGCCGCGCCCGCTCCAATCAGGCTGACCACGAACATTTTGGCCCGCTTCAGCTTCAGAAGCTCGGTGTACACCAAATTAACCAATCGTCCCGCCCCCTATCAATTGGATGAAATAATCTTCCAATCCATCTTCGCTCAATGCAATTCTCGTGACTTCGATCTGATGATCAACCAGCATCTTATTGATCTGCCCCTGTTGACCGATATGCGAGTACACCCGGATGATCCCCCCGTCATGCACCTCGTAATCGGACATGGCGAAATGCTGTTCCAGCAGCATAGCCGCCCGATTATCATTCGAGACCTGGAACTCCAGATATTTTCGGTTCCGCCGCCGAAGCTCGGCGAAGGAGATCTCCTCGAGCAGCTTCCCTTGATGAATAATTCCGATATGATCCGCCAATTGCTCGACTTCGGATAAAATATGGCTCGAGATCAGAATCGTAATGTTTCGTTCTTCGGCTAGTGACTTAATGAGCTTCCGGATCTCCTTGATGCCGATCGGATCCAGGCCGTTGGTTGGCTCATCGAGTATGAGCAGCTCCGGATGATGAAGGATGGCGCGGGCAATGCCCAGCCGCTGCTTCATTCCCAAGGAATATTTGCCGACCAGCTTGGCACGCTCATGCTGCAGCCCGACGATCTCGAGCGCTTCTGCGATGGCATTCTTTTTATGAACCCCCATAAGCTTGGCATTGATGAGCAGGTTTTCCCGGGCGGTCAAGTTTTCATAGAAGCCTGAAGATTCGACGATAGAGCCTACCCTTCTCAATATCTCCTTCTGCTTGGCGTACAGATGTTCTCCGAACATTTCGATGTCTCCGTGCGTCGGCTTGATTAACCCGAGCAGCATGCGAATGGTCGTCGTTTTGCCTGCGCCATTCTGGCCGAGAAAGCCGTAAATCTGTCCTTGCTTCACCGTCATGTTCAAGTTGTCCACCGCGATTTGATCGCCATAGGCCTTCGTTAACTGGGTCGTTGTAATAATTGCGGTCATTGCTGCACCTCCTGCTGCGGCGCGATATCTTCATCGGCCTATAGCTCTATGATACACAGGCGGTTTTAAATGTCTCTTAATCCGTTCTTAATTAACTCTTAACTGTGCTTCGGGAGGGAGAAGGTGAATGCGGTTCTTTGTCCCGGCTCGCTTTCCGCCCTTATTTTCCCGCTGTTTTTCTCGGCCAGCGCCTTGGCGATGGCAAGCCCCAGGCCGCTTCCCCCGTACATCGGATTGCGCGACCGCTCAGTCCGGTACATCCGTTCGAACACGTTGACCAATTCATCTTCCGGGATGCCCTGCCCCCTATCCCATATGGTCAGATGATACGATTCGCCCTCTTCCGTCAGCTCGATGCCCAATGCTTGTCCCTCGCGTCCGTGCTGGACCGCATTTTTCATTATATTATTTAGGATCCGCTCCAGGCTGAGCCGATCTGCCGTAACCATGCATGTTTCCTCCGGAATGGATGCGGTCAGCTTCATGTCCGCCTGCTTCAGCTCAGGCAAAAACGCAATGGCCGCCTCGCGCGCCATTTCGGCCAAATCCAGCGTCTCCGGCCGCAGCGGAACTTCATCGGCATCCAGCTTGGCCAGATGGAATATTTCATCGATCAATTGCTTCAAGGCCGTTGCTTTCCTCGAAATGATGCCGATATATTCTTGCTTTTCTTCGCGCGAGGCCGCAATTTCATCTTTCAGGGCATCCACATATCCGATAATCGAGGTCAGCGGTGTTCGTATATCATGGGAAATATTAGACAAAAGACTCTTTCTCGCCGCCTCGGATTTGATTGTCTGGACCCGGATTTTATCCAATTGCTCAATCAGCTCATTGATCGCGAATATGACTTCATTGATGAGCGGATCGTCATTCGCCAGCAGGCGGGTGTTCACATTTCCGCTGTTTGCCCGCTTCAGCGCCGCGGTCATGCCCGTCAGCTTCGCCCGGAATCGGAGACGCATGAGCAGCAGAATGACCGTGATCACCGCAACCGCAATAAATAAAGCCCCGCGCAGGAAGACTTGGGACTGGTTCGTTGCCTCTATCGCAATAAGGCCCGTCATAAGCAATAATTGCGCGCCGAGAAGAAGGAGCGTTTTGTCACGCTTCATCTTTTTCACCTGCGAACTTGTACCCGATTCCCCACACGGTCTGGATCCATTTCGGATCGGACGGGTCGGCTTCGATCTTTTTTCTGAGCTTGCGGATGTGAACCATCACCGTATTATCATCTTCCACATAAGCGCTGCCCCACACCTGGCGAAAGATTTGCGTCTTCGTAAATACTTGCTCCGGATGGGAGGCCAAAAACTTCAACAGCTCAAATTCTTTGGCCGTCAGCGCAATCTCTTCCCCTTCTATCGCCGCGGAATATTTTTTCAAATCGATGGTCAAGCCTTTATACCGGATGAGCGGCTCCTCCTGGTCCGCGCTGCCATGGACCTCGCTGCCCAGCACCAAAAACCGTCTCAAATGGGCTTTGATTCTCGCAACCAATTCATTGATGCTGAACGGCTTCGTCATATAATCATCCGCGCCGATGCCAAGCCCCAAAATTTTGTCTATCTCCTGGTCCTTAGCCGACAGCATCAGGATCGGAATATTCGTCATATTGCGCAATCTCCTGCACACTTCAATGCCGTCGATTTTCGGCATCATCAGATCCAACAGAATGAAGTTATATTTACGGCTCTCGCACAGGCGAAGGGCTTCCTCTCCATCGGCCGCCGTATCGACCTGATACCTTTCTCGTTCCAGATACTTTTTCACCAAGTCTCGTATTTCTTGTTCGTCATCGGCTATAAGCACGCGAATCCCTTCCATCTTCTCACCGTCTCCACAACGTAATTTGCGGTCATTGATAACATGGTCTCATCTCGGGACAAGCCCGATCCCGCTGCAGATCATCGCGTATGGCCGCTTGTTGATCACATCGTCCATGATCATATTACAGGATTACGGGCTCGTCCGCTATCAATGTGACGGAAATGAAAGGGTTGCTTCTGATATGAAGACAGAACTGAAGAAAATTCTGTCTACAGACAAAGCTGAAGAAAAATTGGATATTACTTGGGGGGATAAGCATCGGAGTACAGAGGGCATATGTCAAAAAAATCAGGGGCCGGTTGCAGCCCCTGACAATTCCATGCAGGTCAATTTCATTTTTCTGGACGAACCCTTACCGGAACCTGTCCGCGTTTTCCTGCAGGAAGGCGTCCATCGTTCGCGGCTCTCTGCCGAGCAACCGCTTCACCGTATCCGTAGGCTTCTCGGGAATCGCCACGGACATGGCCTGAATTTCGACGACATGGCTGGCGAGCCAAGGCGGCATCTGCGCGTGTTCAATCAAGACCGCCCGCTGCTCTTCCGGAGCCATGTTGATGTAGCGGATCGGCCGCTTCAGCACGGCAGACAGTTTGTCCGCAATCTGCGGATAGCTGACTACTTCCGAGCCGGTCAATGAATATATCTGTCCGGCCTTCTCGCGATGAGTCAGTACCTCGGCGGCCACATCGGCGATATCCCGGCAGTCAATGAAGTTGCAGGCCGCATCCCCCATCGAACCGAAGAATGCATGTTGGGCGGCGATCGTTTCTGCCGAGCGGAGTAAGTTTTGCATAAACGCATAAGGGCGCAGCACCGTATGCGCAACTCCGGAATGGCGGAGGACGTTCTCGATCTCATGATGCCATCGCGCCACTTCCACCGGAGCACCTTGATCATAGGCCGGGCTGGATATCTTCACAATGTGCCCGATCCCAGCTTCGGCGGCCGTATGAATGATCGAAGTCTCCCATTCGATCTGTCTCGGGCTATTCGACATGGCAAGAAAGAGCTGGCTGGCTCCCGCAAACGCCCGGCGCAGCGATTCCGGGTCGGAAGCGTCGGCCGCCGCAACCTCGATCGGCGGCATGCCCCATTGGCTTAATCGATGACGCAGCTTCTCAGGCTCTCTGCTCAGCGCCCGGACGGGCGCGCCATGTTCAGCCAGACGTTGTACCAACGCACTTCCAATCGTTCCTGTTGCTCCAATAATCGCTATCATTTTTTACCCTCTCCTTTGTGTGTCGCATGTTGGCGGGCGGCAGGATGCCACCGCCATGTGATCGTCGTGCATGCAATCGCCGCCGACATCGGGAAATCGAACCATAGCCGGCTGAGCCAGGGCAAGGGGCCGCCGGCGTACCACGTGGTCAGCCATGCCGCGAATAGGCCAAGCGCAGCCCCCGCCAAGGCGAACAGCCCCGTCACAGTCAAGCGATGGGTACGGATGATCCATCGTTGATGTCCTCCTCGTCTCTGCAGCCAGTGTCCAATCATCCAGGCTGCGAGGGCGGACGTTCCGCCGATCGAGGTCAATGCCGCGATTTGAAGATCTCTTGCTCCGGTGACCAAGCCTCCAATGCCGGCCATGATGGCAGGAGCAATATAGGCCATGGCCACTTCCCGCCACAGCACGAATGGCTTCGTACCGGTTCCCGCAGCCTTGATGCCATAAGCCTCTTCTGTCTTGCTTGTGTATTCCATCTTGTTCAATGCTTGGTGTCATCCTTTCCTCTGGAATATCGTCGTTTGCCGGAATTATAGTTAGGTTCCTAACTATATGGGAGTGAAAAGGGGCTAGCTGCACTAGCCCGTTTTCCAACTTCCTGACATGTTCCTATGATTCGCTCGGTTCATTCGCAAGCCCCGAGATGCCTTGGGTTACTCGGCCCAGCAGATCGAGAAATACGCTGCGTTCTTCCACCGTAAGCAAGCCGACCATGGCTTCCAGCCATGCAAAATGGTCGGGAGCCATGTCACGAAGCTTCTTCTCCCCTTGCTCCGTCAGCACGACAGATCTCTGCCGGCCATCTCTGGAGCTGGTGCGGCGGGTGACAAGACCATCCCGCTCAAGGGTATCGATGAGGCCGGTCACCGTAGCGCGGGTAACCCCCAGATGCTCCGCCAACTGCGAAGGGAGCTCTTCTCCTTCGTTATCTTCAAGGTCCGCCAGCAGACGGTACCGCCCTGTCGATAAGCCGAAGCGGGAGAAATGAAGCTCTGCGGCTTGTCCAAGCTTGGAGCCGGCCTCCATCAGTCTGGCTGCGACCAGGATGGCCTGGGCGTCGACGTCCAGGTTATAGCGTTCGATCTGGCGCTTGGATTGAATAAGCGATGGAACGGCATCATTGGCATGTGACATGTTTTTGTGATTGGACATGAACATAGTATGGCACCTAATTATATTTTTGTCAACGATAATCTCCGAGATTGGATGTTCCAGCCTAGGCTGATCGATTGCCCGTATGAACTGAGCGCGAGCATTCACAACGGGGCTGTCCCATCTGTAGTTTTTAGCTACACGGAGACAACCCCACTTGCTTCTCACAGCTCGACTTGCCAAAAAAACTGCAAAATTACAGTTTCCCCTTGTGAAGTTTCCTCCGTTAAAGGAATTCCTGCAGAACAGCAGGAATTTCAGCTATGCCAATGGATTGAAAGCAAAAATCAGCGAAATTGATGTACTTTTGCAGGAATGGCATGAGATAGCCGCTGAAATCGCGAAAATTCCTGCACATATCAGGCTGTTGAGAAAGTCCAAGGGATTTTTTGACACTTCATTTTTTATGTGGTGGATCTCGTCTCTCCGTAGAAAAAATCGGTTTAAAACGCTATGGGTGCCGAGTTTTGAGTAGGAAAATGGACAATCTCCACCCCCTTCGTAAAAACAGGGGTTTTCCAACGGCCTGAAAACTGCACGATTTCTCCAGACACGCCTATTCGGTAAGCGAAATCTGCAAAACTGAACGATTTCTACACCTATTCAGTAAGCGAAATCCTGCGCAAATACAGCAATTCGATATGGACGACTTTCCCAGAAAGAGAATCCTGCAAAACAGCAGGAATTTCACCCGTTTCGCTTCGACTTGAAGCAAAAGGGCCTAAAATGATGTATATTTGCAGCAATTCCTCGGGATGTGGACTCATTGAGCCGAAATTCCTGTAAAATAGCAGCAATTCCCTCCACATGTTCAAACCCCAGGAGGCAACGGTCCCGTCCGGCCCCCTTCAGTTTTCATTGACCCATGGGACAGCCCCAATCATGTCTTACATACCCGCTTCGCTCGCCGCAAAGATAACCCGTTGAATATCCGAGGAACCCCATAGACGCCGTTCGCCGCTGTGCAAGCGACGACATGACGGCTTGTCTGCAGCGGACGGGTAAAGCGCGAACGATCGCTTATTTTTTGCAGCTGAGCCGCAGTCATGCTTTTTTTCGACAATGCCTCGTCAAATTCTTGCTGTGCCGCCTGCTTGGCTTTGAACAGCATCATCTGCACCCGGCTGTACACGTTGATTGCCCCGTCCCCCGTCGTCTCGATCGGCAAAAAGATCGCGTCGGGATATTTCTCGGTAATTAACGACTGAACTCCGTCAGATACCCCGGAAGATGGCATGCAGCCGAACGGCTTGACCGAGATCGTCATGTTCACCTTCCGCTTCTTGACGTTCAAGATCAGCTTGCCGACCTCCATATGGCCTTCTCCGCCCCGGAGATGATTGTTGTAGTGCTCATGGGCCACCTGGGCGATCTCCTCCATGTCGGGCAGATGATAGTGATACAGGCCAATCGTCCTCGCATACGCGTGGAACATGACCCGCAGCGCGCGATCGGCGAGCCATAGCATCCGCAGCCGCTTCTGCGGATTTTTCCCTTCCAGGCCATGTCTCCCCGAGTCGGCTTGACGAAGCGTCATCCGCTCCTTCGTATCGAAGCGCCCCGACCAGATCAGGAACAAGATCCACGCCGTCATCGACTGCACTTCGACCTCGGCTCCTTCATTTTCCAGGAAACGCTGCAGCTGATAGTTCCCGTCCCCCTCGGTGGTCATCGCCCAGAACTCCCCGATAATGCTTACTTTCGGCTTGACCTTGGTCCGGTCTACCCGGACGGCCTGCAGTTCCCGGCGGGATTTGAGCAGAGCCGGACGCAGCCGTTGGCGCCCGCTCAGCGCTTCATAGATATACCGCTTGCACCGTTCCAGCGCAGCATCCGTCGCCCCGGCTTCCACTTCATAAGGGCGGATGCGATAAGCGAGCGCATTCAAGATGTCACCCAGAAGCACGGCCTTCAAAAAGCTGAGAAAAAACGCGGTATCCAGCTTCAATGCCGATTCACTGCCGGTCGCCTGCTTCAACCCGTCCGTCTGCTGAAAAATGAGTACCCGAAACCCGTCGAAACCCGCATCGCGCAGCGCCTTCCGGTACTCCGTAACATAGGTGCCGAAGCGGCACGGGCCGCAGGAACCGCTCGTGACGAACAAATAGCTGGAGATGATCTCCTCCTTGGATTTCCCCTCCACATCCCGCAGGTGATGCAAATATTTGATCAGATTGCCGACCGTGAAGTAGGTTGGATTGCACTGTCCGCGATTGCCGAACTCTTTGCCAAAGCGCAGGGACTCATTGTCCGGACAATCCATATGCTTCACCCGATACCCCAGCCCTGTCAGCGCGCCCTCGACCAAATAATCGTGAGCCATCGTCAAGCCCCCGAAGAGAAGGGTTGTCGTCGCTTTGTCCTTGGCCAAGAACTGGCGCGGTACCGGATCGAACCATTGGCTCGCCGTCTGCTGATCCAGGCCCAGCGCCTTTTCCTCCTCCTTCTGAAAGTTCAGCAGCGTCTCCTCGATAGACGTTTGTTCCTTGACTCTTTTCTTACTGCCCGCAACAGACATACTCTAGGTCACTCCCTCGTTATCATTGAATGTTATATAACCTTCTCGGCTTGATCTCCCGGTTTTCTGCCCGTGAGCTCAGCGAGCTTTTGATCCAGCCGCTGCTGCAGCTCCGCCTTTTTGCGGGCCAGATCCTGCAGCCGCTCTTCATGCAGACCGAGGCTATGCGCATACGTCTTCACCCGGATCTTGATCGAGCCGCCCGGTTTATTGGCGTCGATATCATGCAGCGCCGAATACGGCGTCCCGGCCGTCGATATAATCGATTCGATCAGCCCGTAGGTAGGCGCATCATGACCGCATTTGAAGCTGGACAAGTCCAACACCGCCACATTCGGGTGCCGCGCGGCGAACTTCGCCGCCCATACTTTTTGCACACTGTTGGAGCTGAAATTTTCAGGCCATACATCGCTTACTTCGAGCGCATATTCTACTCGGCCGCTCTTCAGATCCTCGCTGAAAAAGCGCTGCAGCCATGCCTCGTCCTTCGGAATGGATCGCATAGACAACACAGGGTAGCCGAGCACCTGGAACTCTTCGAGCACGCCGTGATTCAAGCCGGGGTCGGAATGATAAGGCCGCCCGATCATCAGAATGGCAAGGCGGTTTTCCTGCTCGATCTGCTCCAGAATCTCCCGGCCCTTCGCCTGCATGTCAGCATCGAACCGATCCATCGCCTTCCACCCCTGCTCAGCGGCAAAATCGCTCTCGTCTTCCGTGATCTGCAGCTTCTCGGCGAATGCCTCGAACAGCTGCTTTTTCAGCATGTTCGGTTCGGTGAAGGTAACCGCCGGATCCAGGTAGGTGATTCCTCTCGTCTCGAAAAAATCGACCTCCTTGGTAAAGGCAGCTTTGATCACGTTCGGAGCGCCCGCCACAATCGGGCAGCTCGACGAGTCCATTACATGGTGAAGATGGGTCGGAATATGCGTGATGCACGGGAAAAAGATGTAATCGAGCGGCTTGGACTCATGGTGCTTGAACAGCAGATTATGGACATGAGCCTGCGCCACTTTCGACGGATAGCAAGGATCGATCGAACCATATTTGCCGCCTTCCTGCCACATTTCCTCGCTCGTATTATCACTGAATACAATGTTGCGCTTATCGATGCCGAGCGCCTCGAAGTAGGTCCGCCAGAACGGTGCGGTGGACCAAATGTTCAATACTTTCGGAATCCCGATCCGGATCCGCTGGCGGCGCTCCATCGACTCGGCGGAAGAGCGCGCGAACGGGCGCCGGTTCGGTATTTTGCGCATGCCAAAGCCGAACAAGCGGCGTTTCATCAGGATGTCCTCCACCTCCAGCCCCGCCTCCGGAAGCGGTTCCGCATCGTAGAAATGCTGGAACATGCGCCGCGCTTCATATTCGACGAGATTCGGATAATGCTTTTTCAACGCTTGCCGCTCTTTCGTTAATTTCAAGACCGCTTCCTGATCCTCCACCGTCCCTTTCTCGCAAGAGAACCCGCTAATATAACGGGCCGTCATGCCGTCCGGCGTCTCGGAATCGATAAACGTCCGGCTGCAGTGGTTGGGGCAAAAATTGCAGCGGGTCGATTCATCGTTGCGGCTGACATAACGCAGATCGATAGCGGCATCCAGGCCCAGGAAGCCGGAATACCCCCGCCGCTTCACGACGCGCAGCGTTTCCATGGCGGCTCCGATCGCCCCCGCTTCTCCCGGATGAGGATGAACATATACCTCGGCATCGGGAACCCGCTCCTTGATATAGTCGACCTGGGCCTTGACGGCTGCCAGATTGTATTGGGTTCCGCCCTGCAGCACGAACTTGCGCCCGAGCTCGGACATCCGCGGAATCTGCACGACATACTGCCATACGTTTTTGGGCAGGACGAGAGCGAGTCCGGCGAGCAATTCCTCCTTCGAATACCCTTCCTTCTGAAAATTGACCCGGTCCGCATCGAGGAATACCGCGCAGCCGTATGAAAATTTGGGACTCAAATCGGCATGAAAAGCCGTATTTGCATACTCTTGAACCGGAATGCCGAACTGATCCGCCATCGCTTGCAGGAGCATTCCGTTGCCGGCGGAGCATTGATTGGACAGCTTGAAATTGCGAATGTCCCGGTTTTTGAGGAAGAGAACCTTGATATCCTGACCCCCGATATCGCAGATCACATCGATGTCGCCGAATTGGTGAACGGCGCTCATCATATGCGCGACCGTCTCCACGATATTGACGTCTGCACGCAGCGTTTTTTCCAGCACGTCTGCTGCGTAGCCGGTAGCGCCGAAGCCGATGATCTCCAGCTCGGCCCCCTGCCCCATCAGCGTATCCCGGATCCGCTTCAGCATTTCTTTCGTATCTTCCAGCGGATTGCCTTTGGACAACTGATATTCTTTCAGCAAAATATCTCCTTGTTCATCGACCAGCACGGCTTTCGACGAAGTGGATCCGCCGTCTAATCCGATGACCGCCCTTACCTTCTGTCCCGGTTCGAACGTGGCGGGAGTGAACTTAGGGATGCGGTAGCTCCGGCGGAACTGCTCCAGCTCCGTCTCGCTCGCCACCAGCGGCGGGCCCGCCTTCTCGCCCAGCTTGGCCTTGCGGCCGTGGGCGATGAACTCCTTGAGCATCTCCAATCCCGTGTATAAGCCGGCATCCGCCGGTTCATGCAGCCCGTACAGGACAGCGCCGTAAGCCGCATAATACTGCGAATTCTCCGGCACGAAGATCAAGCTGTCGATGGGCACATCTGCCGGATATTCATAGCCCCGTTCCTTCCAGGTCTGAGGAATTCGCAACCGCCAGCATTCCTGGAGGAAAGGCAAATAGGTGTTCGGCCCGCCCAGCAGCAGGACACGATGCCGCAGCGTGTTGCCCCGCGTAAGCACGGAAAGGTTTTGCATGACGATGGCATCCGCGAGCGAGCACATGATTTCCCCCGATGGAATGCCGCTTTTTACGAGATTCACGATATCCGTCTCGGCAAAGACACCGCATTTGGCAGCGACATGATGCAATTTCGAATCGTCAAAACACAGCCTGCCTACTTCGTCTGCAGGCATCCCTACTTTGATCATGCACTTGTCGATCGTGGCGCCTGTACCTGATGCGCATTTGTCATTCATGGAGGTAAGCGCTTGCTTATTGCCCGTTTCTTTGTTTTCCTTGAAAATGATAATCTTCGCATCCTGTCCCCCGAGCTCGATGACGCTTCCGACATCGGGATGGAGATGCTCCACGGCCATCGTGACCGCATTGACCTCCTGCACGAACTTCGCGCCAATATGAGGAGCGACAGGTCCGCTGCCGGAGCCCGTCGCGAAGACACGGATATTTTCCGGCTTCACATCCGGGAATTCGTTGCCGATGGCCACCAGCAGCTCCAACACTTTTTCTGCCTGCTTCGTATGATGGCGCTGATAATCCGACCATACGATCTGCTTGCTGTCCGGATCCACCACGGTTGCTTTGACCGTCGTTGAACCGACGTCAATTCCAATGATGAGAGAGTCCAGTTCCCGGGCTATGGTTGACATTCCATTACCTCCTTATCCCAGTCCAAGTTTTGCTTAGTGTACACTTCGAGTGTGATATTTATCACACCGAAAATTCGTATGAAAAAGAGAAAAAACCACAAAGGCGGCGTGAGCGGCTGCTCAAGCTGCTTTTATGGCTTCAGGAATGCAAGGAGGCGATGCCAAAAAAGATTTCATCCATTTCCGTTTTAATTTTGTTCGTGATGGACTGCTGTTCCTCTGCTGTTATTTCCGCTTTGGAATAGCCGAATAAATAGTTATTTAGATCGAACGCTTTGAGCCGGCACTTGGTATGAAAGATGTTCTCTTGATACACATTGACATCGATCAGATCGAATTGCTGGAGAATGCGATCGTCAATATAGTCTTGTATCGAACGGATATCATGATCGATATATAATTTGCGGCCATCCATATCTCTGGTGAATCCCCGCACCCGATAATCTATTGTCATAATGTCGGTATCGAAAGAATCAATCAAATAATTCAGCGCTTTCAATGGCGAGATCTCGCCGCAAGTGGCTACATCGATATCCGCTCTGAAGGTGCTGATCCCTTCATTCGGGTGGTATTCGGGATAGGTATGGACCGTAATATGGCTTTTATCCAACTGCATAACCACCGACTCGGGAAGCGGCTCGGGAATTGCCTCGGTTGTTGTCCGGGGAACCTCAATTACAGGCCCCTCGGATACGAGCATGGTCACGCTCGCTCCTTGAGGAACATAATCTTGCTTGGCGGTGTTGACGATATTCGCGCCAATCATATCCGATACCGTGTTCAATATCTCTGTCAACCGGTCCGCATTATATTGATCATCAATATACTCGATATAAGCTTCACGCTCTTCTTTTGTTTTCGTATAACAAATATCGTACATATTGAAGCTTAATGATTTCGTCAGATTGTTAAAGCCATGCAGCTGGATGCGCCGCTGTGGAGAGACTGCCATGATAGATGCTCCTTTGGATAATGAACTGTCACGCGGTCACGACGTGCCGCAAGGACGGGAACTCACCTATTGATTCACCGATTACTTCAGTATCCCTCTTCTGCGCCTATTGTTATACCGATGACTGCCTTATTTGCAGATTGCATAAAAAAAGGCCGCCGGATATGCTCCAGCAGCCTCTCTCTGTTGTATCGATACGTTCAACCTAGAACGTTGCCTATAAATTTCTCCAATGTGCCGACATTCATAATGTGCTTGTTGCAGGCGTCGCTATTCACGCATACATAGTTGCCGATTGCTTTGTAGTAATCTGGCGAAGCGTTGGCCGGCTTCGACTTGGTAACAGCCGAGAATAACGCGACCTGTTGATGCCGGTTGCACAAAAAGCATACGCTCTTCTTGCTCGTCGGGGTATATCTTCCCTCAATGCCGACAAGCTGGCCATTCAGATGGTATACCAAAAACATTCGATTCGTCGCAATGTCGGTCCAGCCAACATAAGTGACATAGCGGAAATCGATGGCGGCGGCATCGGGAACCTTCAACTTTTTGATCTTCGGGAACAGCTTCCTGAACTGCTTCTCCGTCACGGGCGCAAATTCCGCCATGTACGGCGCCAGCGATTCCAAATAGTCCTGGAATTCCACCGTTGAATGAAGCGCCGAGATTTTCTCCAGCACTTGCTTTTGCGCCTCTTCCGCATCCGGGAACGCTTCGACGATTTTGGTGAGCGCGCTGTATCTTACCGATTCCACGACTTTCGGATCGGTCACCGTGTTGCAGGCGTGCTGCAGCAGATCGGTCTGCTTCTTAATCAAGTTATATTGATGGTTTCTAATAAATGGTTGTAACATTGCTTTTCAGCCCCTTATTTATGATGGAATGGAAATAAGGTGCAAAGCCCATTATTAGAAACGATATCAAGCTCTCGCGGGCGACATGTCCTTATGATCGCTGTCCGCCCCATGCAAAGTATCGCCCCAATATTAGGCTTTGCATGAGTCGCTGCCGATTCCGGCAAACTGATTTGCCATTTCTACCGACCTCCCTTGTGCTGTCCATTATAAGGGAAATATAGTCTGAACGGCAACTCCTCTTTTTTAGGGGGAGAAGCCTATCTTTCCCTTTTCCATGAATCTTTGAGCGAGACGATCCGATTGAACACGCGTCTGTCCGCCTTCGTATATTTCGTATCGAGGCAGAAGTAGCCGTGCCGCACGAACTGAACTTTTTCATTGGCGGAAGCATCCTTCAAGGCGGGCTCCAGCACCGCATGCTTCATGATGACGAGCGAATGAGGATTGAGCAGATCCTCCCAGCGATTTCCCGACTCCTGCAGCGCAGCGCCAGGCCGCAGCAGCGTATCGTACACATGAACCTCCGCCGGAATGCCATGCGCCGCAGACACCCAGTGAAGCGTCGCTTTCACTTTTCTGGCGTTGAAGCCGGACCCGCTCTTGGTCGCGGGATCATAGGTACAGTGCAGCTCCTGAATCTCTCCCGTGTCTGGATCCTTCACCACATGCTCGCACCGGATGAAGTACGCCCCCTTCAGCCGCACCTCCGTTCCCGGAGAGAGCCGGTGGAACCCGGCAATCGGCTGCTCCATGAAGTCCTCCTTCTCGATGAACAGCTCTCTGGAGAAGGGAACCTCCCTGCTTCCCATCGCTTCATCGCCTTCCTTGTTTTTGAGGAGGAGCAATTCCGTCTGTTCGGCCGGATAATTGGTAATGATCACTTTCACCGGATCCAGCACAGCCATATAGCCGATCGTTCTCTCCTTCAGATCGTGACGGATAAAATGATCAAGCATGGCGGAGTCCACTACGCTGTTCTGTCTCAATATCCCGATCTCCTCCATGAATCGGTCGATGCTGTCAGGGGTGACCCCTCTGCGCCGCAGCCCGCGGAGGGTCGGAAGCCGCGGATCGTCCCAGCCGTCGACGAAGCCCCCTTCCACCAGTTCCCGCAAATACCGCTTGCTTGTCACCATTCCGGACAGACTTAACCGCCCGAATTCCCGCTGCTTCGGCGGTTCCGAAGCTTCCAGCTCACGGAGCACCCACTCATACAGCGGACGATGGTCTTTGAACTCGGCCGAACAGAAGGAATGGGTAATTCCTTCGATCCAATCCTGAATCGGGTGGGCAAAATCATACATCGGATAGATGCACCAGTCATTGCCCGTCCGATAGTGCTCCGCATGCACGATGCGGTACAGCACGGGATCCCGCAGATTTAGATTGGGCGAGGACATATCGATTTTGGCGCGAAGCACTTTGGATGCAGTCGGGAAATCTCCCTTTCGCATTCGTTCGAACAAGAGCAGGTTCTCCTCCACGGGCCGATTGCGGAACGGACTATCTGTCCCCGGCTCAGTCAATGTCCCTCTGAATTCGGTCATTTGTTCCGGCGTCAGCTCGCAGACATAGGCTTTCCCCTTGCGAATCAGCTTGACGGCACATTCATAAATTTGTTCCGAATAGTCCGAGCCGAAGTACACCTTCGGTTGATATCCCAGCCACGCGATGTCTTCCCGGATCGCATCCACATATTTGATATCCTCCTTCAGCGGATTGGTATCATCAAATCGCAGATGAAACGCCCCGTTATACTTGCTCGCGATAGAATGGTTCACATGAATCGCATACGCGCTCCCGATATGCAAATATCCATTCGGCTCCGGGGGAAATCTGGTGGCGATCGGCCTGTGATATTCCCCTTGTGTCATATCGTCCCTCACCAGCTTCGCCAAAAAATTGGCGGCTTCCGCCGTTTCTTTGCCATGACTCATCATGCACAACCTCCTTTAATGTTTTGTTCTTCTTGCAGAAAATAAAAAAATCCCGCCTCCAAGACTGCTGTCTTGGGGACGAGATTTGCTGTCGCGGTGCCACCCCGGTTCGCCGATATATCGCTATATCCGCCTCATCAGGTACGGCAGCCGCATCGGATGCTTATACCCTAGCTCTGTAACAGGAGCTCCTGTCGCACCATCCCGGCAACCCGTTCCGATGCGCCGCTCAGAGGCTTGGTTCAACGAAGGGAATCCTGCTCCTTTTCAGCTGCCGGAGCTCTCTGTACAGCTTCCTCATTCATCTACTCTTCTCTTCATCGCGTTTATTATTTGGTACATAGTATCATCAATGATAGCGAAAGTAAACATGCGCGGCAGCGATCGGGCTTGTAAATGAGGGTAACTATCGGTTAGCAGTGATCAGTGCCGTATTTGGAATCGGCGCATTCTGGTATACTTGGTACAGACGCACAAATTTCTCCGAAGCAGGTGTATATACATATGAATACCGTTCTAATCGATCCTCAACGCTGTCCGTTATGCGGACAGCCCAATCATTGCGCATATGCGGCCGGGCGGCCTCATACCGAATGCTGGTGCATGAAGCGCTCCGTTCCCCAGGAGCTGCTGAAGCAGATACCGGCGGAACAGCGCCGGCAAGCATGCGTATGCGAAGATTGTGTCAAAGCATTCGTGGAGAAAAATAAAGGTTGACATCGATGGCGGTGCCATTTTAAGATGAATGTATATTTTGGAAAAGGAGGTTGATGAAGATGACATGGAATCAAGCTGCTGCACTGCAACTGCATATCGATTGGGAACAGTCTCTCGTCGGCCTCTACGGAGTGAGAACAAGATAATCGGTTGATCCCCTCGCGGGGAGGCTTATATCGGTTGCTAGCCATAGACGATGACGTCTGTGGCTTTTTTCTTATGATCAAATGGCCGCAGGACGAGAGTCTGCGGTCTTTTTATTTTGTATTATTCAATAAATCGAATGGGAAATGAGAAAGGAATTACAAAATATATGCATACGAATCATTTTGTATATGGCAGTGATCTGCCGCCTCAAGAGTGCTATTACCGCACCGTCGAGCTGCCTGCGGGCACGCTCCATGTTTATGCCAATAACGCCCTCTATCAAGAGCTGGGGGCCAAAGTATTTGAAATGGCCAACAATAATTTGCAAATCCCGAACCGCGTCTATATGAGCTATACGCCCGATGTCCATGTCGGTGTCGGCACCTGCATCGGCACGACGGCGGTCTGGAACGCCAGCGATGGCTATGTCTCCCCTTCTATCGTGGGGAGCGATATCGGATGCGGCATGCGGGTGCATCTGACGAATGTGCACCGCGACGATTTGCAGGATGTGAAGCTGCGGCGCAAGCTGGTGAAGGCGATCGAGAAGCTGGTTCCGGTCGACTCTCATGCGCGCGGCCATTTCTCGGACATCCGCCTGGAGCATGTGCTGGTCAAAGGGCTTCATGGCTTGCCCAAAAAATATGTGCCGGACTCGTATACGCCGAAAAAAATGACCTCCCTCACCCATGTGGAGCATAGCAAATTCGGGTTCGACACGGAAATGCTGAACGAGATGCCGGCCGTTGCATGGCATCGCGCGCACCGCCAGCTTGGAACGCTCGGCGGCGGCAACCACTTCGCCGAAATCCAGGCGGTGGAGATCGAGGAGTCGAACCGGGATACGGCCGAAGCTTGGGGATTGTTCGACGGCCAGGTCATCATCATGATCCATTCCGGATCGCGAGCCTGGGGCGGCGCCGTCAGCCAGCAATGCAGCAAGGAGATGGCGCAATGGATGCGCACAGCCGGAGCCGGGACGGCCGATCCAAGGCTGGTCTTCGCCCCGCTGGCGGAGCCGGTTGCAGAGCGCTATGTCCATCTGATGTATTCGGCGCTGAACTATGCCGTAGTGAACCGCCATCTGATGGCATTCGGCATTCGCGAAGCGTTCCGCGATGTGCTCGGGCCGAAGGTCGAGATGACGACGCTGTATGATTTGATGCACAACTATGCATGGGAAGAGAGCCATGACGGACGCCGCATGTTCGTGCACCGCAAAGGGGCGACCCGCGCGCTGCCGCCGCATCATCCGGACAATCCAAAGCCGTATGCGGCGACGGGACATCCGGCGCTCATCCCGGGTTCCATGGGCAGCGCGTCTTACCTCATGGCCGGCCGGGACACCGGCGCGGCCAACTACTACTCCATCTGCCACGGCGCGGGGCGCGTCCGTTCACGCAGCGCCACGAAGCAGCTCGTAACGGTTGACGAGTTCGCAGCTTCGCTTCAAGCGGGGACGGAAGACGAGGTCGTCGTGAACCAGCGCATGCTGGAATCGATTATTGACGAGGCGCCGCAAGCCTACAAGGATGTGGAACAGATTATCGAGAGCGTCGTCGGAGCAGGTCTTGCCGGCGTCGTGGCAAGATGCAAGCCATTGGCGACAGTCAAAGGCGGTTAACTCGCGCCGTAAACCGGAAAATGGAGGGACAGATGGAGTTTGTCATGAAAAAAAGCGCATTTCAAACGATCGAGCAGTTGATTCAAGCGATAGACATCGTGCCGCGCAGACATGCGACCCTGGTCATCGGAATCGATGGCTGCGGAGGATCCGGCAAAAGCACCCTCGCATCTGCATTAGCGGCGGAATGTCCGAAGGTTACCATTGTGCATATGGACGATTTTTACTTGCCATCCGCTCACATTGTCGAAGGCTCCCCCATGCAGAAGCCTGTCGGCGCGGATGTCGATTGGCAGCGCATGCGCCGCCAAGTGCTGGCCCCACTGAGCCAAGACCGGGAAGGCCGCTACCAACGGTATGATTGGGACACCGATACGTTGGCGGAATGGCATACGGTTCCGGTGGGCGGGGTGGTCATTGTGGAAGGAGTATATTCCATCCGGGACGAACTGGCGAAGCAATACGATGTTACGATATGGGTCGATTGTCCAAGAGAGACGAGACTGTCGAGAGGACTGGATAGAGACGGAGAAGGAGCGCGCGACATGTGGGTGAACAACTGGATGGTTGCGGAGGACATCTATATGGTGAAGCACCTCCCCCATCTAAGAGCCGATCTGGTGGTTCACGGGACGGAAAATGGAGGTACCTATCAATAAATGTGAGGGTTACGGAATATAACGAGAAATGGGATCGCATGTTCCGCCATTGGTATAGGAATCATTAGCGCGGCGATAAATACGAGAAGCTGAAAGGTTTAAAGGGGCAGTATGCGGACCGCGAATTCGTTAACGTGTAAACATAGCGAAACATGGTCCGCATTGCCCCTTTTTCTACTGCTGAAAAATATCTTTAGTACCTTGCGCCCGGTTCATTCTGGAAAAGTCAACTTTGGCAAAGGCAATCGTCGAGAGCAATAAAAATAAGATCCCGAATGAAATGATAAAGAGGATGCCAAGTTGAGGAGTTATCACGATATTACTTACTTTAAATGCAAGCTGTTCGGCGACTAACTCGTCTGGCGGCAAAGACATTTTTTCTAAACTAAGCGCTCTGAAAAATGCCGCGGCATAGGTCATCGGATTAAACAACGCGATAAACTGCAAGCCGTCGGGCAGCAAACGAAGCGGAATGTACACGCCGCATAAAAAAGTGAACGGCGTTGTAACCGCGACCGAGACAATCTGAAAGGTCTGCGAATTTTTGGCTAATGTCGCTAAAAATAATCCGAACGCCGAAAAGACAAGTCCGACTAAAATCATAAAGCCGATGATGGCCAAGGGAGTCATGATGGATGAATAGGTCATACCGATAAAATACCCGATGATCAAAATCATAATCCCTTGGAACGTAGCAATCGTTGCCGAGGCCAGCATTTGTCCGGCCGCAATCTGAATTCTCTTAACAGGGCTAACAAGCACTTCTTTCATATAACCGGACACGATATCTTCGATCGTCGAGGTTGCGATATTCAGCGATGTCTGGAACACGACAATGATCACAATACCAGCCAGCACATAATGTACCGGATTGGTTACCGATGTGCTTGCAAAAGCGGCGCTTAACAAATATAAATAAAAAAACGGCATAATCAGCATTAAAACCAATTGCACACGATTTCTGATAAAAAGTTTGACATTGCGAAACCATATCGCCGCCACAATGCGCATCCCCAGTTACCCCCTTATATCCTTGCCCGTAATTTCGAGAAACACATCGTTTAAGGTACCTTTTTTAATTTCGATATCGGTAATCGCCGGCCGATGTTCGCTGACGATGTCCAGCAGGTCGGATAAACGGGTAAATTCTGCGGCGAAGTAACCGTTTTTTTTCTCATAGCTCATCTCAAAATGTTGTAACAACTTTTCTAATGCATGCTCGTCGCTGCTAGCGATATGAACTTTGTCTTTGGTGTATCGCTGCTTCAATGCATGCGGCTCATCGAACGCAATAATTTTGCCGCGGTCCATAACAGCTACTTTATTGCAAATTTCAGCCTCGTCCATATAATGAGTCGTTAAAAATATCGTCAGATTTTTCTCCTTCTGCAGCTTGATAATGTACTCCCAAGTATTCGCTCTCGTCTGCGGATCAAGCCCTGTCGTAGGTTCATCCAAAAACAAAACTTTAGGAAAATGCAGGAGGCTTCTAGCGATCTCGACTCTTCTTTTCATGCCTCCCGACAAGCTGCCGGCCATTGCCTTTTTCCAGTTCGGCAAATCAACGATCTCCAGCACAAAATCAATACGCTCATTCATAATGGATTTCGGCAAACCGTAAAAATAACAGTGCATCTTCAAATTCTCTTCAACCGTCATTTTGTTGTCGAGGGTGGAATCTTGGAACACAACCCCAATCACGCTTCGGACTTTGTCTTTATCCCGGTGTACATCCTTGCCGTCGATGAGCAGCACGCCCGAAGTTTTCTCCATGATCGTACATAAGGTGTTGATTGTGGTGCTTTTGCCCGCACCGTTAGGTCCTAAAAAGCCGAAGATGCTTCCACTCTCGACTTCAAAGGATACCCTGTCAACTGCTGTGAAATCCCCATATTTCTTCACAAAATCTTTCACCACGATAATGTTGTCCATCCCAATCGCCGCTTCAGCAGCCTGCATAACCACTTCTGTTTTAGTCATTGGATTCCGCTCCTTTTATTGGGATTTCCATTTTTCATACCTCCACAACGCCCGACAGACTGTCGGTCGATAAGAATCGTAACATTTTCCCAGTTCATAAGTCAAGGACATTTTTGCCAGCTCGTTAATGTTAACCCTATGGCACGGATGGCTCGTCCGCTTCCATTTCCCCCATTTCCTGATTAAAATCCCTGCTTTATTCACACACTAACCG
This sequence comes from Paenibacillus thiaminolyticus, assembly GCF_007066085.1. NCBI lineage: Bacteria > Bacillati > Bacillota > Bacilli > Caryophanales > Paenibacillaceae > Paenibacillus > Paenibacillus thiaminolyticus. The sequence goes on along the minus strand of NZ_CP041405.1, from coordinate 379,863 downwards.
CAATTGAGGAGGTTGAGAGCATGTACATTAAAGAAACCGATCTGCCAGGCATCGGTCATAAATACGAAATGGTCACGCAAAGCAGCGACAGGCTGGTCATTGTCATCCATGACGACGGCCGGCGTGAAGTGTATCATTTTGATAACCTTGATCAGGATGATTGCACATCCATGGTTACGCTTGAGGATGAAGAAGCAAGACAACTTGCCGCCATCGTCGGCGGAATGACTTACCGGCCGAAGGCATTGGAGACGATGGATGTCGCGTTAGAGGATTTGACGATTGAATGGTACAGAGTCGCGCCTGACGCAGCTTGTATCGGCAGCACGATTGGCGAGGCGAATATCCGGCAGACGGCGGGAGTCACGATTATTGCCGCCATCGAGAAAGGCGCCAAGCATATCAATCCCGGACCGGAGTATATCTTTAAGGCAGACACCATCCTCGTCGTCGCGGGCGAACGCCACCAATTGAAGCAGTTGAAGCAGCTGCTGCAAACCGGGAGACGCTGATCATGGATCATCTCGTACTGGAAGTTGGACTTGCTGTTATTCTCATTGCCCTGGTTGGACTGCTCGCGGCCAGCATTCGGACTTCGGTCATTCCTTTTTATATTTTGGTCGGCATGGCCGTAGGCCCGCATGCGCCCCATTTTGGCGCATTCGACTTCCGATTTATCGAGAGCGCGGAGGTCATTGCCTTTATGGGACGGCTTGGCGTGCTTTTTCTGCTCTTCTATTTGGGGCTCGAGTTTTCGATCGGCCGCTTAATGAAATCAGGCCGCTCCATCGTCATGGGCGGAACCATCTATATCCTTATTAACTTCACATTAGGCTTGCTCTATGGGTGGGTCAACGGCTTCCCTATTGAGGAAACGATGGTTATGGCCGGCATTACGACCATTTCATCCAGCGCGATCGTGGCGAAGGTGCTCGTTGATTTGAAGCGAACCGCCAATCCCGAGACCGAGATGATTTTGGGAATCATCATGTTCGAGGACATTTTCCTCGCGGTATACATCTCCGTCCTGTCCGGGTTGGTCCTCAGCGACTCGTCCTCTGTGGGCGGCGTAATATTGTCAGCCTTGTACGCTCTAGGATTCATGCTTCTCTTGCTGATTGTCGGACGCGCAGCTGCGCCTCTTCTGAATAAGGTATTCAACATCCGCTCCAATGAATTGTTCTTGCTGCTCGTATTCGGCTTCTTATTCCTCGTGGCCGGGTTCGCGGAGACGATTCATGTAGCTGAAGCGATCGGCGCGCTTCTGACCGGGCTCATACTCGCTGAAACGATGCACATGAAACGAATCGAACAGATGATTTTGCCGTTCCGTGATTTTTTCGGCGCGTTATTCTTTTTCAGCTTCGGACTGACCATCGTTCCTTCCGCGCTCGGCGGAGCTTTGTGGCTGTCGGTGGGAGCCGTTGCGGTGACATTGTTCGGCAACTTCCTTGCCGGTATGCTCGCTGGCAAGAGCGCGGGCTTGTCTCCCAAGGCGTCGGCCAATATCGGGCTGACCATAGTATCGCGCGGCGAGTTCTCCATCATTATGGCGAACCTTGGCAGATCCGGCGGACTGCTTGAGCTGCTCCAGCCGTTCGCGGCACTGTATGTGCTCATTCTTGCCATTTTGGGACCGCTGCTGACGAAGGAATCCAGACTCATTTTCAAGGGATTGAATAAGATCTTCCGATGGGAAAAAAGCAAAGGAAGCGTACCCGGACAAGCGAAGAACCCCTCTGGCAAAAGCTAAGAGGCATCAAATGGCGGTACCCGTCAAGTTTTGTGAAGGAGCAACAGTTTTTAATGTAGGCTACATGACGGCGAGTATGAAAAAAGGTTTCTGTAGACCCACTCGACTTTCGTTTGTTATTGTATATGAACAATAACGAAGCTTGGGGTTGTGATGCATATGAATGGTCCAAAAATAGCTATTTTATCAGTGCTCAGTAATGCCTTCGTCGTCTTGTTGAAGCTCATCGTGGGCATTTTTACCGGCTCGATTGCCGTCATCTCGGAAGCGATCCACTCCTCCCTGGATTTGGCGGCTTCCTTGATCGCTTTTTTCTCGGTGCGGCTGTCGGGCCGTTCAGCAGATAAGAACCATCCTTATGGTCACGGCAAGGTGGAGAACATCTCGGGAACCATTGAGACGCTGCTTATTTTTGTGGCGGGCGCCTGGATTATCTATGAATGTGTTCATAAGCTGTTCGAGCCTACGCCAATTGAGCTTCCTTACTTGGGCGTCTTCGTCATGTTTGTCGGGGCTGGAATCAATTTCTTCGTATCGCGCCGGGTAAGCAAAGCGGCATCAGAGCTGAATTCGGTTGCCATGAAATCCAATGCGCTGCATTTGCTTACCGATGTGTATACATCATTAGGCGTCGGAGGCAGCCTGTTGCTGGCCGCCTTGACAGGATGGACGATATTGGATCCGATCATCGGCATCATTCTGGCTCTGTACATCATGAGAGAGGCGTACAAGCTAATGAAGGAATCCTTCCCTCCGCTGCTCGATGCACGCTTGACCGATGAAGAGGAAGAAGAAATTGTGCAAGTGATTCAATCTTATCAAGGACAATATATTGAGTTCCATGACTTGCGCACCCGGCGTTCCGGTCCCGTCGAATATGTCGATTTCCATCTCGTGGTCCCCTCCAAGATGGACATAGACTCGGCGCACCAACTATGCGATAACATCGAGCAGGCGATTACGGCGGCGTTCCGCCGGGCGCAAGTATTCATTCATGTTGAACCGGAGCATGAAATAAAACATCGATAGCGGAGCGGCTGCGATGTTCTGTAGAAAGTAACAGGAGGCGGCCAGGCCGCCTCCTTGTTATTCACCGTTCGCTAAGCATGTTAACCGGAACGTCCCGTTCCTCTTCCGGATGGCTAAGAGGGTAAATTCTTGCGATGCCGTCCTCTTCATTCACATGTTGAATGTATACGGGCTCCCCTTGGTAAGTCACGTCTACCATAACCGGCGATGCTGAGATTTCGATCGCTCTTTGCGTATTCATTCCTATCAACCTCCATCTGGGCCTCTATCATGATACGCTCTATAATATACGTAACATGCCATGTTGTTATACGTTGGCTCAATGGACTGATTCCGATTTCCCGTCACTGCCTCTTCCGCTCGGCCAGCATTTTTTGCCGGATCGCTTCCCTCGCCTCATCCCGGTCATCAAAATGCAGCGTCTGCTCGTTGATCAATTGATAGGTTTCATGACCTTTGCCCGCAATGAACACGATATCGCCTGGGCCGGCTATCCCAATCTCCCGGACAATCGCTTGCCTTCGATCTTCAATGAGGACATACGATGCTTCGCGGGCTCCGTTTTCATGCATGCCCTTCTCGATATCTTTCAGGATGCTTACCGGATCTTCACTGCGAGGATTATCGGAAGTGACGATGACTACATCATTGTATTTTGCGGCCAATTGGCCCATAAGCGGCCGTTTGCTCCGATCTCGGTCCCCGCCGCAGCCGAACACGGTGATGATCTTGCCTTCCGCGAATTCGCGCACAGCGCTGAGTGCCTTATCTAAGCCGTCCGGTGTGTGGGCGTAATCGGCCAGCACAAGAAAATCCTGTCCTTCGTCAATGACCTCCATCCGGCCGGGCACACTCGTCAAGTCTGCCAGTCCTTGCCGGATCATCTCAAGCGTAATGCGCTCCGCAAGTGCCGTGCCGTTCGCAGCGAGCGCGTTGTATACATTGAACATGCCGACCAACTTCAATTCCATCGCCATCGTTCCTGCGAAGGAATGCAGCATGAAGGTTGTTCCTCGCGAAGTCAATTGAATCTCTGCCGCTCTCACATCGGCATCCTTATGAATTCCATATGTAATCACCTGTGCTGACGTCAGGTCGCGGAAATAGGCCGACGCCTCGTCATCTGCGTTCAGAATGGCGAATTTCCGCCGAGTGCGATCCAGTGAGAACGAATTCCCCAGCCCCGAGAAGAGCACTCCCTTAGCCGCGGCAATCTTGATATCCATCTATACCTATTCCCGAAATGTTGTGTTTTTCCTGTTACATGAATTGATGTTCTGCATCCGTATTCTACTTCTATTCGTCAACTTGGAATATACTTTCCAATAAGGAGGTGAATGCTTTGATACAAGGTTTGTTCGAGACACATATCCATGTGACCAATCTGGAACGATCAGCCGAATTTTACGAGAACACGCTTGGTCTGGAATTTGCCTATCACGACAATCGGCGAGTAAGATTCTATTGGATTGGTGAGAGAGGAAAAGCAATGCTCGGCATATGGGAAAAAGAACCGGCTCAAGTCATTCGGCAGCACTTTGCCTTTCACACGACGATCGATCATATGAAGCATGCAGTTCCGTTTTTACAAGAACGCGGACTTCCTGTGCGGAACTTCTTGAATGATGGCACGGAACGCCCCTTTGTCTTTGCATGGATGCCAGCCGTATCGATCTACTTTGCCGACCCCGACGGACATTCTCTCGAATTTCTCTCCATGCTGCCCGATAAGCCGCAGCCAGAATTAAGCGTAGTGTCCTGGGAAGAATGGGAACTGGCGCACGGCCGGCAGGTAGACTGGTAACCGAATCGCCAAAATGCAAAAGGACAGCATCGCTATCGATGCCGTCCTTCTCTCAGCTATCTCATTGTAATCTGATCTATCCTTAGAATTGTCACAACCGCCTTATCGATTTACCCGTTCCAACAGCTTATCTAATTTTTTCTGAATCTCTGGCATCACTTCTTCAACACTCCTGGTATTGTTCTGGGCGGCGGCGAACTCATTAATGAACAATTCATTGATTTGCGAGTAGTTCGCGACCAAATGGTTGAACGATTCTACGCCGTATTTGTTGGCTCCGTCATATACGTTTTTAATAACTTGCGGATCTACGCCTTCGAAGTTATTGTAGTATTTTTCTTTCGCCTGCTCATTGATCGGAGGCGTGCCGCCGCTCAATTCGATCGATTTTTCCTGCACATCCTTGGAGATCATATATTTAATGAATTCATAGGCTTCCTTCGGATGCTTGGAATCTTTCAGTACGAACAGCGGGTCAACATACAGTACGCTTCGTTCCTTCTCATTGCCGCCGAACGGAACGGCAGCGACTCCGACCTTGAAGTTGTATTGATCCTGACTCGCCAAATTCCAGGAGCCGCCCACCGACATGCCGATTTTGCCGGACAGGAACGGATCGCCGAATTGTCCTGCCACGGACTTGGACCAGGCCGGAGATGGAGAGACCTGCTTATCCCAGATGAGTCCAATCCATTTCTTATATGCGGCAATCGCTTCCGGCGAATCGAAATGCGTCTCGCTTGGCTTGCCGCCGTTCGTCCACGTGTCATCGGAATAGACTATGGCCCCGAAGTAGGCCGGTCTCATATCCAGCTCGCCCCAGTTGAAATCGACGCCATACTGCGCTTTCTCGATATCATCGTCGCGAATGGTTAGCTTTTCGGCCAGCTCGACCATTTTATCGAACGTCCAGCTCGGATCCTCATAGTCCGAAGGAGGATACGGCACGCCTGCTTTATCGAACAAGTCTTTATTATAGAGCAGTATCGTTACATAGTTGCTGAACGGAATGCCGTATGTTTTGTCCTGCACTTTATAAATGTCCATCAGCTCTTCTTTGATGCCGTAATCGGCCGGGTTGAAGTTGTCTTCCTTCATAATTGCGGTCAAATCGGCCAGCAAATCCTTATTAAAATACTCGGCGAAGCCGCCGTAGCCGAAGTGAGACGTCACGTCGGGCGCGTTTTTCGCCGCGATATTCGCCTGCAATTTGGAATCAAATTGCTCATAAGGCGCTTTTTCTACTTTGACTTTAATATTCGGATGCTTGCTTTCGAAGTCCGGAATCAGCTTCTCGACATACGTCCGGTCCGGAGAGTCGATCGTATAATACGTAATCGTCACCGGTCCCGAGCCGTTGTCCCCTTCTCCCCCGCCGCAAGCGGACAAGAGCATCGCGACAGCGAGGGTCAGGCTCAGCAGCATGAACCACTTTTTGTTGCCTTGCTTCATTCCATACATCCCCCTTAAACGTATTAGAGTATATCAAGTAATTGATGGCGGAACGCGGAATCAATTACTTAATACCTGTCAGCACAATCCCCTCTGTGAAGCGCTTCTGTGCGACGGCGAAGATCGCGACGACCGGCAAGGTGGTCATTATCGATGCGCACATCAACAAGTTGTAAGGAGCAATTCGGAACTTGGACGACATCATCGCCGCCAGACCGACCGGCAAAGTGAATTTATCTTGCGAGCTCAAGTACAAGACCGGGCCCAACAGATCGTTCCATGTCCATATGAATGTGAAGATGGCAACGGTAGCCAAGGCCGGGCCGGACAGCGGCAGCGCGATGTTCCAGAACATCCGAAATTCGCCGCAGCCGTCGATTTTACCGGAATCATATAATTCATTCGGCAGCGACATGAAAAACTGTCTCAGCAAAAAGATCTGATAAGCGGAACCGAAAAACGTCGGTACGGTGAGCGGCAAAAACGTATTCATCCACCCCAGCTTGGAAAAGAGCAAAAATTGCGGTATCATGACGGCCGGATAAGGCAGCATCATCGTCGAAATCATCAGCATGAACATCAGCTTTTTGCCTCTGGCCCGGAATCGGGAAAACCCGTAGGCCACCAGCGAGGAAGACAGAACCGTGCCGAACACCGAGAATGCGGCAATGATGAGACTGTTCTTGTATAAAATCCCGAACTTGATCTCGTTGTCGGTGAACAGCGTCTTGAAATTATCCCAAGCAAACGTCTGCGGAATAATGGTTGGCGGAAACTGAAGCATTTCCTTCGATGTTTTCAATGCCGTCGACACCATGAACACCAGCGGGAACAGCATCGTCACCGTAATGGCAATCAATAATAGGAAGGCGAACATTTGTCCCGGGGTCATTCTTTTCTTGCGATCCCCGCTAAGCTTCGGATTCGTATCCATCGCACTGCCGCTCATTACTCCCGCCCTCCTTCATAGTAGACAAACCGGTTCGATGATTGCATAATGATGACCGTAATGATGAGAATCGCAAGCAGCAGCAGCCAGGCCATCGCCGACGCATATCCGAGCCGGAAGTCTTTGAACGCGCTTACATAGACGTTATAGACATAGAACCGGGTGGAATAATTCGGGCCGCCTTGGGTCATAACATAAGCTTGGGTAAAGACCTGGAACGATTCAATGACCGACATAATCAACTGGAATAAAAATACCGGTGAAATCATCGGGAACGTAACATTCCAGAACGTTGTCCAGCGGCCTGCGCCATCCAGCTTCGCCGCTTCCAGCAGGCTGCTCGGAACGCCCTGCAAGCCGGCCAGGAATATGATCATCCCCGCGCCTACGCCCCAGAACGTCATAATGATTAACGCCCAGATGGCAAAGTTCTCATCGAGGAACCATGCCGGTCCTTTCACCCCGAACCAGGACAGAATATAGTTGAACACACCAACCTCCGGATTGAAAATCCAGAACCAGAGCAGCGACATCGACACGCCGGAGACCATGCTCGGGAAATACATCGCAGTGCGGAAAAATCCGCGCGCCGGGATCTTCATATTAATCAGCATCGCGAAAATCAACGATAAAAATAGCCCTAACGGAACGCTAATCAAGGTGTACTTCAGCGTGACGGCAATCGATTTATAGAACAATTCATCCTCGAACAGTTCTTTGTAATTATCGAGACCGATAAAATGCGGACTGCTGATAATGTCATAATCGGTGAAGCTGTAATACAGTGATGCCAGAATCGGGTATAGCGCAAAAACGATAAATCCAATCAGCCACGGCGAAATAAATAAGTAAAAATACATATTGTCGCGCTTGGACTCAGATAGCTTCATCCTCACAACCCCTCCCCCTTTTTATGCAGTCAGCAGTGCTTCCCAAGCCCCATTAAATTAAATCGCTTTAACTTTAATGCAAAACAGCCCTCTTCTCCGCGGTCTCATTCTCCTGCCCAGTATGGGCCTTAGCTATCGGCAACGCATCAATGAATACGCTTACGAACCTCTCTCCTAAAAGTTAAAGGGCTTTAACTTTGTGGCCCGCGAATGAATATGAGTTAATAATATCCAGTTCCGTTCGATTTGGCAATACCTTTTTTTGTACGGTCTGTCCACATCTGGATTCGGATGCAGAAAGGCCGGGCCACATCGCGTGGCACGGCCTTCTCCCCTCACTCGTTGCTTGTCAGATCATTCACTGCGATCTTTTTTGTATTTCTCTGTCCGGCTGTCCTGTATCACGCCGCTCCAATTGAGCCCGAACCCGAAATCATACCGATGGTTCTCCGAATCGGCATGACACTCCATGTCATGAGCGGCATCCTCCAGCTGCGCTTCCACGGTCTCCATATTGGCGGGCATCTGCATCGGCAAAAGTCCGGATGGCACCGAGGCTCCGGTCAGCACATCGAGGATGGCCTGATCTTGGACGCCGAAGTGAGCGAGGATTCCGTCTGCCGCAGTCTCGAATTCAGCGACGACTGCCGGGGTGGACAGCAAGAGGGAGACGATGACCGGCTTGCCCTTCATCCGCTCCGCCGTATCCAGCAGGGCGTCCAGATCAGCTTCGTTATGGGTCGTCACCGTTTTGCCGTAGTAGGAACGGTTCTGCGCATCTCCTTCCCGGACATCCCTGGCCAGGCTCTGCTTGCGCGCCTGCACTGCCGTATAGGGCTTATACTGCAAGCTGATCGGCACATACCCGTTCCCGCCATTGTCCGCATCTTCCTGGCTAAATCCCGTCCCCGACTTCGGACTGCGCATGCAGACGAGCGCGAAATCGGCCTCATCCGGATTATCCGTCACCTTGAAATAATTTGCGGCAATCTCCAGATTAAGGGGATATTCGAGCGTCTCCGGCGTCGGATTGCCGAACCAATCCTTCCCTGGCGGCGTGTACCGCTGCGGAATATAGACCGTGCTGCCAGGCTTGAGCGGCAGGACTCCGCTCTTGTTCTTGAGCATCACGATCGACTTGAGCTGCGCTTCATAACCGGCCTGCATGTAGTTGGGGTTCCCGACAACCCGCGCGCTCGCCTCGGCGTCCAGATACGGGTTCTCGAAGAGACCGAGACGGAACATATTGGCCAGCAGCCGCACCGCAGACTGCTCGAACCGCTTCCGCATGGCCTCCTCGCCAAGCTCCGCCACGCCCATGCGGTATGCTTCCAGCACGGGTTGGACCTCGTTGTTGCCGCCGAATTGATCGACGCCGGCCATCATAAGCTTGTAATGCCGCTCGGCGACGGACAACTCCTCGACGCCCCACGGCTTACCCGACAGGAAGCTGTCCTTGCCGCCCGATTCATCGGCGGTAATCAGCCAGTCCGTGCAGACGACGCCATCATACCCGTATTGCCCCCGCAGCAGATCACGGATGAGATAGGTGTTATATGAATTGCCGACATTCTCCCCGTTAACGGTATCCTGATCGGTGGATATCGTGTAGTACGGCATGACCGCGGAGGCCATCTTCGTAGGTCCGTCAAGCCGGAAGGCTCCCTCCGTGAACGGCTTCAGATGCTCCTCGAAGTTGTTCCCCGGGTAGACCGCGTATTTCCCGCACGCATAATGCGCATCCCGTCCGCCTTCGCCAGAGCCGCCTCCCGGCCAGTGCTTCACCATCGCATTGACGCTGTCATATCCCCAGCCGTCCGCGATCTCGGCGTCGTCCGCCGAGCTCTGGAAGCCGTCGATATAGGCGCGCCCCATATCCGTCGCCAGACGCGAGTCTTCGCCGAAGGTACCGTTGAACCGGAACCAGCGCGGGTCGGTCGCGATATCAATCTGCGGCGACAAGGCCGTGGCGATGCCAAGCGCCCGGTATTCCTTGGCCGCGATCTCGCCGAACCGGCGCACCAGCTCCGGGTCGAAGGCAGCCGCCAGGCCAAGCGGCTCGGGCCACATCGAGATGGCGCCTCCTGCCCCGGCATTGAACTCGGAGCTGGAATCAGAGCTGTGCCGCGGGTCGGAGCTATTGTTGGCCGGAATGCCCAAGCCCGTGCCTTCCGCGAAGGCCTGCACCGCATTGCTCCATCGGGCCGCCGTCTCGGGGCTCTCCACCGAGGTGACCAGAATATGCCGCACATGATCCTCCGTCAGGAACTTGATCTGCTCATCCGTCAGATCCCACGGCTTCGCGCCGCTCTCTTCATAGGGTTTGCCGTCATAGGTGCTCGCGAACCAGCCGCCGCTTGCCGCCGGAATGGCTTGATGCCGGCTGTACAGCATCAAGCCCGCGATTTGCTCAATCGACATCTTGGAAGCGAGGTCCTTCGCCCGCTCCTCCGCGGGCAGCCGCCAATCTTCGTATTTATCCAGGGTTCCACTCCGATTCAAATCCTTGAAATAGAATCCGTCCTGCTCCAATATCGAGACGCCTGACGCCTTGGAATATCCGAGCGTCGGCCCTTGCTTATTGTGTACATACGCAATGGTTTCTTCTTGCCGTGCGACCGTTGTCTTTTTCTGTGTCACGTCTCCAATCCCTCCGCTATCCATTCTCTTTACTTCAATCCCAAGGCTTCATTCAGCCGCTCAATCAGCTGCTCCAGCTCGGCTTCTGTCATACCGCTGCCCATCATGCCCGACAAGGAGCGAAGCCCGTCATATTTTTTCCACTCCGCGACGGCTTCGAACAGCTGCGCCAGGCCGCTGTCATCCATGCTCTCCGCGAACATCGCCCCCATTTGCTTCACGCTCTCCAAGCTGTCGTTCATCGCTTGCTCGGCGAGCTGAGCCGTGGCCGGAATCGCCAGCAGCTCATGGAAGCGCGTAGTGCGGGTCACCTTCGCGAACGGAACCGCTGTCGAATGAACGTCTAGCGCTGCCGTCAGCGGCGTATCCGCCGAGGAAGGGCCGACCAGAATCTCATAGGTTCCGCTCTCGGCGAACCAGTCGTGAATATCGGTATTAAAATAGGCAAAGGAGCGTTTGTCCAGAGTGAAGCTGACCGCTGCCGCTTCGCCGGCTTCCAGGCTGATCTTGGCAAATCCCTTCAGCTCCTTCACCGGTCTAACCACGCTGCTGCCGGCATGCTTCACATAGAGCTGCACGACTTCCTTCCCTGCGCGGCTGCCCGTATTGCGCACCGTAACGGTTACGGTAGCCGTGTCCGTATCCTTCATGCTTGACTTGTCGATTTGAATTTGTTCATAAGCGAACGTCGTATAGCTGAGACCGTGCCCGAACGGGAACAGCGGCGTTTCTTTCTTCGTCTCATAGTAGCGGTAACCGACAAATATCCCTTCCCCGTAAAATACTTCTTTTTTCCCGCCCGGGAAGTTAAGATAGGATGGCGTTTGCTCCAGCGAGACAGGGAACGTTTCCGCCAGCTTCCCGCTCGGATTGACATCGCCGTAGAGCACGTCCGCCGCCGCGCTGCCTGCCGCTTGCCCGCCCAAGTAGCCCTCGAGCACCGCCTTCACCTTGGGCAGCCATGGCATCGCCACCGGCGATCCGTTGGACAGGACGACAACCGTATTCGGCTGCACGGCCGCTACGCGCTCGATTAAAGCGCAATGCGACGCCGGCATGTCGAGATGGGTCCGGTCCAGTCCCTCCGATTCGAAGGCATCCGGCAGACCGGCAAAGATAACGGCGATATCCACGCTCGCGGCCAGCTCTGCCGCTTCCGCGATGAGAGCTTCATCGATCGCGTCCTCCTCGAGCCGATAGCCGGGAGCGAAGGCGACCTCCCCTTCCGCCGTCTCCTTCATGAATTCGAGCGCGGTGTCCATCCGCGTCGGCACAATATGCGAGCTGCCGCCGCCCTGGTAGCGAGGCTGCGCCGCGAAGGCGCCGATCACCGCGACGGATTGCTTTTTATCCAGCGGAAGGAGGCCGCCATCGTTTTTAAGCAAGACCATGCATTCCGCCGCCGCCCGCCGCGCCAAGACATGATGCGCTTCCTTGTCGTAGGTGAAGCCCGGTTTCTTATTGTCATAGGCATGGAAAATAACAGTTAGCAGACGCTCCACCGCCTGATCCAGGACCGCTTCATCCAGCTCGCCCGATCGCACCGCATCGACGATCAATTGGTCGTGATCCGGTCCGGCATAAGGCATTTCCAGCTCAAGCCCTGCCTTCAATCCCTTCACCCGTTCGTTAATCGCGCCCCAGTCCGTCATCACGAAGCCTTCATGCTTCCAAGCTTCCTTCAGCACGTCCGTCAGCAGCTGCGAGTGCTCGGAGCAGAACTCGCCGTTCACCTGGTTGTAGGCGCACATGACGGTCCACGCCTTCCCGTCCATAACCGGACCTTCGAAGCTGCGCAAGTAGATTTCATGCAATGACCGCTCGTCGACGACCGCATTGATGGAATTGCGCAGCGTTTCCTGATTGTTGACCGCGAAGTGCTTGACCGAAGTGCCGACACCCTGCCCTTGCACTCCACGCACATGATGGGCGCCCATTTCCGAAGACAGATACGGATCCTCCGAGAAATATTCGAAATTGCGGCCGCACAGCGGAGAACGCTTAATGTTCACCGCGGGGCCAAGCAGAATCTGAACATCCTCCGCCTGGCATTCTTCCCCGAGGGCAGCCCCCACTTCCTCGATAAGCTCCCGATCCCATGAGGACGCGAGACCGGCACCGCTCGGAAAGCATGTCGCCGGAACGGTCTTGCTCGACATATCGGCCGGATTCGCTTGCTTGCGAAGCCCGTGCGGGCCGTCGGTCATGACGATGGAGGGGATGCCCACCCGCTCGACCGCCTTCGTCTGCCACATATTCAGTCCCGAGCACAGACTTGCTTTTTCTTCCAGTGTCATTTCTTTTATGATGTCTTTCACTTGCCTACTCATGCGATAATCCTCCCGTTCGCGGTAATGAAATGTCTTTGTTCTTCTGTCCGATTTCCGGCAAAGGCTTGACGGCCACCATGCCCAGCACGACGCAGAGCGCCAACACGATATAGAAGAACGTCCAGCCGCCGATGCCGAGCAGCAGCGGAGCGATCGCCGGCACGATCGATTGCGGCAGCGCATTGGCGACGTTCATCAGGCCGAAGTCTTTGGCGGCATCCTCCTTCCGCGGAAGAATCCGGGCCACCAATGCCATATCGACAGCGCTGAAGCAGCCGAAGCCCAAGCCGATGATGGCGGACGCTACAATAAATGCCGTATATTGAGGCACAAAGCCAAACAGCAAGATACCCAGCACCATAATGAACGCCGAACCATATAAGAATGGCTTCTGCTTCTTGAATTTGTCGGACAGGATGCCGCCTAAAATACTCGTTACCGCCGACGCAAGCAAGCAAACAATGTTAAGGGTGCCGACGCTATTCGTCGCTTGACTCTCTGTATAGCCCATCCGGTTCACCAGCATGACCGTCAAGTACAGCGTGCTGCAATATCCCATCATCAGCAGGAACTTCGAGACGAGTGCCCAGGTGAATTCCGGGAACTTTCTTGGGCTCGGATAGATTTTGCTGATTTTCTCGCCGACCGACAGCTTCTGCTGCCCGGTCTTCACAATCTCTACCTTGCCGTCGCGAATCACAAATAAACTGACAACCGGACCCGCGATGCCGATGATCGCAATCACCATCCATTTCATGTCCGAGGAGGCGGAGTTCATCAGCATCATCAGCACCATACCGATGCATACGGCCGCCGGCAAGACGAGCCCGACCATACCGGATATCGTTCCCTGTCTCTCCTCCATGACCTGATCCGGGATAAGCGCCGTATAAGCCGCCATGCCGAAGTTGAAGAACAGCTGCGCAATCGCCCAGCCGATCAGGATTTGCCATATTTCCGTGGCCATCCCCACCCACAGCAGCGCAGCGCATCCAACCAGCGGGCCGAGGAATATCCATGTCCGTCTTCGTCCGAAAGAGATGTTCGTCCGGTCGCTGATCGCGCCCCCGAGCGGGTTCCCGATCAGGGCGAAAAATGCGCCGACGCCGGCGACTAAGCCGTACGAAGCGGTGTAGCCATTCGGATCGACCTCAATCATTTTGAAGGTGAGCAGCAGTATTGCCGGAGTCATGAGCCCGAGCATCATGCAGCCATAACCGAAGATGATGCCGAACGTCAACCGGCCCAGCGGAGTTCGGACTTGCCCTTTTATCATTGGTTCAGCCATCGTAAGTTCCTCCTAAGAGAGAATTGAAAACGTTTGCAAATACATTATAAAAAAAAGCCCCTGTTCCGAGACAGGCGGCTATTTATAGTCTTCTGTAGTTATTTTTAACGTCTTTTTTACAAACGCTTTCATGGAATCGTGATCCGAGATTAAAAAGTGACTCAATCGTCAATACACCGGGATCAGCTCCATCAGCTGCACCCCGTGAGGCTCCAGCACCGATACATAGGTTCTGCGGTCTTCTTCCAGATCGACATACTGGACATGCATCCGGGGGCCGGAATTCGCCTTCAGGTAAGCGATATCCTCGGCAGCCAGCGGCTCGGGCGCTCCCATCTCCACCCAGCGGTCATAGCTGCTCCCGTGCTTGCGGCCGATCGTATAGGTGACCACCCGGTAGGCGCCGGGGCGGATTCCTTTTAGCTCGACCTGCATTTTTACCGTTTTTTCATCCTTGAACCCGTTATACCGGTTCGTGGCATTGATGAAGGACGTATCCCCCATCGCATACAGGTCGTCGAAATGACAGTAATTGAAGGTCAGGATCTGATACCCCCCGCGGCCGGCGGTCGCGATGAAGCGATCTCCGCGGGCAAGGAGACGATCTCCGAGCTTGGCGAGCAGCTCGTACGCAACGAACGCGGCCTTCGGAATGCCGTGCTGGGCGATCAGTCCGAGTCCTCCGTGATACAGATGGGCCGAGGCGGCGGTCTCCTCGATATTGTCGCTCAGCACCCAGTAGCCGAAGCCGCTGATGCTGTCCAGATTATCGATAATGTTTTTGGCGAGATAGGCCGCCTTATATACGGTGTCATTCGTTAATTCCCGATGGTACGCGGTCGAATTCCATTCCGTGAGAACCAACTCTTTGCCGGACAACCCTTGCTCGGCGAGCAGCTCCATCTCATGCGCCAGCATATCCCGCAAAAAATCCGGATTCGGGGAAATCCCGATGAACTCCTCCAAAATTCGGCGGTACGGCTGCAGCGGCAGCGGATCCCCCGATTCTGAATAGAGCATGCCCTCCATATTTTCATGCGGATAGAAGTGCAGCGGAATAAAGTCCGGCAAGCACTGATTGCGGCGGCAGAACGCAAAAAATTCGTCATTCAGCCGTTGCAAACGAATGGTAATGATGCGGCCGGGCGCGCCGATGCGCAGCCGCTCCGATACGCCCTTCAAGGTCTGATAGGTCCGCAGATACAGCTCCATATATTCCGTCAACGTTCCCGGCCAGAACGTCTTCAGCTCTGGCTCATTCCAAAATTCGAACTTCCAGGTCTCCACTTCCTCCGCCCCGTAACGGTTCAGGCAGTGGCGAAGGAACCGGTCCACCAGCAGGCACCACCGGTCGATCGATTTCGGCTTGCTGACGCAGCTTGCCTTGTAGAACACCTTCTTGCCCGGATCGTCCGCCAGCAAGGAGGGCATGAAGCCCAGCTCCACGAACGGCTTCAGACCGACGGAGAGCAGGAAATCGAACAACTGGTCCACGAACCGGAAATTAAACCGGGGCTGTCCCGCCTCGTCCTCGTCATATACCATCATTGCATCGTCGAAGATGCCGTGGAACCGCAAATAGCGGAAGGGGCATATCCGCTGAACATGGCGCAACTGGTCCTGAACATCGGCATGCAAGCCTTCCTTCGCTTTGCCGATCGTGATCAACTGCTTCCACGTATGCCGAATCGGCTCGCCCGGGACGGACAGATCCACTTCAGAGGCGGTCTCTTCCACCTCGCGAATATCATCGGCCATGCCAACGGATTGGCTGCGCTGCAAATACTGGTTGATGATGCCCAGCGCGCTGGTCTGATTGAACGCCAAATAGTTGTCAGAAGACTTTTCCTTGTGATCCGTTGGCGGCCGGTATTGCTTGCGATACTCGTTGGGCGTCATATGATACTTTGCTTTGAAGGCGGCGTAAAAAGACTTGGCATTCGGAAACCCGTGGTTCATGGCCAGGTCTGCGATCGGCGCGTCGGCATACCGCAACAGATCCTCAACGGTGTTTTTCAAGCGGATGCTGGTCAGATAAGCCTGGAAGTTCAGGCCGATGTTCTCGCTGAAAAATTTGGACAAATACGGCACGGACAAATATTCCCGCTCGGCGATCGCCTGCAGCGTGATCGGCTCCTGATAATACTCGTCGATAAAGGTAATGATGCGCAGCATCCGATCCATATACTTCTCATTCATTACGCCTTCGATCGCGGGCCGCTTGAATTGCTTCAGGAGGATCGAAAAGACGCTCAGCATGCGCGCCTGCATGTCGAGCTCATAGCCCTCCCCCTTCTTGTGCTTCAACTGCACCATCTCCGCCAGGCATTGGCGGATGCGGTCCAACGCCAGCTTCTCTTCCTTGCCGGCCTCCCCCGAATAACATGCGAAATTGATGGCTTCGACGCCGTTCACGTGATCCTTCATATACTTGGACGGGATAAGAAACGTCGCAATGATATTGACGTCCAGCCCAATGACTTCGTGAACATGGCCTTGATTGATCAGCAGCACGTCCCCTTCGGACAAGGCATATTTCCGCTGATTCACCGTCGCTTCCAAGGTACCCCGAAGCACAAAGATGATTTCCATGCTGTTATGCCAGTGATTAGGCACGTAGTTCACGCTGTGCAGCGATACATCGAATGGCAATGCCTCGTCCGTTTCCACGAATTCATAAATCGGATTCACCGGGATATCCTCCATTAGTACGATTTCTAGCGGTTGCGTCTATCTATATACCTACATTCTATATGAAGTCGGGAGGAAAGGAAAAACTTAATCGTGCCCGCCCCTTCGTTCGTCTGCACAGCAAGCTGGATTGGCTTCCGTACCTTTGACTGGATACACAACCAACTGGATGTCCTTCCGCCCATTCGTCATCTCTTCCGCCTATGCGGTAGAACTCTGAGCCATCTGTCCATCCACCCCACCAAAGCTGTATTTCCTTCATCCCATATGTTCATTTTATACCACCAAAGCTGCGTTACTCCGTCCCATCCGTTCATCCGCTCTACCAAAGCTGTATATCTCCCTCCACTCTGTTCATCCGCTCCACCAAAGCTGCAATCTCTCCCTCCACTCTGTTCATCTGCTCCACCAAAGCTGCAATCTCTCCCTCCACTCTGTTCATCTGCTCCACCAAAGCTGCAATCTCTCCCTCCACTCAGTTCATCCGCTCTACCAAAGCTGCAATCTCTCCCTCCACTCTGTTCATCTACTCCACCAAAGCTGCATATCTCCCTCCACTCTGTTCATCTGCTCTACCAAAGCTGCAATAATGCAGGAATTTCAATGACACGAGTATACGAAAAAAGGAATGCTGCAAAACTACATCAATTACCTGCACTTCGGTACGGATAGAGGTCAAAAGGAGCGAAATGATGCAGTTTTGCAGGATTTACTCGGAATTTCGCTTCTTGTGTCTCAAAATGATGCTCCTGTGCAGCAATTTCATGTGACCTGACCTGAACTGCCCTGAGCTATCGTGATCTACCTTGACCGGCCTTGCCCTGGCCTACCGTGACCTGCCATGCCCTCCCCCCACATAGCAAAAAAAGCCGAACAACAGGTTCGGCTAGTCTTGCTAGTTCTGCCATTCCGGGTTCCGGGCATTGCCTGCCTGAACGCGCCTCACTGCTTCATATGCCGCAAATAAAGACGGGTCTCTGCCACGACCACGCCGGACAATCCCAACAGTGCGACCAAGTTCGGGAGAGCCATCAGCCCGTTCACGATGTCCGAGAGCAGATAGATCGCATGCAGCTTGATGAACGCGCCTGCCGCGACCATGGCGATGAACACAATGCGGTAAGGCAAGATCGCCCGCACGCCGAATAAATAGACAATACAGCGCTCGCCGTAATAGTTCCACCCCAGAATCGTCGTAAAAGCAAATAACATAAGACATATCGTCAGAATGATAGACCCGAAAGGCATCGCGGCATCGAACGCCGCTTGCGTCATGGCCGCACCTTCCGCCATACCGTTCCACGCCCCGGTCACAATCAGCGTCAGGCCGGTCAGCGTACAAATGATAATCGTGTCAATGAACGTACCGGTCATCGATACAAGTCCCTGCTCCGCGGGCCATTTCACCTTGGCCGCCGCCGCCGCGATCGGAGCGCTGCCGAGCCCGGATTCATTCGAAAACACCCCTCTCGCGATGCCGTTCCGAATGGCCATCATGACGGTCGCTCCGAGGAAGCCGCCGCCCGCCGCAGCCGGGCTGAAGGCGCTCTGGAAAACAAGCGACAGCGCGTTCGGAATCTTGTCGGCGAAAGTGATCAGAACGATGACGCTGGCTACGACATAGATGATAGCCATCGCAGGCACGACTTTGGTGGTCACCCTAGCAATGCTCTTGAGACCGCCAATCGTCACTAGAGCTATCGCGAGGGTCACCACTCCTGCGGTTACCGCTACAGGAATCCCCAGGCTGGTCTGGCTGGATGATACGATCGCATTCACCTGCGGAAGAGTGCCGATGCCTAATAAGGCTACCAATACCCCGCTCACCGCGAAATAGATCGCAAGCGGTTTGAACTTCGCACCCAAGCCTTGTTCGATATAGTACATCGGGCCGCCCGACACTTGCCCGTTCTCGTCGATTTTCCGGAATTTCACGGCCAACAAGCCTTCCGCATACTTCGTCGCCATGCCAAAAAATGCGGCCAGCCACATCCAAAACAGCGCGCCCGGCCCGCCTATCTGAATCGCGGTGGCGACGCCGACAATATTCCCCGTTCCGATCGTGGCCGCCAGGGCGGTAGCCAGCGCGCCGAAGCTCGTGACGTCGCCTTTGCCTTCGTTTTTCGCAGTGAATATGAGCTTGAGCGCCAGCGGCAGGCGAAGCACCTGCAGCAGCCCGAGCCGAATCGTTAGAAAAATACCGGTCCCCACTAATAAGATGAGGAGCGGCGGCCCCCACACAAATTGATTCACCCGATCCAGCCATACTTCCAACCAATGCATTACAATTCCCCTCTTCATATTAAAATCAATGTCTGACGACATAAAAAAGAGCCAAATCGATAGATTTGACTCCGGGGGACATTTTTGCAGAACAGCAAAAAGAATGATATGTGAATGCAATCACAATACCAGCATAAAGATGCCTGACATCTGCAATCCCTGTCCTTTTACCTGAGAGTTTTAACGCGCTTCTTGCTGCGTCTTGCCCCTTCGGTGCTCCGCGATGGAGTCTCTCCAGAGTCCTGTCCGTATACGGTCCTGCTTATCCAATTCGCTTACGAACGATAACAAGCGCCTGAGAGCTTTGCCCCTTCGGCCAGGTTGATCCTGTCTCCCGTATACTTCATCCAGTTATGAAGTTGTTCATCCATTATAGAGAACCATCTCAGATTCCGCAAGGATCTATTTTATGGAAAAAGAACCGCACCTGCTTTCTCCCGCTCACAACGGGCATGATTCGTCCTCCTGGAGAATACATATCTTGTGAGAGCCTGCAATCATTGTCAATGAATATTCTCACGAAGGAGTGATTATGCTTGTCATCGTTCCAAATCAGTCCGAAGGTTGAAGCTTTTTTGCAAGGCACGAAGAAGCTGTTCATCAATGGAGAGTGGGTCGAATCCGTCCAGAACAACGTCTTTTCATCGATCAATCCGGCTACGGGAGAAGTGCTCGCGGTCGTGTCGGAAGCGCGTGAGGAGGATGTGGACCGGGCGGTCAAGGCAGCGCGCCATGCATTCGATCATGGCAAATGGTCCACCATGAGCGCGGCGGCTCGCAGCCGCCTCATCTATAAGCTGGCCGATCTCATCGAGGCGAACAAGCAAGAGCTTGCTGAGCTGGAGACGCTGGATAACGGCAAGCCGCTGCGGGAGACGAAGGCGGCTGATCTTCCGCTCACGATCGAGCATTTCCGTTATTATGCCGGCTGGGCTACGAAAATCGTCGGACAAACCATTCCTACGGCAGGCAACTTCCTTACCTATACGAGACATGAAGCGGTCGGAGTGGTCGGCCAGATCATTCCGTGGAACTTCCCGCTGCTGATGGCGGCCTGGAAGCTCGGCGCCGCCCTCGCTACCGGCTGCACCATCGTCCTGAAGCCGGCGGAGCAGACGCCGCTGTCCGCCCTCTACCTGGCCCAATTGACCCAGGAAGCCGGGTTCCCGCCTGGCGTCATCAATGTCATCCCCGGCTTCGGCGAGACGGCGGGCGCGCCGCTCGTCCAGCATCCGCAAGTCGACAAGATCGCCTTCACCGGCTCGACGGTTGTCGGGAAATCGATTATGCGCGAAGCCGCAGATACGGTCAAAAAAGTAACGCTTGAGCTCGGCGGCAAATCGCCTAACATCATCCTCCCGGACGCCGATCTGTCCCGGGCGGTGCCCGGCGCGCTGCGGGGCATCACCTTCAATCAGGGGCAGGTGTGCTCGGCAGGCTCGCGGCTCTACGTGCAAAAGAAATTATATGATAACGTCGTGGCAGACCTGGCGTCGGAGGCGAAGCGGATCCGGGTAGGAAGCGGCCTCGATCCGGATACGGAGATGGGCCCGCTCGTCTCGTCCGAGCAGCATGACATCGTGAAGCGCTATATCGAGGCGGGGAAAGCGGCCGGCGCAGAGCTGGTTGCCGGCGGCAAAGTGCCTGGCGGACAGGGCTACTTCGTCGAACCGACGATATTCGCGCATGTCGATCCGAAGATGACGATCGCCTGCGAAGAGATCTTCGGGCCTGTCGTGGCGGCGATGCCGTACGATACGCTCGATGATTTGATTGAGCAGGCCAACCAATCCGATTACGGCTTGGCTGCGGGAGTATGGACGCAAAATCTGAAGCAAGCCCACTATCTGGCAAGCAAGCTGAAAGCGGGCACGGTCTGGGTGAACTGCTACAACGCCTTCGACGCGGCCGCTCCGTTCGGCGGCTACAAGCAATCGGGCCTTGGACGGGAGATGGGCTCCTATGCGCTCGACAACTATACCGAAGTGAAGACGGTGTGGGTGAACCTGAACTAGGACAGCAGTGACTAGATTACGCCGGACGGCGCTAGCCGCATCCGGACCGAAGCCGTGTACAACGGGATTCGGCAAGACGTCAAGCCGCGCGGCTTGGCGTCTTTTTGCCATTGTTCTCTCCCGTCTGTTCCCTGCCAAGGCGCAGCAGCCGTTCTTCATAATTTTTCTATTTTTCATTAATAAGACATAAACCGCTTGAATAAAAATACATATCGAATCCGTATTCCCCGATCATACATCCGCGCGCGGCGAAGTTAAAGCGTATATCTCGATGCCCGTGCGGAGGTCTATTGTCCTCATCCGGTATAAGCTCAGCTTGAGTTCTTATACACATCCATTCCAATCGCAAGGAGGAAAATGAAGTTGGCAAATCGTTATGTACCCCATCCATTGTTCCGGAGATGGCTGCTATCCAGCGGCATGGCGCTCGCCCTCATGTTCGTCATGATCGTCTTCTCCGGCAAGGCGCTTGCCCACGGCTACATTGATTCCCCAAGCAGCCGCGCCGACCTGTGCGCCAAGGGCGTCAACAAAAAATGCGGGTTCATCATCTACGAACCGCAAAGCCTGGAAGCGCACAAGGGCTTCCCTGCCGCCGGTCCGGCCGACGGCAAGATCGCAAGTGCGAATGGAGCTTTTCCGGAGCTGGATCAGCAATCGGCCACCCGCTGGAGCAAGGTCAGCATTACGCCGGGGACGACGACGTTCCATTGGACCATTGAAGCCAATCATGCAACCACGAGCTGGAAGTACTACATCACGAAGCAGAACTGGAATCCGGATGAGCCGCTCACGCGTGCTTCCTTCGACTTGACCCCGTTCTGCAGCGTCGATTACAAAGGCAAGCAGCCGCCACATTCCTATTCAGATACATGCGATGTCCCAAGCCGCACCGGCTACCAGGTCATCTTGGCGGTATGGGAAATCGCGGATACGGCGAATGCGTTCTACAATGTCATCGATGTGGACTTCGGGGGCGGTTCCCCGGTCGATCCGACGCCTCCCGCAGCGCCTGCGAACCTGGCCGTATCGAACGTTACGTCTACGAGCGCCATTTTGACATGGGATGCTTCGACCGACAATGCCGGCGTCACGGGATATAAGATTTATCGAGGCTCCACATTGGCGGCTTCCACGAACGGGTCGACGTTAACCTATACCCTTGCAGGGTTGACGCCTAGCACCTCCTATTCGTATTCGGTCCGGGCCGTCGATGCCGCCGGCAATCAATCGGCCAGCAGCAATGTCGTCACCTTCACCACCCTGCCCCCGCAGCCCGATACGGAGCCTCCTGCTGCGCCATCGTCCTTGACCGCTTCGGCCATCACTTCGTCGAGCGTGACCTTGACCTGGAACGCATCCACGGACAATGTTGGTGTAGCCGGGTACCGCATTTATAACGGAACGGCTCTGGCGGGAACGACGAGCGGATTGAACTACACCGTGTCCGGTCTGCAGCCGGAGACCTCCTATACGTTTACGGTTGTGGCGTTTGATGCAGCCGGCAATGTCTCCCTGCCCAGCAGCGCGTTGAACGTTACGACAGCGCCCGCCCCTGCCGCGACGCCTTGGGCTCCGAACACCTCGTATGCGGCCGGCGCGCTTGTCACGTACAACGGCAGGACGTATGAGGCGCGGGTCGCGCATACCTCGCTGGTCGGCTGGGAGCCGCCGAATGTCCCTGCCCTATGGCTGTTGAAATAAGGTGCAGCAGCGAACGCGTACGGAAGCCCTGAACGTCAGGGCTTCTTCCTTTTCCATAAATGCGTCTGCCCGATACTGAGTCCCTCGCATCAAACGGCAGCAAGTGGAAATTCTAGTCTATCTCTACTAAAATGATAGAAAGATATGGGTGAACAGCATCCGTACATAGACAAATATAGGAGGCAGCAAGGAAACATGCAGATGATTTCATATTGGAAGGGCGCCGCCGTACAGCTTCGCGCTCCCGACACCGAAGATATTCACGTCTTTGAGAGCCTGGACGATGCCATTCTGCAAAGTCATGATTCGATCGCGTTTCCGCGGACGAAGGCGCAAATCGAGGAGTGGATGGAACAAATATCGCAGGGCGCATCCAAAGACAGCGATGATTTTTTCTGGATTGCGGAAGATAAGGAGCGAAATGTGGTCGGAACGATCGAAGTCGCGGGCTGCGATTCCAAGAACGGGACCTTTGATTATGGCATAACCGTCTTGCCCGCCTACAGGGGCAAAGGCTACGCAAAAGACATGATTGTAACCGTGCTGAGGCATTACTTCCTGGAGCTGCGCTACGAGAAGGCGACCATAAATGTGTACTCCTTCAACCAGGCATCGATCAGCCTGCATCGCAAGCTGGGATTTAAGGAAGAAGGAAGATTGAGAAGGATGATTTATACCGGCGGGCAATATTATGATGAAGTCTATTTCGGCATGACCAAGGAAGAGTTTCAAGAGCTGTATCCCCAATGAGCTTGGAAGCCCGTAACGACAGAAAAGGGGCTCATCGCCCCTTTTCGCTTGCTACAACATAAACTGCCAGCATCACTTGGCCTTCGTGTCAGCCCATGCAAGCAGGGACGAGAGAAGCATAGGTTTGCTGATACTCCTCCCGCAGTTCGGCAACGACGTCGGCAATGGGCGCCGTCCGCTTGATCGCCCCCACGCCTTGTCCGGCCGACCAAATATCTTTCCATGCCTTGGCTTCGCTGACTTGCGCAAAAGAGAAATCCATCGTGTCCTTCTTCCGCAATTGGTTCGGATCAAGCCCTGCATTGCGAATGCTGGGAACGAGATAATTGCCGTGGACGCCGCTCAATGCATCCGTATAAATCAAATCTTCCGCATTCGATGTCATGAGCATGCTTCGATAAGCCTCGCTTGCGTAGCTTTCGGCCGTAGCGATAAAGCGCGTTCCCATATAGACCATATCGGCGCCGAGCACCTCCATCGCTACGATATCCTGCCCGCGGGAGATGCAGCCGGCGACAATCGTAATCCCATTCCAGAATTCTTGTACCGCGCTCAGAAAGGCAACCGGGTTGAGCGTTCCGGCATGTCCGCCGGCGCCGTTGCACACGAGAATCAAGCCATCAATACCCGTATCGGCCGCTTTTCTCGCATGAGTCAGATTGATCACATCGGAAAAAACAAGCCCGCCATATTCATGCACGATATCGACAACCGCTTGCGGATTCCCAAGCGATGTAATCACAATCGGCGGCTGGAACTTCTTGATCAGCTCGAGATCTGATTCGAAGCGCTTGTTCGTTCGGTGCACGATCAGATTGACCGCCCAGGGAGCAACGGGCTGTGCTCTCTCTTGTTGCTGAGCTGCGGCCAGCTCTTGCGTAATCCGCTCCATCCATTCTCCCAAAATATCGCTCGTACGGGCGTTCAGCAGAGGGAACGAGCCGATAATACCGGCTTTACAGCCTGCAATAACCATTTCCGGGCTTGAAACCAGAAACATAGGAGCGGCAATAACAGGTACTGTAAGCCGCTCTTTGAGCCGTGCGAATTGCTGTTGCGACATGATCCTCATCCCTTCAACCATTTCTATGTGACACTGAAATCTAGCAACCAATTCTGTCGATTAATTACAGGTTACCAATTATGGCCAGTTATTTCAATCATACGATCCAGTTCTTCCCTTTATCACTTGTTCTTATGGTCTCCGCCCCTTATCACCGCATATCGAAAAAAAGCGCCGAGCCTATCGGATTCGAAGACCGAAGACTCAGCGCTTACGTTCCATTATCCTCTTGTTGAAAGTCCCCATGCGGCAGCGCTCCGTTTATTTGAAGGAAGCATACCCTTCATCTGCCATCACGACACTTCCGTTGATCGCGCTGGCTTCCTCGAGAGACATCAAATAGACCGCATCGGCCACTTGCTCGGGCCGCGTCAATTTATTGCCGATGACTTTGGCTTTCATCGAGTCTACCATGCCTCTATCCTTGTAGCCCTGAATAATCGGCGTGTCGACGGCGCCCGGCGCGACCGCCACGACGCGAATACCGTATTCCGCCAGCTCCAGCGCCGCCGACTTGGTCATCATAATGACCGCGCCCTTCGTCGCGTGGTAAGCGAACGTTCCCGGCGAAGCCAGGAAGCCGAATACCGAGGCCGTATTGATGATGACGCCCTTGATGCCCAGCTCTCTCATCTTGCGGCCGGCCGCGATAATCCCATAGGCTACCCCGTGCTGATTCACGTTGATGACATCATGATAATCCTTCACATTCTGGTCGAGCACCGGCGTAACCCGTCCGATCCCGGCATTATTGAACAAGACATCGATGCGGCCGAACGTCTCGACCGCTGTGTCAACCAAGGACTCCATGTCCTCGAGCTTGGATACATCCGTCTTGACAAAGATGGCTTGTCCGCCCTGCTCCCGAATAAGATCAACCGTTGCTTGTCCGGCCTGTTCGTTGAAGTCGGCGACCACGACGCGATCGCCCTTCCGCGCGAACTTCAGCGCCGTTTCCTTGCCGATTCCGCTTGCCCCGCCAGTGATAACCGCTACTCTGTTCTCCGTCATGCTTCATTCCTCCCTATATTCTCATTCAGAACCAGATTACTGAATTGTGAGAAAGTTCATTGACTTCAAGCATCCTCTTATGCCCCTATTGTAACACCGCTTGTTATTAACTAAAATTTATATAAACTAATATATAATTAAGTAATACTTAATAAGAGGTGAAAGTCTATGAATCTCGAACAACTCGAATACATTGTCCAAGTGGCCAAAACCGGATCATTTACAAAAGCGGCGGAGCATTCGCATGTCACGCTGTCGGCGATAAGTCAGTCCATCTCCTTGCTCGAATCGGAATTGGGCGTGAGCCTGTTCCACCGCTCGCGCGGATTGGGAGCCGTCCCGACGCCGGAAGGCAGAGCCCTCATCGCCAAGGCTCATGAAGCGCTAGTCGCGCTCCAGGAGCTCAGGGCCGAAGCCCAATCCTATAGCGACGCTTTGAGCGGACAATTGCGAATCGCCACCATACCGGGACCGATGCATCTGCTGGTGCATGTCGTCTCCCGCTTCAAGCGGGATTATCCAGGGGTAAGGGTGGAGATTATGGAGAAGGGCCCGAAGGAAATATTGGAGCTGCTGAAGCATGATAAGATTGACATTGGATTAATCGCACTGTCGGCAAGCCTGCTCCATCAACAACGCTGCCTTGCCTTCGAACGGCTCTTGGAAGGCAAATTGGTGGTCGGCGTCCATGAGCAGTCCCCTCTTCGTCTGGAGAGCGCAATCACGCCCGATACATTAGCGAAGCAGACGCTCGTGCTGTATGATGACGAGCATATCCGGGACTTCATGGATCAGTTCGTCGCGGCCTATGGCGAGGTTGACATTCTATTCATTAGCAACAATACACAGGCGATTCACAATGCGGTCAAGGAAGGAATCGCGGTGACGATCGGACTCGATTATTCGTTCAAGGAAGACGGAGAGCATATCATCACGCTACCGCTGGAATCCCCGATTACCGAACCGGTTTATTACGGGTGGGTGCATCCGAAGGAGAAGCATATCGCGCAGGCGGCGAAGCGATTTCTGAACAGGCTTCAGGCCGAGCTCTAATCTTCATTCACGATAATAACTGCCGCTGCATAAAAAAGACAGTCCCCGGTTCGTCCTGCATCCATTATGCGGATTCCCTTGCATCCAGCATGCGAGTTCATCTTGCGTCTATCATACGGACGTCAAGAGACTGCGCCGGGGACTGCTCTTGGGCCGTTCACGATAACGGGAACGGACTAGCCCTCATCTACTTGCTCATCCTAATCTATAGCTGCTCATTCCACAGGATATCGGCCACAACCGGCATATGATCCGAAGGGAAGCGGCCGTTCTGCTGGTCCGCCAGAACCCCGTATTGCAGAACGCGTACCTGTTCATTGACGAAAATATAATCAATCGGCGAATCGAGATCCTCTCCATTATCGCCCTTGAAGCATTCGCCGTCGCGATACAGGCATTCGATCAGCCGCTGAAGCTGGAAGCCGTGGAACGTGAACGACGGCCCGAAGTGCGGATGCTGCGCAGCGTAACGGGCATCCCGCAGCGCGCCGAAGCCATTCCCGGCTCCGGTAAGGATGCCGTACGGCACGGATGATTCGGAGCAGTTGAAGTCCCCTGTGACAATGACTGGGCAACGTTCTTCCAGTTTCTCGATCCGGTTCAACAGCAAGAGCGCGCTCTGCTCCATCGCTACCGTCCCAACATGATCGAAATGAGTATTGAAATGGATGAACCGCGTTCCCGTCAGCTTATCCTCAAATCGAACCCACGTAGCGATGCGCGGGCAGGCGGCGTCCCAGCCGAGCCGGCCAGGCACCTCCGGCGTCTCGGAGAGCCAAAATGTTCCGTTCTCAAGGGGCTCGAGGCGGCTCTTGCGGTAAAAGACTACGCAGTATTCCCCTGCATCGGCTCCATCCTCTCTGCCCTTGCCTACCCAGCCGAAATCATGCAGCATTCGTTCCAAATCGGCAATCTGATGACGAAGCGCTTCCTGCATGCCGACCGTATCTGCGCGGTGGAAGCGGATCATGCTGGCGACCATATCCGCCCTGCGGCTCCATCTCTGCTCCCCATCTTCCGTGTTATCGCTACCATACCGAATGTTAAAAGACATGCATCGCAATGATTGGTTCTCATTATGTAGCATCATAACTGTTCACTCCTCTTGGCGATGTGGCGATCGATGTTCGATGGTTGGTGTACGCTGCACTCTTCTATTTTATCTCACCCGATCCCCGATTGGAACTGTCCCTCCCATAACTTTCAGCGCGGTGGCTTGGAGCGGGCCGCATCTACACCCGAACTGAAAAATAGGATCGAAGCCAATAGCATCCTTATCCAGGCGACGAGTCCGATCCACCCGTTCCATTTGAGTATGAAGCCGCCACTCCATTCAATCAGACTGGAGCTGGCATAATGCAGGCAGCGGCGTACGCTAACGGCAGCGAGAGCTTCGCGTGTTCGTTATTCAACCAGCGAACCATTTCTCATTTCGCTGCTTCCGTTCTTGCCGGGTGCAGAATATACCCATTGCCTCGCACCGCATAAGGAAGAAAATTCCGGCATTAAAAAAGCCGCTGGTTATTCAGCGGCCCTAAAATGGTCTACTTAAAAGTTATCATCAATATAGAATCCGAACTGGTACTGTGCTGTACCGTCACTTATTTTTTTGACCACAAAGTACACCGTAGCACCGTCTGGTATATTTTTGGTTTCAAACGCTTGATACTGGCCAAAACGTAGAGCGTCCATTAGGTCTGATTCATCACCGTTTTTGTACTTAATAATATAGCCAAATCTGAAATTTTCATAATCTTCTGTTCCTATGAATAAAGCTGTAATACCTTTCATTTTTCTCGTGTTATTTGTCCATTTAAACCAATCTTCATCTTTGCTGTTTTCAATAGACAGGTGGACTGGGCTTTTTGGATAGAAGTCAAGTAGGCCTTCCGGATACAAATCAATTGCACTGTCCTTTGTGTCACCAAGCCCCGTAGCTGCAAATGCACTCGTTGAGAATACCAACATTAATGCGAATACCAAAAGCGTTGAGAAAAACTTCTTCATCGTATCTCACCTTTATATATGTAGTAGAGCCGTCTTCCAACTCCCACCTAGATAATACCATTATCTTACTTGTGAAGTATATGGATTCTTGTAGTTTTTTCCACATAATTACTGTTTTTAGGTGGATTAATTCAATTAAAAGCAGCCAAATATGACGGCCTGTGTGATGATCCTAGGCCATTCTTCGCGATCGTTAGTTGTAAGGAATACGTTCCATCCGGCTTGTAGTACACGGGATACTGATATATTTCTACTGATAGGGTTCAAATTGGATAGCATGGAAAACATAACTTCGGGCCCACTTGCCCGAAGCGATATGATTGTTATATTGGCAACCGGTGTATAATGAGCTAGTGAGGAATAGTTCACGGTACAGCATTTCGGGGTAGTTGTAATGGCAGCCTTAGAACTGTTGTATATTATGTCTAATGCTGCGAGGTGTTATCAATGGGATTTACGACAGTAAATGAATACGTAAACAGCCTGCATGAAAAAGGAAAGAAGGCGGTCTGCGAATTTGTGGACTTCATGAGAGTTGAGTTTCCTCAAATTACGCCCAAAATAAGTTATGGTATGCCCATGTGGTGGGCAGGTAAGAAAATGTACGATGGATATGTAGCTGTTTCGGCCGCAAAAGCGCATTATTCCATACATTTTCATGATGAGGAACGCGTATCGCATCTGGCGACCCTATTGCCGGATAGCACCTTCGGGAAGAAATGCGTCAACATTAAGTACGGTGATGAAAAATCAGCTAAACTTGTGATGCAGAGCGTAAAAGATTATTTTAACGGGATTTTGTAATTATAGTTCCACCACTAACGGAAACGGCAAAGCTGCCAGCATATCTTGCTTCTTCGAACGTTATCAACATCTGCTCCTGCTGTCATGACAATGGCATGTTACATTGCCAATACCTTCATATATGTCGTGTTATGGGAACAACGTTCAGAAACGATAATAGACGCTGCCTCATCCAGGCAGCGTCTATTCGAATCTAGCTCAACAATTGATGTTGCTCCCAACGTGCTGCCTCTTCTCTTACACGAGGCGCTACTTCCGTTCCGAATAGCCGTATCGCTTCCATGACCTCTTCATGAGGCATTGTACCGTGCGGCATATGTAACATGAATCTGGTAACGCCAACATGCTTGCGAAGATGAATAATTTTTTGGGCTACCGTTTCCGGGTCGCCAACATATAGGGCGCCTTCCAAGCTGCAGGCCGCGTCGTAGTCTGCTCTCGTGTACGGAGGCGCCCCTTTTTCAGCGGCTCTCACGTTCGTTCTGGCAAATGTAGACGGGAAGAACGTTTCGATTGCTTGCTTTTGATTCTTCGCCACAAAACCGTGGGAATGAGAAGCAATCGGCAGACGGGTTACATCGTGACCAGCTTCGGCAGCCGCTTTCTTGTACAGCTCAACCTGTGAAGCGTAGTCGAGCGGCTTCACTCCTCCGATAATGGCGAGAACAAATGGAAGGCCCATTGCCCCTGCACGAATCGCGGATTCCGGACTTCCTGCACTTCCAATCCAGACCGGCAAAGGATCCTGTACGGGGCGCGGATAAATGCCCAGATCCTGGATCGCTGGGCGATGCTTCCCGCTCCAACTGACTTTTTCCGACTTCTGAATGTGCAGCAGCAGCTCCAGCTTCTCATCGAACAGCTCTTCATAATCGTCCAGATCGTAACCGAACAAGGGGAATGATTCGAGAAAGGAGCCTCGGCCGACCATAATCTCCGCCCGTCCGTTAGACAGGCCATCAAGTGTTGCAAAATCTTGAAATACACGTACGGGATCAGCAGACGACAAAATCATGACAGCGCTCGTCAGCCGAATTTTCGTTGTTTTACAAGCAGCAGCAGCTAATACAACCGCAGGAGATGATGCCGCAAAATCATGACGATGATGCTCACCTACCCCATATACATCCAGTCCTACCTGATCCGCGAGCACAATCTCCTCCACTACTTCACGCAGCCGCTCCGCGTGACTTATCGTTGTTCCCGTGTTGACATCAGGTGTTGTCTCGACAAACGTGCTTATACCTAGTTCCACTATCCATTTCCTCTTTTCCATTGATGTTCATGTTCATCATACGCACACTCCGGACGGTATATTAATTTATCATTTATTTTCATTATTTCATAGGTCATTCTTGTAGTTTTCAATTATTTTCTGTGTGTAAAAAAATCGCTCCACGCAGTAAGGCAGCTGCCTCTCTACTGTGCCTTGCGATCAAACGTTCAAACGACAACACCTCCGACCCAAGGAGAATCGGAGGTGCACCTATATTGATATGTTACCTTTGCTCGACGACGACGGCGACGCCGTGACCGCCGCCGACGCACAGGGCCGCAAGTCCGGTGGACGCCTGCCTGCGCTTCATTGCATACAGCAGCGTCACCAGAATGCGCGCACCGCTGGCGCCAATCGGATGCCCGAGCGCGATGGCGCCCCCGTTCACATTGACAAGCGCCGGATCGATCCCGAGCTCGCGGATGACGGCGATCGACTGAGCGGCGAAAGCTTCATTCAATTCCGCCACGTCAATATCCGCGATCGACATTCCGGCCTTCTTCAACGCCGCTTGCGCGGCCGATACAGGACCCATGCCCATCAAGGCCGGATCCACGCCTGTGGAGGCGTAAGCGCGGATGCGCGCAAGCACCGGCAGCCCCATCTGCTTCGCCGTACGGCCGGAACAGATGACAAGCGCCGCCGCCCCGTCGTTAATCCCGGAGGCATTGCCGGCCGTCACCGTGCCGTCCGGCTGGAAGGCAGGCTTGAGACGCGCCAGGCTAGCGGCCGTCACATCCGGACGCAGATGCTCATCGGCTTCGATCCTCGTCAGACCCTTCCTGGTCCGTATGTCCACCGGCGCGATCTCGGCGGAGAACTCGCTGCGCTCCCATGCCTCGCTGGCTTTCTGCTGGCTCATCAAGGCAAAAGCATCCTGTTCTTCCCTCGCAATCTGATACTTTGCTGCGATATTTTCCGCGGTCTGCCCCATATGGATGCCGCAGATCGAGCAGGTAAGCCCGTCTTTGAGGACGCTATCCACGACCACTCCGTCCCCCAGCCGATAACCGGCTCTTCCTTGCGCCAGCAAATAAGGCGCCATCGACATATTCTCCATGCCGCCGGCGACGATAAGATCCGCGTCGCCCGCCTTGATGGCCTGTGCGGCCATAATGACCGCTTTCAGCCCCGACCCGCATATTTTATTGATTGTTACGGCCGGCACCTCGCAAGGCAGGCCCGCCTTCATCGCGGCCAGACGAGCGGGACCTTGGCCGATGCCCGCCTGCAGCACATTGCCCATCATCACCTCTTGCGCCGCTTCCGGGCGCAGCCCGGCCCGCTGCAGCGCTTCCGCGATGACCAGCGCTCCCAGCTCGACAGCCGGTACTTCGCTCAATCCGCCCATGAACGCGCCGATCGGCGTTCGCACGGCGCTCGCAATAACGACGTCCGTCAGAACGTCACCCCCATTCCGCTAAGCAAGATTATCACAGACGCAGTGCAATAGATCATTCAAAGACCCTATGCACTAGATACTAGATAGGCAAGAGAATGCTTCCCGCTTCGCTTACGCCGACTGGCCGCCAGGTCCTAGAATAGTCCGCAGGGCCTCGATGAACACCTGGTTATCCTGCTCCGTTCCGATGGATACGCGGATCGTGTCCGGATAGCCGAGCAGACTGCCCGCGCGCACCACGACGCCCTGTGCCAGCAAGGACTGGAAGACATCATCTCCGGAGCGGTCCAGCTTCACCATCAGGAAATTGGCATGCGAAGGATAACAGGACAGCCCCAGCTGCTTCAGTTCCGCGACCAGATTCGTTCTGGCCGCCTCATTCCGCCGCGCGCAGTCGGCGGCGAACGCCGGATCGTCCAATGAGGCGCTTGCCGCGGCTTGCGCCATCCGGTTCGAGTTGAACGGCTCCTTCACTTTGATCAGCTCTTGCACGATGCTCGGTTGCATCATGCCGTAGCCTGCACGCAGCGCCGCCAGACCGTAGATTTTGGAGAACGTGCGCAGGATGACCAGATTCGGATGGCTGGCCAGGAGCGGCACGGTCTGCAAATAGTCCGGATCGGACACATATTCGTAGTAAGCCTCGTCGATGACCAGCATAATATGGCGCGGCACCTGCTCGATGAAGGCAAGCAGCTCGCTGCGTCCCACGATCGTCCCCGTCGGATTGTTCGGGTTGCATACGAAGATCATCTTCGTCCTGCTGGATATCGCCTTCAGCATGCCGGCCAGATCATGAACGCCGTCGATAAGCGGCACCGTTACCGGAACGCCGCCCTCGATGAGGACGTTCGTCTCGTAGCGGGAGAACGTGACATCGGCCATAACGGCTTCGTCCCCTGCTGCAATATAGCTCCGCGTCAATAAGCGAATGATCTCGTCGGACCCATTGCCGATAATGAAATACTCAGGCGCCACGCCAAGGCGCGCGGACAGCTTCGCCGCCAATTCCGGGGCGGTGCCTTCCGGATACAGGGCGCATTTCTCCATCCCGCGTACGACGGCCTGGGTGGCCAGCTCCGAACAGCCGTACGGATTTTCATTGGACGCGAGCTTGATAATGTCAGTAAGGCCGAACTCCCTTTTTACCTCTTCAATCGGTTTGCCCGGGACGTATACGCCTAATGGTTCGATTTCTTTTCTCGTCGGAATCTTGACAGAGACTTGCATAGAATATCCTCCTTGCTCCTTTACTCCGATGCCCGGGACGCCAACGCGGGACTTACCCGGAACGGCGCCTCGGTTTTGTGCCGAATCTCTTCTACGTCAACTCCCTGCTGCGTCTCGATCAAGACCATGCCTTCTTCAGTAAAATCAAACACGGCCAAATCGGTAATTAACCGGTCGACCACTCGGGTGCCTGTCAACGGCAAGCTGCACTCGCGCTTGATCTTGGGTTCGCCGTGCTTGTTCACATGCTCCATAATGACGACGATGCGCCGGGCGCCGTTCACCAGGTCCATAGCGCCTCCCATGCCCTTGATCATTTTGCCGGGGATCATCCAATTCGCCAGATCACCCCGCACCGATACTTCCATTCCGCCCAAAATGGCGAGATCGATATGTCCGCCCCGGATCATGGCGAACGATTCGGCGCTGTCGAAATAGGAGGCGCCCTCCACGACGGTCACCGTCTCCTTACCCGCGTTAATCAGATCCGGATCCTCGCTCCCTTCCTGAGGATATGGACCGAGGCCCAGGAGGCCGTTCTCGGAATGAAGCAGCACATTGCACTCCGGCGGAATGATTCCTGCAATCAGGGTCGGTATGCCGATGCCGAGATTGACCGCCATCCCGTCCTTAATCTCCAGCACGGCCCGCCGGACGATGGCCTCGCGTGCGTCACTCATGAGAATCCCCCCGTTCCGAGCGTCGCCGGCTGCACGACGCGCCGTTCAATCCGCTTCTCGTACCCGGTTCCGTGGAGCACCCGCTGCACATAGATGCCGGGCGTATGAATATCATTCGGATCCAATTGTCCCGGCTCGACCAGCTCCTCCACCTCGGCAATCGTAATCTTGCCCGCAGCCGCTGCCAGCGGATTGAAGTTCCGTGCCGTCTTCCGGTAGACCAGGTTACCGAATGAATCCCCCTTCCACGCCTTCACGAACGCATAATCGCCGACAATCGCCTTTTCCATCAAGTAGGTGCGGCCGTTGAACTGTCTATGCTCCTTGCCTTCCGCCACCATCGTGCCGACGCCCGTCGCCGTGTAGAAAGCCGGGATGCCGGCTCCGCCCGCACGGATGCGCTCAGCCAGCGTGCCCTGCGGAACGAACTCCACCTCCAGCTCGCCGCTCAGCAGCTGGCGCTCGAACGTTTTGTTCTCCCCGACATACGAGGCGATCATTTTCTTGATCTGGCGGTTCGGGAGCAGGAGGCCTAGCCCCCAGTCGTCCACGCCGCAAGTATTGCTGACGACGGTCAGATTCTTCACGCCGCTGTCTCTCAGCGCCGCAATGGCCAGCTCGGGGATACCGCACAGGCCGAATCCGCCCACTATCAAGGTGGCTCCGTCCTGAATCCCCTCTATCGCCTCGGCGGCGGAATGCACGACTTTCCCATGCTGCTTCATGCCATGCGCTCCTTTCATCGGCATATCTTGCACCTGTTTTACACAGTCCGCGATGCTTCCTGCGAATCGGCACACCAGCTGTACATATATTGGCTATCCTCATACGCCAGTGCCTGCTTGACGACGCGCAGCGGCCGGAACGTATCGATCATGACTGCAAGCTCCGTAGTTTCTTTTTTGCCGATACTGTCTTCGATCTTGCCGGGATGCGGGCCGTGCGGAATGCCCGACGGATGCAAGGTGATGGACCCTTCCTTAACGCCCTTGCGGCTCATGAAGTTGCCCCTGACATAATAGAGCACCTCGTCGCTATCTACATTGCTGTGGAAATAAGGGGCCGGAATCCCCTCGGGATGATAATCGTATAACCGGGGAACGAAGGAGCAGATGACGAAGTTATTCCCCTCGAAGGTCTGATGAATCGGCGGCGGCATATGAATGCGGCCCGTAATCGGCTCGAAATCGGCTATGTTAAAAATCCACGGATACAAATACCCGTCCCAGCCTACGACATCGAACGGGTGATGATTAAACATATGCAGGTGGATATGTCCCCTAGACTTCGTTCTTACCTCGAACTCGCCGAGCTCGGCATAAGTATCCAGCTTCTCCGGACCGCGGAAATCCCGCTCACAGAAAGGGCTATGCTCCAAAAGCTGGCCATGCGCGTTGCGGTAGCGATTCGGCGTCGTAATCCAGCTGTTCGTCTCCACGGCCAAGAGCTTCGTACGCCCCGGCTCCGGAATGACGCGATAGATCGTGCCGATCGGGATGACAATATAATCTCCCGGCCGATAACGGAGCGTACCGAACATCGTCTCTACGGTGCCCTCCCCTTCATGCACGAACAACAGCTCGTCCCCGTCCCCGTTCCGGTAGAAATAATCCATCGGCCGATCGACGTTCGCAATGGCGATGAGCAAATCCTCGTTGCCCAGCATATAGCGTCTGCCTGCAACGGCATCGCCCGTATCCGAACAGTCGCCTGTCAGCAGATGACGGTGGCGCAGCGCTCCTTGCTCTTCGAATTCAATGTCGAAGGCGGCGTACACTTCCGCCTTGCCGACAGCCGTCGGCGGATAATGGTGATACAAGATCGACTGAATGCCGGAAAAGCCCTTCGTTCCCATGACTTGCTCACGGTACAGCGTGCCGTCCGGCTTGCGGAACATCGTATGCCTCTTGCCCGGAATGTCTCCCATACGGCGATAATAGGCCATGACATGAATCCTCCTCTCTCTCAATTCAGCACCGGTCGAGCGCGGCTTCTTCGCCGCTTCAACCGATGGTGTTGCGCAGCAAGCCGAGTCCCGCGACTTCCAATTCGATGACATCGCCGGGCTCCAGCCAGCGGTGCACGTCCGGTCCCAGCTCGAGAATGCAGCCGGTCCCGACCGTGCCCGATCCGATAATATCGCCGGGGTAGAGCGTGGCGTCAGCCGAAGCCCGCGCGATCATCTCCCCGAACGTATAATGGAGGTCGCGCAGATTGCCGCGCGACAGCTCGATTCCGTTGACGCGGGCCGCCATCTCCAGCTCGTAGCGCCCGCCTGCGCGGTGCCTCTCCAGCTCGTCCCTGATGACCAGATACGGACCGAGCGACGTGGCGAAGTCTTTGCCCTTGGCCGGGCCGAGGCCGACCTTGACCTCCTCCCGCTGGAGATCGCGCGCGCTCCAGTCGTTCAGGATGCAATAGCCGAAAATATAGGCGTCCGCTTCCTCTGCCCTGATATCGCGTCCTTCCTTGCCGATAACGCAGGCCACCTCCAGCTCATAATCCAGAGCGGCGGTGGCGGCCGGTCTGCGGATAATCGCGTCCGGGCCGACGATGGCCTGATGATTGCTAAAATAGAACACCGGGAATTGGTACCATTCCGGCACGATATCGAGCCCCCGCCGCCGCCTTGCTGCGATCACATGCGCTTCGAAGGCATAGAAATCGCGGACGCTCGGCGGCTTCGGAATCGGCGCGAGCAAGGCGACGTCTCTCACTGGATAGACGCCTGCATGCGCGAGCAGCGACTCCGCACCAGCGCCAAGGCGGCGGTCGATTCGCTTGACCTCCTCCATATAATCCTCGTGAGAGCGCACCAGTTCCAGCAATTCGCCAGGCAGCCGGCCTTCGCTGACGGCCTGCATGTCGATGACGCAGCCCTCCCGCAGCCAACCGGAGCGCGGCGTGCCGGTTCCGGTGTCAAATGTTACGAACTTCATAGAACCTCCCGCTTTCCGTATGCCGCTACTTTTTTCGCTCCAGCATAAATGTGTCGGAGACGGCCCGGGTGTAGACATGGCCAGCCATGCGCCCGATCGGAAGCAGCTTCTCCATGTCGATTTTGCCGTCGGCGTACAGCTCGTCGCTTATATGCATCAGCACGACCTTGCCGATGACGAAACTGCCGGCGCCCGGCTGATCGCCGAAATGAAGGATATCATGGAGCACGCATTCCATCTGGATACCGCTTTCCTTCACCCGGTATGGACGAATGAGCTGGCTATAGATCGGGGTCAAGCCCGCCGCCTGGAACTCATCCACATCCGGTTCGAATTCGGCGGCGGTCTCATTCATCGGCTCGACGATCTGTTCACCGACGATATTGACGACGAATTCGCCGGTCGCTTCAATATTGACAAGCGTATCTTTTTTGCGGCCGTCCGTCCCGCGGCGCATCGGGGCGAAGCCGATCAGGAACGGCTCCGCGCAGATGGCCGTAAAAAAGCTGAACGGAGCCAGATTGGCCGTACCGTTCGGATCGATCGTGGACACAAAAGCAATCGGACGCGGCAGGATGGAGCCTATCATCAGCTTGTAGGCGTCTCTCCAGTGCAGCTCGTGCGGTGCAATATCCATGCGGCTTCTACTCCTTCCTGCGGCGCGGGTCTATAAGTTGCCGCGCCGTTCCTGCTCCCGTTCGATCGATTCGAACAAGGCCTTGAAATTGCCTTCGCCGAAGCCGACGGCTCCTTTGCGCTGAATGATCTCGAAGAACAGCGTCGGTCTGTCGACAAGCGGCTTCGTGAAGATTTGCAGCAAATAGCCTTCATCATCGCGGTCGACCAAAATTTTCAGTTCCTTCAGCTTGGCGATATCCTCATCGATCTGTCCTACCCGTGCGGTCAGCATATCGTAGTAGGAATCCGGCGTGCTAAGGAACTCCACCCCGTTCGCGCGGAGTGCCGTCACGGTCGATACGATGTCATTCGTAAGCAAGGCCAGATGCTGCACCCCAGGCCCGTTGTAATATTCCAGATACTCCTGGATCTGCGATTTGCGCTTGGCGGTCGCCGGCTCGTTAATCGGGAATTTGATTCTGCCTCCGTTATGCATCACTTTGGACATCAAGGCCGAATATTCCGTGCTGATATCCTCATCATCGAAATGAATCATTTGCTTGAAGCCCATCACTTTTTCATAGTAAGTAACCCATTCGTCCATTCGCTCCACGTTGCCGACGACATGGTCGACGCCGATCAGTCCGGCCGGCTGGTGCGGCAGGCTATCTTCAATCGACTGATACCCAGGCAGGAACAATCCGTTATAATCGTCCCGCTCTATCAATGTATGAATCGTGTCGCCATACGTGCCGATAACCGCTTTTTTGACCTTGCCGTGCTCATCCGAATATTCAGCCGGTTCCATAATGGCGATTCCGCCGCGTGATACCGCATCCTTGTAAGCCTTTTCAACATTACTGACCCGCAATGCGACATCTTTGACCCCGTCGCCGTGCAATTTGACGAACTCGGCAATCGGATGACTGTCGGAGAGAGCGCCGGAGAGAACGAACCGAATTTTATTCTGCTCGATAACATACGATACTTGATCACGGTTGCCGGTCTCCAAGCCCGAAAAGGCGATAGGCCGGAATCCATAGCCTTTGACGAAATAGTGCATGGCTTGCTTCGCGTTCCCCGTATAAAATTCAATGTAGTCGATGTCCTGGATCGGGAAAATTTCTTGCTCCGTTCTGTCGGTTACCGCTTGTTTTTTCATAAACACCCTCCTACACTCGCTTGATTGTTGCCAATGAAAGTATATGATGCATTCCAATATCTAGCAAAAGCGTACTCGAACGCGAGTCTGCTCCAACGCACGGCGGAATAGCCGCGGCAGCACATATGTGCATGAATCCAGCAGGGGTAAACCGCACCGTTGCGATATCGCAGTAAAGCACCAAAATAGCATCCAACTGGTTTTTTTGAATTTGTGAATGTTTTTTGAACAAACAGAAGGAAAAAGGCGGCTTCTTGTCAAAAAATAAGGAGTATGCGCATTCGTGGTATTCATTTCGAATTGGAGTTGATAGGACGATATGTATGCCAAGCGTTCCGGCGATCCGGCAATCGAGCAATTGCTGGAGATCATTATGAAACTGCAAAGCATGGAGGAATGTTATGATTTCTTCGAAGACTTGACGACTCCAAAAGAATTGCAGGCCTTGTCCCAACGGCTGGAAGTTGCCAAAATGCTATTGAACGGCAGCACGTATATGGAGATTGAAGCGGAGACCGGCGCAAGCACGGCCATTATTTCGCGTGTCAAGCGAATCCTGCACTATGGCAACGGAAGTTACCGGCTCATGCTCGACAGGCTTGAACAGCAGTAGCCATCAAAATCGGGGCATGCGAAGCTCTCCCCGTCCCGTCACAGCCAGTGGTCATAGCGCAAAAGAGCCGACACCTACTAAGCGGAAGCGCTTAGCTCGTGTCGGCCCCTTCTAGTTCATCAGCTTGCGGCTGACGAAGGCCAAATCTTGATCGTCGATTTTCCCGTTGCCGTTCGCATCCATATGCTTCACCTGCTCCCAGTCCGGGCTATGCTTCGTCTTGCCGTAATGAGAGGCGACGATAGCCAGATCGCCAACGGTTACCTTCCCGTCCCCATTGTAGTCTCCGGGAAGTGATGCCCCGGCTTGAATCGTCTTCGAAGAGGGCGTCGCCTGCGCTTCCCGCCCCTGCTCGTCGCCGAGCACCGCGCTGGAGATTGAGATGACGCCGGTGTTCGAGCCTGTCTCCTTCTTCACGCGGAAGGTCAGCACCAGCAGATCCGCCGTGCCATTCACCGCGTTGCCCTCGCCTTGGCTGGCCACAATCAGATGCAGCTTGCCCGGCGTCTTCTTGTCGCTATCGATGAGGCTGATGCCATTCTTGATCGGTTTGACGGACATCAATTCCATGAAGGCCGGATCATACTCGACTCGAATATCCTGCGCATAGATGTTCTCCGAGCCGCCGTTCAAGCCGTACGTGACGGTGAATTTCTCCCCGGGCTGAACGTTGCTTGCCCCTGTCAATTGGGTCTGCCATCCTGCCGCTGCTGAATCGATAGTTACGGTTACGGTGGCGGTATTCGAATCGGATTGGCCGTCATTCGCCTTGTAAGTAAACGTGTCCGTGCCTGTCTCTCCCTCGTTCGGCGTGTAGGTGAAGGCGCCGGCCGCCGCATCCGTCACCACGGCCTTGCCTTTCGTACCATTGTCCACAATGCTGTATGTCAGCGCATCCCCGTCGCTGTCGCTGGCCGTGAGCGTGCCGCTTACCGGGGTATTCGCCGCCGTCCGGAACGAGGCATCCGACGCTGCGGGCGCGGTATTGCCGCCTGTGTTGTTGCCGTTCGCGAATTGATACAGTCTGTCGTACAGCTCGCGAATTTGCGCATCCTGGCTGTTCGCCGCATCGCGCAGCACCGGGCCGCTTCCTTTGTAGTACGCCTTGAACGTGTCTGGGCCAGCAAAGCCATACTCATAACCAGCATCGAGATATTCATGGAACCGCTTGCGGAATGCCTCGTCCTTCAGCATACGGTTGTCGAACTCGAGTTCGACGCCCATGCCGAACCGCTTCGCCGTTGTGACTCCGTCCACCAGACGATCGATAGACAACGGCTCGAAGAAATAATTCGGCTGGTAGGCTGCCGCATCGAGTCCGACATCTCGCCACATATAGGCCTTATACGCCATGGAGTGCGGAATCCAGAACGATGTCAAGCCCTGCGCATGCACATCGGCATTGACCATGCGGACGAAATCCGGACCCGATTCGCTGGTGCTAAGCGACTCATCCAGCCAATATAGGCCGACAAGCTCCAGGTTCGAGTAATTGTTCTCCTCCCAACGCTGGAGGACTTCCTGGATCCACCAGCGGACCGCCTTCTGCCGATTGGCCAGCGCCTGCTCCCGGCCGACACTTCCTTCATTGAAGTTCTCGGATACGCCGTCCCCGTCCACATCGCCGAAGTCCGTCACATGCTCGGCCGGAAGCGGGATCATCGCCACAACCTTCATCTTGTAGTCCGGCTGCTTCAGCTTCTGGCCGACTTCCTTCACCGCTTCATTCAACTGGCTCATATCGCCTTGCGGCTTGAAGGTTTTAT
Organism: Paenibacillus thiaminolyticus; assembly: GCF_007066085.1. Classification (NCBI taxonomy): domain Bacteria; kingdom Bacillati; phylum Bacillota; class Bacilli; order Caryophanales; family Paenibacillaceae; genus Paenibacillus; species Paenibacillus thiaminolyticus. Next base: position 338,661 of record NZ_CP041405.1, on the reverse strand, counting down.
CGAGATACCATTTCCAGTCCGGCAGGAGGGAGTCAACGCCGAAATCGCGTCCTTCGGGCGACTTCAGGCCGAGCATCAGCACGCCATCGAAGAACCAGTCCGTAAGCTCGCCATTTTTATTGACATAGCCAATCTCGGGAAGCAAATTGTCCTTCGTCCATTCCGGCATATCGCTGTAGTATCCGTTATAGACGAGCGACAGATTGCGAATCCCCGCCGTATCCGCGCCCGGGCGCAAATATTCGAACGACTTCGCCGGCACCTCCGTGGCGCCCTCCTGCTTGCCGTCCGCTCCGATAATCTCGATCTCGTCGAGGAAGGTCCAGGCTTTCGGGTGCATCGAGAACATTACTTTGACGTAGCGCGCATAAGCCATTTTGGCGTCTGGTCCCGCCGCAGGAATGCCGTCCTTGCTTCCGTCCCACACATAGTACTGCTCTGCGGGCGGACCGTCCACCCACAGCAGCTCGGTCGCCTTGTGGGATACCTCTCCCCAATTCACGTTATCGTTCGAGACATACATCGATACCGTCAATGGGAACAAGATGGCCGATCCGGGCCAATCCTGAAGGAAGTGGGACTTGATGCTGGAGATGGACTTGGCTTCTCCCAGATCGAATACGATCTCCCGCGTCTGCTTCTGCAAATGTCCGGTCCACGCCGGGTCCAGCACGTTCGTGCCGCCGGTTTTGCCGTCCGTCAGCTTGTTACCGGTATCCGGGTAGCGGTAATCCGGCGCCTCCGACCATTCATAGGTGGAATCCTTGGCCAGATTGCGAAGCTCCGGCTCGTTCCCGGCCGCATGCGCATTCGGGACCGGGATGAAGGTAATCAGCATCATCATGCATAAGGCCATGGATATTCTCTTTTTCAAAGACACCATCTTTTTCCCTCCTGAGTGTGGTTTACAATCCCTATGCTGCTTCTCTAGGCACGACTGCCTCGCGCCCGGCAATTATCAATTCCCTCCCTTCCAGCACAGGACTCGAAGCCTTCGAAGTCATTTATGTAAGCGCCTTCACTTTAACAATAAGAGACCTTCTGCCCCGTGCAAAGAGATTTCTTATGACTTTCGTATACAGTTGTTTACCTTCCCGGTCCGCAAGATCTTCTGTCGAAGAAATTGGTTTGTCCTGCTTAAACCGTTGCTTTTCGAACCTTAGCGATCGAACCACAGCGCCGAATTCTCGCTCTCTTGCTTACGCATAGATTTTCCTCGATCGGATTCGCGAAGAGATATCGCCTCTGTTTCATATGCGCAATTTGGAATAAACCGGTCCTTATTCAACCGGATCGGCACGGATATGAAACGTTTTCGCGACAGAGAATACCGCTCCTTCTGACGATGGTGGGAATAAGTTGCATTCCTGCAAATCTTTATTGACTATGGCTCCACAGGGCTGATACCATACATGCATACGCTCGAATATCCAAGTTGTCCCATCGGAGTTGCGTGGTAAAATGGGCGTACACACCTCATTTGCTGCGGTTATGATACGGCGCAGCGATAAGCAATCAAGCGGCCGAGAGAGAGGAGCATGGAAGATGAACGGCAGACCATACCGAAAAAAAGCGACGCTATGGGCACTCGTCGCGGCCTTGAGCCTGACCGCCGCCTGCGGAAGCGGAGCCGGCGGCGCGAAGACGGACGCCCAGGGCGGAACGGACGGCAGCGGCGGCACGGAGCCAATCGTGCTTCAGAACGTATCCTACGACCCGACGCGTGAACTGTATGCCGATTACAATAAGGCGTTTGCGGCTTATTGGCAGAAGAAGACGGGTCAGTCTGTCACCGTGAAGCAATCCCATGGCGGCAGCGGCAAGCAAGCGCGTTCCGTTATCGACGGGCTGCAGGCGGACGTCGTTACCCTCGCCCTGGCTTATGATATCGATGCCATCCAACAGGCCGGCCTAATCAAGGACGGCTGGGAGAAGCGCTTAAGAGACAACAGCGCCCCTTATTATTCTACCATCGTCTTCCTCGTGCGGAAGGGCAACCCGAAAGGCATCCGCGATTGGAATGATCTCGTAAAGCAGGATGTCCAGGTCATCACGCCGAATCCGAAGACCTCGGGCGGTGCGCGCTGGAACTACCTTGCCGCCTGGGGCTATGCGCTCGCGGCAAGCGGCAATAAGGAAGAGCAGGCCCAGGAATGGCTGCGCAGCCTCTACCGCAACGTGCCCGTTCTCGATTCCGGCGCGCGCGGAGCGACGACCACCTTCGTGGAGCGCGGCATCGGCGACGTGCTGATCTCATGGGAGAACGAGGCATTTCTGGCCACCAACGAGCTGGGCAAGGATAAATTCGAGATCGTGGTGCCGAGCCTAAGCATTCTGGCGGAGCCGCCGGTCGCCGTCGTCGACGAGATCGTGGATAAGCGGGGAACACGCCAAGCGGCGGAAGCTTACCTCGACTATTTGTATAGTGAGGAAGGGCAAGACATCGCCGCCAAGCATTATTACCGGCCGCGGCTGGAGTCCGTTGCCGCCAAGTACGAGCAGCGCTTCCCGCAAGTGAATCTCCTGACCATTCAGGAGCAGTTCGGCGGCTGGGCCGAGGCCCACAAGAAGCATTTCGCCGACGGCGCGATGTTCGACGAAATCTATAAACGGTAAACGTTCAATCACTTGGAAAAAGGAGGCGCCAATGCCCGATGACTGCCACACCACCCCCAAAGCGGACCCCGCCTAAAGGCAAGCCGTATGCGGTTCTTCCCGGGTTCCGCATCACGCTCGGATTTACCGTCGGCTATTTGTCGCTGCTCGTGCTCATCCCTCTGTCCGCCGTCGTGCTGAAGTCGCTTGAGCTGAACTGGAGCAGCTTCTGGGCTGCCGTCTTCGATGAGCGCGTGCTGGCGGCCTACCGCATCAGCTTCGCGACAGCGTTCGCCGCCGGATTGGTCAATGTCGTGTTCGGCTTTGTCGTCGCCTGGGTGCTCGTGCGCTACACATTTCCCGGCAAGCGGCTGATCGACGGGATTATCGATCTGCCCTTCGCCCTGCCGACCGCAGTTGCGGGCATCGCGCTCACGGCGATCTACGCCGAGAACGGCTGGATAGGCCGCTGGCTGTACGCGATCGGCATCCCGAGCGCCTACTCTGCGATCGGGATCGCAATCGCCCTCGTCTTCATCGGTCTCCCCTTCGTCGTCCGCACGGTTCAGCCGGTGCTCGAGTCATGGGAGACAGAGGTCGAGGAAGCGGCCGCCACGCTCGGGGCGAAGCGGCTGGCCGTCTTCCGCCGCATTATCGTGCCGCAGCTCCTTCCGTCGCTCCTGACGGGATTCGCGCTTGCGTTCGCCCGCGGCATCGGAGAATACGGTTCGGTCGTCTTCATCTCCGGCAACATGCCGTACAAGACCGAGATTGCTCCGCTGCTCATCATGACTAAGCTGGAACAATACGATTACGCAGGCGCCACCGCCGTCGCGCTCGTTATGATCATCCTGTCCTTCCTGCTGCAGCTGCTTATCAATACGCTGCAATGGAAGGCGGCGCGGCGCATGACCTCGCTATGAAGCGCATGAACGCCTGCCGGATTCATTCATGGGCCGCCGCCCGTTATGAGATTACTTTCATCCTGAAGGAGGATTAACGCATGGCCGCTTCTCCGTCCGCTACCATCTCCCCTTCCCCGCCGCCAGCCTCGCGCAAGCTTACGCCTCGCGCCGGCTGCACGACCGAATCCCCGCTCATCCGCAGGCTGCTTATCGCCGTCGCGCTCGCCTTCATCGGTCTCGTCCTGCTGCTCCCGCTCGCGGCCGTCTTCGCAGAGGCGTTCAAGCGGGGCGCGGACATCTACTTCGCGGCGCTGGCCGAGCCGGACGCGCTGGCGGCCATCCGGCTGACACTCATCACGGCCCTTATCGTCGTCCCGCTGAATACGATATTCGGCATCGCCGCCGCATGGTGCCTGACCAAGTTCGCCTTTCGCGGCAAGCAATGGCTCATTACCCTCATCGACCTGCCCTTTTCCGTCTCTCCGGTCATTGCGGGCTTCCTCTTCATTCTGCTGTTCGGGGCCCATGGCTGGTTCGGCTCCTGGCTGGCGGCGCATGACGTGCAGATCGTGTTCGCGCTCCCGGGCATCGTGCTCGCCACGCTGTTCGTCACCTTCCCCTTCGTGGCGCGAGAGATTATCCCAATCATGCAAGCTCAAGGCACGCTGGAAGAAGAAGCGGCGGCCACGCTTGGCGCGAAGGGATGGAGAATGTTCCGCCACATTACGCTCCCGAACATCAAATGGGGGCTCCTCTACGGCATTATCATTTGCAACGCCCGCGCCATGGGCGAATTCGGAGCCGTATCGGTCGTCTCCGGCCATATTCGCGGCGAGACGAACACGCTTCCCTTGCATGTGGAAATCCTGTATAACGAGTACCAGTTCTCGGCCGCGTTCGCCTCGGCCTCGCTGCTGGCCGCCCTGGCGCTGCTCACGCTCGCGGCGAAGCAGTGGCTCGAACGAACCCGCGCCTGAGCGGAATCCGGCCTTTATTGAAGGACATCTGAGACAGATGTTCTTTTTTTCTTTCATTTTCTCCCTCTCCCATCACATTTTATCGTTCAAACGAACAACTTTGCCAAAAGATAGAGAGAAGTTTAGTCAAACATTCTCCTTTTTCTATACTCTATTAATGTGCAATTGAAAAGCAGGTGAAATTTTGTGAAATTGAAAGTAAACATCGACAGATACGTTCATCGCCAGGTTGAATTGACACTCGTACGGGGGAACGATTCAAGGCATTATAACCGAGGTCGGAGCGAACTATGCAGAAATCAGGGAATCGGATGGATCGATGGTGCTCGTGCATCTGAATCAAGTTATTTCGTTCCAAATTCAATAGGAAGAAGGTGGTGAGAAATGATGACCTGCCCAAGAGTGCCCGGTCTCGTAAGCATCGTGATTACGAATTATAACAAATCAGCCTTTTTGACAGATTGCCTGGAGGGCATCTTACGGCAAACGTACCCGAACTGGGAAATCATTCTCGTCGATAATGCCTCGACAGACGATTCTGTGCTGCAAGTGGAGAACTGGTTGCAAGACAATTGGGAGCAATTGGCCGACCGGACATTTATTACGGTGCCCCTGCCCCGCAATATCGGTTATGCCGGGGCGGTGACCACCGGCTTATATTTGGCTTCCGGAGAATATATCGCTGCCCAGGACGCGGATGATATTTCACATCATGAACGCCTGGAGCGGCAAGTGTCCTTTTTGCAGGACCGTCCGGAGATCGAGCTGGCGGGAACCAACTATGAAGTGTTCGAGCACAACCTGTTGGAGCAGAAATCAAAAGCGGGCTGGATCCGGTACAGGGAACAAATACGCAAGACATATGCCAACGGCGGCCACGGTGTATGCCATGGAACCATCATGCTCCGCGGGAAGCTGTTCGATCGGATCGGCGGTCATACCAGGAGAATAGAAGGCGCGGAGGACTATGAATTTATAGCCAGGGCAGTGAACGTGAATGAACGTGAAACCCCTGAATATCGAAAATATGCCCGATATCCTGTATTACTTCCGCACGCATCTGAATCAGCGGTCCCGGAAATATTTTGGAAAAGATCGGCTGAAGCGCAATGAGAACTAAAGCCTACCGAGTGCTGATAGTGATGGATAGCTTGGCCGTCGGCGGCACGGAAACGCATGTGTCAAGTCTGGTTAAAGGACTGCAAACATTAGGGGTAAAACCGGTATACGCCGGAGCTAGCGGCTTAGTGTACAATTCCTTCGCCCAAGCGGCATGCCCGATTCATGCCGTCGATTTAACAGCGGGCGCCTTCATGCTGGACTGCTCGCAGAAGCAGACAAGCCGCACCTTGAAGCAGATTATGCTGCACCGCAAAATCGATGTCGTCCATGTTCATCAAACTCCATCGGGAATGTATGCGGCTATGGCCGCCAAAGAACTGGGCATACCTGTCGTCTTTACGGTTCACGGGGCTTATTATCCCGAGGAACAGCTTATCCGGACGGCTCAACATAGCGACGCGGTTATCAGTGTGAGCAAGCCTGTGCATCGCTATTTGCAACATCATGGGATACCTTCCCTGGTAGTGCCGAACGGGGTCGACCCGGAGGAGTTCTACCCGGCACGCTCTCATGAACTGCGGAAGTCGCTCCGGATTCCGGATGATGCGAACGTTGTCGTCTATGCAAGCCGGCTCGCTTGGGACAAGGCCATCGTCTGCACGATGTTAATAAGGGCCGCCGAACGGCTGCGCAAAGCGGAGGTGCCGAATGTGCATCTGGTCGTGGTCGGCGACGGCATCCAATTCTCCGAAATTAACGAGATGGTCAATACCATTCATCAAGATACCGGACAACCCTTTATTCATATGGCCGGGAATCAGACGAAGATCCGTGAATATTACGCGCTTGGGGATATCGTCGTCGGCACCGGCCGCGTTGCCCTCGAAGCGTTGGCTTGCGGGAAGCCTGTGCTGGCGATCGGCAACCATGGCTTCTTCGGCCTGGTCGAGCCATCTGTGTATGGACAAGCGTGGGACTATTATTTCGGCGACCACGATTCTGTACGTCAGGCGACGGAAGAAACAGTAACCGAATCATTGAAAATCGCATTAGCGGATCGAGACGCGCTTGAGGAAATCGGTTCGCAAGGCCGAAGATGGATATTGAATCATTTCGATATCCAGAAGATCGTTGCGCGGATGGATGCAATCTATTCGGCTGTCCAAGCCCGAACCCAATGACAGGAGTGTGATATCAACGTGAAAAAAGTATTATAGTTAGGATGGATTGGATTCAACAATCTGGGCGATGAATGGATGCGGGCCATGTTCGAGCAATTGGCGAAGCTTCATTTGAGCCCGGAGGAGTATCTGATCATTCCTTCAATCCCTGGAGTCGACATCAAGGATATGACAAAGTATGACATGATAGTAATGGGGGGCGGTTCCCTGCTCATACCAGGCTATCTCAATATATTGCATGACGCTGTACGGCAACAAAAGCGCGTAATCATTTGGCCAGCGGCCATGATCGCCTGCACCCGTTCAGCTTCGGTTCCAGTGCTCCTCCCGAGGGCAAAGAGTTGTGCCTGAAAGTGAAAGAAGTTGTCGATCATGCGGTATACTGCGGCGTACGCGGACCATGGACATTCGAATATATGCGGCAAATGGGCGCCGCGATGGATCGGGTGAGGGTAAGCGGCGATCCGGCCATGCTCTCGTCCCTGCCAGCGTTTGAAGCATACGTCGAGAATCAGGTGGCTTCCGCAGCCCGCTTCCTCATCGACGAAAAATATATGTGTATCCGGTATGGGGTCAAGACCGGGAGGCATGCAAGCGGCTGTGCGATAAGATTGCCGCTCCCGACAAAGTAGTGTACGATGCGGAAGTTCATTCGTATGAAACCTATTTGCAGCTAATGAAACGGTTCGACCTGACCATCAAATCGTTCGATTTCGCCCATTCCATCGGTCTGCCCCAATTCGCCATCTCCACGGACGCGGCGCAGCTGGCCGGACGCATTCGCGACACAGCCGCTCATGCGCTAGCCAACAAGATGCCGATTGTCACCCGCATCGGCAGCCATCGGCAATCCGTCACAGCAAGCTTGGAAAAGCCTTTCCTGGAGCAATTATTTTAACGTAGAGAAAAGCCTTGACAACGGAGTTCGTGTGAGGCCATCCGAACAAGGATGGCCTCTGCCGATCGCAAATATCATTTCTTCGCAAGTTCGCTCTTAGCCGACTCATCCAGCAGCTTCATAATATCGTGTGGCGTCTCAAAAATATACCGGGCGTCCTCGAATCCGGATGCCGACTTCGCCCCCCACAGCGCGAGGCCGAAATCGACTCCCGCCGCTTTGGCGCACTTCATATCATAGATCGAGTCCCCGATATAAATCGCGTTATCCGCGGTGCAATCCATTCGCCGCAGCCCCAATTCGAGCGGCTCCGGATTGGGCTTGTGCTTGCTCGTATCACTGGCGCACACAACCGCTTGAAAATAATGATCGATGCCGAGCAAATAGAAGCTGTCATTCATTTCCTCCGCCGTCTTGGACGTTACGATCCCGCAAGCCGGAAGCTTGGCAATGACGTCTCGCATTCCCTCGAAAATGGGAACCTTGCTCATATACGGTTTTTCTTTCTCTACACAGATTTTTATGGCGGCAGGAATGTCTTTCACGTTTAACATTTCCATCGTTTTGTAGCTAGGAATTCCCAGCGAGAAGCGAAGCTCGTCCAGCTGATACGTGAGACCCAGCTCGGCCAGCGTCTCTTGCAGCGCACGAAGCCCTATCATCTCCGAATCGATAATCGTGCCATCCAGATCAAAGAGAAAAGCTTGATACATGCCATTCATCCTCCCCTATCCTTATTCACAATCTATGGTACAGGATGAAATGGATTTCAGATCAAGCCTTGAAATGAAATATTATACCGAAGATCTTTTAATAATCCGGTAAGGTATGTTCACCTTGTCGCGCGAACGCCGCACCGCCAGGTCGAAGGCCTGCTCGCCGACCTGGACAAGCCGATGGTCGACGGAGCACAGATCAAGAGCGACTCCGATCGGTTGATTCTCCTGCCCTAGTATGGCCACATCTTGCGGAATAGTCAGTCCGGCCGATGCAGCATACCGGTACATCCCGCCCGCCACCTCATCCCCGTTGGCGTAGATGGCCGTCGGCCTATCGCTAAGGCCTAGCAGCTTCTCGGCAGCTCGATATCCATCCTCGAACGAATAGCAATCCGAGATGAAGTACCGGTCCGGAACCGCTCCGAATACGTTCTCATACGCCGCGATGGTCTGCTGTGTGCTCTTGCTCTCCCATCCGCGTGCCGTCGTGAAGGCCACGGCTTGATGCCCCTTCTCCTTTAAAAATTGAAAGGAGTCGACATAAGAGGCATATCGATCGATATAAGCACATCCAATCTCCGGATGCTCAGTGAATTCGCAAGCAATGATCGCCCCATACTCGACATAAGGCAATATCTGTTCCCAATCATTCGCCCGGGAGGTGATAATCACGCCATCGAGCCATTTATTTTTCAGCATATAAAGATATTCCAGCTCTTTGTTCTTATCGTATTTGGTCGGCAGCACGGCGACAGAGTAATCCAGTTCCCGGGATCGGTTCAAGGCGCCATGCAGCATCTGATCGAAGGCCTGATTGTTGTTGTAGGGCATGATAACCCCGATCATCCTCGTTTCCCCTCGAATCAAGCCAATCGCATTGCGGTTGGGAGCGAAGCTCCATTCATCGATAACCCGCTGAACGGCCTTTCTTTTTTCTTCAGACACATATTTGTAATTGTTCAGCACTCTGGATACGGTCGAGACCGATACCCCGGCTTTTTTCGCGATATCGTGTATATTCGGCACAGGATCATATCCTCCTTATATGAGCCCCGCTTTTATGGAACTAGTTATAGCTCCTTCTATCATACCGATATTATACATATCTGGGCAAATGCCGTGAGCGGAATACAACAAAGCCGTCAGATGAATCTGCGGCTTTTTTCATGTTATTTCCCTGCTTCGGCATCCGGAATCATCCCTGGGCAGCTAATGACCTCGTCACTTGGATCGCCGGTCCAGACGGCTTCCTTCGCCCGGGCTGCGACAAGGGTATCCTGGTCCAACCACGCGAGATCCCGATCGGCATTTCCCGATGGCGTATATGTTTTTTGCAGAAGCGACGGCATGCCGGTCATTACCGTAAGCCGCTTATTGCCGGTCGCTTCCCGTCCATAGCCTTCAATTTTCCGTCTACCGGCCATTTTCCGTCCGCAAGCAGGCGGGATTCCTTAGAGTATAAGAGACTTGTGCCATCCGGCTGCCAGGGATAATTGCCGACTTGGTCCGCGATACGGCGAGACAGCCGCTTGACCTCCGTCGATGACGTAGAGGGTACGACGAGGCTCTTTCGATTGAAAAGCCAATAAATTGCGCGATGGCGACCACTGTGCGTTCAGCCCCTGTCCGGCCTGGCGTATCCGGCCCGTTGCAAGATGATACAGCCCGCAAGCCACAGATCGTTGCCCCGGACAAACGCAGCGGCCGCTTTTCGTTCCGTCCTGTACTCTGCCCGGATTGTTGCCGGGAAGCATGAGCATAATAAAGTGAAGACAATAAGTGCTATCACACGGTTCTTCATGCCGAATTCCTCCTGCGGTATCGGATCCCCTGTGAGACTATCATTCCCTGTAGCGACGAAATTATGACAGCCGAGCCTTAGCCATAAGGCGTGAGTTCATAATCCGTTGTAGCCGGAAAGGATTCCTTGCATGTGACCGCCGATGCGGGCGCACAATAAGAATGGTGTGCGAATGCCATTATTCAAGTTCCGTTAAGGGGGTGGGATCGGGATGAACGGAATGTTTGGGTTTCTAAAGAATTGGAATAATCGGAAAACGCTTTGGTCTTTATTAGCGATTGGCGTCGGCGCGGCAGCCGTCGGATTGACGCAGCAGCGCATGCGCATGGGCGGAAGAAGAAACCAACCCTTAAAGCAGCTTCGCAAAAGACTTCGCACCGGATAGAAAAAAGAACAGCCTGTTCCTTCACAGGTCTGGCTGTTCTTCTTCTTCATGAAGCTTGTCCATCGTGCGATCCAGTCAACCAAAATCATAAACGCCTTCACTTGATTCTTGCTTTTGCCCATGAAAAGTTACCCATCGTGACGGTCCAACGGATTGGTTGCTACACGTGGACATGCCGTTGCACATATTGACCTGTTATGGAATGACGGCAGTGAATCAGCTTCTCCGGAGTACCTTCAAAAATAACCTGTCCCCCTTCATGCCCGGCCCCGGGGCCCATATCAATAATCCAATCAGCCTGACTGATGACATCCAGGTTATGCTCGATGACGATCACCGTGCTGCCATTATCGACCAGCCGGTTCATCAGACCGATCAGGCGTGCGACATCGGACATATGCAATCCGGTCGTGGGCTCATCGAATACATAGATTTGACCTCCGCACTCCATCTCTGCGGCGAGCTTAATCCGTTGTCTTTCCCCTCCGGATAAGGTACTGAGCGGCTGCCCAAGCGTAATGTAATCCAGCCCGACATCACTCAACCGCTCCAGGACAGGCCGTATCGCATCTTCCCGGAAAAATTCCTTCGCTTCCGCCACGCTCATCTCCAATATGTCGCCGATATGCTTGCCGCGCAGCGTATGCTGCAACACGTCCTCGGTAAATCTGCGGCCTTGGCATACTTCACAGACGCTGACTATCGGATCCATGAAGGCCAGGTCGGTATAGGTTTTCCCGAGCCCTTTGCATTCCGGGCAGGCCCCCTCCGAATTGAAGCTGAACAACGAAGCGCTCACCCGGTTCGCTTGAGCGAACAGGCTCCGTATTGGATCCATGATTCCGGTATACGTCGCGGGATTGGAGCGCTTGGAGCCGCGAAGCGCCCCTTGATCGATGAAGACGGCTTCCGGATAGAATTGAGGCAGCACCCCATTCACGAGCGAGCTTTTCCCGGAGCCGGCGACTCCGGTGACGGCCGTCAGCACGCTCTGTGGTATTTTCACGCTGACATCCTTCAGATTATGCAGCGAAGCGCGCTCGATCGCGAGCCATCCCTGCGGCGGCCGGGGCACCTGATTGAGCGGCGGCCGATGGCCGAGATGCCGCCCGGTGAGCGTCCCGGAGGCGGCCAGCCCTTCCAGGCTGCCTTCATAGACGATCCGGCCGCCCTTGGAGCCAGCTTCCGGCCCCATATCGACGATGTGATCAGCGATCGCGATCACATCAGGATCATGCTCGACGACAAGCACGGTATTGCCCTTGTCCCGAAGCTGCTGCATCAGCGTATTCAGCCGATGGACATCACGGGGATGCAGGCCGATGCTCGGTTCATCGAAAATATAAGTGATGTCCGTCAGACTGCTTCCCAGATGACGAATCATCTTGACCCGCTGCGATTCGCCGCCGGACAGCGTGGAGGTCTCGCGATTCAGGCTGAGATAGCCCAGTCCGATGCCGATAAGGCTCTCCAGCCGTTCAAGAATAGCGGAGACGACTGTGGCGGCGGCAGGCACATCGATTGCGCGCATGAAGGGAACGAGATCGGTAACTTGCATCGCCGCGCAATCGGCAATACTTCTGCCGTTGATTGTGCAATTCAGCACACTCGCTTGAAGCCGGGCACCGTGGCAGATCGGACACCGCCCCCGCGTTACGATGCGGTCGAACTCTTCCTTGTAGCGCGTCTTGGCCTCCTCGGATTCCTTGGCGAGGAAGCTCCGCTCGAAGCGCGGGATGATGCCTTCATATTTGGAGGTCGGCGGCCACCCGGGCCCCGGATCCTTGATTTTCACATCCGTCTTGTACAAGAGCGTGTCCCATTCTTCCTCCGTATAATCTCGGAGCTTCTTGTCATTATCGAACAGGCCGGAGCAGACGTAGCGCTTCCAGCGCCACTCGCCGGGCCGGAAGGTCGGGAATTGGATCGCGCCTTCGTTCAAAGACTTGTTCCGGTCGAGCAGGCGTTCGACGTGGATGGCAGCTACCGTTCCCAACCCTTCGCATTTCGGGCACATTCCCTGCGGGTTGTTGAAGGAGAACACGTCGGAGTAGCCGACGAATGGCTTACCAATGCGGGAATACAGGAGCCGGAGCAGCGAATAGATGTCGGTTACGGTTCCGACCGTGGAGCGGGCGTTGCCGCCAATGCGCTTCTGATCGACGACGATCGCGACCGAGAGGTTTTCTAGCGAATCGACATCCGGCTGTCCGTAATGCGGAAGCCGATGGCGAACGAAGCTGGTGAACGTATCGTTCAGCTGCCGCTGCGATTCCGCCGCGATCGTGTCGAAGACGAGCGAGGATTTGCCGGAGCCGGACACGCCTGTGAACACCGTAATCTTCTTTTTTGGAATGCTCAACGTTACGTTTTTCAAATTATTTTCCCTGGCGCCCGCCAAATGAATCCAATTGTGCCGATGGTCGGGAAATTGACTTTTCACGCTCATACTATCTCCTGCCTTTTGTGAAAAAACCGAAAGTTAATTTCCTATTTGCAATTATATGACTGATATTTCGAACTAAGCGTCATCGAGCGCGTCCGCTACCTTCCGGCATAGCTCGGCGAACATGCCCTGTTCCCCGGGCGTAAGGACAGAAGCGGCGATGTCCGCGGCTTCACGCCGGCTGTGTGCGGCGAAGGACAGGAACGCTCTGCCCTCAGCGGTCAATGTCGTCGTCTGTTCCCGCCGATCCTGCTGGCGTGCCGACTGTTCGATGAATTGCCTGTCCTTCAAGACTCGCAGAGCTTTCGAGATGGCCGAGCGCGACATGCCCAGCCTCTCGCTGATCTCCGAAGGCATAAGCGGACCGCGAATGCGCAGCAGCTCCAAAATATCGTACTGCGCCCATGTAAGCTGTTCCGGATTAATTCGTGCCCGTCTCGCAACCAGTACGCATTGCAGATGTGATAGCGAATTTTCCAGCCCTCCTGGTTGTTCAGGCTGCATGACAATACCCCATTTCATGGATGCTTATTTGATATCATTATAGCAATATAGTTTCCTCTTGGCAATCATTGACGTACATCTAATAAGGCGTGGGCAAATGTATTCCTCCTATAAAAAAAGCCTCCGGCATCACGGCCAGAGGCTTGTCAGTCTTACTTCTTCATCATCATCACTTGTCCACTTGGCTTGTCTTCACTTCCCGCTTCAACTGTGCAATTAGTTCCTCCACGGTGATGCCCTTTTCCTTCGCCTTTTCCTTGGCTATCTCATCAAAGCTTATAGCGCTAACTGCGATCTCGGAGCCATCACCGAAGATATTTTTGGCAAGTATTTGCTGCTTGCCTTGACCGCCGGTCACAGCTTCGGTTGCCACCGCAGCTTGAGCCGTAGAGACCTTGACTGTGTTGCTGGCGTTGCTGCTGCCCGGTACATCCGCCGCATAGGCCGAACCGGCCATAGCAAGAACAGCTAATGAAGCGATACCTACAGACAATTTCTTTTTCATATTGAATCTCCTCCTGGTTGTGATTGCTGCTGCAATCTTGGTTTTACCTGCCGCAACTGTACGAGAACCCTTTGTCATACGTTGCGGTGGCTACAATCCATACAATACAGGGGGAATGTGTCAGAATTAAGGTAAGCTCAACATGAAAATAAAAAAGATATAGAAAAAGCGGCCCCGTGCAGACAGATAACCGCGAATAAATACCGGGAGCATTCCTAACTTTCAGGCCTGAGGCGGATTGCCCTCCGTCTATTTCCGCACCTTGCACTACTCTCCCATTGAGTCAGGACAGTCTTCTATTTCAGCTCTTTGCTTCACTCTCCCGTTGAATCAGGAAGTCTTCTATTTGAACTCATTGCTTCACTCTCCCATCAAGTCAGGACAGTCTTCTATTTCAGCTCTTTGCTTCACTCTCCCGTCAAGTCAGGATGGCCTTCCATTTCAGCTCTTTGGTTCACTCTCCCAACGAGTCAGGAAGTCTAATACTTCAGCTCTTTGGTTCACTCTCCCGTTAAGTCAGGTTCATTTCATGGGTTCCATTACTTAATCAGCAAATGTATTTTGTTTCAATGCTAGAACCTCCCCATGCGTAACATCTTAGTTCTGGTTCTTCGTAATTTTTCTAATATGCCAGTTTTGCTTTCTTTCGGATTTATGGGGAGATCCAAGCATGGTCGACTTCCTGAATCATCGGGAGATTCGCTATATGAAGATCCGAGTATATTCGCTTCCTGACCCTATGGGGAGATCGGCTGTAAGAAAATCCGAGCATATACGACTACCTGACCCGTGGGGAGATCGGTTATAAGGAACTCCGAGCATACACGAGTTTCCTGACCTACGGGGAGATCGGCTGTAAGAAAATCCGAGCATATACGAGAATCCCTGACCCATGGGGAGATTGGGTATAAGGAACTCCGAGCATATACGACTACCTGACCCATGGGGAGTTTGGGAGGAACGGATTCCGGGCCGCGGCGCCAGGCCGGGGATCATGCATTTTCCACACGGAGGTCAATATTTTTCGTGCTGTCCGGACTCCAATCGATTGGCGGGAACAGAATGGCTGTATCGTTTTTTTCATGCGGAAGCATCTGCCTGTGCCGCTCCAGTCGCGGTCTGAAGTATAATTGTTTTATACAATTTCGGTATCTTGCTATTCTATTCGTATTCCCGTACAAACGCCTATTCCGAAGGATATACTAGGGGTGGAGGTGAGCGCACATGCCGGAGCCTGTAACCGATGAAATGTGGCAGGCCATTGTCAGCAATAACAACGCTTATGACGGTCAATTTTGGTACGCCGTGAAGTCAACGGGCATTTTTTGTCGCCCTTCGTGTAAATCCAGGCCTCCCAAGCGCGAAAATGTCGGCTTTTTCCGCAGTCCGGAAGCGGCGCTGTCCGCGCATTACCGTCCATGCAAGCGGTGCAAGCCGACCGGAGAGCGGCTGCCGGATGATGAATGGATTGCGATCGTGACCGCGTATATCGACCGGAACTATGCGGAGAAGCTGACGCTAAGTCGCCTGGCTGAGATCAGTCACGGAAGCCCTTATCATTTGCACCGGATTTTCAAAAAAATCATGGGCGTAACCCCGGTTGAATACGTTCAGCGGCGGCGGATCGGTCAAGCCAAGGAACTGCTTCGATCAACGAAGCTGGCGATAGCCGAGGTCGGGCAGTCCGTCGGGTTGGCCAATCCCCCCTACTTCATTACATTGTTCAAGCAGACTGCCGGCTGCACCCCGGCCGAGTACCGGAAGCGGCAGCAGGAGGCAGCGAAGGAGGATATCGACTATGGAAAAGAAAGCTGATACACCCATCTATTGGTCCGTTGTCGCGCACGAGGAATGGAATCTCATCATTGCGGCGACAAACGCCGGACTCTGTTATGTCGGCTCTCCGGGCCAGCCGCTCGCGGCCATCGCCGAATGGACAGGCCGCCGTTGGCCGGGCAGGATGCTGCAGCGGGATGACGGGAAGCTGCAGCCGTATGCCAAGGAGCTTGCCGGCTATCTGCAGGGCAAGCAGCGCAGCTTCGCTATGCCGCTGGACTTGCAAGGAACGCCTTTTCAATTGGCGGTCTGGCGCGCGCTATGCGGCATCCCATACGGACAGACGCTGTCCTATTCCGAGCTTGCCGAGCAGCTTCAGCGTCCGTCCGCTGTTCGGGCCGTCGGAACAGCCATCGGGGCCAACCCCGTTCTCATCACCGTTCCTTGCCATCGCGTCATCGGCAAGGACGGAGCGCTGACAGGCTACCGCGGCGGGTTGGACATGAAAGCGAGGCTGCTCCGGTTGGAGCGGGAAGTCCTGACCGCAGGGGGAGCGCAGATGCATGCTTGACCGCCTGACAGAACGGATGTCACAGCTCGACTGGAGCTGCGTCCGGCGATCATTGGACGAGCAAGGCTATGCGAAGCTTCCGCCGCTGCTGGATGCAGCCGCCTGCGAGCATATTATCGGCACCTATACGGAGGAAGCGAATTTCCGCAAGACGATTGCCATGGCGAGATACCGCTTCGGAATCGGAGAGTACAAATATTATGATACTCCGCTTCCGCCGCTGCTGCAGCAGCTTAGAGAAAAGCTGTACCCCGGCCTGGCCCGGATAGCGAATGACTGGACGGAGCGGTTAAGGGGCGGCGCGGCAGCATACCCGGAACGGCTGGCCGAATTCCAGGAGCGCTGCCGCGAAGCAGGCCAGACCCGCCCTACCCCGCTGATCCTGAAATATGAAGCGGGCGGCTACAATTGCCTCCATCAAGATATGTACGGCGATGTGTTCTTCCCCTTTCAGGTTGTATTCGCGCTGAACCGCCTAGGGGAAGATTACAAGGGAGGCGAGTTCCTATTGGTGGAGCAGCGGCCGCGGGCGCAGAGCCGGGGGCACGCCCTGACGCTGGCGCAAGGAGAAGGGCTCATTTTCCCGACGAATCAGCGCCCGGTGCAAGGCCTGCGCGGGTATTATCGAACCGCGGTTCGGCATGGCGTCAGCACGGTTACGGAAGGCACGAGATATAGTCTGGGCATCATCTTCCATGATGCGAAGTAAAGGAGGACGGACATGAAGCCGGCATGCACTTACAAATCACCGAAAACTATTCTTAATAAAGGCACGGGGTTCCTATCGGGCTACAGCCACTCGCTTAATCCTTATACAGGCTGCTCATTCGGATGCTCCTACTGCTATGTGCGCCGCATGCCGGTGTCGATCTTCCGCGACGAGGAATGGGGTAGCTGGATCGATGTCAAGCAGAACGCGGCCGAGCTGTTCCGGAAGGAATACCGGCGGGCCAAGGAGAAAGGGCCTGTTACCATCTTCATGTCATCCAGCACCGATCCGTATCAGCCGATCGAGCATCAAGAGCGCATTACCCGTTCGCTGCTGGAGATTATGGCCGAGTGTCCGCCCGGCTTCTTGCTCGTGCAGACGCGCAGCCCGCTCGTGCGCAGAGATATCGACCTGCTGGTCCGCCTTGGCGATGCCGTTCGCGTCAGTATGACCGTGGAGACGGACCTTGAAGAGATACGCAAGCACTTCTCGCCCCAAGCTCCACCCATTCCGGCACGGCTCAAGACGCTCGAGCTGCTAGCGGAAGCCGGCGTGCCGGCCCAGGCCACGATCGCGCCGGTACTGCCGAGCAGCGAAGCGTTCGGGGCCGTGCTCCGCCCGCTCGTGAAGCGGGTATGCATCGACGATTATTTTATGGGGGACGGGAGCGGCGGAAAAAGAACGCGCCAATTGAACATGCTAGCGTTGTACCGGCAGCTGGGACTGGAGGAATGGTATCATCCCTCCGCCTATCGCATCGTCTATGACCGGCTGCGGCGGCATTTTTCCGAAGAGGAACTGTTCATCAGCCAGGCGGGATTCGAGCCTTGACGCTCTATGTCGTGGTTGAGCCTGGAGACATACCCGGGGTAAAAATCAAAGAAGCAGAGCCGCTTCGGCATATTTACCGGAATGACTCTGCTTCTTTGCGTTGTACAAGCGCAAGCCTCTCACCCGATGCCGGCGATTTGCCGCTCCCGAGTAGCGTACCGCGTCCTAACTCCTTATTTCCGCTTCATGCTTCGAATCAGCGCTTTCGTCTCCGGAGCGACGCGGTATGACTCCGTAATCTTTTGCAGCGCTTTATTGTAGGTGAAGTCGTCGAGCGAATTGCTTCGCACATAGTCCATGGTGATGTCCGGCAGCTTCACGAAGCAGATCGATACGGCCCAAGCTACCGCCATTTTGACATAGTAGCCCTCGTGCGTAATCCGATCCAGCCGCTCCAGCACACGGTGAATATGAAGCTCATCGATATAATAATTCAAGAGCATCACGACGCCGAAGCGAATGTTGTATTCCCGGTCCGATTCGAGGTAAGGCTGGATGAACTCCCAGACTCGCTCTTTATGCAATGAGGTGATTTTAAGGCCCGAGCAGAAGCTGTCGCATACGGACCAGTTGTCGATTTTGGGCACGAATGCGGCAATGTGATGCAGAATCTCCTCCACATCCGCCTTGGCGCAACCAATCACCATGCCCTGCAGCATCACTTCCTCGAAATAGTCGCTGTCCGCTTGCGCCAAATAAGCCCGCCAGTCGCCCTTCGCAATGTTCCGGGCGAGCTTGCGCAGCTCCGGCAGCCGCACCCCGACAACATTATTAATATTCGGAATCAAGGAAGCTGAAAATTGCCGGTATTTCTCATCCGCCAGCGCCATAATCTGTGCTCGAATCGTGGTGTCCATGTCCAAATCTCCTCTCCAGCTTGCTTTTCGTGACGTCCGCCTCGTTCCCGCCCGCCGTCCGGCCAGGCGCCGAGCCGCTTATTCAAAAGACAAGGCCCACAAGTAAATGGAAGCGACCGAACCATACGGCGAATACGTCTGCCGATACCGATCGAACTGCGCCTTCGTCATCTCGTGAAGACCATATAAGGCCATCATGCCGCGGCGAATGGCGATATCCCCCCAGCTCACGACGTCCGGCCGCTCCAAAGCATGGATAAGCAGCATCTCGGCCGTCCACTTCCCGACTCCGGGCAGCGTCATTAAGCGGGCGGTTGCCTCCGCATCGGATAAGCGATACAGCTCCTGCAGGTCGAATTCGCCATTTGCGACAAGCCAGGCAATCTCGCGAATACGCTCCGCCTTCATCATCGGCATGCCGCAGCCTTGAATCCGTTCAGCCGGCTGCGCTGCGAGATTCTGGGGAGAGATATCCCCCAGACGCTCCTGCATCCGTTCCCAGACGGTGTTGGCCGCCTTCACGGAGACAAGCTGGCCCACGATAGCGTGAACAAGCGCGGCGAACGGATCGGGCATAATGACCCGCTCCACCCGGCCGAGCCGGGCCATCGCAGCCCCAAGCGCCGCATCGGCGCTTCGCAAATAATTGATTTCCCGCTCCCCGTAATCAAAATACTTCGTCACGACGTTCCCCAAGCCGCTCCCCTCCTCCGTTCGGCTTATGATCTTGCCGTTCGTAATAATCTTGCCCGCGGAAGCCGTTGAACACGGATACGAGTCCGCACAGCCGCAGCCGCTCTTCGTCCACCTGTTCTCTTCCATAGGCCTCGATGAAGCGTTCCGCATAGCGGTCGCTCCCCAGGTTGAATTGCAGCGACCACAGCGCCCAGAACAGATCATAATGCGGATCGCCCAAGCCGCCGTAGCCCACATCGATGTAACCGCTCCGCTCGAATTGGTGCAGCATCAGATTCGGCAAGCAATAGTCGCCATGAATAATCGTCCGATCCCCACAGCCGGATAAGCCACGGTATAGAGCCATCATATCCTTATATGCCGCATCGGCACTCGCATATCCCGCATGCCGGAGCAGGCTCATCTCCGCCTTCCCATTCCGGTAATTCTCCTCCGCCCGGCTGACCATGTCCTCCAACCCGTTCGTGCAGGGACAGCCCGTGCCGGGAAGCCGATGGAAATAGGACAAGCTGTCGGCAAACACGTCGCACAGCCGGGATGGCTCAGCAATATATTCGGAACTCGCCGCATCCGCGCCGACGATTCGATCCGTGATGAGGTAATCCCGGAAAGCGTCGGTCCTGTACATTCTTACGTCCGGACAGGCGCCGAGCTTCGATAGATGCCCCGTCATTCGCGCTTCGTTCTCCATCTCCCCCGCTGCGGTCACCTTCACATAAAAAGAATCGTCCGCGCGATCCACCCGATACACGGCGGAGCGGGGTTTGTCCTTCACGACCGTAACAGCTGCTCCCCTGCAATATGCCTGCACCGCTTCCGGATAAGCTGCGAACCTGACTATCGCGTCTCTGCTCATCTCCAATCCCTTCCGCCGTTAGCTAACGGCCCGTACTAGATATTGTTCATACGTCGCCGGCAAGCCTTGAGCCATGGCATGGCGGCGGAAAATCGCTTCTATGCCGGACAAAGACTCCTCGATAATTTTCGCGATAAGCGCAGGCGATTGTCCGAAGCAGCGAATGCGGATCACATCCATCGGCTCATGCAAATATTGAACGCTGGTGACGGTCTCGATCTCAACCTGCTTCAGCCTTCCCTGCTCCAGTCGCTGCGCAAGGCGATCCAGTATAGGTGTTCCGTCCGGGGAAGGCTCGAAAAATCCGGGGAACAAACGTGGCAGCTCCATTGACATCCGATCGCCCGGATGAAGCGCGAGAATGCGCCCGCCGGGCTTCATGACTCGGGCAATATCCTGATAGCATGAGGTCGGACCTCTGCGATTATAGACGCAATCGAATTCCCCGTCCGCGAACGGAAGCCGTTCCTTCGTATTGGCGGTGACGAAGGCGACATTGGGCGGAGGCTGGTCCCTTCCGGCCGCGATGAAGCCGCTCGTCACATCCAAGCCGATGATTCGCTTCACGCTCGGAGCCCATTGCGCCGTGAATTCCCCGTGGCCGCAGCCTACGTCAAGCACGATGC
Source organism: Paenibacillus thiaminolyticus (assembly GCF_007066085.1). Taxonomy (NCBI): domain Bacteria; kingdom Bacillati; phylum Bacillota; class Bacilli; order Caryophanales; family Paenibacillaceae; genus Paenibacillus; species Paenibacillus thiaminolyticus. The sequence continues at coordinate 317,761 of NZ_CP041405.1, read as the reverse complement.
GATCGCTGACCATTTCTCTCACTTCCTGCTCGAATCGAACTTCGGCATTCGGCTCCGTTATCGTCGAATTCCATGAATATGCATATGCGCCGGATAAGGCCGCGATTTGAGCGTACCAAGCGAAGGAGTGCGGCGGAAGCCATTCCTGGTGATTCCTTGGATCTTCCAGCTTCGGGTACAAATGAACACCTCCGGATACAGATTGAACCTGCCCATTTCAAAAGTACATCAAGTCTACCATCCCTTTTGGAAAAATCAAGACCGGTATCTTGCGTTTCTAATGACCGTTGCTGTCGATAAACATCTCAACCCGCCGCAAAAAAACGAGGTGATGTCCGCTAACTTTATTCGGGAAGCAGGTATCCCCGCATATTTTGCCGAAAGATGTAAGGTATGCCCAGACGGACCCGTCTGCAAGGATGCGCGGGCCATGAACCCGGGCGTATAGGACGTATAGGAGTACATACCGATGCCGACAGGAGAAGGATGAGGAATGAGCGAGACAACAGAAAGCGAAACCATACAATTGGATGATGATTGGGAGCTGGAGAAACAGTTATACCTGAAAACGGACGATTTGACGAATGCAGGCAGACATGAGGAAGCGATAGCGAGCGCCGCCGAGATGCTGCGCTATTTTCCCCAGCACGAAGGTGCATTATATCTGATGTCATTATGTTATCTCCGAATGGAGCGGTATGGAGAAGCGGAGAATACGGCGCGCGAGCTGCTTGCTGCTCATCCAGGCGCGGAAGCGGGCTTGGATCTGATGGGCATGCTTTGCTATGAGTCAGGTGACTTCAGACAGGCGGCGGACTATTTCGAGCAATGTGTCGGGTTGAACCCGGAATCCCCTTATTATCGAAAATGGCTGGCCAGAGCATGGTATCAAGGCCTGGATCGTGATCGGGCCTTCCAACGGTTCGGATACAGGTTCCGGCCGGATTACGGCTCCCAAGTGAACAAGGCCATCGCGATGCTGCATGAGGCGCTCCGGCTGGAGCCCGATTCCGAATCGCATTTTCTGATCTCCCTCTGCTATGAAGCGCTGCGCATTCCGGAAAAGGAATTCGAACATCTGAAGGAGGGCATCCTCCTCGATCCGGAGCATACCAATCTTCATGTTCGCCTTGCTTGTCATTACATGATGTATGGCGACTTGGGCTCCGCCCAATCTCATTGCGAGCTGGCGCTGATGCTGGATCCGAATTACTCGGATGCGCTCACGGTGGAACAAACGATCGATGCCTACCGTCAAAATGCCAAAACATATTACAACGCCAAAAAACAATATTGGAAGGCCATATGCCGGATACATCCTGCAGAAGCTGATCATTGGAGGCTGGCTGCTCAGATTCAACTTGACTACGGCGCCCGGCCATTGAAGGAACTTCGAACCTATTTGAAGCTGGAGCCCAGCGACTTGGAGATGCAGGTCACCTATGGGAAGCTGCTGTATGACGACAAACAGTATTTGTCGGCTGAGCGGCTTTTCCGCAAGCTGGACACGGAATATCCGGGCAACGTCCATATTCATTCCTGGCTGGACACGTTATCCCAGATGAATCGGATTAAGCTCTATTCCACTCCGGTTCGAAGATGGTTGTACCGCTGCTTGATCCACTATCCGTACTGGATCTTGCTATTTGTGCTTGTCGCGCCTTTTTATCTTATCGGGCAATTGTTTACAAGACGGAAATAAGAAAGGTCTGCTAGATTCGATGCAAGGATAGCAGGAAAGGAGTCGCAGTATCTGTGGAGCATTCTACAGCATTCATTCAAGCGTTAAGAGAAGCTTGTTCACCTTATAACGGGGATAAATGTTATCCCGAACAGATCCCCGATCACATTCTCACGAGAGTAAGGCAAAAATTCGCCGTGCCGGTTGATGAGCGGTTGATCGCTTTTTACGATTTCACGATTTTCGGATACGGCAAGGACGGAATCGCCATCGGCGCAGGCGGGCTCTATTGCAAAGAAGTATGGACCAAAACCTTCATCCCATGGATAAAATTCGCCAAACTCAAAACGATTGAAATTCAAAAGAAAAACCTGGTTCTCGATTCGATTCTCCAGCTCGGCCTGTCCTCCTCGCCTATGCCCGGCGAGCAGTTGGCAGCGTTAGTGACCCGGCTGCGGGATACGGCGCTCGAATTCGCTTCGCAGGAAGCTTCGGAGCTTGAGAAGGAGCGAAGCGACGCGCAGGACAAGGAGACGCTGCATGAAGCGCTGCTTCGCGTCTGCCAGACTTATCACCGGAATAAAGTCTATCTTCACCCGATTCCCGATGACTTGCTGGCCCCCGTTCGTGTCAGGTGCAATATCCCGCGGGACGAGACCGTGCTCGCCTTTTTTGATTTCACGATTTTCAGCAAAGGCAAGGGCGGGATCGCGTTCACCGAAGAGGGAATATACTGGAGAGTCATCACGATAAACTTCCTGTCCTGGCGGCAATTCACTCCCCCGGCCCGGGGGCCTTCCGATGATACGACGCTGCATTTGTCCGGGAACGAGATCAATTTGCTTGGCAATCCGCTCAAGCATGCGGAATGGATTGACCTGTTCACCGATATCGGTGAGCTAGCGCAGTTGGCCGCTGTGCGTCAAGATGCGGAGACGCTGCATTCGCCTGGTTCGGAAGACCGCCCGGAAGAAGCGATATCCCTGCGGCAGGCGATACTGCGAGTCTTGCAGCCGTACGGCGGCGATGCCATTTATAAGAAAGCATTGCCGGAGAAAATTAATGAACGCGTAATGAGAAATTATCCGCTTCCCGCGGACTGGTCCGTCTGGGCGTATTTCGATTTTTCCCTTATCAGCAAAGGAAAGAATGGCGTCGTATTCACTGATCAGGGTCTGTATTGGAAGGGGCTCGCGGAAGGCTGCGTTTTTATCCCTTGGCATCGGCTCCGTCAAGTCGAGTTAGCGTTTGTGCCCAAAAAGGAAAATTTGGTTCTGGATGGCGAAGAAACGTATTCGGTCAGCGGCAGTCCGATCGGCGGAGCGGAATGGCTCGATATGCTGAACAAAATTAAGGCACTGCCCCAGTTGGCCGGGCTTGACGCTCCGATTGCTGCCGTCTACCCTGACGATACTTATCCTCTGCTGGATGTTGAGTTCATTGCAGCGGTTTGCCGGGCGCATTCTTTTTTTGACAAATTGAATGATTACGATATGGACGAAGAAAAAGATCAGCTTATCCGTGAGCATTTCCGCATCCCCGGCACGGAACCGCTGTTGGCGTTCTGCAAGACCGAACCGGGAACCCCGTGGAAATACGGATTGACCATCACGGGACGGGCCATTAGCATTTGCAACGATACACTTTACTGCAAGCGGGCGCGAGCCGCTCTCCCTCTGGCCGGATTGCCTGAATTGCAATTCACTGTGCGCAACAAATCGCTCTATGTCGGCGAAGAAGAGATGTTCCGCCGCGGAGACGCCGCTTCGCTGCACGCCATGCTCAGCGATCTCCAAGTGTATGCGGCATCGCTGACGGCGGCGGATAATCCGGTGCGCTACCCTTATGACGCTTCCTACGCGCCGCGCTGGAATCTTCCGGTGCGGAATACGGAAGAGGAGCGTTGGATTGTGGCGGAAGGCGGAATGCTCCGCGGCGTGCATAGCGAATCGGAACTGAAATGGGCCGCAGACACGGGACAACTGGATCCGGTACGTACCCGCTGCTGGAAAAAAGGGTTGCCGGCATGGATTTCGGCAGAAGCTGCCGGCTTTGTCTAATCGCGAAGGATATATCGATAGAACATCATAATGAGGAAACATAAGCAAGGAGATGAAGAGGATGGACAGGCTATCTTTTTTACTGCGCATGGCACAGCAGCATCCGAACGATGCCGAAGCGATCTACTGGCTGGCAGCGGAATACGCGGCACGCGGACAATGGGTGGACGCGATCGGGCAATACAGCGCCGCGCTTGCCGTCTGCGCCGACGATGCGCTCCGCTCCGCCTTGCTGGCGGGGCTGTCGGAAGCGACTGCGCGGCTGCAGCATGGCGGCGGTTCGGCAGAGCAGCACGCTGCGGCCGGGAACGCAGGCAGAGAGGCCGGCGCGGGAAGCAGAGAATCTCGCGCCGAGTCCTGGACTAGCATGGGAAGCAGCGAATCTGGCGCCCAGTCCCGAACTGGCATGGGAAGCAGTGCGCCAGATTCCGAAGAGGCAGATGATGAAGATGACGAGGAAATCGAAGTTGAGGATGTCGCGGACGAGGAATGGGAAACCGCTCAGGCCGGACATGCGGCCGTCTTCGCCCGCTCGGGCATCGGTCTGCAGGTGCTGGATGGCGGAAAATCCGCGGCGGCTTCGCCAGCGGACGCGCCTCACAAAGTGACGTTCGCGGATGTCGCCGGCTTGCAGGAACTGAAGAAGACGATCCAACTGCGTATTATCAGTCCGTTCCAGAACCAGGGACTGTTCTCCAAATTCCGCAAAAAGGCAGGCGGAGGCGTGCTTCTGTACGGCCCGCCGGGGTGCGGCAAAACGTTTATGGCCAAGGCGACCGCAGGCGAATGCCGGGCTGCGTTCTTCCCTATTCATATTGCAGACATTTTGGACAAATACATCGGCGTCAGCGAGCAAAATTTGCGAGATTTATTCGACAACGCGCGTGCGCATAAGCCGAGCATCCTGTTTTTCGACGAAATCGATACCGTCGGCTTCAACCGCTCGAAGTCTTCGTCCAGCATGCGCGGCATGATCGACACGTTCCTGGCCGAGATGGAGGGCATCGATACGAGCACGGATCAGCTGCTCGTCATCGGCGCGACGAACATGCCTTGGGACGTAGATGACGCGCTCAAGCGCCCCGGCCGCTTCGATCGGCTCGTCTTTGTCGCGCCTCCGGACGAGGAAGCGCGGGAGCACATGTTCCGCTTGAAGCTGGAAGGCCGCTATATCGGGAACATCGACACCGTGCGGCTGGCGAACCGGACCGAATTTTTCTCCGGAGCGGACATTGAGCATTTATGCGAGAGCGCAGCCGAGCGGGTGCTCGGGGAAATTCTCGAATCCGGCCAGGAGCGTCCGATTCGGATGTCCGATTTCGAAGCGCTGCTGGAGACCGCGCGCCCGTCTACGCTGGAATGGCTGCGCAAAGCGAAGAACTACGTCAAATACGCTAATCAGACCGGGGCATACAATGACGTGGAGGATTATTTGCGCACTTACGGCCGGCGGATTTAACTTATCAACGAATATGGATTGTCCCATCGGGCTTGAATGATGTATGACGCATGGCAAGACGGGACAACTGATAAGGCAGATGTGGGAACGGCGGGGCCATCAGCGGGATGAGCAGCGTGATGAGTAGCGGGGTCAGTAGCAGTATGAGTTGCAGGATGAGTAGCGGACCAGTAGCGGGGTCAGTTGCAGGATGAAGAGCAGGATGAGTGGCGGGACGAGCAGCTGAAGATGGTTGAGGCAGCCAATCCTGCATTTGTGCAGGAATTTATGCTATTTCAGCCCCTCCCTGATGAATTTCCTGCAAAACTACATTATTTCCATCGATTTTTGTCTTTTGCCCATTGCACAGTCACAAATTGATGTAGTTTTGCAGGACTTCTGGCAACGGAAAACACGACATATAGAAAAACTGCACTTTTACAGTATTTTCATCCACTTCGCTGTGAGCCGGAATCATGGGCGGGGCTGCCTCCCTGTAGCTAAAGCTACTTATGGCAGAGCCCCTTCCTTGTGCCCCCTTTCCCTTCTGATCCATGCCGTCCTCTTTACTCATGCGGTGTCAAGGCTTCGCTCCACGGCATCGGTCTCTGCAGCCGCGCAGCCCGCCAATTCATAAGGCAAGCAGAGCGGAACGCCAGTCCTCGGATCGGCCACGATATCGGCCTCGATGCCGAAGACCTCCCGCAGCACCTGCGGTGTCATCACTTCTGCCGGCGTTCCCTCGCCGACGACCGTACCCGCTTTGATCGCGACCATATGCTGGGCATAGCGGGAGGCATGATTCAAATCGTGGACGACCATGACGATGGTGCGGCTTTCTTCCCGATTCAGCTTGTGCAGCAGTTGGAGCACTTCCAGCTGATGGGCCATGTCGAGAAAGGTCGTGGGCTCGTCAAGGAACAGAATGTCCGTCTGCTGGGCCAGCGCCATCGCAATCCAGGCACGCTGGCGCTGGCCTCCGGACAGTTGATCGACGGGCCGGTCGCGGAAGGCGTTCATGCCCGTCATTGTAATCGCCCAAGCGACGGTATCCCGATCCTCCGCCGACAACGAGCCGAATCCCTTCTGATGCGGGAAGCGGCCGTATCCGACCAGCTCGGCGACGGTCAGACCGTCCGGGGCCGACGGATTCTGAGGCAGGATGGCAAGCTGCTTCGCCACCTCCTTCGTCGACATGGAGTGAATCGATCGGCCGTCAAGCAACACGCCCCCCGAACTGGGCCGCATAAGGCGGGCCATCGCTTTCAGAATCGTGGATTTCCCGGAGCCGTTCGCTCCGACGAGGGCCGTTATTTTGCCGTGCGGAATGGACAGATTCAAATTTTGCACAATCGCCCTCTCGCTGTAACCAATGTCGAGCTTCTGTGTCTGAAGCCGTTCCTTCATCATCGTCCTGCTCCCTTCGCTCCGGTATTCTATACTATAGAACTCGAGAAATACGTGTTCATAAAAGCCGGCTTCAACATACTTCCTCTATCATTTAGTGATCAAAGCGGACTGTGGGAACAGCCTCTACAAAATTTATGAAATCATCATGCCAACGCCGAACTGAGCCTGATGCAGCCGGTAGTAGATGCCCTGGGCCGCCAATAGTTCATCATGCTTCCCTTGCTCCGTAATGCCTTGCTCGGTGACGACGACGATCCGATCGGCATTCTTGATTGTGGCCAGCCGATGCGCGATGACAAGCGTCGTCCTTCCCTGCGAGAGCGCGGCCAGCGCCTCCTGAATCGCCGCCTCGGTCTCCGTATCCAGCGCCGAGGTCGCTTCATCCAGGATGAGGATTGCCGGGTTCTTGAGGAACATGCGGGCAATCGACAAGCGCTGCTTCTGACCGCCCGACAGCTTGACGCCGCGTTCGCCGATGAGCGTATCCATTCCTTCCTCCAAAGACAAAATCAGATCCTCCAGCTGAGCCTTCCGCGCGGCCTCCCATATTTCTTCCTCACTTGCGCCAAGCTTGCCGTACGAGATATTTTCCCGAATCGTGCCGTCGAACAGGAACACGTCCTGCTGCACAATTCCGATATGAGAACGGAGCGATTCGAGCGTAATCTTCCGGATATCTGTCCCATCGATCGATATCGAGCCTTCGCCGATCTCATAGAAGCGCGGCAGCAGGCTGCACAGCGTCGTCTTGCCAGCGCCGGACGGGCCGACGAGCGCGACGGTCTCTCCCGCCCGAATGGTCAAGTCGATGCCGTTCAAGATCTTCTCCTTGTTCTCATATCCGAAGCTTACGCCGCTGTAGCGAATATTCCCTTGCGGCTTGCCAATCGGACGGGCATCGGGAGCGTCAGCAATATCGGGAGCTGTCTCCAATAGCTCGAGATACCGCTTGAAGCCGGCGATCCCCTTCGGATACATTTCGATGACGGCATTGATCTGTTTGATCGGGCCGAGAAATACGTTAGACAACATAACGAAGGCAATGAATTCCCCGTACGTCATCTGATCGTTGATGACATACCATGTGCCGCATACGAGCACGAACAGCGAGATGAGCTTCATCAGAATGAAGCTGATCGAGGAATTCCAGGCCATAATCTTATACGTAATGAGCTTCGTCAACCGGAAGCGGGCGTTGTTCTCGGCGAAGCGGCGAATCTCATGCTTCTCGTTGGCGAACGCCTGAACGACCCGGATGCCGCTCACGTTGTTCTCCACCCGCGCGTTATAGTCGGCAATATCGGCGAACATTCGCTTGAAGGCCCGCGACATTTTGCGGCTGAAGTAGAGCGACAAATAAATCATGAGCGGCACGATGATGAATGTCAGCACGGCGAGCTCCCAGTTGATGCTCAGCATGATGCCGAAGGCGCCCCCCAGCGTCATGACGGCGATGAAGAGATCCTCCGGCCCGTGATGCGCAATCTCGCCGATATCCATCAGATCGTTCGTCATCCGGGACACGAGATGGCCTGTCTTGTTGTTGTCGAAGAAGCGGAAAGACAGCTTCTGCACATGATCGAACAGCTTTTTGCGCATGTCCGTCTCAATGTTAATGCCCAGCTTATGCCCCCAGTAGGTAACGACGAAGTGCAGTCCGGCACTGACGACATAAATGCCCAGAAGCCCGAGGCAGGCATACAGAATCCACCTCCAGTTGCCGCTCGGCAGCAGCTGATCCACGACGCCGTTGACGGCGATCGGGAAGGCCAGCTCCAGCAATGCGGCCAGGATGGCGCAGGAGAAATCGAGAATGAATAGCCATTTATAGGGCTGATAGTAAGCAAAAAAGCGTCGAAACACAGTGATAACCTCTCTTTTCGTTCATGATCAGGACGTCTGTCCATCGCTTGCTTACGCTTTGGATCGCGCAAGCAGATAGAGAAAATAAGGGGCGCCGATAACGGCGACGACGATGCCTGTCGGCACCTCGGACGGCTGCAAAATCCAGCGGCCGATCGTGTCTGCCGCCAGCACAAGCAGCGCGCCGGTCAGCGCGGAAGCCGGCAGCAGCAGCTGATGCTTCGGTCCGACAAGGCGCCGGGCCAGATGCGGGCCGATCAGTCCGACGAAGCCGATGCCGCCGCTTACGGCGACGCTGGAGCCGGCGAGACCGACCGCTGCCGCGAGCAGCTTCAGCTGCTCACGCGACACATTCGCGCCGAGTCCTGCTGCCATCTGCTCGCCCAGATTCAGCACATTCATGACGCGCGCCTTGCAGAAGACATAGGGCAGCAGCAACACGATGAACGGCAGCAGCGCCAGCACGAACTTCCAGTTCGTTCCCCAGATGCTTCCAGCCAGCCAGGTCGCCACGAATTGATACTTCTCCGGGCTCAGCCGCAGCGTCATCACGATCATGGCGGCGCTGATTCCCGCCGCAACGGCCACGCCCGTCAGCAGCAGGCGCGTCGGCCGCATCCCTTCATGCCGCTTATAGGCCAGCGCGCAGATGAGGGCGGCCGTCAGTCCCGCGCCAATCCAGGCCAGCACCGGCAGCAGGAACACCGGAGCCGCAGCCGTCGTCGGATAGAATGAGAAGAATAGCATCACGATAAGTCCGGCGCCGGCGTTTATGCCGAGAATGCCCGGATCGGCCAGAGCATTGCGGGAGATACCTTGCATGACGCAGCCCGATACGGCCAGGCCTGCCCCGATAAGCAGGGAGAGGACGATCCGCGGCAGGCGGAATTCGAATAGAATCAGCTGCTGCTTATCGGTCCCCGCTCCGAACAGGGTGCGTACCAGATCCAGCGGAGACAGCCGGATGAATCCGGTATTCATGCTGACCATGAACATGAGTATAATCAAGATTCCCAATATGGCCATAATCGCAAGGCTGCGGTTTCGCTTGCGGCGCTCGGGCGTCAATGGTGTAATCTGTGCCATTTCGCTTACAGCTCCCTTCTTTCTTTACGCGCCAGGAAGAGGAAGAACGGAACGCCGATAAGCGCAATCAGCGCGCCGACAGGCGTCTCGAACGGCGGATTGATCATTCTCGCGGCCAGATCGGCGAATACGACAAGCAGGCTGCCGAGCACCGCCGAGCAAGGAATAATCCAGCGGTAGTCGACGCCGACCAGATAACGCGCCAGATGAGGGATTATGAGACCGACGAACCCGACGGCTCCGACAACGGACACGGCCGCACCGGCCAGAATCAGGACAATGATCGTACCCGCCAGCTTCACCAGTCCGGTGCGTTGCCCCAGCCCCTTCGCGATCTCGTCGCCCAGACTGAGCATCGTGATTGAGCGCGAGATGGCGATTGCGCCGATGAGCGCGGCCGCAATCCAAGGGAACATGATTTTGAGCTGGAACCATTTCGTCCCGGCTACACCGCCTGCATACCAGAAGGCCAGATCCTGCCCGATTTTGAAATAGAGCGCGATCCCTTCGCTCAGCGCCGACAGCAGCGCACTGAGCGCGGCTCCGGCCAGTACAAGGCGCACCGGCGTAAGTCCGCCCTTGGCCAGCGAGCCGATGCCATAGATAAGCCCGGCCCCGAGCCCGGCGCCCAGGAAGCCGTACAAAATCAGATACATGAACGGCAAGCCCGGGAAAAAGGCGAAGCAGATGGCCATCATAAATCCGGCCCCCGCATTAAGTCCGAGCAGTCCGGAATCCGCCAGCGGGTTCCGGGTCATGCCTTGCATAATGGCTCCGGCCACAGCGAAGCATGCTCCGACCATCGCCCCGCCCAAGACACGCGGCAATCGGAGCTCTTGAATAATCTGATGCTGCGTCACGTCGGGATTGAAGCGGAAGATCGCTTCCCATACGGTCGCGAACTTGATATCCGCCGCGCCGAACGATATCGATAAGACGAGGCCGAATGCCAACGCAATCAGGCCGCCTATAATCATGATGCCGCCCGCCCACGGACGCGACCGGAATTCGACTTCCTCCGGGACGGTTTCCTTGCGTAACACGTTTGCCGCTTGATTCATGCATGTCACCCTTATGGTAGTTTTGATATTGATTCTCATTTTCATCAATTTCATTCTAGGTCGATCGCACAGTAGTGACAATGGACAAACGAAAGCGATTTTTTGCACAAAATCGAAAGCCCTTCCTCCCCCATCGAGGGACGGGTTGCCGGCTAACTCCTTCAGCGGCGGCCCATTAGCCAAGCGGGCGGCTTCCCGACGTCCTTTTTTCCTCGCCTTTTCTTTTACACAAAATAAAATGCCCCTCATTTCATTAGCCAGTGAAAAGCCTCTATTTTTCTACTACAATAATTACCGATAATCATTATCAATTAGAGAAGGGCAGCAATGTGATGACTGAAGACGCTCACACTTCCGTTCCACTCCGTTCGTTGCTCTTTCTTTTGTCGAACATCGGGCTGATTGCCCGGCCTGTCGGATGGACCGGCGGCATACATACGGAAAACAACCATTCCTTGCTCATTTTTACAAGCGGTTCGGCAGTCTTGCCGTGGATGGCCGTCCCTTCCATTTCGGTGCTGACAAATGCTACTTGCTCGCGCCCGGAAACGCGGCTCGCATCAGCAACGGATATGATAACGCCGTCCGCTTCTATTGGCTCGCCTTCGCCGCCATCCAGGTAGGTCTTTCCCGGCATACGGATTATACGGGCAGCCTAATGCCGGAGCGTTATGAGCTTGCGGCCTATCCGTTCTCCCGGCTTATTCGTATCGCGGACGAGCTGCATGCAAGGAGACATCACCGGTCCGATTTGGAGTCCTTCCGGCGGCAGCTTCGCTTTCAGGAGCTGCTCCGATTTCTGTTCGAGCAGAACTTCCGCTCCGAGCATGCGCCGAACCCGGCCCAGTCGGTCGAGGATACAATCGGCTATTTGCAGAGCAATTATGGGGAGCCGATAACGGTCCGGCAGCTTGCCGAGTGGCCCGACTGTCGCAGTGGCAATATACGGCCCTCTTCCATGAGTTGACCGGCAAGAAGACGCTTGATTATGTGACCGAGCTGCGCATCAACAGCTCCAAGCAGCTCTTGATCGCATCGCAGGATCCGCTGCGGGAGATCGCCCGCCAAGTCGGATTTTCCGATGAATATTACTTCAACCGCCGCTTCCGGCAGACAACGGGAGTGACGGCCAGACAATATGCCCGTTCCATGAGAAGCCGGACGCGGGTAACAGATTGGACAGGGCATGAAGTCGAGATTCCGGCCCGGCCAGAGCGAATCTTCTACTACGGGGAAACGCTCGGGGATCTGCTGGCGCTTGGCGTGGATGCGATTGGCGGTCATAACCGCTTCAGCAATCATTTTCTTTTTCGAGATCGGTTCATCTCTGTCGCAGATGTCGGACATCCGATCAATCCGGATCTCATCATCTTCGCCAACGCGGATGAGCGCCAATAGAGCCGCATCTCCAGAATCGCTCCTACGGTCACGTTCAATTCCTTCGCTTTGCTTGAGCATCGCTTGCATACGCTCGGCAGCTGGCTGGGCAAAAAACGCGAAGCCGTCAAATGGAACTACGCGGATGCCCTCACGAGAGAGCTGCTGCTTGATGAGCTGCCTCGCCTCATGGGCAAGAGCGGGTAACATTCCCTGTGCGTCAATTCCTTAATCTCCTGTCCGAAGACGAGGGGCTGCTCGAGCTCCCCGCATGTATGATCCGGTCTGCTCCTATTCATTCTCATTCGTTCGCTTGCCATTGTATCCCGCCTGCCCCGGCCGGAAATAGACAAACAAGAGCGTTTCTTTGTACAATTTCAAGCATACATCTGCATGTGACGGAGGGCGGAAGGATGAAGATGACAAGAAGCCAGCTCGCCAAGCTCACCGGAGTGCATAAGGAAACGATCCGGTACTATGAACTCCAAGAAGTGCTGCCTGCCCCTGAACGGGCGCCCAACGGCTACCGGGTCTACACAGACAAGGATCGGGTCCGGTTGAAATTCATCAGAGACGCCAAGTCGCTCGGTTATTCGCTGAATGAAATTAAAAGAAGCACTGCATCTGCTGACAACCCAAATGGAGGCGGATGAGTTGAGAGAAGTGGTGCGGGAAAAAATCGGCCAGCTCGAAGCGCGAATCGAAGCACTGCAGAAGATGAAGGGGCTGCTGATCGAACTGCTGGCAACCGCGGAGGAGGACATTGAGCAGTATTTGCAGACATTTCGTTCGAACGATGATGACGATGGATGAACCAGGACTTGACATTGTAGCATGCTACAGACTTTATACTACAGGTGAAAATCAGAAGAACCCGTTCCCGGAATCCGGGAGCGAGTTCGTTGCACTGGAGGTATGTAATATGACTGGATTGGAACTTGTCGTTATCGCCGCCAACCTGCTGGCAGCCGGGTGGATCTGCTTCGGGAGGAAGAACAAGCGGCTGGATGGGCCCGCCCTGTTCATCCTGGCCGCCGCGTTCCTGCTGCATGCCGGCATCGGCCAGCTTCGGCTGCAGATGGTGCCGGCCTATATCCTGGCTTTGCTTCTAGGCTTGATGCTTCTCGTCCGACTCATTCACAGCGGGGATGGCCGGCCCCGCCCGTCTCGCCTTACGATCGCAGCGCTGTCGCTGCTCGGGCTGGCGTTGTCCGGGGGTTCCGTCTATTTGGCGTAAATCACCGTCTGGTATCCGGCCGATCACGATGCGGCGGCCAAGCTGCCGCGCAAGCCCTATCCGAAGGAAGTGACCGAAGCGATGAGTCTTGTCTTCCGCTTCCCGCCGTCCCTGTTCGGATATCTGGACGCCATTCCGACCCATACGGTCGAGGGACCCGCCGTCTCGGGTACGCAGCCGAAGTATCCGGTCCTGCTGTTCTCTCCCGGGGTTCGTTCCACGCGCTATCAGAGCATGACGATAGTCGAAGAGCTGGCCAGCCACGGATATATCGTCGTCGGCACCGATCATCCGTACACGTCCTCCAAGGTGGATTTCCCCGATGGGAGGAGCGTACTGTACCGCCCCGGGCCCGAGTACCCGACTTCCGCAGCGCAGTATGAGGCGAATGTGACCGGGATAGACATTCGTTCCGAGGATGCCCGCTTCGTGCTGGACACGCTGACCGAATGGAACTCCGGAACGGGCGATGCGGACAAGCTTCTGCGCGGCAAGCTCGACCTTGAGCGGGTCGGCATTTTCGGGCATTCCTACGGCGGGGCGACGACGGCCGAGACGTTGGCCAAGGACAGCCGGTTCAAGGCCGGGGCAAGCCTGGAAGGCGGCTTCTGGGGCAGCGTGGCGCACACGGGCCTGAAGCAGCCGTTCCTGTATATGCTGACATCCGATACGGCGGATATGATCCGGGAGCAGCTTGAAGGGAAGCAGGCCGCAGAAGAAGGCGGGATCGGCCAAGGCACGCGGGAGAAGCTGTTCTACGAGGAATATATTCCGGATCTCCAGTCCGTCTTCGAGAAAAGCTCTGCCGACCGCTACTACTTGACCGTCAAGGGCTTCTTCCATCAGAGCTTCGCGGATGTCGCCCTCCTGTCTCCGATGTTCGCCAAGGAGGTGTCTGCGGACCAATCCGTCCGCATTAAGCGGGACTATGTCCGCTCCTTCTTCGATCGCTACTTGCTCGGCAAGGAAGCGCCGCTGCTGGACGGCCCGTCGCCGCGGTATCCCGAGGTGGAGTCCGATCCGAAGCTGACAGCGACCGGGGCGGCGGCAGCGCCATCCCGGTAGGCGCAAGACCCGGCCGGCACGGAACGGGTCAGAAGCCTCCGCTCTTCTCACCGCCATTCTATGACACCTGTTCGCAATTTCCGGCTATTGCCGAAGTCGCGCGCCGGCGGTTGCCGAAGTAACATACCGGCTGGCCTAGTCCTGTTCAAGGACCGGCGGAATTCCCGGATACTTGACGACAGGCCATTTCGTCTTGCAGAGCGACTTCATCAGCTCTGGCGACCCATAGACATTGTCTCTCACCAGATCATGCGGAGTCAGCGCCATCCATTGATTGAGAGACAGGTCGGCGAAGCGGTCGCTCTTGAACATTTCCAGGAACCACAAGCTGTCCGTGCCCGTGTTCTGAATGTAGTGGCCGAACGCGAACGGAACGTATCCGACGTCCCCTGCCCGGTAATTGAACGTCCGTGCCGTGCCGCTGCCCGCGAAGACCGTCATCCGCCCTTGACCGCTAAGATAGTACTGCCATTCGTCATTATTCGGATGCCAGTGCAGCTCCCTCATCGCGCCGGGCTTAATCTCCACCAGGGCGGCGGCCACCGTAACGGATACGGGGAAGTTGGAGGAATCGGCGATGCGGACGGAGCCTCCCGGCGTCGTCAGCGGAGGCTGGGCGAGCAGACGATGCACGAAGCTCCGCTCGACAGTGCCGTTCGGGGCAGGCACCTGCGCCTCCGAGATCGGACCTGGAACCTCGTCCTGGAAAATGTACAATTGCTCGGCCGGCACATGCTTAAATGCGCTTATCGGCACTCCGAAATTGGCCGACAGCACTTCCTTAGGGGTGTGCGCGAACCAATCGGAGATCGACAAGGTGTTCAGATCGGAGAAATTGCCGTCATCGAAGACAAGCAGGAACTCGCAGCCTTCCTCTAGCCCCTGAATGGAATGAGGAATGCCCGGCGGGAAATACCACAAATCGCCCGGACCGACATCGGCAATAAAATTGCGGCCGTTCTGATCGACCGCCGTAATCCTCGCCCGGCCCAATATCATGAAGGACCATTCGGCCTGCTGATGCCAATGAAGCTCTCTTACCCCTCCCGGCGTAAGACGCATATTCACGCCAGCCAGCGTCTTCGCGACCGGCAGCTCCCGCGCCGTAATCTCGCGGGACCATCCTCCCTGATTCAGCTGCATATGCGCGTCGGAGAACGAGAACTTCAAATTCGGCAAGAGTCCCTCGTCCGTAACCGGCGGCACGAACATATCCGGGTTCTCCCGGTCGCGCATTACGTCGCGCGGGCCAAAATCGGTTGCACCGGCGCCGTCGCTTTTCCGAATCGGATGCGGGATGCATTCCGGCTGCTCTTGCTTCGGATTGTGTTGCACCCGTTAACCACCTCCGCCTCAAGTTGTTGTAGCCTGGCATCTTCCTGGGCGAACCATTGAGGATCTGCAGGGTATCTCCCCGCACAAATCACTTGAACCATATGAGGCGGAGGCGATGATTATTCCCGTAAATAAGCGAGACAGACGCGAAATGCTTTCGGATCAGAGCTCATTTATCCACATAGACGGATATCTCGATCAGATTTCCATCCGGATCCCGCACATAGACCGAGATGATGCGGCCGACAGCGCCCGTGCGGACCACTGGTCCCTCCTCTATACGTCTTTTCGATATCTTGCACGGTCAAGACGAGATGATCCAACGCTTCGATAGTCAACATCCGATCTCTTCCTTTCCTAAAAAGCTTCCTGCACTTATTGCCAAGTCGCTGTATTGCGGCATATCGCAACCGCGCCCGCACACATCGTTGCTTAAATTTCGCCATAACTACGGTATTCGTATCATCAGCCGCCATGTCACTGGCAGGATACGACCAGCACATCCATATCGCGCGCATGGCGCAGCAGCGACCGGACCGTCGATCCGCGGACTAGCTCTTCCGCCAGTGTCCTCTTCCTGGGTTGGCCGACGATAAGCTGCGTCGCCCGGCATGCATCCGCTTGGCGTAGAATGACTTGGTATATGCGCTCGGACTTCGCCGCCTCATGAACCTGGAATGTCCCGCCCAAGCGAACCGTCATCTCCTCCAGCCGGGCGATCCGGCTGTTCTCTTCCTCCGTGGCTCCCCTCCCTTCGAGACGAATATGGATCACATGCCATTCGGCCTTGAGGCGCCAGGAGATGCGGAATCCGCGGCGAATCAAGGTTTCCGCATGCTGCGCATTCGGGACGCAGACGATAATGGCCTCATGCCGGCGCCAAGGTCCACGCAGCGAAGAGGACCGCTCCCATGATTCCAGCCGCTCGTCGACATCGTCCGCGATCTCTCGCAGAGCCAGTTCTCGCAGGGCGATCAGGTTTTCCGTTGTGAAAAAATGGCTTAGTGCCTGTTCCACCTTCTCCCTCGCATAGATTTTGCCCTCCCTCATCCGCTGCCGCAGCATCTGCGGAGTCACGTCTATAAGCTGTACTTCATCCGCCGCATGGAGCACGCGAATGCCGGTCAACTGCGCTACGGCATCATTCAAGCTCTCAAGATGCTGCACGTTAACGGTTGAGATGACGGATATTCCTGCGTTCAGCAGCTCCAGCACATCCATATAGCGCTTCTTCCGCGCGCTTCCCGGGACATTGGTGTGAGCCAGTTCGTCCACGAGCACGACATCCGGCCGGGTGCGCAGCACCGCCTCCGTATCCATCTCCTCGAGGCGCGCTCCCCGATACGTGACGATCCGGCGCGACACGATGGCGAGGCTTCCCACTTGCGCCTGCGTATCGCTGCGGCCGTGCGTCTCCAGTAATCCGATCACGACATGGAGCCCTTTGCGCTGCAGCTCATTGCCCTCGCGCAGCATCGCGTACGTCTTGCCCACGCCGGGAGCGCCCCCGACATATACTTTGAAGCGGCCCCGCTTCGGCTCGGCGGCGCCACCCCAACCTTCCCGCAAGGCCGCCTGTCCCTTGCTTGCAGCGATGTCGGGCTTCCTCATCTTGGCGGCCAGCATACGTTCCCCTTCATATTGAGTACGATCCGCCATGAAGAACAGATCGATACGATCCATCCTCCGCAGCAGGCCATTGACTGCGGAGCCGTGCCAGAGCTCCTGGAGCCGGGTCTGCTTGGAATGGCCCAGTACGAGCCGGGTCACCCGCCGCTCGGCCGCATAGCGGATAAGCGCGTCCGGTAAGAAGCGGCGGGAAGGAAGCGGACGCTCCTCGAATCGTCCGCCTACCTTCTCCGTCAGCTTCCGCATCGAGCGCCGGAAGGCGCGCTCCTCCCGGGACAGCTTCTTCCCCGGCCGAATGAATGCGGCGGCCAGCATATCGCCATTAAGCCGCCTGGATATCTGCTGGCCGCGGCGAATATAGAGGGAGCCGTTCCAGTGATACTGCACGGCGACGAGGATGCGCTCTGCCGAACCGGCCGGGCCGTCCATCCCCTTCGCTTCCCGGCGCTGCGCGAGCGAAGCGTGCGCGTCCTTGGCGACCAGCCGCAGCGCAAGCTCCCGCAGCAGCGCCACCTGATCGCGCTGGAATGCGGGGGCGCCCGCAAGCGCCGCTCCTTCCCTGCTTACGCCCTCGGCCGCCGCCAAGCGGGCCATCATCGTCTCCGGAGTGACGTCGATGAGCCTCACTTCGTCGGCTAGCGCGAGCACGTCGGCGCTTACCGCGGCTTCGCCCGCAAAGCCCGACAAGGCCTGGGCCTCCTCATTCGCCCCGTCCAGCTCATAGACATTCACCGTCGTAATGATGCTGATGCCATGGGCGAGCAGACAGCGAATATCATCAAGCCGCGATCAGCGCCGCGCCTCCGGGCGGTTGCGGTGGGCTAAGCCGTCAACAAGCAGGACGTCCGGATTGCGGGCCAGGATCGCCTCCACATCGAGATCCTGCTGGCCCGCATTCCCTGGAGGCCACGGAATGCCGGGAATGGATTCAAGCTCCGCTCCCGATTCCGCCAGGCCCGCCGGGTATAAGCCCGCGCCCAATCCTGAGCCGCCCGCGATCGCCACATTGACGCCCTGGCGCTTCAGCAGCTGCCCTTCCTGCAGCAGCTCATACGTCTTACCGCAGCCATCGACCGGGCCGATATACAGCTTCAAGCTGCCGTGCCTCCGATTCTGGAGCGGCAATAATCGTTCATCCGGCGCCTGCCGCCGTTGTTCTTCCACGCGTGATCCCCCCTTTGGGAAAGCCCTGCTTCTGATTGGGCGAAGGCGATAAGCGTACCGGCAACAGAGCAGCGCCGCTCCGTTACCGGTCCAGCAGCGCCCGGAGATCCAGGTTCAGGGCCAGTACATTAACCCGCGGCTCGCCGAAGAGCCCGAGATCGCGCCCTTCCGTATGCTCGCCAACCAGCTTCTCCAGCTCCGCCGGCGCGATTCCGGTCAAGCCGCTGATGCGCGGAATCTGAACCCGTGCCGTCTCCGGCGTAATATGCGGGTCCAGGCCCGAAGCGGAGTTGGTGACCAGATCGATCGGAAGCTGAGCGGCCGGATCAGCCGGATTGCCGCGCTCCCAGTCGCGGACGGATGCCTTCATCCGTTCCAGCAGCTCCGGATTGGACGGAGCATAGTTATTCGAGCCGGACGCTTCCGCCTGATAGGCGATGCTCGATATCCGGCCATGGAAATAGCGCGGATCGTCGTACGGCTGGCCAATCAGCTCGGAGCCGATGACGGCTCCGCTGCTGTCACGGATAAGACTTCCATTGGCGCGCTCCGGCACCAAGGCCTGCAGCAGTCCGGTGCAGGCGAGCGGATAGAGAATGCCGCACAGCACGATGAAGACGAGACTGAGCCGCGCTATGCTAAGGACAGCCGATACGCCGCTTCGGGCATCTTGCTCCTGTGGCGCCTGTACAGAATGGTTCATCATAATTTTTCACTCTTCCTTCCCGACTCGGTTATACCCAGAGATGAACGACCAGATCGATTAATTTGATGCCGATGAATGGCGCGGCGACGCCGCCGAGGCCATAGATGAGCAGATTGCGGCTGAGCAGCCGTCCGGAGCTCACCGGACGATAGGAGACGCCCTTCATCGCCAGCGGAATCAGCAGCGGAATAATAACGGCATTAAATAGTAATGCCGATAATATGGCCGACATGGGCGAACCGAGGCCCATCACATTCAGCGCCCTCATCTCGGGAATCGCGACCATGAACATGGCGGGGATAATCGCGAAATACTTCGCGATATCGTTCGCGATGCTGAAGGTGGTCAGCGCGCCCCGTGTCATGAGCAATTGCTTGCCGATCCCTACCACTTCGATGATCTTCGAAGGATCGGAATCGAGATCGATCATATTGGCCGCTTCCTTCGCGGCGATCGTGCCGCTGTTCATCGCCAGCCCCACATCGGCCTGGGCCAAAGCCGGCGCGTCATTCGTACCGTCCCCGGTCATGGCGACCAGCTTGCCTGCCGCCTGCTCCCGGCGGATGACGGCGATCTTGTCCTCCGGCTTGCTCTCCGCGATGTAGTCGTCCACGCCGGCTTCGGCGGCGATGGTCGCGGCGGTCAGCGGGTTGTCGCCCGTGCACATGATCGTCTTGATACCCATCTTGCGAAGCTGCTCGAAGCGTTCGCGCATGCCCGGCTTCACCATATCCTTCAAATAAATCAGTCCGGCAATCCGCCCGTCTACCGTGACCGCGAGCGGGGTGCCGCCCTGTGAGGCAATCCGGTTCCCCTGCTCGTCCAGATCCGCAGGGATCGTCCCGCCTTGGGCGGCCGCCCATTTTTTGATTGCATCAACGGCTCCTTTACGCACTTGGCGCCCGTCCTTCAGATCGACGCCGCTCATGCGGGTCTCCGCTCTGAATTCAATCCACTCCCCGCCCTCCGCAAGGGCAGGATCGAACGTAAGATTTTCCTTCTTCATCAACTCCAGCACGGAGCGGCCTTCAGGCGTATCATCGTTCAGGGAGCTAATCGCGGCCCATTCGGCCACGGTGCGCAGCTGTTCATTCCCGACAGGCACGAACTCGCTGGCCATCCGGTTGCCGAAGGTGATCGTTCCGGTCTTGTCGAGGATCATTGTGTTGATATCCCCTGCGGCCTCCACCGCTTTCCCGGACATCGCCAGCACATTGTACTGCGTCACCCGGTCCATGCCGGCTACCCCGATGGCAGACAGCAGCCCGCCGATCGTCGTCGGAATCAGACAGACGAGAAGCGCAATGAGAACCGCCGCATCGAGCTGAATATTCAGGTAGGCCGCCATCGGGGCCAGAGTGACAACCACAATCAGGAAAATAAGCGTCAAGCTGATCAGCAGCGTATTGAGCGCGATCTCATTCGGCGTCTTCTGCCGCTTCGCTCCTTCAACGAGCGAGATCATCCGATCCAGGAACGTATCCCCCGGATCGCTCGTGATTCGTACCTTGATGGCGTCGCTGACAACGCGCGTGCCGCCGGTCACCGAGCTGAAATCACCGCCCGCTTCCTTGATTACGGGAGCCGATTCCCCCGTAATCGCGGATTCGTCCACAGACGCGAGACCCTCGATAACTTCTCCGTCACCGGGAATCACGTCCCCTTGCGAGACGAGGACGATATCGCCCTTGCGCAGCTCCGATGCGGCCACCATAGCAACTCCGTCTCCCGTAACCTTGTTCGCCACAATGCCCACCTTCGATTTTTTCAGAGCGCCCGCCTGGGCCTTGCCCCGCCCTTCCGCCAACGCCTCTGCGGCATTGGCGAACAGCAGCGTGAACAGCAGAATCAGGAACACGGCCAGATTGAAGCCCATAGTTTCCTTCGTGCCGAAATAGCCCGGGAACAAGAGCATCAGCAGGACAACGAAGGTGCCGGCCTCGACGACGAACAAGACGGGATTTCTCATCATCGTCACCGGATTCAGCTTCCGAAGGCTGTCCTTCCCTGCCTGCTTGACGATTTCCTTCGTCAGCATGCGCTTGCGATTTGTCGTATTCATTTCCGATTCACCTCACAGATTCCGGAGCGTCAGATGCTCCGCGATAGGACCAAGCACGGCAGCCGGAAGGAACGTAAGTGCCCCGATAATAAGCACCGTTCCGACCAAAATACCGACGAAAAGCTTATTATCGGTCCGGAACGTGCCGGTCGTCTCGGGAACGGGCTGCTTGCGGAGCAGCGATCCGGCCACGGCAAGCAGAGCGATCATCGAGATATAGCGTCCCAGCAGCATGACGAGTCCGGTCGACAGATTCCAGAACGGCGTGTTATCCCCCAGCCCTTCGAAGCCCGAACCATTATTGGCGGCGGAGGACGTATACTCGTACAGCACCTGGGTAATGCCGTGGAAGCCCGGATTCGTAATGGCCCCTCGGCCCAGATCGGTAACGAACGCAATCGCGGTCGGCGCCAATATGATCAGCGGATGCGCCAGGATGGCAATCGCAATCAGCTTCATTTCCTTCGCTTCGATCTTCCGTCCCAGAAATTCGGGAGTGCGCCCGACCATCAGTCCGGCGAGGAACACCGCCAGGATCGCATACATCAGCATGTTCACCAGCCCGACGCCGTCCCCGCCGAAGACGCAGTTCAGCATCATCTGCGCGAGCGGCACCAATCCGCCCAGCGGGGTCAGCGTGTCGTGCATATTGTTGACCGAACCAGTCGTCGCGGCAGTTGTTACCGTCGTGAACAGCGCGGACTGGGCGATGCCGAAGCGTACCTCCTTGCCTTCCATATTGCCCTGGGACGCATCCACCCCGAGCGCGCTCCATGCGGGATTGCCCGCGCTCTCGGCATAGTAGGCCAGGCTCAGGAACAGCAGGAACAGAATGGACATCGCGCTAAAAATAACCCATCCCTGCTTCCGGTTCGACGCGAAGCGGCCGAATGTATACGTAAGCGCGGCCGGAATGCACCACATCATCAGAATCTCGAGCACGTTCGTCAGCGGAGACGGATTCTCGAACGGATGCGATGAGTTGACGCCGAAGAAGCCGCCGCCGTTCGTCCCGAGATGCTTGATGGACACAAGCGATGCGACCGGGCCCGCAGCGATATGCTGCGTCCCGCCCTGCAGCGTCTCCGCTTCCGTCACCGGAGCCAGCGTCTGCGGCACCTTGAGCGCCCCCAGCACGAGCGCCATCACGATGGCGAGCGGCAGGAGAAGGCGCGTGTGCGCCTTGACGAAATCGGTAAAAAAGTTGCCGATAGCCCGGCCCGTCAAGCCGCGCATGAACGCGATTGCCACCGTCAATCCGGTTGCGGCGGAAGTGAACATCATCATCGTAATGACCGCCATTTGCGAGAAATACGACAATCCCGTCTCGCCGCTATAATGCTGCAGATTCGTGTTGGTCATGAAGCTGATGACCGTATTGAACGCCAGCGTGTGCTCTATTCGATCCGTTCCGTTCGGATTGAGCGGCAGCAGATGCTGGAGCCGCAATATAACGTAGCTAACCGCGACGAGCATCAGATTCGTGGCGAGCAGGCTGAACATATATTTTTTCCAACTCATATCCGGACGGCGGGCAAGCCCGCCCAATCTGTAAATCGCGTTCTCCACCGGTCCGAACAGCCGGTCCGTGCGATTGGGCTCATTGGAGAACACATGGTATATATAAGTGCCAAGCGGCTTCACCAGCAATAACAGCGCCAGCAGCACGACGGCGATTTGCAGCCAGTCCATAGAGGTTGCCTCCCTTATTTCCTTCTACTGCCTCAGAATTTCTCCGGATGAACCAGAGCGTAGCCTAAATATAAGAAGAGAAAGACAGTAACCATCCCGATAACGATCATCCTCGCTCTCCTCCTTCATCCACGACCCGCCCGCACCAGGCCAAGAAGCCATAGAACAGGGCGAATGCCGCAGCAATGAGCACAGCCATAACGAGATCGGACATGCGGATACCTCCTTAGGAATGAGCGGCCAGATCGTCCGTTACCAGGAACGAATAATTCCGGCTCGCTGTATAAATGACATAGTTGGCGCCCAAGCCGCGGTAGACGAGCCGCGGATTTGGATGTTCCGTAATAACATAAATCGGCTTCGACGTCCAGATCCGGCAGATTTGCAGGTACCGGCAGCACAGATTCAAGCTTCGTTCGAACAAAAAGATTTTGCCGACGGCCAGCTGCGGGATGACCCATGTTTTCTCATCGGCCGTATGAAGCATAATGAGATGGCGAGCGCCCAGAGCGCGCATCCGCTTCAGCTCCGCACGGTTGTTCGCCAGGGCGGCGAAGGGAATGTCCTTCTCCGCCAGCAGCTTGACGAACGCTTCGCCTGCGGCATTCGCCGCAGACACCAATACGACTTCCTGTTGACCCATTTCTTCTCTCCTCCGATTCTTCGTCCGGAGACAGCAACAAAAAAAGAAGCCGGCAACAAGAGGAACTCTTCTCGCGGCTTCCAGGCACAGCAAAAATAACCGTGTCTTTCACGACGTTCGTTGCCTCTCTCGGTACGCTTACGAGGTTAGCTGTCGGATTCGGGCGAGAGAGTCGCCCTACCTCGGGACATGGCGCATCATTCGCGCCGCCGCATGCCCCGGGATTCACCCCATGAATGTGCCCAGACATCCGGTTGGTTCCCCCGCTCCCTGCCGTGCAGGGATTCAGCGATACAGACAATCATGTGCAATTGGCATAAAAAAGACCGCAGAGGACCCCCCCTGCGGCCGCAATGGTCACAAGTTCATCATCCTCTCCCTCATGAGCGCAGCAGCCGCGGATCGCGGAATGCCGCACTCAACAACGCTTACGAGGTTAGCTGTCGGATTCGGGCGGTGAGAGTCGCCCTACCTGAGTGATGCGGCCCTAGGCGCCGCGCTCAGGATTCACCCCATGTGCCGCTGATCGACTCTCACACCGATCAGGCGTCACCGTTGGTTCCCCCGCTTTCCTTGCGGAAACTCAGCGATTGTGAAATGAAAATATTTGAAATTTATGAATCGTATATTACGCTTGCCTCTACACTTTGTAAAGGAGGCGGAAAGGCAGAAAAATTCCTTTTTAGCAAGAGTAGAGGAAGCGGCAGCGGTTACAGAAGCAGCTTTCTTTACCGGGCTCGCTGTAGCTCGCGTTTTCACTGTTATCCTGGTTCAGCGGGAGAACGTCCTCTTTTCGCGGAAAAAACGGGCTTCGTCGAACTGGTCCCGGCTCCCGAAATGCACAAAAAAACCGTCTCCTTGTCAATGGTTGCGGCGATGCCTCCATTTGACCCAGAAACGGTTACTTTATGTGCTGGAGCGGTCTTTCCGTCCGTCTATTCAAGCCTGGACGACAAACGAAAATCCTTCGATCTCCTCGGCCGCCTCTTCGAATAGATCGAGCAGCTTCCGGCCGTATTCGCCCAATTTTTGCTCGCTTGTCTCATAGTCCAGCCAGGTGACCGTAAGCGGCAGCTCGACATATCCGGCAAGACAATCCCATAGCGCGTCCAGGTTGCGGCCGTAATGCTCCGGCAATTCGAGCGCTTCCTGCAGGAATGTATGCAGTTGCTCCTTGCTCTCGATGGAGCTTCCCTCTACGACTACGTTACGCACGGGCTCCCCCCTTTCTCAATCTATCGGTTCGAACGTCTCATAATGATCTTCGGTCTTATAGATCAGCCCGTCGTTGGAAAATACAATTCTGTCCTTCCCCCGATGGCCCTCCGTATAGTTGATATCCGCTTCATACCAGATTCTGCCCTTTTGCTTGGGCAGCTTCCCTTCACGGTTGCGGAATATGTCGCCGCCGATGCTTTTACCTGGCGCAACCTCGTGCAGATTGCCTTGGCGGGCATCCCAGCCCAGCCTCTTGGCTTCCTCCTTCGTGATGAAATTATCCGGCAATTGCTGGTGTGACTTAATATAGTTCGCAACCTCTTCGAAGCCGGTCAGCTCCTGCTTGCCCGAATCCGGAATCGCGGATGGCTTGCTGTCCAGACCGCAGCCCGCTAGCAGCAGCAAGCTCAATAGAAAGACCAGCACTGATTTGATGACTTTCAACAATGTCTACCCCGCTTCGCTCTTCGTAGAGCAGGAAGCTTGATGATAATCTTCCTGTCTTCCTGCCCTCTCGCTGTAGTATCAACTATCTTTTCTCGAATTTCAACCCCTTGCTTGCAAATGTCCCTCCAATTCCGCGTTTATCAATTTCTAGGTGGCTGTCTGCGGGAAGAATGTCCAATCAAGGCCAAAACGCCATGCATATAATGCACTAGGTTCGACACTATTGGGAGAGAGGAGCTGAGACTCATGTCTCATGGATGCAAAGGCGAAGAGTTCTGCCCGAGCAAAGCGGTATTCGATCCGCCTCAATATATCTTCAACAAAACGTATCATCCGCAGAAGGTCGAAGTCGTTCACCCGATCGAGATCATTAATCAACATTTCTGTGTGCCGGTTTTCAAGCATGTGTTTCCCGTAAAAGAGAAGGATGTATTTTGCTCCAGCGCAAGAAAACGGAGAAGAGCGAAAAGAAAATCATAATTTATTCCATTTGATGACTTGCCATTGACAAACGACTCAAACAAGACATATGATAACAAAGTAATTTTCATCAAATCCTCGTTAGGTGAGGCTCCTATACAAACATAGGCCACTGCCCGGAAATATCGAAAGATACCAATGGGTAGAACAGGAACTGCCGGATTAAGGCTTTTCTTAAGGTGGCTAAGAGCGGACGTTCTTTACGTTGTATAGTGCTAAAACTAGACTAGGGGGAGCAAATGACGTTGTAGTCTCTATTTCTGCGCGTATTTCAACCCTCTAGCTCTGCTGGAGGGTTTTTTCATTTCTATTGTGAAAAGGGGGAATGCGTCCATGGACAGCGGACCTAGCAGTCAACAGCCGCATAGGCGACAACATCCTGTACTGAGGAAGAGCCGTCTGCTTGTTGCTCTTCAAGCGATACCCGACTTATTTCATTCCCCCGCAAAAAATCGATGGCGGCGGGTTTATTTAAGTATGCGTATGTGACTTGAACGCATCGGTAGACGGTTCAGGCTCCCTCTGGAATACAGGGGGAGCTTTTTTATGTTTGTGTTCGAACGAATCGATACCGTAGGGATTCTAAGATGACCTGCGAGAGGAGGAATTGACAATGGCACGGAAATTGAAAAATTTGAAAAATAAAGATAAACTGACGAAACGCATCGCAGAGCGCCTCATCCAGGCCTCCGTATTGCTGGAAGAAGATGTGATGGAGGAATGGAACACCCGCCCCGAGGGCCTGAGCGATGCCGAGGCTAACGCCCGGATGGAGGACTGCGGCAAAAACGAAGTGGCTCATGAAAAGCCGCCGGCATGGTATATTCAACTGTTGAGTTGCTTTGCCAATCCATTTATATTGATCCTGCTGTTCCTTGCGGCCTTCTCTTATATAGCCGATTCGGATATCGAAGCCGTAGTTATTATTTCGACTATGGTCACCGTCAGCGTCATCATCACGTTCACCCAGGAATTCCGTTCTGCGCGCACGGCGGAGAAGCTGCGGGCCCTGGTCAGCACGACGACCACGGTTAGCCGGGAAGGCCGCCGCCAGGACATCGACAACAAGCTGCTCGTGCCCGGGGATATTATTCACTTGTCCGCCGGGGACATGGTCCCGGCGGATGTCCGGCTACTCGCCGCTAAGGATGTCTATGCCGCGGAATCCGCCCTGACGGGCGAAGCGATGCCGGTCGAAAAAATCGATACGCTGCCGAGCGGCATGTCCCGGCCGGGGAATACGCGCCGAAGCAATCCCGCCAACGCGCTGGAGTTAACGAATATGTGCTACATGGGAACGAATATCGTCAGCGGCTCGGCGACGGCCGTCGTAATTGCGACGGGTCCGGATACGTACTTCGGTTCAATGGCCAGCCAGCTGACGGGCAAAGCTCCGCTCACCAGCTTCGATCTCGGCGTGAAGAGCATCACCTATCTCCTAATCCGCTTCATGCTGATTATGGTTCCGGTTATCTTTTTCGTCAACGGATTCACGAAGGGAGACTGGTGGGACGCTCTCTTGTTCGGCCTGTCGGTGGCCGTCGGACTGACGCCCGAAATGCTGCCCGTCGTCGTGGCCGGGAATCTGGCCAAAGGAGCGGCAACAATGGCCCGCAACAAAGTCGTCGTGAAGCGTCTCCACGCGATCCAGAATCTTGGCGCGATGGATATTCTGTGTACGGACAAGACGGGAACGTTGACGGAAGACCATATTGTACTGGAACAGCATCTTGACACGAACGGCAATCCGGACAGACGCGTGCTGGAATATGCTTACTTGAACAGCTACCATCAGACCGGCCTGTCTAATCTGCTGGATGCCGCCATATTGAAGCATACCGAGTATTCCCATTTGATAAATGAATATAAGAAGCTCGATGAGATTCCATTCGATTTCAACCGTCGCCGCATGTCTGTCGTCCTCCGCGCCTCGCAGGAAGAGCATCTGCTCGTGTGCAAGGGAGCGATGGAAGAAATACTCGACATCTGCGCCCATGTCTATGAGGAGGGCCAAGTCGTTCCGCTTACGCCGGAGCGGGCGGACAAAGCGCAGCGGCTCGCTCAGGAACTGAACGAAGACGGCTTGCGCGTACTCGCCGTAGCGATGAAGCGAGTCCCATCCCGGGAGGAGCCCTACGGAATCCAGGATGAGCAGAACCTTGTGCTGGTTGGCTGTCTCACCTTCCTGGATCCGCCGAAGCCTTCCGCCAAGGAGGCTATCCGGGCACTGGCAGACAACGGAGTCAATGTGAAAGTTATCACGGGAGACAATGCGGCCGTCGCCTGCAAAGTATGCCAGGATGTCGGGATCCGGACCGAGGCGGTTCTGCTTGGTGAGGCCGTGGATGCGCTGACGGATGAGCAGCTGGCCGAGATCGCGGAGCTAACTACCGTGTTCGCCAAGATCAATCCGCTGCAAAAAGCGAGAATCGTTCGTGTCCTCAAAAGCAGAGGCCATACGGTCGGGTTCATGGGCGACGGCATCAATGACGCCGTGTCGCTGAAGGAAGCGGACGTAGGCATTTCTGTCGATACCGCGGTCGATATCGCTAAGGAATCGGCGGATATGATCTTGCTGGAAAAAAGCTTAATGGTGCTGGAGCAAGGCGTCATCGAAGGACGGAAGACGTTCGGCAACATGATCAAATATATTAAAATGACCGCGAGCTCCAACTTCGGCAATATGTTCAGCGTCCTGGCAGCCAGCGCCTTCCTTCCCTTCCTGCCGATGCTGCCGATCCATTTGCTGCTGCAAAATCTGTTCTATGATATCTCCCAGCTCTCGATTCCGTGGGATAAAATGGACAAAGAGTATTTGCGGAAGCCGCAGAAATGGAATGCAAAATCGATCAGCCGATTTATGGTGTTCATCGGTCCGATCAGCTCGATCTTCGATATTACGACGTATGCCTTGATGTGGTATGTCTTCTCGGCCAATTCCGTCGATCAGCAGGCGCTGTTCCATTCCGGTTGGTTCATCGAGGGCTTGCTGTCGCAGACGCTTATCGTGCATATGATCCGCACCGAGAAAATCCCATTTGTCCAAAGCACGGCGAGCAGACCCGTCCTGCTGCTGACGAGTCTAATCATGGCATGCGGAGTGGCGCTTCCATTTACGGGAATGGGCGCTGCCATCGGCCTGGTGCCGCTGCCGCTGTCGTATTTCCCATGGCTTGTCGCGACCTTGCTCTGTTATTGCGTGCTGACCCAGATGGTCAAAAGCTGGTATATCCGTAAATTCGGAGAATGGCTGTAATCGTGCCGATTCCGGCAGCCGGCTAGCCCGGAACGATGCTAACCCGATCAGGCGAACATGCCCGATCGGGTTTGTTCTGTGCAAGGAGGGCTCTTGGCGGGAATCCCAGCCGCCGCATCCCCCGTCAGCACCGGGGCGCAGCTTGTCCCGAAGCCGCAAAATTGGCTTGACTTGAGCGGTACCATTGAACTCCCCCAATCATACGATGTAGGTAATCATCGATGGAAGGAGATTGCAATCATGGAAATCCCGGTTACCGGATTTGTGCATCATAGCGAGGAGGGGAAGGAGCACTCCCATAAGCTATATATTACTTCTTGGAATGGGAGACCTGTGCATGTACATGAATTTTCCGGCATCACGTCCGTAAATGTCGGTCATCGGCATGAATACGCCGGAACGACGGAACCGGCCCCGAGCGGAGTGCAGCATACGCATGACTATCATGCGAAGACCACATTCAATGCCGGACATTCGCATATTATCAGAGGCACGACGGGTCCGGCCATTCCCCTGCCTGGCGGCGGGCATATTCATATGTTCGAAGGAGTCACGACCGTGAATGGAAGCACTCCCCACGCCCATCATTATGAAGGCAGAACGGGGAATGAAATCTCCCGCTAAGGCGTAATTCCCTATTTTTTCATAAAATTACCGTCCCGGCACATACTAAGCGGCAAAACGACGTATAAGGGGGATCCGTTCCTTGCGGATACAGCAGATCGAGACCTTTCCGCTCTTCTATCGTCTTGCCCGGCCATATGGCGATGCCAATGGCCCGAAAATGTACCGGACGAGTTATATGATCCGGGTGACAACCGACACCGGCGTTACCGGATGGGGAGAATGCGCCGACTGGCTGCCGACGCTGCACTCCGGCTTCCATGAGCGGATTATTCCTTTTATGCTAGGCAAGCCGGTCTTCGAGCGCGGCACTTGGCTGCGGACGATCCAGAATTGGCATTCGCGCGCGGCTGCAGCCGTCAGCATGGCATGCACGGAAATTATGGCCCAAGCGTCCGGTCTGTCGGTATGCGGCCTGTGGGGCGGCAAGCAGCGGGATCGCGTGCCCGTATACGCGTCTTTCCAATCGTACAGCAAAGACGCGGATTGGAAGCAGCTGTCCCTGCAGCAAGTGGAAAGGGCATTGAGCGACGGATTCGACAAGATCAAGCTAAAAATCGGCGGAAAGTCTCTCGCTGAGGATCAGGATCATGTGCGGGAGGTGCAGAAGCTGCTGTCGAGCGGCATCGGCTTGGCCCTCGACGCGAATCAGAGCTATGACGCCACGGCGGCGCTGCAATGGCAGCCGCTGCTGCAGTCGTGGCCCAATCTGATGTGGCTGGAGGAGCCGCTTCCTGTGGCGCAGGTCGAAGAGTACGCGCTGCTGAGACAGCGGATCGCCGTCCCGATTGCCGGCGGAGAAAATCTTGGCTCGGCAGCGGCCTTCCTGCCCTTGCTGACGCGCCGGGCGATAGATATCATTACGCCCGATCCGATGCATATGGCCGGGATCGATGAATACAGGCATACGGTAGGCCTGGCGCGCACATTCGGCATGCGCGCGGCTCCGCATGCCTATGACGGGGCGCTGTCCCGCTTATACGCCATGTTCGCCCAGGCATGTATCGAACCGTGGACCAAAATGGACAAGGATTCGATCGAGCCGGTGGAATGGGACGTGATGGACAATCCGTTCACCCGCCTTGTCCCGCTGCGGCCGAAGAACGGTGCCGTCACCCTTCCTGAAGGAACGGGGATTGGAGTTGAACTGGATCTAGACCTGCTCGCGTTCTATCAATGGGACGGCAGCGCCTACGCCTAGGCATGCCGTCCCTTCCGGGCAGCTGCAGAAGCGCTCGCTTCTACCGTCCCTCCGGGCCTGGAGATGCCAGTTGGACAAGCTCCGCCTTTCCTATGCGCGAGCCCCTTCTTCTTCCTCGGGGAAGAGATACGTCCAGAACCGTTCCCGGCTGTATCGCGCGCGGAACGCCGGATCATCCACCGTTCCGCCGCCAAGCAGGTGCCGGACCTGGCTCTTGTGCGCATGAATCGCATGAATCTTCTGCTCGACATAATCGCTGACATCGTGAACCTCGTCCGCCGGGCCGAGCAGCTTCTCGCGGCCGGTGGCAATCGCGATGCACAGGACGCGGGGACGCTTGGCCGCCGGCATCCGCCCCACTGCCCGCACGACGGCGGCCCCGGTTGCGTCATGGTCCGGATGAACGCTGTACCCGGGATAGAAGGTATAGACGCATTCGGGCTCCACTTCCGCCAGCAAGGCTTCGATCCGGTCCGCGAGCTTCTCTTCGTCTTCGAATTCTATCGTTTTGTCATGGTATCCCCACATCCGCAGGTCGCGAATGCCGATGCGGCGGCACGCTTCCTCCAACTCTCCCTTGCGGATGATCGGCAGCGTAGCCCGGCTCGCGAACGGAGGATTGCCCATATTCCGCCCCATCTCCCCCAATGTCAGGCAGGCGTAGGTGATAGCCGTTCCTTCGTGAACATGTGCGGCCAATGTGCCGGCGATGATTCCTTCGTCATCCGGGTGCGGCAGGATGACGGCAATATGACGCTGTCTGTTCATATGATGTCTGGTCTCCTCTTCGTCATCTTAGAATGGTTCTTCGCTTAGCTGCAGACTGACAATCAGTCTGCCTTCTTGATCATGGCCCGCCATAATCAATCTGCCATGCGCCTGTGCCTGCTCGTCCCAATGGGTCAAGCCTTCCGCGTATACCCAGCCGCCCGGCGTCTTCAGTCCGACGCGGTACGGTCCCTTCCCGGCGATGGAGCCTTCCGCATAGCGGATGACGGTATTGGTGACGAAGGCGGAAGCGGTATGCTTCGTCTTGTCGCGATGAGACGCATAGGCCCCGGTCGTCATCTCGAGATGGAGATATAATGGCTTCTCTCGCCATAATTGCAGCGCATGCTGCACCTTCTCTGGCTGTATCAACTGCATATTCATTCCCCCGGACATGGAACAGCCCCTCGTCCGCCGGAGGCGCAAGGGGCTATCTTCTTGATATTGCCGCCGATGCGCGCAGCGGCGGCGGTTATTGTGCATCCATTTCTTTTAGTGTACCGGAATTTCAGAGAAATGGGAAGGGATCTACTGTCTCTTCCGGATTTCTGTCTCGATAAGCTCCGCCAATTCGTGAATGGGTTGCGATCCGAGATCGCCTTCGCCCCGCTTCCGTACAGACACGCTTCCATCCCGCTGCTCCTGCTCCCCGACGACGAGCATGTAAGGAATTTTGGCGCGTTGGGCTTCGCGTATTTTGAATCCGAGCCGTTCATTGCGGCCGTCGGCTTCGGCACGGATGCCGCGCGCTGCGAGCGCCTGCTTCACCTGAAGCGCATAATCCGTGAACATCTCGGATACAGGCAGCACCTTCGCTTGAACGGGGGCCAGCCACAGCGGGAAGGCGCCGGCATAGTGCTCTGTCAGAATCCCGATGAACCGGTCGATTGAGCCATACATTGCGCGATGGATCACGACCGGGCGATGCTTCTGGCTATCCTCGCCGATATAGGCGAGGCCGAATTTCTCCGGCATCTGGAAGTCCAGTTGAATCGTTCCGCACTGCCAGCTCCGCTTCAGGGCATCGAGGATATGGAAGTCGATCTTCGGCCCGTAGAAGGCGCCGTCTCCTTCGTTGATCCGATAATCGGCGCCTCGGCGATCAAGCACTTGCTTCAGCGCCCGTTCCGCCTCGTTCCACAGCGCCTCTGATCCCATGGAATCTTCCGGCCGGGTAGACAATTCGATCTTGTACTCGAAGCCGAAAATGTTGTAGAGTTCGTCAATCAAGGACATGACTTCGTTGATCTCGCTCTCGATCTGATCCGGGCGGACGAAAATATGCGCGTCATCCTGGCAGAACGTGCGGACACGAAGCATGCCGTTCAAGGCGCCCGACATCTCGTGGCGATGCACTTGACCGAACTCGCCAAGCCGGATCGGCAGCTCCCGGTAGGAGTGCAGGCTATTTTTGAAAATCAGCATATGTCCCGGGCAGTTCATCGGCTTCAGCGCAAATGTCGTCTCGTCAACCTTCGTGAAGTACATATTGTCCTTATAATGATCCCAATGCCCCGACTGCTCCCACAGCCGGTTGTTCATCATGAACGGCGTCCGCACTTCCTCGTAACCGCGCTGCCGCTGCAGCTCGCGCGAGAAGTTCTCCAGCTCCGTGCGAATCGTCATCCCGTTCAGCAAATAGAACGGCATGCCCGGCGCTTCCTCGGAGAACATGAACAAGCCCAGTTCTGTGCCCAGCTTGCGGTGATCGCGCTTCTTCGCTTCCTCCAGCCGGTGCAGATGCTCGTCAAGCTGCTCCTGCTTCACGAACGCCGTGCCATAGATGCGCTGCAGCATTTTGTTGTTCGCGTCGCCCCGCCAGTAGGCTCCGGATACCTTCTGCAGCTTGAACGCCTTGACCCGTCCGGTGGACGGCATATGCGGACCGCGGCACAAATCAACAAATTCACCTTGCTTATAAATGCTGATGACCGCGTCCGCAGGCAGATCATCAATCAATTCCAGCTTCAACGGCTCTTCCCGTTGCTCAAATAGCCGCAGCGCTTCCTCACGGCCGAGCACCTGCCGCTCAATCGGCAGATTCTGTTGAATGATGCGCGACATTTCGTGTTCAATGGCCGCCAGATCCTCCGTGGACAGCGGCCGCTCGATATCGATATCGTAATAGAAACCATCCTCAATGACCGGACCGATCCCAAGCTTGACTTGATCGGCTCCATATATCCGCTGAATGGCTTGGGCCATGACATGCGCCGTACTGTGACGCAGGATGCCCAGCCCTTCCAGGCTGTCCTGCGTAATAATTTCAACAAGGCTGTCATGCTCGATCGTCCGGTTCAGATCCACGAGCGCGCCATCGATTTTGCCGGCAATGGCCTGCTTCTTCAAGCTGGTGCTGATCGAAGCCGCCACGTCCGCGATGGTCGTGCCTTGCGTATACCTCCTGTTCGAATTGTCTGGAAATGTAACCTTGATCTCCATGCTTCAGCCTCCCTTTCCTCCATACTGGTCCAAGCTTGATGAACGCACGCGGGAACGCAAAAAAACGCAACTCTCCCTGACAGGGACGAGTGCGTTCTGCTCGTGGTTCCACCCTACTTCGACCTTGCATGGCCGCCTGGCAGGTTCGCTTCACTAGCCGTGCAGATGCAAGATCCTTCATTGGACATCCGGTAACGAGGATGAGACGGTGCCGCTTACTGCCGCCGCACATCATTCGTTCGACGGGTTCAACACCACGGCTGCAAAGGGGTAATTCCGCAACCGTAGCCGAAGAAGCTCGCAGCTTGCGCTTCTCTCTCTGGGCAGCCCGTGCAGGGAATCA
This sequence comes from Paenibacillus thiaminolyticus, assembly GCF_007066085.1. Classification (NCBI taxonomy): domain Bacteria; kingdom Bacillati; phylum Bacillota; class Bacilli; order Caryophanales; family Paenibacillaceae; genus Paenibacillus; species Paenibacillus thiaminolyticus. The sequence goes on along the minus strand of NZ_CP041405.1, from coordinate 283,473 downwards.
TGTCTTTGGTCATCGCCTGATGAATATGGACTTAATATTACACACGTATTTCGAAAAAAGTCAAGTCCCTTGCTCACGTTGATTTTTCTGCAAAATACCGTTCGCGACCTTCTCCATCACAGACAGCTTGCCTAATGCGGTGAAGTGAAAAAAAGCTGTACCAGTACAGTTCCATAGAGTCGAAGCATATGTGAGCAGGGGTTCCTGCAGACATGCGTCAATTCCGCGTCAACGTTGGTTTTAAAAAGTAGATGAAAAGGGGTGTGAGGAAGGTGCCAGAGGGTAAAAGAAAAAACGGGATAGGTTACCCGTATTTACAATGCGCAGACTACATTTTTAATGTATCTTTTATGATATTGAAATCATTGCTGGTTGGGATTGGCCCGATATGGATGACAGGAATCCCATTAGTTAATAGAGTATAATTTTGCTGATTGGTCGTCACGATGACATCTATATTTTTATTGGAGGCAAAGTGTTCCATCTCGTGGACGTGATGTGCAGTCATAATTTTGACGAGTCCGCAAATATTTTCAAGCAACTTCAGCTTGACATATCTCATCACGCCGATTTCATTTACATACAATAATATCGTTTTTTCTTTTTGCTGCATTCTATATCCTTGCTTGCTGGCAACAAAGAACATCGTAATGTCTGCTACATCATCATCCCTAATTGAATCTGTATAATGAAAGTATTGATGCATGGCCTCATGGATTAAGGTAAAGAGAGTGAATTCACACTTTTTTATCTTTATCGCATGTTGATTGGCATAACTATGAATTCCTGTAATCCATCTTATCCTTGCATGTTTAGAATAATCATATACTTGTTGCAATAAAATGTTATCGTCGGAAAATGGAAAACGCGTTTTCTCTTCCATGTATTGAATCACTTTACATACAGAATCGATATAACATGGCTCTAACACTTCTACTATTTTGCCTTCGCTTCGTGGCACACCGAGCAGCAGTGCTGCCCCATAATGTAATTCATGAGAGCTTGCCCTAATATGAAGAATTTTTAAATGTCTTTCAATAATGGGGATCATCCATCGAAGCGGCTCACCTAATTCATAAAAAACAGAGGGACAATTTGTGATGAACTTTTTTTTACAAAGGCGGCCTTGCCAAACAGAAAAGACAATCGGAAGTTGTATGTAAGAAATGTCAGAAAACTTGAATCCTCCAGTTTGTTCAATTGTTTTCATAAGCGTGCGTATCGATGTTAACGTTTCTTGTTGGATAGGAGCCGTACAGTTCGTATTTAGATAATAGTCAAAATAAAACTGTCGTAAATGAAACTCATCTCCACTAATTTTTACTGGTTTTGTATCTAATTTTAGATGGTATTTTTTCAACTTTTGCTTTAATATCCTCATCATTTTACTGATTGCACTGACACTATAAAATAACTTTCGGCTGAGTTCTGTCAATGTACACCCTGTCTCATTATGGATGAGATATCTTATTAGATTTTGAAGTATATCGGTATCACTTACGACATGTGCGAATGGTAAAATAGGCTGGTTAGAGGGACGATTCAGGCGAATCCCCTTGCCCCTTTGGCTTTCCAGGAACCAAGTATCCGGCAAAAAAGACTTTAGCGTTTTAAGATCTTTTCTTATCGTGCTAACAGAACAGCTCAGCACCGCGGCTAATTGTTGAGCTGTCATCCAATCATTATGTTCAACTAAATATTGGTATAAAAGAACAAGTCGATTTGAAGATTTCACGCTTGCAATCACCTCTGATGTGTTCCCGACCTGACAGAAATTTATCAATTTTATTTTGGAATATTAAAATATACATTATCATGGATAAAGTGAATAGAAGTATGTATTAGTTCACAACTAATTATGAAAATTTAACGGCAATCCCTCCCTGCCCTGCAGAGAAAACGGGAAACCAGAACAGAGAAATCAGTATGTCATTATGTTCATTTAATCATATTCATTACAGAAGCTCCTTCCGGGACAATCCTCGAAAGGAGCTTCATGTTATGCAGGCAAGGCTGCTTTACGCTTTACGGATGGATTCGATCCGGATGAACGGCCTGCCATACTTCATAGCCATCTTCGTTGCGGCTATAGTCATGATAATTCGTCGCTTCCAATACATGTGTATAGTACCATTTGCCCGGCTTATTGTCCGGCCACTGCTTCGCATGCTCATGAATATCGTTCGCCTTCACTTTCCGATTCAGCATACCGTTGATGAAAGCCATTGCTTCTGCACGCGTAATATACTGGTTCGGCTTGAAGGTGCCGTCCGGATAGCCTTTGATCCAGCCTTTGTTCGCAGCCGATACGATATACTTCTCCGCCCAATGTCCGAACACATCCGAGAACATGTCATTGGCTTGATCATTGAGCTGGTCGAATCGGGACGCAATCGCTGCGAACTCCGCCCGTGTAATGAAGTTACCCGGCTTGAAGGTGCCGTCCGGATACCCGGTAATCATTCCGGCATCTTCGAGCGTCGAGATCTGCTTGTTCGACCACCGGCTGCCGGTTACATCCGAGAAGGAGTTCTTATCGGAGATATAGTGCTCCCGGCTCTCATCCTCCATGAGACGATAGAAGATAGCGGCTACCTCTTCTCGGCTAATCCGGTTCTCCGGTCGAATCGTCCCGTCCGGATAGCCGGTAATGTAGTTGTAATGATGCTCCATCTCCAGCTTTGGTGTTTCCGTCCCCGCCTGTGACGCATCCGTCTCCGGTTCTATTGGTTCCTCCGGCGCCGGGTGTGGCGGTGTTACCGGAGATGGGCTTGTGTCCGTATTGCCCGAATCCGTATTGCCAGAATTCGATGAGTTTTTCGTGTAATAGAACGTGTATTCCTGTCTTTCCTGTTCACTGAACGTATACATATGGCTGGATGTCACTGGCGTATATTCCGATACATAGACCGGCGTCAAAGCTACCGTGTCTCCCGGCTTGCCGCTCATCGTCATCGGCGCAGCCAGTTCTAAGCCTGTCCCCTGCTCCACATACTTCACCAAGACCTGGCGCACGGTCTCCGATACGTCCTTGTTATAGAAAATAGTAAGCGCTTGGTCCTGTCGCTCATCGAATATATAAGAGTAATCTGGCATCTCCGGCTTATAGGTTACGCCAGATACCGTTATCGGAGTCGCCAGATACCGGATTTCCTCGCCGGACCGTCCTGTGACCAGCTCGGACTCATTCAGCACATGGTTCGTGCCTGCTTCCAGATGGTTAATCGTCAGAAGCTGGATATCAGCATCTTCACCCTCAATGTACTCAAACGTATACTCTTGAGCAGGATCCGTGGTAATCGTGTATAGCTCATTGTATCTTAAGGGCGTGTATACGACATCAGTTACCGTGATCTGATCTGCTCTTAACCACAACACTTCCCCTTCCTTGCCGATATAAGTGGAAGAGTCTCTCAACTTGTCCTTCGATTCCTGCTCCACGTAATGGACAGTTACTCTGTATGTCTCGATATTGATCTTCTTGTAGCGGAAGGTTACGCTGGCATCGGCTGCCACATCGCTCAATTCCTTGATGCTCTCGTCGTCTAACACATACCCCGAGACGTGCGGAGCATACGCCTTGAAGCTGCCGCCTCTTGCCGTCCGGAACGTCTCTTCGCTAATGGACGCGCCTTGTTCATCGACCGCCTTCACCGTGATCGTTACGACATCCGCCGCATACGTAAATACGATCTCCTTGTCGGTTCCGATCAGGGCCTGCTGGTTCGCGCCTGTGGTCAGCCTCCAGCCCAGTATGCTCGGCGCCGTCGCGTAGACCGTTTCACCGATCGTTCCGCTCATGATATAGCCCTGCAGCAATACGCCGTCTTCCGCTACGGCTTTGACTGCGACTTCATCATTCGCAAGCGTTCTGTACTTGAAGATGACTTCGCTGCCGTCGGCGATTACGGTCTGCGTCTGGCTTCCTACCAAGACATAATTCGCCACATTCGGCGCGCCTACCGTCACCGCCTCGCCCTTGCGCTGGCTGGCTATGATAACGGTGTCCAGTACGTCGTTCGTCACATAGTCAACCGCTTGAACCGGGATATCCACCAGATCCTTCGTATACTGGTATTCCACCGTCAACGCGGTTCCATTATAAGTAATCGTGTCAGCCGTACTTATTGCGGTGTAATGATCCGCCGCAAGATCCGGAACCGGGATTTCCCGCGTCTCGTTGACCGCGAACGTTTCGCTCGCCGTTTTGATGATACGGCCGCCTTCTGTCAGCACAACGGTTACATTGCCGCTCGCCTGGCTGTACACAAAGGTCAGGCTGTTGCTGACGCTGCTTACGCTGGATATCGTTTGCGTGATGGCTCCTTCCAGATTGTAGCCCGAGACGTACGGCGCATTGTAGCTGAAGCTCTCTCCCGTCGTCGCCGCCACATTGAAGCTTGGCGCCACCTCGTTGCCGCTGACGTCAACCATGCGGATCGCAACGACTGTCGCTAATGTGTCATAATCGAAGGTAACTGTCTCATCTTTATCTCCCACCACGACGCTTACCGGCGAAGAGTTAATTAAGCTGTAACCTTTAACCTCGAATGCGTCCACTTCAAAAGCTCCGCTGTTCTTCGGTCGGGTGATACCGTATTTGTATAAGTCCTCCGTACCGCTCTTCCCGATCACCGTGATCGTTACCGTGTAGTCAGGAACCACATCCTCGATGCTCTTGTAACGGAAAGTAACACTGGTGTCGGCTCCGATATCGATCAATTCCTTCGCGCTCTCGTCGTCTAATACATACCCCGAGACGTGCGGAGCATACGCCTTGAAGCTGCCGCCCCTTGCCGTCTGGAACGATTCCTCGCCGATGGACACTCCTTGTTCATTGATCGCCCTAACTGTAACCGTGACGACATCCGCGGCATACGTAAATACGATCTCCTTGTCGCTTCCGATCAGTGCCTGTTGGTTGGCGCCGGAGGTCAGCCTCCAGCCCAGGATGCTCGGCGCTGTCGCGTAGACCGTTTCGCCAATTGTTCCACTCATCATATAGCTCTGCAGCAAGACGCCGTCTTCTGACACCACCTTGACGGCGACTTCATCGTTCGCCACCGTTTTGTAGTGGAAGATGACCTCGCTGCCGTCGGCGATTGCGGTTTGCGTCTGGCTGCCTACCAGTACATGATCCGCCACATTCGGCGCGCCTATCGTCAACGCCTCGCCCTTGCGCTGGTTGGCTTTGGTAACCGTGTCCAGCACTTCGCTCGTCACATAGTCAACTGCTTTCACCGGGATATCCACCAGATCCTTCGCATACTGGTATTCCACCGTCAACGCAGTTCCACGGTACGTAACGGTGTCAGCCGTGCTCCGTGCGGTGTAATGATCCGCCGCAAGATCCGGAACCGGGATTTCCCGCGTCTCGTTGACCGCGAACGTTTCGCTGAGCGTTTTAATGATGCGGCTGCCTTCTTTCAGCACAACCGTTACATTACCGCTCGCCTGGCTGTACTCAAAGGTCAGGCTGCTGTCGGCGCTGCTTACGCTGGATATCGTCTGCGTGATGGCCCCTTCCAGATTGTAGCCCGAGACGTATGGCGCACTGTAGCTGAAGCTGTCTCCCATCGTCGCCGCCACGTTGAAGCTTGGCGCCACCTCGTTGCCGCTGCCGTCAACCATGCGGATCGCAACGACCGTCGCCAACGTTTCATAATCGAAGGTAACCGTCTCATCTTTATCCCCCACCGTGACGCTTACCGGCGAAGAGTTTATTAATTTGTAACCTCTGACCTGGAATGCGTCCACTTCCAAAGCTCCGCTGTTCTTCGGTCGGGTAATATCGTACTCGTATAACTCCTCCGTTGCGCTCTTCCCGATCACCGTGATCGCTACCGTGTAGTCAGGGACCACATCCTCGATGCTCTTGTAACGGAAGGTAACGCTGGTATCGCTAACAACATAGGTCAATTCCTTGGTTTTTTCGTCGTCTAACACATACCCAGGGACGTGCGGAGCATGCGCCTCGAAGCTGCCGCCCCTTGCCGTCTGGAACGCTGCCTCGCCGATGGGCGCGCCTTGTTCATCGATCGACTTGACCGTGATCGTGACGACATCCGCCTCATACGTAAATCCAATTTCCTTGTCGGTTCCCACCAGTGCCTGTTGGATCGCGCCTGTGGTCAGCCTCCAGCCCAGTATGCCGGGCGCCATCGCGGAGACCGTTTCGCCGACCGTTCCGCTCATCACATAGCTTTGCAGCGATACGCCGTCTTGCGACACCGCTTTGACTGCGACTTCATCATTCGCAAGCGTTCTGTACTTGAAGATAACTTCGCTGCCGTCAGCGATTGCGGTCTGCGTGTGGCTGCCTACCAGTACATGATCCGCCACATTCGGCGCACCTACCGTCAACGACTCTCCCTTGCGCTGGTTGGCTAGGGTAACGGTATCCAGCACGTCGTTCGTCAAATAGTCCACCGCTTGAACCGGGATATCCACCAGATCCTTCGTATACTGGTATTCCACCGTCAACGCGGTTCCACGGTAAGTAACCGTGTCAGCCTTGCTCAGTGCGGTGTAATAATCCGCCGCAAGATCCGGAACCGGGATTTCACGCGTCTCGTTGACCGCGAATGTTTCGCTGACCGTTTTGATGATGCGGCCGCCTTCTGTCAGCACAACCATTACATTACCGCTCGCCTGGCTGTACACAAAAGTCAGGCTGTTGTTGACGCTGCTCACGCTGGATATCGATTGCGTCAAGGCCCCTTCAAGATTGTAGCCCGATACGGATGGCGCCGTGTAGCTGAAGCTTTCGCCCGTCGTCGCCGCCACGTTGAAGCTTGGCGCCACCTCGTTGCCGCTGCCGTCAACCATGTTGATTGTTACCGTCGCCGCGGTCGAGGTGTAGGTAAAGATCATCTCGGCAACGCTGCCGTCCGGCGTAAACACATGGTTCTGGCCCGCGTCCAGAACATAGCCCGGAATCGAGAAGACGTCCGCTTCATCCCTTAGCGTGATTGGTTCTGTCCCCTTCAATATGCGCTTGGTGTAGCTGTATAATGTCAGACCATTGCCGACACCCTTGATAGTGACGTCCACATAGGCGGCGTCTATCGCATCCTCTAAAGGCGTATAATAAAAGGTTGCCGTTTTATTCTCGTCTACAATCGGATAGGTAATTGGATTGGTATTCACCGCACCGGTTGTAAGTATATAGTCTGGCACATTAGGCGCATATACCGTCAACGAGTCGCCCTTAGGCACTTCATAGCTTATCGAGCCCAGCGTTGTGATTTCCGCGCCTGATAAGTAATCCATTAATTGGACCTCTACAGTCCACACATCTTTATTGTATTGAAAGTAAATGGTTTGGGCGTCTGCACTAACTGTGGCGGTAACCGATTCTGCCTCTCCGCCCGCAAGCTGCCAGCCATGTATGGTCGGCGCCGGTATAGAAACAGACGAACCAACCGTTCCGGATAAATCATAGCTTTGAATCACCTGATCTATACCCGGCTCATAGATTCCGCTGCCATTCGTATCATACCAAGCCACCACATGGACCGTACCTTCCGTTGCAGCCTTATAATAGAACTTGATTTCAACAGCCGCTGCACCGTTGGACACATAAATATCCTGTGTCGTCTCGCCTATAATGGAGTAATCCACGCCGTTATGAGTCAAGCTTGGCGGAGCATGAATCTGGTGCGTATCGCCTACAGTCAGATCCTCGCTGCGTATATCTGTAATCTTCGCTCCTGTAGCCTCGTCATAAGCCGCAGCTTTCACCGTGCGCTTTATTCTTTCATAAACATAAGTCACGTTGATATCGTTAACACCATCATAGGTTACCGTGTCGGGCTCAACCGACTTATAGGTATAATGCTTTAAAACCTCCAGCCCTTCCACGGATTTCGGATCGTTCGGATAGGTCATGTCTTGGGGAACGCCTTTTACCAGAGAACGGTAAACGGTGCCTAAAGGGATGTTATCGATATCGACGATATTGATAATCAGTCCTTTTTCGGTAGTCTGCTTGGTATAGTAGAATATAATCTCGTGTTCCCCATTCGCGGCTACGCTGGCAATACTGTTGCCGTCAGGCGTTGTACTGTTATTTGCCGCTCCTTCATAATCGAATCCCCTAATTACGGGCGGATCATGCGAGAATGGTTTTCCTATTTCTGCGGCTACTCTATACTCGGAAAAGCTTTCTATAGGCGTAGCTGTGCCTTCATACATCGCTTTTATCGTTACGGTCGTCATGTTATCCGTGTACCAAAAAACAAACGGCTGCTCCTGTTCCGCGGTCGCGGGATTAATCTCGATAAAGCCGCTCTCCGGCCCGGTTAATTTATAACCTGGCACAGTCAGAGCGGGAAACCGAAACGGTTCATCGTTCGCTCTCATTTGCAGCGGAATAGTGTATAACGGTTCCTGCGGTTCTGTTTTCCCCTGTACTTTGCCTATGATATTGACCGTAAAGGAAGGCATTAAATCGCCAATATTGTTATGGCTGACAGGACCTACATTCCCCGCCCAGTCCACCGCACGGACATGAATATAACCCGTATCCGAATTATTAAGCGTAAATAATAGACCGTCTATATCGTCATTGTGCAAATACTGGGCTGGAACAACCGGATTGTCATTCTCATCCATTTCAGCGTAAGTTAACGGATCGTCATCTGCATTTTCGGATTTGTGAATTAAATAGCCTTTCGTCCCGCTTGTTACCATTTCTTCGAAAATATTTGACTTTTTGCGTTCGGTAATGTTCGGGTTCTGATCAATCGCTTCCACATAACCCTGATAGGTTGTCCCGTTATCCTTCGCCGTGATAAGTGTCTTGTATTGGGCCGTTCCGTTAGCTGAATGGTAGCTGGCCACGGGCGCATCCGGCGGCGCCTCATCGGTAGCGGCGTTGTCATTTAATTTGGTGTCATGTGTTAATTGAGCCAGGAAAAACACCGTGTTTGCGATAATATTTCTTTCGGCAACCGGAATGTTCGCATTGGTTGTGTGTCCGGTCTGGATAAAAGCGGTATTATGATACGTCGTTAAGTAATAGTTGCTGTGATATAGGGCATAACCTGTGCCATCATCATAGCCAACCGTATCATCGCCTTGATACAAAGTGCCGTTCGCATTGGCAAACTGCAACCAGATGGTTCCTTTGGCGCTGGATCCATTTACGTGCGTGTTATTTACCGATAAAATGTCTCCAGGTTTTATGACGTTCGGATATTTAAGCAAAAAACCGTCCCTCACCACCAACGCACGATTTGTTTGATGAGCAAGCCGTGCCACAGCACTATTCGCAATAATGCCTGCATAATGTCTCAGCTTCGTGTATTGCCAGCCTTCCCCTCTGTTAGCGGTAGAACTTGTAATGTTCTCTAAGCCTGTCCCTACATTAGAGTTCGATCTGTCAATTAGCGTATCATGTCCGAATAATACGCCCCTGCCAGTCTTTATAAAATCTTCAATGGCATTCACAGCGGCTTCGCTGGTATTGACGCTGCCGTTAAGGTCAGCCACGCCTATGATGACAACATCGATAACATATTTCCCTTCACTGTTTTTTAAATAGGCGTCGGGATTGGCGTCAAAGTTAGCTTGGCTGACATCCGTGATCCGTAAAAGGCTGTCAATATCTCCGACACCGGAAGTGCCTTGCAGCCAGTATTTTATATACGATTGGTTGCCAGCGTTGTAGAAGCCGCTGCTGCCGGGATATATGACGAGAACATTAACGGGTTTATTATATTTGGTGGATCTTGTTTCAAATTGCTCTTGCATATCCTCCGGCAAAGAAGGGTCGAATTTCCTCTGATAATACAGATAACCGTAATCATTGCCATCGTCGGGCGGCTCCCAGTTCACATCCATGCGGTTCGCCTTCGGGACATTTTCTCCCCACGCTTTAAAATCTCCGTCTTCATCCGCAGAGGCAGAAGCGTTCAGGGCATAAAACGGCACTGCCTGCAGAAGAAGGAGCAAGGAAAGAAATAATGCTAATGTTTGCCTCCACAATTTCATTCGATACTTCATTTTTGGTCTATCCCTCTCCTCTCATAGTATTTTGATTTTTTTTGTAATATAATGATAGTTCTTAGCTATCATTAGCGGTTTCCCCTAGCTATTGCACTCCCCTCCTATGTAGTGGCAATCTGGGTAGGTTGACCCAGCCCCGGCCATGCCCTGCAAAGCATTATAAAGGAAAGCGTTTGTTATGTGTTTATTTGGCACTTATCATGTCGAAATGGACCGTCAAGATGTATGATCCGGCACTTAACGTGCACTCTTTCATCCTCTGTGGCTGCCTGATCCGGTCTTACAATTCAAGTGCCCGGCGGAAAGCCTTGACGTAATTGCGGCTTACGGATACAAATTCGTCCGCCCCGGACAGCTCAAGTTGATAAGCGCCATTGAACCAGGGAATAAGCCGCTTTGCAAAATGCAAATTCACAATATGGCTCTTATGAATACGCATGAAGGAATGATGGCGCATTCGACTCTCCAGTTCCTTTAAAGAAGTCTTCATGTGATATTCTCGCGTTATCGTGACAACTCGGGTTACGCCATTCTTATGCGTGATAAAAATGATATCCTTCGGATTGATATAAATGATCTCCTGTTCCACCTCAACCGCAAGCTTGCTTCCTATTTTTGGCGGTGGCGGCGCGTGTGGCGGGCAAGTCCATTTCTCCAGCCGCCTGACGGTGTCCGCCAGATGTTTTTTATCGAGCGGCTTCAATAAATAATCAAACGCTTCCAGACGAAAAGCTTCTGCTCCGAACTGTCTGTTTGCGGTCACGAAGACAAGCCGCGGAACATCCTTCATGTTGGCAATCGCCTTCGCTGCCTCAATCCCGCTCATAATTGGCATCGCAACGTCCAGAAAGATTACATCCGGCTGCAATTGAATTGCCCGCAAGACGGCTTGTTCCCCACTGTCTGCCACGCCTACAATTTCTATAGTTGAATGCTGCTTCAATAAATAGATTAACTCGTCACGGCTATGTCGTTCATCATCAACTACCAACGTGCGAATCGGGGGCATCATAAGCCTCACTCCTTCTTGCTTTACTATGTAACTTGTCCAGAGAAATCGGAAGGACACCTTGGTCCCCTTCTCCTGATTTCTTTCTTTTCGCAATGCCACCTCCTTGCCAAGCTTCAGTTATCAATCTACATTAGCGGTGAAGACATGCTCAATCCCGAGTCTGAATGCTTATATGTTTGATCTTCCTAACTATACTAATTTTTACCTTTCTAGTCAGATCCAAAAGGTAGCAAAGCTCTTGGCCTATATTATTTTTGTTAGTTCGGGATTTTGTAGTAGAAACAACAACGGACGGTTTGTTATTGTTAATAATTCGTCAGTTTCAATTTGTGAAGGGTTGGGGGGGGGACTTATGGTATAAATTCATCCCGAAGGATTACATGGAGTGGTTGTAAGAATTTTCCTTTTTATCCCCCTTATCTTCTTCAATTGAAACGTAGCCGTATTATAATGTTTCTCGGGCGGATTTAAATCTTCATTTTTGTATTTGCAGAAGGTATTAAAGGGTAGAAATATGACATGCACTACTAAGGAGGAAAAAAAAGCCAAGACCTAATCGTCTTGACGTCTACTCCGATAACAGTACCCATATTTCTGCCGCTACCGGCACGGTAACATTTGCGGCAATCACCTACGCAGCAGTCCGGAAGGATTCATATTTGCGGCGAGCTTCATTGCATGCTCCAGGCACTTCTCGCGCAAATAACCGTACGCACGTCGTGCCGTATTGTTCCTTGAGAGCCGCTCTGCCTTCTTATCCTGCTCCTGCTCCAACAGGAAGGTCTGGGTAATCCGCAGACACGATTTCCATGCCGGAGTGGGTCACCAACCGCTCAATGGCTCCCCTGCAGCGAAGCTCAGCCTTTCAGCTTCTGGTTCATGAATACGACTTCACGGGCCAGTCTGTCCAGGCGGCCGCGAATATCCGGATCGGCTATCTGCCGCTCCGCGTTGAAATGATCGTCATGCAAATAGACGTAGCTTGGCGCGACGAACGCCCGCAAATAACCGGCGATTGGCTTCAGCTGATTCTCGACGACGAGGTAATGCTGGTACGTGCCGCCCGTGGCGACAAATCCCATCACTTTATTGTACAAAGCCGTGGTCGGAACCAAGTCGAACAGATTTTTCAGCACGCCCGTGATCGAGGATTGGAAAATCGGCGTCCCGATAATATAACAATCCGCGGAAGACACGATATCGATGACGGTCCTCGTATCCCCCGTATACGCTGACGGATCTCTCCCGTCGCAGAACTGGACCTGATAATCCTTCATATCGAGATATTCGGTCTCGATCTCGGGATCGAATTGCTTCGCCGCATTCAGCACGCTCTGCACCGCGATCCCCGTCTTAGAACCAACGATCGTTCCTGATATACCGAGTAATTTCATTCCCGAACACTCCCTCTCTTCTGCCGACCGTGACGTGGTTCGACATCCATATCATGGTTTTGATACTTTTGCAACATTAATGTATAATAATTATGATACACACTCATTGGATTTGTCAATTCGAGAGCGCCCGGACGTCTCTGTGACATCCGGGTTCACTTATAGATACATTATAAACTTCTATGTTGACTATGTATGTATCGTTCGTTAGAATAAGTCTATTGTGATTGACAAGCATTGGTAAGCTGTATTATGCAGTGGAACTGCGGCGGAAGGTAGAGGCCCCTCCTCTCTCTTCCGCTCTTCTTGTTGACGACTCTGATAACGAAAGGATTGAGTACGCACGATGAAAGACTATCGAGTGCTTCTTTTTTATAAATATGTTGCGATCCCTGACGCGGAAGCCTTTGCGGCCGAACATCTGCAATATTGCAAGGATCTCGGCATCAAGGGGCGTATTTTGATTGCCGACGAAGGCATCAACGGCACGCTGTCCGGAACGGTGGAACAGACCGAACGGTATATGGCGGATATGCACGGCCATCCCCTGTTCGAGGATCTCTTGTTCAAGGTCGACAACAACAACGGGCATGCCTTCAAAAAGCTGTTCGTCCGTCACAAAAAAGAACTGGTTACGCTGCGCTACGATCAGAAGCTTGACCCGAACACCGACGGCGGCGGCCGGCTCAGTCCGGCCGAGTTCCAGCAATATTTGCAGCGTGACGATGTCATCGTGCTGGACGGGCGGAGCGGCTATGAGTATGATCTGGGCCATTTCCGGAACGCGATTCGACCGGACGTGGACAGCTTCCGGGAATTCCCCGACTGGCTTCGGGACAATATGGAGCAGCATAAAGACAAGACCGTCCTTACGTACTGCACGGGGGGAATCCGGTGCGAGATGCTGACCGCCGTCATGCGCAAGGAAGGCTTCGAGGATATATATCAATTGGACGGCGGCATCGTAACATATGGCAAAGACCCGGTTACGCAAGGCCGGCTGTTCGATGGCAGCTGTTATGTGTTCGACGAACGGATCTCGGTTCCGATCAACCATACGGACGAGAACGTCGTCGTGGGCACCTGCTATCACTGCGGCCAGCCGAGCGAAAATTATATCAACTGTACGGATGATACCTGCCATCGCCAGCATCTGTGCTGCGAGGCGTGCCAAGCCGAGCACGAAGGGTATTGTTCGGAGGAATGCCGGCAGCATGACTCGGCCTCCGCGGCAGCAGCCCGTTAACAAGGCGGTGATGGCTCATGATGGATAACGCTCCGCTACCGACGCGCGAGAAAATCATGCAAATGCTCAAGACGGATGGCGAGCTAAGCGCCAAAGCGATGAGCGAGCGGCTGGGCATCACCTTGATGGCTGTGCGGCGGCACCTGAATACGCTGGAGCGCGATCATTTGATCGAATCCGGCACCGTCCGCCAGCCGATGGGACGTCCGATGTCCGTCTATCGTTTAACTCCAGGCGCCGATGATTATTTTCCGAAGAGATATCATGCCGCAGCCCTTGAGCTCCTGGCCGAACTCGCTCAAGATTCCGGCGAAGCCGCAGTGAACCGCCTGTTCGATCTCCGGCAGCGCTCCCTGTACGATCAATACGAGTCCGGCCTGCGCGGGAAGAAGTTGGCCGACAAGGTCGCGCTGCTGTCCGATATTCAGAATGAGAGCGGCTATATGGCCGAATGGGATAAAATAAGCGAAAGCGAGTTCGTCTTGACCGAATACAATTGTCCGATTGCCCGGATTGCGAACCAATATAATCACGCCTGCGCTTGCGAGCTGGGTCTGTTCGCAGACTTGCTCGGCGCGGAAGTGGAACGGACATCGTGCCTGGCTAGCGGAGACAGGAAGTGCGTCTATAAGATCAAGGGGGCCGAAGGCGGAATCCGGTCAGCCAGGGGGGGAACATCATGAACAATATGGGCTTCGTCATCGTGGAAATCTGCGCCAATAACGGCATCAATTCCGACGCTCTGGAAGCGTTCGAAGCGGAAAATCCCGACATTGCCGTCCTGCGTATGGAATGTCTGTCGCTGTGCGGCCTGTGCGCCCGGCAGCCTTATGCGCTCGTCAATGGCAAGCGCGTTACGGCCCGTTCCGTGAACGAATGCCTTGACCGTGTGAAGGAGAAAATCACCGCAGAGCTGGATGAATATGCAGAGGAAGATGGGTACGACGAATAATGGAAACGCGAAAAAACCAGTAAAACACATCTTCTTGTGTCTTACTGGTTTTTTAGGTGCGGTTATTTCAAGGCGATGCCGAATTCCGAGCCCGGAGCGCCAGCAAACACGATTGTGCCGTTCTCCGGCAGCGTCACTTCGTTATTGCCGCTGACGACCGTGAAATTCACGCATAGGCCTTGCTCGTCATAGACCGCAAACGCGCCCTTCTTCGGCAGCGCGACGGTCATCGTCTTGCCTGCGGCCGCTTTCGGAACCGTGAACCATTTGGCGTGCCCGTTGGCATGCAGCGTGAGCTTGGATTCTTTGCCCGCGTAGAGCGGCTTTACTTTCGCCTCGCTCACATGTAATCTTCCAGCCCCTTCCATATATTCGACGCCATCCTGCGTAAAGAAGCGGGCTTCCGCCATATCCCGGCCTGCCATTCCCGGGATTTGAAGCTGGCTCGCCGCCGTGTTCGGACCTGTAATTTTTTTGTCCCCCAGATAGCCCGGCAGCTCGTCAGTACGGGTAATCTGTACCGTCGGCTGCATAATGAGATACATGAGGGAAGTATACTTCTCGTTCACGGGATAGAACGTCATGCCTTCCCGCTTCGCCCATGCCTTGGCCGTCTCCTTCGGCAGTTCATTGTCTTCCAGCTTCTCGGCCGCATAATGGGATATGGCAAGCTGCCCCAGTCCCGGCATCGTCACATATTCGCTCATCCACAAGTAGGTGCGTCCATTCTTCTCGGTTACGAAGCTGACCTTGGACGTTCCGTTTTCATTGACGAAGCTTCCATCCGCCGTATACACATATTTTTCCTTCGAATTGTCCATCATAAATGTCAGCGGCAAAGACAGTTCTCCGTCCTTTTTGATCTCAATCTGGATATGCTGGCCTAAGGTGCCGTAATAACCTGCATGCTTCGCCACCTCTGCGGGCATTTCCGCCTTCACCGTCTTGCCGAAGGATTTCTCCGGCTTTATCGTTTTGATTACGCCCTTCTCTTTCAATGCTTGCAGCAGCAATTCGTTCGCCAGCAGCTCGTTCGTCGAGCTGGAACCGCCGGAGGACAGCACCGCTGCCGCCATCTTCTGCTCCGGAAGCACGACGAGGGAAGCGTGATACAGTATCGTGTCCCCGCCTTTGGCCAAGCCCTTCATTCCGTATTCGTTGAACGGGAACAGCTTCACGCTGTCCCAGCCGAGACCGTAGTTGAAGACATTATCCGCATCTCCCGGCCACAGGCCATTCTTGTATTCCTCCTGTGCCATCGCCTGTAGCGCCTTGTCAGAGAGGATACCGTCCGCCTGGCCCGTAAATAGTTGCGAGAATCGCACCAGATCTTCTGCCGTGGAGTAAATTCCCCCTGTCCCGATGACATTTATGGTTTCATTCGGAAGCTGTCCCTGGTAGACAGGGGAATAAAGCCCGGCCATCTTGCTTGCTTCCAATTCGTCCTGTGATGTCTTCGTATGGGTCATCTGCAATGGTTCGGTAAAATATTTATGAATAAATGCGGTAAAGTCCATGCCGCTGACTCTCTCTACCAAAATCTCGGCTAGCGTGAATCCGTCGTTGCAGTAGACCGAGAACGCTCCCGGATCCGCTTTCAGGCTCTGGGCGGATAATTGCTTCAGCAAGGTATCGTGCGCATAGGTGTCATTGTCCTCGAACAGGAAGGAGCTGCCGAGACTGGAGCCTTGAAGACCGGAGGAATGGTTCAGCAGCATGCGCGGAGTTATCTGCTTGTACCGTTCGTCCTTCATCGTGAAGTCGGTAATGTAGCGGACCAAGGGCGCATCGAGATCGATCTTCCCGTCGTCGGCCAGCTTCATGACGGCAGCGGCCGTGAACACTTTGCTCGTCGATCCGATGCCATACATCGTATCCTTGGTTAACGGCTTCTTCCCTTCCATATCGTTCATGCCGGTCTGGCCGGACACCATGATCTTGCCGTTGTCAATCAGCGCATATTGTACGCTGATCGTCCCGTACGATTCGGTGAGCAGCGCCGCCTTCTCGGCCGCGATCTTCTCCAAGCCCTGAGCCGCTGCCTCAGCAGCGCTGCTGCCGGACGGGGATGCCATCGCCGCTGACGGCGCGATCATCGACAGGGCAAGCGCTACGGCCAGCACCCAAGAGAGCCTTTTCTTCATTCCAAAATTCCTCCTTTGTGTGGATCTATGTATTAGTACGATCTGGCAGCGCGATCGGTTCAATCAAATAGGAAAAAGAAGGGCACGGCAAAAAACGCCCCTTCCTGATCCTCAGATACAGGAAGGGGCGCCGCCTGATGCCCGCATTCACGGGCCGATGTCAACGTTTATTCCACTCTACTCGATTCCATCCCCGTTCTCAAAGACCCGAATGGCGCATACCGGGCGGAAGCCTGCCCGTTTGTACAGGCCTGCCCCCGCTTCGGAAGCCTGCAGGACGATAAGCCCGTCATGCCAGGTCAAGATGTCAGACAAAATATGATGGAACATAGCAGAGCCGAAGCCTCGCTTCCGGTATTCGTCCAAGGTCGCGATATCGTAGATGCCGACACTGTCCCGGCTGCGGATGGTCGAGCCGACGGTGACAGGCGTGCCATCGTTCAACACTCCGATATATAACGCCATCTCAGGCCGGGTCCATAGCTGGGATTCGGCAAGCCGCTCATAGTACAGGCTGACATGCTTGGCTTCGCTGCTCTCTCCGAAAAGACACGACAAGACCGTTCCAAATCGCCGTACTTCCGCCGGAGTCCCGACCCGCTGCACGACAAAGCCCTCCGGCATGTACGCCTCCGGAGACAGGTCCTCCGCATACGCATACATGCCTTCATTGACCTCGGCCAGACTTAGCCCGGCATGTTCGATCGCCTGCCGGGCGCTTGCGCCCAGAGGCTCCCAGCACCATAGCGACATCGGGAAGGCCCGCGCCGCAAAATAATCTGTTATCTGCCGCACAGCGCACTCTGATCCGGCGTCACCTGCCCGCAGGACGCCAATATTGAACGTATCCGCGGGCATGCCGCAATCGACCAGCATATATTGTTCCGTGGTCTGGACGGCCATGCCTTCGCTCTCCCGCGCGACGAACGAGACTTTCTCCATAAAATTATGTTGAATATAAGCGGAAATCCGTTGATCCATTTCTTTCATTCCAACTCGCTCCTTAATATTTTAAATTCGTAAGGATCGCAAGTCTGCCGTCAAAACAGAATAGCCAGTCAGAATGAATATCGGCGATATTTTAACACTATCTCCATGCAGCTATCGCCATCTGTTTATCGTGCAGACGTTGCATGGAGCGATCTGAAGATGATGGCCGATGGAAAAAACATACGATCACCCTTTCTTGCGTTCGATGTAAAAGCGGTCAGGAGAATTGTCCCATCGCATGTTAATTATAAGGCCGTGTCCGATGAGGCGCAATTGGACAGGGCCAATCTCATATCTGCCCTGCCGCCCTGTGTCCTGCCGTACCCGGACAGACCGCATCCGGAAATCTTCACTTTCCATGCTTCCATATTGGGGGTTGAAAGTGACGCCACGTCACCGGATATACTCGAACAAGGCTTGATGAATAAGGCTCAGAGAAAGGGGAAAAGAAACAATGAAACAAGAAAAGACAGCCGCCCGCATTCTAGCGCTGGCGCTTGCCGCCGTCATGGCTTTCGGTCCGTCCGCTGCGGCAAAGGGGTCTGATCACATCGGAACGGAGGCGCAAGCGGCGCGATTCAGTCCAGGCGATCTGAAGCGCGTAGAGGCATTTGCAGATGAGTTTTTTGCAAGCGGTTCTTTCCGCTCGTCCGGCGCTCCCGGCGCAGTGGTTGCCATTGTGAAGGACAATCAGGTTCTGCTCAATAAAGGGTATGGCATGGCGAACGCGGAGACACGGATACCGATGACGGCGGATACGGTCGTCCGGATTGCCTCTATCAGCAAATCGGTTACAGCCACAGCGGTCATGCAGCTTGCCGATCAGGGCCGGATCGGGCTGGATGACAACATCGAAGCATACTTGGGCGAAGGGTTGAAGCTGAGTAACCCATTCAAGGAACCGGTCACGATCAAGCATTTGCTGACCCATACGACCGGCTTCGACTATACAGATATGGATATGAAGGATATCCATACCGATTTCGGCCAATCCACATCGATGGAGCAATATCTTCGGGAGCGTATGCCGTCCGTCGTGCGGAAGCCGGGAGATATGTTCAAATACGATAACTTTGCCAATCTGCTGCAAGGCTATATTGTCGAACAAGTCTCGGGGATGCCGTTCGAGCAATATATGGAGAACCATATCTTCAAGCCATTGGGCATGACGCATTCCGGCTTCGTCATGGATGCGGACACCCGCTCCTCCATGGCCGCCGGCTATGACTCTTCCGGGGCGGCAATTGCTCCGTACGCCTATACGCCGACCATCGCACCGCACGGAAGCATGCATTCGACCTCAAGTGACATGACCAGGTTCATGATGGCCCATCTGAACAGCGGCGAACTCGATGGCCATCGTATTCTATCTGGGTCAGCGGCGGAAGAGATGCACCGCTTCCACTATGCCATCCATCCGAAGAAGCCTAATATGACATACGGCTTCGAAGCGGCTTTGCATCCGCTGCATAACGGCCGGCACGTAATCGAGAAAGCGGGAGATACGGACGGATTCTCTTCGTGGATGTGGTTGCTGCCGGAAGAGAAAGTCGGCATCTTCATCGCCTATAATACGAAAAACTCTCATTTACGGGTGGAGTTCATGCAGGCATTTATGAATCGCTTCTTCCCGGAAGAGTCTGCCAAGCCGGTATTTCTCAAGCCGAGCCGGACGGAGCTGGAGCGGTTCGCCGGCCTCTATCGCGACGCGCGCAAAGGAATGAACTTGACCCGCATTGCCGCATCCGATGATGGCAAGCTGCTCGTCGAGGACACCGTCGGCGGCAAAGTTGAATTGCGGCAGATCGCCCCCCTGCTCTTCATCGATGACTATGGGCTAACTATGGCATTCAAGGAGAAGGAAGACGGAGCCATCGGATACATGATGTATCTGAATCCGTACAGCATGGCGATCAAGGCCCCGGATCAGCCCCCTGGCACCGGAACCGGCGTCCCGGCCGCTCAGCCGTACCGGGATGCGATAGAACAACTGCAGAAGTTGGGCGTGCTGGAGGGGCAAGAGGTTTATCCGCTTCGTGCCGAGGAAGCCGTAACCCGGGGTGAATTCGCCCGCCTGCTGATCGGCATGCTCGATCTGCCGCTGTCCAGGAGCGCGGCCGCATTCACGGATACCGCAGACAGCCCGTACCTGCGGCATATCAATACATTGGCCGAGCGCGGACTCATCAAGGGCACGGCTGGCGGCGCCTTCGAGCCGGATCGCATGATCAGCCGTCAGGAAGCGGCAGCCATCCTATGGCGGACGCTCATCCAGGCCGCTCCAGCGAAGCCTTCCGAAGCGGCACTTGCCGGGGCTGCCGATTCCTGGGCGCTGGAAGCGGTGCAGAGCATCGCGGCCCGCCAACTGTTCGGCCCGGATACCGCGCCGGGCGCAGACGGCCGCATCGATGTCCGGGCCACGGAGCCGCTGCTGCGCCAGGAAGCGGCATTTATGCTGTACCACGCCTTCCAGGGGTTATATCGCGAAGGCGGGTTGTTCTAGCTAAGAAGCAGCTCCCATGATTATCGGGAGCTGCTTCCTATTGTTATCCGTTATGGCTGATAAGGATAGGTTCGGCCTTCGTCGATTGCCCATACCGTCCCGAAGCTTTAGTGGAACCATTATACGCAATCAACCGCCTATTCCGAGCGCAAATTTTTCTTGGATTTTGTTCCTAACGCGAGAGCAATTCGAGCAAAAATGGCTTGAGGTCTATGATGCGCAAATGTTCCGGCTTCCGATCGGTTCCGCAAATAAGCAGCGGTACGAGCGACTCCTCGCTTCGCAGCGCTCCATGCCCCCCGCCGCCTTTATGCGTCGGGGAGCTTCTGTCCGCCAGCTCATAGCCCGGCTTTGCGGTTACGACGAGGAACTCTCCCTCATGGGAGTGCAGCGCCGCCGATAATCGCCGCAGTCCGTCAGGATAATGGCCGTAGCGAATCGTCTTCCCCGCGGAGTCAATTGTAAGGTCCATCACCTTGGCGTCCCCTTCGATTGCCCACGCCTGCCCATACGTATCGATAAACGGCCCGTCTGGACGGTACCGGATCTCCTGCCGCATGTTCCCGGGAACCGCATGCACCCAGCCGTGTTCCTTCCACGCGATCAGGTCGATGCGCGAATCAGAAGACAACGATTCGGCTATTGTTCGCAGCGGCTTGTCCTTGCCGTTCGTGTAAATATAGGCCATCGTCTCATTGACCGCGAGAATCAAGTCGGTCTTATCGGACACCTGTTCGCCCGGCCGCAGCACGCGATAATCGCCAAGAAGAGAAGGCAGCTCGATGATCGGATTGTCCCTGGCAGGCAAAATTGCCGTCATGCCGCTATCCCCTGCAATGACAAAGACCGCTTGCCGCAAAGCGTCTTCCATCGAGCCGAATTCCTCCAGCAAGGAGCGGAGATGGCGATCCGCTTCTTTGACGCCCTTCCGTTCTCCGGGTCCATGCTTGTGCATTTTCTGATCCAGATCCGGCAGATAAACAAACAAGAAATCCGGCAGTTGATTGGTGCGTATCAAATATTTCGCAGCCTCGACCGAATACGTATTATTGAATCCCATACGCCCGGTAATGCCATCGCGGAGATTGGCCACATCTTCGAACGGATTCAATAGGGCGCCAAGGGCCAACAGATCAGGTCCTGTCACCTCCATCTCCCGCGGCAAGGAGGCAGGCCTCTGAATCCAAGCCGGGATCGTTAAGGTGTGCTTCTTCGTTCCCCGGTAGATCAGCCCGTTAATCGAGCCGGCGGTCTGTCCTCGGCGTGCCAAGTCCTCATAGATGGTCGGGACTCGCGGATTCAGATGCGAGCCGTTCAAGTTCAGCAAGGCATCCGTCAATACCGGGTTGACGCCGTGCTTCATCACCTCCATCGGCCCCGTCCCATAATTAACGACAGTCTTCTCGGACGCGGAATACCAGGTCAGCCCCGGGATTCGATGTCCGTCAGGATACGTTCCCGTCAGCAGAGAGCTATCAATCGACACGGACATCGTCGGAAAGGAAGAGACCATGTTCTTATAGTATTGCCCGTGCTTGGTAAGAAATTGGAAAGCTGGCAGCTCATTTCGTTCGATGCCCCGATCGATAGCCTGCGACATTAAGGAATCGATCAACAAATAGATCACCTTTTTGGAACCGGTTCCTTCCATGGACTGCAGTTGTATCCGGTCTTCCTTCGGTTTCTGTTCTGGCTTGTGGCATCCGGGAACAATAACCAGGACGCAGAGCAATAGAAGCAGCCGGCTCATCTTGGTCCGCATGAATGCGTCACCCCACCCTGTGCATGAAGTAGGTTACGAGCCAATGACAGGCGGAAGTCTGGCCAATCCGCGAATACCGAGAGCCTTCCCCTGCCCGCTTGGCATGAATCACCTTATACAACTTATAGGGTGCGATATTCACGGGCTTTTATGCTGTTTTTTTGGAAAAGAACGCCGCGCGCAAACAAGGCAAGTTGTCAATAGCCCCAAAGGCTGGTGGCATTGGGAGACGGCCCTCGTCGATCAGACCCATTTCCTACAGAAATAAATACATTTCATATTGCTCAAACTTGTTCTTCTCGAAGCCTTTGCCTAGCAGGAAGCCTTCCAGCCCGTGGTTGTTCGGAAAGCCGATTGATAAGCCGGTCAGGTTGAGCATCCGGCTTCCTTCCCCCAGCATCGCCGACGCGATGCCTCGGCTGCGATAGGCCGGATCGACGTATAAGAAGCTGATTTTCCCGCTCTGGTTCACGCAGATTCCGCCTACCAGCTTCTCGTCCAGAAAGGCCCCGACGAAGGAGTTGTTTTCCGACAGCCGAATATAGTCGGCATCGTTCTGCCAATTGATATGAAAGTGAAGCCAATCCTGAATCTCTTGTTCAAACTGTTCATGCGACAGGCTCCTTACTTCCAGCCCCTCCACATGTGCCGCCGCCAATCCCGACAGAGCCTTCAGCTGATAATACGACAGATCATATATTTTACGGTAACCGAGCTTGCGGTAAAAATGGATCGCACGATCGTTCCCGACAATCACTTCCAGGAATAGCTGGGTGCAGCCGCAAGCGATCGCCTCCTCCTTATGCCGGGCGAACAGTTCCTTGCTGATGCCGCAGCCGCGGTAATCAGGATGAACGGCCAATGTCCCGCACCGCATCGTCTGGCGTCCTTCGTACAGCTTGACTCCTCCGAGAATCACCCCGACCGGCTTGTCGTCGTCCAGTGCGATGAAGGAATGCTCCGGCTGATTCCCTTCCGGGCCGAAGAATCGCTTGATGAAGTCTTCCTGCTTCATCTCCATCGGTACAATGTAGTCGGAAAATCCGATGCGGAACGCTTCATAAGTTAACTCCATTACCGTTTCCGTGCAGCGAGCATATTGAATCATCTGCAACACTTCCTTTAGCCATTTTTTGCTGGCGCCATCCAGCGCCTGAAGATCGCGAATCTCTGCGCGTCTCCCGTTCATATCCGTCAAGAGAATACGGTTCGCCCCGTGAAGCTCTACATGTTCATGCAGATTGTGCATCGTCATCCGCATCAGGCCGGCATCCGTCTCCAGCTGCCATATCCACAAATCATGATGCTGGCGAACCTGTACAATCCGGCCTCCTTCCGGATTACATCCTCTTCGAGCCTTCGTGCCGATACTCTGATGCCGTCTTATGTATCGATGCCCGCGCTCCTTCCGGCACTCCGTTCAATCCAACAAGCCGAGCTGGCGCGCCTTCTCAACCGCTTCCACCCGGTTGGAGGCTTGGAGCTTGGAATAGATATGGATCATATGAGTTTTGACCGTGGCAACCGAAATACAAAGCAATTCCCCGATCTCCTTGTTCCTCAGCCCCGAGGCCGCGGCTTGCAGCACCTCGAGCTCGCGCTCGCTCAGCACATCGCCTCCGCCGGAATCCCGCTTCCAGAACGAGCTGACGCGCTGGATGAAGGCCTTCTCCTTCGCAAGCAGGTCCTGTTCCTTCTCCTGCAGCAGCTCAAGAAGCGCCTGCTGTGCAGCTTCTCCGGCCAACAGGTAGAGATAGGCAATCTCGTTCGCATAGCTGTAATGAACGGCTTCCCGGATGAGATTCAATATTTCGGGCTTGCGCCGGGAGCCTTCTTGATGCAGAATCATGATCTTGTGCAGCAGAGCATCGACCAGGATCAACGGAAGCTTGCGCTTGCGCACCTGCATCAGAATATCATCGGTCTGCTTCAGCGCTTCCTCCGCTTCTCCCCGGGCGGCCAGTACTCTGGCATAGAGCAGCCGTTCGTCATAGCGCAGCCAGCCGCTTGCTTCCCTTGCCTGCACCCGTGACAGGAAGCGCTGCAGCAGCTCGGAATCCGGCTCACCGAGTGACAACTGGTATCTCAACAGCGAAAGATGGTAGTAGGGATGATCGCGGAATGCCGGCTCCTCCCACATCTCTCTCATCCGCTCCTTCGTCACCCTCGCGTCCCCGCGGAGCAAGGCCAATTCGAACCGGTTGTAGGCATATCCCATTTCCATGGAAGGGTAGCTGGCAGTAAGTTGGCGCTTCACCTTCCCGAACCAGTGTTCCGCGTCATCGAGCCGCATCATTTTCATATAAATGCCGCCGATTCCAATCAAATTCGTCGCCATCGCCGGCGACAGATAAGGATAATCCTCGATCAGTTGGAACAACGTTGCATACAACCGCTCGCAGGCAGCGAACTCACCGATGGCTTCAAGCAGTTGGTTCTTGCACGTCAAGGCGAAGAAGCGGATATACGGGTTCGGGTTGCGCTCCTCCAGGGCCAGCGCCTGCTCGACACAATCAAGCGCTTGCGCGTACTGATCCCGGAGACCGAGCATCATGGAGCTCGTTATATAAATAATCGCTCTTGTCGCATCCGAGAATCCGATCGGATCCATCTCCTGCAGCGGCAAGGGCTCGAAGTCCAAGCCGGGACCGGCCTCGTCCATGAAGAAGCGGGTGAATTGCAGGATGCTGCCATCCCCTTCCCTGCCGTGCTCCGGCTGCAGCGCTTCCAGCAGCAATCTGCATTGATCGAACTCTTGGATGCAGAAATGATAGAACAGCCGCTGGAACAGCAAATCCCGGTTTTCGCTCAACCAAGCCAACGGAATCTGCCTCAGCAGCACCCAGCCTTGCATCGACTGCGGCATGCGGGCGATCACGTCCATCGCTTCCGGATACCGCCGGGCCTGGATATAATGCTTCACGCTCTCAGCCTGGTCGCCCCGTTGCTCATAGATCGCCGCGGCCTTAACATGCAAATCGTGAATCGCCCCTTCGCCTTCCGTGGAGAGCCGATATCGTAAAAACTCGCGGAATAAATGATGATACCGGTATAAACCGGCGTTCTCGTCAATCGTGACCAGGAACAGATTTTTGTCCTGCAGGCGGTCGATGAACATCCTGGCATCCCTAATCTCAAGCAGCCCGTTGCAGATCGCTTCATCGAAATAGCCCAGAATGGAAGTATGCAGCAAGAACCGCGTCTCATCCCCATCCAGCGAGCGAAGAATCTCGTTGGACAAATAAGTAACCATATATTTATTGAGTCCGCTGCTATGACTGGATGGCATCTCCGTCTTATGGGGCATCGCAAGTGCGATAAGCTGCAGGCCTCCCGCCCAGCCTTCCGTCTGCTCATTCAATCTGCCGGCCGTATCTTGGTCCACCTCCAATGCCAACGTCTGCTGCAAAAACTGAGCCGCCTCCTCATCTGAAAATTTCAGTTCGGATTCATTGATTTCCGCATACTTGCCGTCCATCATCCATTCACCCAAATACAGCTTCGGCGCTTCGCGGCTCAGCAGCACGAGCCGGACCTGCTCCGGGCTATACTTGATGAAAAATTCAAGAGAACGAAGCACCTCCTCCTTATCAAGGACATGTGCATCGTCCAGGACAAGCGTCAGCGCTTCCATCTGATAAAGCTGATTCACGATCAACGTCAAGATCGTTTCCATATCATGCTTGTGCGGGATCGCTTCGAAAACTTGATACAAGCCGTCGGCGCTGCTGCCCAGATCCTCCTTCAAGGCCCCCAGCACATAATACCAGAACGAGTACAGGTCATTATTGTCCTCGTCCAGCGCAATCCAGCGGAAATGACGCTGGCCCGCCTCCTTCATATAAGAGGTGAGCAGCGTCGTCTTCCCGCTCCCGGCAGCTCCCTGCACGACAACGACCTTGTATTCCTGCACATGCCGCAGCTTGCTGAACAGCCGCTCCCTCCGAATATAATGCTTGCGCGGAACCGGCGCCATAAGCTTGGCGGATATCAACCTGATGTGATCCATATGTCCTCTACTCCATCTAATTGTCTAATGCCGATGACGGCAACCCAGCATCTGGGAATCCGCTCCTCTTACTATACCACGCGGGAGCCGCTTGCACGTATCAATATCTTCCTGCCTGGCATCTTCTTCGGCAGATCATGGCTCCGGCCGCGAACAGGATGCAGGACAGACCGATCACATACAGCGCAGGCCAGATTGCGTCTCCATACGCAGCTCCTCGCTCCAAGCTGGTCACGGCAGCCATAAAGTGCCGCTGCGGCAGCCAATAGGTCAGCACGTTCATCCATCCTTCATGCTCTATCGTGTAGAAGCCGCCGGACAGAAGCGAAGTGACAAGAATCAGGCTGGAGGCCGCTGTAACCGCATTGTCGATGTCGTCGATGAAGACCGTAATGAACAGCGCAAATGCCGCGGCCAGCAGGGACAATACGGCGAGAAGCCAGCCATATTGCAGCAGCGTGAAGCCGATATCGGCATGCAGAAGGAGCCTTGCTCCCGCGATGCACAGATAAGCCGGCACACTGATAAGCAGGAAGCAGAACAGGACCTGGGCCGCAAGATAGGTCATGACGGACATCGGAGAGGCTGCCATTCGCCGCAGCGTGCCCTGCACCCTGTCCTCCGCAAAGAAATTCATATAGAACATGCCCTGCAGCAGCACGAACATCATGAGAAAGCCGGCAACGTTCGTACCGATGCCCCGCTTCTCCGCTTCCGGCAGCGGCTGATCCGGATGCTCCAGCGCTTGACGCACCATCGTGGCATACGCCTCGCTCTTCATCGTCTCGATCGTATAGCTCCCGTCCCCTTCATCGATGATGACGGCATCAAATTTGTTGCGCATCAGCTCGGATCTGCGCGGCGCTTCCGCGAGCCGCTTCACCTCGAAATCGTGCAAACCGGATATGGAAGATCCCTCCGATTCGGAAGCGGCGGATACAAGGGCGAGACTGCCTCTCGAATCGTTCGCCGATGTCAATAGCAAAGCAGCAGCCACCGCCGCGATCGTCATGAACGACGTAATCGCCATAATCGCCTTGCGGCTCATCAGTCTCAACCAATTATGGTGCAAAACATATGCCATTTCTCTCATACATAGTCCTCCGCATGAAATATCCTGCTGCAGCCCCACAGCAGCACGAGCGAACCGACGGCGAAGCCGCCCAGCAGCGGCAGTGCCATCCCCGCATCCTGATCGTAGATGACGCGGAAGACCGCTTCCGCCACCCATTTCACCGGCGAGAGATAGGATAGAACCTCCGCGGTGCGGCCCAGGCCGTCCCACTGGAAGAACAGGCCTCCGATCAGAGCGAGCAGGTTATTGACGAAGCTCAAAATTTTGTTGCTGGTCTCCTCGCTTCGGCACAGGCAGCACATCAGCACGCCGAGCGCGGCGGAGAATAGATTGAAGCCGATGAGAATCAGCGCGACCACGATCCAGCCGCTCCCGCCATAGTGAACATCGAGCAGCCAATGGGCCAGGGCAAGCAGCAGCAGTGTGCTCAGCGTCGAGAAGAAGAAGGTCGCTGCTATTTTTGAGAGATACAGATAGGAAGTCCTTACAGGCGCGTGCAGAATTCGCAGGTTGCTCTGCTTCAAGCTCTTCTCCATGAAGCTGTTCGAGGCGATCATCGACACGTTCAGCGACATAAATATGAGAATGGTCACCCCGTAATAATCGTAGGAAGAGACTTCGCCGCCGCCATAGATGCTGCGGGTCAAATAACCGAGGATGAGCATCAGCAGCAGCGGGAATACCGAATTCGACAAGAGGAGCACCGGATTAAGCACCAGATTAACGATATCGCGCCTCAGGATGGCGTAGAATCTGTACAGAGTTGACGGCATCTCCGGCCTCCTCAATCTCGCAACGTCCGGCCGGTCAGCTTGAGGAAGACCATTTCCAGGCTGGCGGCCGCGCTCGTCATATTGATAATTTTCATTCCCTGGCTCATCAGGAGCGCAATGATTTTATCGAGGTTCTCGATTCCTTTTAAGGTCGTAATCCGGATGCGGTTATGGTCCACGTACACCTTTTTCACGCCATCGATCCGGTACAACTCATCCGGATTGGCTGCACTGGCGTCCTCTACTTCGACATTGTAGAGCTTCTCTTCCTCCAGCTGCTCCTTCAATTCGTCCTTCGTGCCAATCGCGATAATGCGGCCGTGATCGATGATAATAATGCGGGACGCAATCTCTTCGACTTCTTCCATATAATGCGTCGTATAAATGATACTGGCCCCCTCGTCGCGCAGCGCCTTGATCGATTCCAAAATATGATTGCGCGACTGCGGATCGATGCCTACAGTCGGCTCATCCATAATGATGAGGCGGGGCTTGTGCGCAATCGCGCAGGCGATATTCAACCGGCGCTTCATGCCGCCGGAGAACGTCTGCGGCTTCTCCCGCTTCCGCCCGGACAGCCCGACGAAGTCGAGCGCTTCCTCGGCCGCCCGCTGGAGCGCCTCGCCGCGCAGACCGTACAAGGAGGCGAAAAATCTCACATTGGCCTCCGCCGGAATATTCTCGTATATCGCAATATCTTGCGGGACGATGCCGAGGCTCTCCTTCAACCGGACTGGATGCTTCTCCACCCGCTCCCCCTGGAACCGGATTTCTCCGCCGTCATATCGCAATAACGCAGCCAATATGTTGATGGTCGTGCTTTTCCCCGCCCCGTTCGGCCCGAGAAAGCATACGATCTCTCCCGGAAAAATCTCGAACGAAATGTCCTGCAGCGCCTGGAAATCGTTGAAGCGCTTCTCCAACCCCGTCACCTGCAATATCGGTTGACTCATGCAAATCACTCCTTCTGGCCTTCATGTTACGATGAAGGGACAAAAAAAGAATCAACCGTTCGGTTGATTCCGAAGGTTGATTCTTGTCATCGGCTCTGTCACGTTGCTTGCCCGGCCGGTTGGGCATGCTTCTGGATCAGGGAAATCTGGCCCGCATGCAGGCCGGTATGGTATAGCAGCCGGCTGACCGCCTCCAGCGGCGTCGAGGCTCCCATCGGCGAATCCACCGCCATACGCCAGGCCTCCTCGGGCAGTTCGCGCATCGCTTCCAGCACGTGTTGGTTCGAGGCACGCAGCAGGGCCAGCAGGCCTTCCCGGTCTAAGAATTCGGCCCGATCCCGGCCTGCCGCCGGCCCGCGGCTCGTCAGGAGCTCCAGCCCGGGAGGCAGCGCGCGCCGGAAAAACCATTCCGCGAACAAATACTCGACTTCCGCATTATGGCGGAGCATATAGCCGACTGAGGCGGCCCCGATGCGCAAGCCCAGAGCTTCCTCCGGCAAGCTATTGGCCATATTGTAGAAGCGCTCATGAAGCGTGTTCCATATCACGGCTACGGATGAATAGGTCATTGCATTCGGCTCCTTTTCCCATTCTCCTGTCATGTGGCAGCTTGCTTGGCGGATTGTGTATGACCGTCCCGCGCGATATGTTCGAATCGGTCGCTGTTCAGATCGATATCATATGCCTGGCCGAAGCCTGCGATATACCGGCCTTCCAGCGGCGTCAGCTCGAACAGCGAGAAATCGAGCCCGCACAGCACCCGAATCATGGGAGCGCCGAACGACGCTTCGAACCGTTCGAATAGCTCCTCATGGCCTTCATTGCCGATGTTGACGGCATGGCACACGAAGCGGGCGCGCTCGCGGGCGAACAGGTTCGCCGAATTGGATTCATCTTCAATCAGCATGACATCGATGTCCGGATTGGCCTCCACATGCCGATAATGATTGGCAATGCGGCTAATATAGATATACAGCTTCCCGTCCTTCTTCACGAACGGTGCATAGGAGACAAAGGGCCGGCCGTTCTCGTCGATCGTGCCCAGCATCAATGTCTTCACGCGATTCGCCAATTTCATATATTGAAGCTTTACCGCTTCGTTAGCCAATGGCTTCATGAACATCCCCCGCTTTTCTATTCCATTTTTGCAAGACATGAATCCGCGGACAATCGCCGTCTGGCCCGTATTGGATCTCGGTCTCCACGCCGTACACGCTGCGGATAAGCTCCATCGTGAACACGTCCTGCGGCGTGCCGTACAGGCGCAGAATTCCGTCCTTGATCACACAGACCCGATCGCTGTAGGCGCTCGCATGGTTCAGATCATGCAGCACCATGACGACCGTAAGCCCCAGTTCGCGGTTCAACGTCCGCACGAGTTCCAGCACCTCCAATTGGTGCGCAATGTCCAAATACGTGGTTGGCTCATCGAGCAGCAGCACCTTCGGACGTTGGGCCAGCGCCATCGCCAGCCAGGCCCGCTGGGTTTCTCCCCCAGACAAGGAGGCGACGATCCGCTCCTTGTATGCCTGCATCCCCGTCTGCTCCAAGGCCCATTGAATCACTTCTTCATCCGCTGCGTCGAGGCGCTCATACCATTTCTTATGCGGCATGCGCCCGTAGCTGACCAGTTCCCCTACCGTCATGTCCGCCGGACTCGCGTTCGACTGGCAGAGCATGCACATGAGACGGGACACTTGCTTCGTGCTGAGCGAACGCAGTTCCCGATCGGCAATGCATACCCGGCCGCTCTCGCAAGGAATGAGACGGGTCATCGCCTTCAGTATCGTTGATTTTCCCGAGCCGTTCGGACCGATAATCGAGACGACTTCCCCTTCCTTCACATTGAGGGAAAAGTTATGGACTACGGTTTTGTCCGCATACCGGATAGTCAACGACTGCACCATCAGCATAAGTCACGCTCCTCCTTTCCGCATCAAATACAGGAAGTACGGCCCGCCCACCATCGCCATGACGATGCCCGCAGGAATCTCCAACGGAGCAAATGCCGTGCGCCCGATCGTATCGGCCACGAGCAGAACGAGCGCGCCGAGCACAAGGCTCATCGGCAGACGATGGCGGTAGTCAGAGCCGATCATCATTCGGGCGATATGGGGCACGACGAGTCCGACGAAGCCGACCAGACCGACAGTCGAGACCGAGATGGCCGCCAGATAGACCGCAATGAAGGACAGCGTGAAGCGGATCCGGTTCAGGTTTTGCCCCAGATTATGCGCGGCCTGCTCGCCCAGCCGCAAAATATTGGCCTGCCGGATGCAAAGCAGCGCGCCCAGCCAGCCGGCAAGTGAATACGGAAGGATGACGGCGACGTCCCGCATCCCGGTGCCGGACAGGCTGCCGTTGAGCCATTGCAATGCAGAAGGAAGCTTATCGCTATACAAAATCGACAATAGTCCGATGATGCCTCCGAATACCGCATTAACAGCAACCCCCGACAAAATGATGCGAATCGGCGTAAATCCCCCGTGCAGCTTCTTCCAAGCCAGGGCATAGACCATCACGGCCGCAATCCCGCCGCCCGCAATCGCCGCCAGCGGTATCATGGAAGCATACCCGGGAACAACCAGCATGATGAATAACACGGCGACGGCAGCGCCGCTGGACACGCCCGTCAAGCCCGGGTCAGCCAGCGGGTTCAGCATAACGGCTTGCAGCAGGGCACCGGATGCGGCCAGATTCGCGCCAATCAGGAGCGCGAGAAGGACGCGCGGTATCCGGATGTCCCACAGAATCGTGTCGGCGGCGGCATCCCCGCGTCCGAACACGGTCAGGAGCGTGTCGGGCGGAGACAAGGCGACGCTGCCTATGCCGATGGAGAGCAGCACCGCCGCTCCAAGCAATACGGCCGCTCCTCCCATTAGAGCTGTTTTGCGCATCTGTCTGTTCTCCGTCACAATCCCGGAACCTCCGTCTTATTCATATAAAGTGCGCGCCATTTCCTTATAAGCATCCGGCGCCTTGACAATCGAAGCGATGCCGAACAACTCGAAGTCAAGGGTAGCCATCTTCCCGTTCTGGAAGGCGTTCAACTTCTCCCAGGCGCCGTTTTTCTTCACGTCCTCCTCGAACTTTTTGACGACGGCATCCGGGTCACCGTGGGCAACGAGCAGAATGACGTCCGGATTCGCCGCGACGATACTCTCCATATTGAACGGGACATAAGCCTCTGTGAGCTTCAGCTCTTCAGACACGACATTGACCGCCCCCAGATTGCGCGCCAGGCTTCCGGCGAACGTGTTGTCGTTCATCAGCATCAGCGCTTCCGCCGAGCCGAAGAGGAACATCACCTTGGGCGCCGGCTTGCCCTTCACCTGTTCGATCGCTTCGCGTTCCTGCCGCTCGATGTCTTGCAGGAAAGCATTCGCCTGGTCGTCTCGGCCGAGCAAGCGGCCAAGCGTCTTCGTCGACAGCTTCAGCTGCTCCAAAGAATCGACAGGCAAATAAGCGCTTGGCAGTGAAGCCGGTCCGAGCTTCTTCTCCATGCTGTCCTTAATCGAAGCCGGGCCCAGGACAACATCCGGCTGCAGCTTCGCGATCTGCTCAAGATCAGGCTGATGGGACGAACCGATGCGCGGGACGTCTGCCAGCGACTCCGGCAGCTTGCTGTTTGTCGTCGGCAAGCCGACCGGTTCGATGCCCAGCTCATGCAATATTTCCGTAATCGAGACGGATAACGTCACGATGCGAGCAGGCTTCTGCTCACCGAACTGCTTGAGCAGCTCCGCCATCGCCTCATCCTCTTCATTCGCCGATTGCTCGCTGCCTGCTTCGCTGCTAGTACCCTCGGCGCCTTTCTCTGTCTGGGCAGCCTCTCCGCTCGCGCCTTTGTTATCTTCCGCAACCGCTTGATTCGGCGCCGCGCTCCCTGCTTGCTCCGTTCCCGCTGTGCCGCAAGCTGCTACAACCAGCATCATAATGAAAATAATGACGGCCGCCTTACCGTTTCTATGTATCATTCTATGACCTTCCTCCCTTATAAATGATAATGAGAATCGTTATCTATTAAATGATAACGGTTCTCATTATATCCCGAGTGAGAATCTTTTTCAATAAAAATTTAAAAAGATGTTCCACCACCTATAAAACGACAAAAACCGCCAAGGCGCTTTATCTGCCTTGACGGTCACTTATGTACGCATGAAGTATCGGTGGACCTTTAGTTCACTCTCCCGTCGAGTCAGGTAGTCTTGGTGGTGCACGGCCATTGCTCCATTCTCCCGTCGAGTCAGGTAGTCTTGGTGGTGCTCGGCCTTTGCTCCACTCTCCCATCGGGTCAGGTATTCTTGGTGGTGCACGGCCATTGCTCCATTCTCCCGTCGAGTCAGGTAGTCTTGGTGGTGCTCGGCCTTTGCTCCACTCTCCCATCGGGTCAGGTATTCTTGGTGTTGCTCGGCCTTTGCTTCTCTCTCCCGTCGGGTCAGGCGTCCTGGTGTTGCACGGGCCTTTACTCCACTCTCCCGTCGGGTCAGGTATTCTTGGTGTTGCTCGGCCTTTGCTTCTCTCTCCCGTCGGGTCAGGTAGTCTTGGTGATGCACAGCCTTTGCTTCACTCTCCCGACAGGTAAGGTAGTCTTGGAGATGCACGGCCTTTGCTTCATTCTCCCATTGGGTCAGGCGTTCTTGGTGATGCACGGCCTTTGCTTCACTCTCCCGTCGGGTCAGTTTGAACATTGTCGCAATCAGATTTTTCACATTTGAATCCACATATGGAATTGGCCTTCGACTAGTCTCCACTTATCAAAGGCACGCCAAAGCACTGGGTTAATTCACTCTATTTTAACTAGTCATATGAATCATGAAATAGTACATGAGTGCTTGGGATACTGTGCGAAAGGAAAAATCTCCGACTATATCTTTTCCTGACTGGATGGGAGATTGATGTTAAGGGGTTATATGCATGTACTTCCTGGCTGACTGATGGGGATACTGGTCATAAGGAGTTCAATCTGTATGTCTCTATAAGTGACATGTGGATCAGATATAAGTTCTGTCTGAGCGGAGGGGAGAATGGCTGTAAGAGGCTTAAAAGGGCTTGGTATACAGGCATGTAGGCAATGGAAACACACACTTACTTCGGATTGAGGAAGAAACGTACGGATTGAGAAAAAATTGCTTGCGTGGCTTCCAGGACATGCGGCAGCGGGAGAACGGGAGAGCGAAGGGAATGCTTACGAGGAGCATTGGGAGAATGGTTGGGAAGACGCTTGCCAAGCAAGACACCGAATCAACACCACGTAAAGAAAAAACGGAGCGCCGCTCCGTCCTTCATTCCCGATCCGCGAATGAGAATCCTTTGTCGGCAAGCGCCGTACGGAGCTGATCCATCGCTTTCGGCCCCATGCCGTGCAGCTTCAACAGTTCCGACTCACGAGCTGTCGCCAGCTGCTCCAGACGCACATAACCAGCCGCGATAAGCGCT
Source organism: Paenibacillus thiaminolyticus (assembly GCF_007066085.1). Lineage (NCBI taxonomy): Bacteria > Bacillati > Bacillota > Bacilli > Caryophanales > Paenibacillaceae > Paenibacillus > Paenibacillus thiaminolyticus. Next base: position 249,210 of record NZ_CP041405.1, on the reverse strand, counting down.
CTGCGGGCGGGCTTGGCCAATTTGTCAGGCAGATCAGTCGATTGGCCGGGTTCATTGCTTGAGGTCATGTTCAATTCCTCCTTCCTATATCGTTCGTGCCAGCTTCAGTTCGAACTCTGGCTTCGTCACATATTCCATATAATTGATGCGGACATCCGCATCCACATAAGCTTGATAGCAAATGCGGATAGCGGGCGCCGCAATCACGTCGAGCACATGCTCCTTCGCAACCCAGCGGACATCGGATGTCTCTTCCGATGTGCTCAATTGTCCGCCTACAGCCCTGCAGGCATAGTCGAGCATGAGCTTGGCGGGAACATCGGTTACCCATCATGCCACTTATAGGTTCCCGTGTTGGAGTACACGCCGATCAGATTTTCGCCGGCCTCGACTTGCCCGCCGGGAAAGACCCAACCATCATGCTTCGCCTTCACTACCAAAATATGTCCTTGCTCATTCTCTACAATACCACCTACAGCTTCAATATGCGTTGGCATGGTCATCATGAAAGCTCCCCTCCCTGCGATTCATAATGCCGGGCCGTGAGTAATTTTCCGGTAAGTATATAGCCCTCGGTTATAAAAAAAGCGGCTGTCGCCAGCCGCACTCCACCGGCCCGACAGCGGGGTATTGCCTTCCTGTCATGAACACGAATCGTCCCCGTCAACTAGTTAAGCCGTATTGTTCTGGATGAAGACGGATCTGCCCGGCGATTCGCGCTACCGTGTACGAAGCTGCCGCCTCATACCTGCCATACAGCAGGCCGAACAGGGAGCTGAGTTCTTCGTCATCCTCCAGATCGTGCCGGGATACTTCGAACTGATCCAGAGGGCGCGGATGCTGACGCTCCGTCAGAAGGATGTCAATCTCCTGCAGCAGCGGAAGCAGATGCCGGTCATCCGACTGACGCAGACTGCCAATCAACGCGGCCCACCGTCCGGATTCCGCCATGAAATAAGCGCTCCACCAGTACAGCTCTTCAGCCGAATGGCGGACATGATCATGGTACACCCGGAAGATGAACAACGCTTGCTGCGCCGCAGTCATCTCGGAGAAGAGCTGGCGCCCGTCTCCCCCTTGGGCCGACGCTGCCTTGTATGCCAGGATCAATGGTTCATAGCACACGGATGCGAGCGCCCAATCATCGAGCCGTTCCAACATATGACGATTCAGATTTACCAACAATATACATATCACTCCTCCAGCCGATTGTATATAAACTATTGGCTGGCGGTCAAGTTACAATTTCCCATGACCTTGATAAGGATGGCCGAAACGCGCGAGAACATGCCACAGCTGCTTGAGATGCTGCCATGTCTCCCCCGGCGTGCCCCAATCGGCCCAGAGCTCGGGATGACGGGCAAGCGAACGGGCCGCATCCCCGATCGCGTGCGCATCCAAGTGCCCCGGGACGGTGGCGAAATCCCGTACGACCCGGCGCGCCAACGGCGGCATCTTCGATCCCCGGAAGTCATCCGGCACATCGGAGGCGGCGAGCTGGAACCCATGATGCCAGTGCAGCGCTACATGATACCTGGAGGCGAGAGCAGCAAGCCGCTCGCCGATTCGCGTCCCGCGGAAGGACGGATCGGCCACGATCGCCTCCACATCCGAGGCCAGCGCGACATCACCGTGAATCTGAGCCTCGATATATTGGTCCAGATCCCTGCGGATGCTGGAGGGTGCTTCTTCGCCGGATGCGAGGAGACGGCGAAGAAGCGCGGCACTGCCGCCGGCATCCCGGCCCGGCGCGGAGCCTGCGGCCGCTGCCTCGTCCAGCAGCTCCGCGAGCAGCGGCTCGAAGACATCGATCGTGCCGCTATGCTCCGGCTCGGAATAGCTGTCCCCGAGCGTATATGTGCATCGGGCCAGCATAGAGCTGCGCAGCACCACATGGCAGGAGCCGAAACTCGGCGCGCCCCCTTCGGGGTGCTGCAACAGGTTCAGCGCCCCGTATTTCGGGCGCTCCCGGTGTGCTAGCCCGGCCTGATGATAAGCGCCGCCGAACAGCCTTCGCTCCCAGCGGTCGCGGTCCCCGCCGGGGTAAGCCGTCGGGCTGGCGCTCGTCACGCCCGTCTCGAACTGGCTGCGGTACACCCCGTCCCGCAGCAGACCGTCCACGACGAGCGAGCCGCCGGCAAGCAGCCGGTCCGGGTGGAAATTGACCGTCACCCGGACCGATTCGCGCACGGCGGCAAGAATGTCGTGCAATGTGGCGGACGGGAAGCCCGCTCGCGTCAAATGCCGTTCGATGCGCTCGCATGCGTGCTGCCGTACCAGGCTGGCGGACGCCTGGACATGCTGTATGGCTTGTGCCTGCGCTGGCGTCAATGCCGGCTTGCTATGGAATGGTTCAACCATGGACCGCCCCTCTTTTCTCCGATAAATAGACCTGCCCGTTCCCGCTTGGTTATCCCGGCATCTGGCTCTAATTGAACCTCCTTCGAATTACGTTGCAGGTTCGGCATCCAGCAATGCGATGAATGCGGTCACAGCGCTGGAGCAGACCGGCTCCTGCCGATGCACGAACCAGATATGCAGATCGCGGTACCCGTGCGGCAGGCGATGCGTTGCGATCCGGCCGGCTTCCGCCGCCTCGGCGATCGATGACTTCGGCAGCATGGACACGCCGAGCCCCTCGGATACGCCGCGAAGAATCACCTCGAAGGTGCCGAATTCCATGACCGGGCCGGAAGGATGGCCGGATTCGCTCAGGAAGCGCTCGGCGCGGGCGCGATGAGAGCATCCGACATCGAAGAACAGCATCGGCTTCGCCAGGCATTCCTCCAGACTGCCCGTTCCCGGCTCGGAGATAAGCACCAGCTCATCCCGGAACGCGGCGACATGTTCGATATCGGGATGCTCTACCGGACCATAAATGAAGGCGCCGTCCAACTCGTCGTTCAGCACTTGCCGCGTCAGGCGGTGCGTCTCCCCGGTCTGGAGCGACAGCTGTACGTCGGGATATTGGAGACCGTAGGACTTCAGGAGCGGCGTCAGATGCGTAACGGCCGCCGTCTCGATGGAACCGATGCGAAGCGGTCCGGATGGATGCTCCGAGTAGCGCGCCGACTTCTCCGCCTCGTCGAGCAAGCTCAAGATCCGCTCCGCATACTCCAGCAGATTCTCGCCTGCGGGAGTGAGCGTCATCCCCCGATTGGAGCGGCGGAACAGCGGGGTCTTCAATTCAGCCTCCAGCTGCTGAATCCGGGTGGTCACATTGGACTGGACGTAATTCAACGCTTGTGCCGCCTTGGTGATACTGCCTTTCCGGGCCACGGCCTGAAATATTTTCAAATCTCCGCTTTCCACTACGATGTCACCTGCTTGGTATAAAAGTTTATGATACTCACCTTCGTTTTTGTTCATTTTACTTGATGATCTCCGTTGTGTACACTCAGACCTAGCCATCGTATTAACCGATTGGGATAAGGAGGAATTCATGTGAAAGCAATTGTGCACGCAGGCCAGAGTGGTCTAGAAGGCTTGTCATATAAGGAAATGGCTGCGAAGCAGCCAGGGGCAGGGGAAGTGAAGGTGCGGCTGCGGGCCGCGGGCCTCAATCACCGCGATCTGTTCCTGATGGCCGGCCGAACGCCCCAAGATCCGCCATTGGTTCTCGGCTCGGACGGCGCCGGGACGATTGAAGCCGTGGGGGAAGAGGTACCTCCCGGCCTTGTGGGCAGCGAGGTCATCATTCATCCTTGCCTCGACTGGGAGACGCCGGAGATCGTCCCTGCCCTTCCCGCCATCGTCGGCGGTCCATCGGACGGGACCTTCACGGAGAGCATCATCGTTCCCGCCCGCAACGCCTTCCCGAAGCCGGCATTTCTGACCTGGGAAGAGGCGGGCGTGCTCCCCTTGTCCGCCCTGACGGCTTACCGGGCTTTGTTCACGAGAGGACGGCTTCGGCCCGGTGAGCATGTCGTCATTCCGGGAATCGGCGGCGGGGTCGCCACCTATGCCCTGCTCATGGCTGTGGCGGCCGGAGCAAGAGTAACCGTCACGTCACGGAGTGAGGAGAAACGGCTCAGGGCGCTGGAGCTTGGTTCGCATCAGGCCTTCGACAGCCAGTGTGAATGGAAGGACGAGATCGGCGGAGAAGCGGCCGATCTGATCCTCGACAGCATCGGACCGGCGACATTCGGGCAATATTTCGAAGTCATCAAGCCGAATGGCCGCATCGTCACGTTCGGCGCAAGCTCGGGCGACAGGATGGAGATTCCGGTGCGAGCGATCTTTTTCCCGCAGATCAGCATTATCGGAACGTCTATGGGAAGCCGCCAGGAGTTCGAAGACATGCTGAATTTCATCGAGCGCCATTCCATCCGGCCGGTTGTCGACCGCGTATACCCGCTGCAAGATACAGTTCAAGCCTTCGAGCGGATGCGGCTGGCCGAGCAATTTGGTAATATTGGCTTAACCATAGAGTAAAAGACCAAGGAGGCTGACGTCCGATGAACGCGAAGCGCGAGCTCACACCCCAGGAAGGGCAAGGAATGCGGATTCAGATGATGAAGGACGAGCATATTGTCGCGGCGGAACAAGCCATTCTGTATATGAAAAGTCATCTGGAGGACGATATCACGTCCGAACAAATGGCTGCTCATGTGGGATACAGTCCGTATCATTTTACGCGAATATTCAAGAGCGTGACCGGCATCTCCCCGCGCCACTATCTGTCCGCCCTACGGATGGAATCCGGGAAATCGGCGCTGCTTCAGGCGCCGTCGCTCCTCGTCAAAGTGCTGCTGTCGATCGGATTCCGCAGCGCCGGGTCCTTCAACACGCGGTTCAAGCAGCAAGTCGGCGTGCCGCCGCGGGCTTTCCGAATTGGTTCCGCCGCGTTAACGGCGTATATGAATCAATTCAAGGAACGCGAATTGTCGCTTCCCGTTCCCGGGAAGGAGGCGGCTCCGCAGATTACGTGCCGGATTGAAGCACCAGCCTCCTTCCGCGGCTTGATCTTCGTCGGCCTGTTCCCTCGTCCGATCCCGGATCAGCGGCCGATTGCCGGGACCGCGCTCGCAGGAGGGAAGCTGACGTGCGCGTTCGCGGATGTGCCTTCAGGGACATATCACGCGCTCGCGGCCGGCATCCCGTGGAGTCTTCGCCCGAAGGATTATTTCGTGCTGGATCGCGCCATCCGCGGCAAATATCCTTCTGCCATCGAGGTAAATGATCAGACAGAGTTGGGAATTGCGATTCAACTGCGGGACCCGCTGCCCTACGATCCGCCGATTGTCATCAGCCTGCCGCAGCTCCTCTTCGAGAAGAACAAGGAGAGCAACACCGCAAAGTAGAAGAATTTCCCGGCAGCGCTCCCCGATATAATGGAAACGGTACAATCAGTGACCAGATAAGGGGGAGCAAAATGCCTAAGCTATGTGTCATTTCAATTTATGTATCCGACCTGGAGCTGGCGAAGCAGTTCTACTGTGGCAAATTGGGGTTCGAGGTATCGCGGGAGTACGATGCGAATACGGTCAGCTTGAAGCATAAAAACATCCCGATCGTGCTGTACCAGGTTGAACAGCCGGCCCGGACAGATTACCCGCAGCAGGCCCAAGTCGTGCTCGGCTTGGAGACGGACAACCTGGCCGGCACCATCGCCGAGCTCGCAGCCCAAGGGATCGAGACCATCTACGATACGCCGCAGCCATGCCCGCCGGGAGCCTACAACGCGTTCCGTGATCCGTTCGGGAATGTCATCGAGTTGTTGGAATTCAGCAAGCAGCCGTCTGGACAATGATGCGCAACCGGACTGCTGCCATTCGGGAAGGGGACCTCAATAGATGACGATTACCGAGGAAATCTGGATTGAAGCCGAACCGGAGCGCGTATGGAACGCGTGGACCCAATCCGATCGCATTACGCTCTGGTTCGCTTCCGCTGCCGACATTGAACCGAAGAGCGGAGGCAAATTCGAGCTGTTCTTCAATCCGGATCGCAAAGACAGCATGAGCACGATCGGCTGCAAAATCATCCGCTATGACGAGCCGCGTTCGTTCACGTTCCAATGGAAGGGACCCGATCCGTTCGCCGATACGATGAATCGGCAGGAGCAGTTGACGCTGGTGAAGGTCACGCTGGAGCCGGCGAATCGGGGCACCGCGGTCCGGCTGGAGCACAGCGGCTGGATGGACACGGAAGCATGGAATCAGGCGCGGCAGTGGCATATCGAGGCTTGGCTGCAGATGCTGGCCAGCCTGAAGGCAATGCTTGAATCCGGCGAAGGGGCCCGATGCTGCCCATAACCTTACCATAACCTTGCCCACAACGAAGAGCCCCGGAACTGCCCGGGGCTCTTCTCTTATGGTGCAGTGTCTGCCTAGTATGCGCGAAGGACGTGAAGCAGGTAGTCCTTGCGGTTCAGCGGATTATAGTCGGACCGCTTCCGCACCGGGTACCCCGATTCCATCCGGATGAAGCCGCACGGCCGCGCAATGAACACGCCCTCTCCTTCCGTAAGCGCATGGAGACTGCGCTTGAACGCCTCCGTCGTCTTGACCGGAATCGTTCCGGTCAGCAGACAGGTGCCGGCGGACATGACCGGCTCCTTCATCACCGCCTGCAGGCCGGCCAAGCGATGCATGGCGGAGCTGATGCTGCCGGCAGGGACGGTTAGCTCGTATTCATGGATCGGCTCATATACATCCATCCCGGCCCGGGACAACGCCTCCATCAGAACCAAGGGCACCAGCTTCCTGAAATCGCCGGCCACCGTAACCGGGCTGGCATATCCGGTATGGGTCAAGGTGACGGCAATGTCCGTCACTTCCCAACCGTACAAGCCTTGGCGCAGCGTGGCATATACCGTATCTTCAATCGCCGCGTGGAATGCGAGCGGAAGCGACCCCAGCTCCACCTCCAGACGGTAGGTTACGCCGCTTCCAGGCTCGCCCGGATCGATCCGGAAGCCGACCGTGGCATAGAACGGATTCCCTTCCGCCCCCATGAATTCCACTGCCGTCCCCGTTCCTCGCGGCTTCTCGATACAGACAATCCTCGTCTCCGCGAAGCGAACATCCAACTGATAAGCTTCCTTGAGCGTCGTTTCGATCACTTCTTTTTGCACTTCGCCGAACAAGCGAATATAGGTCTCCTGGTGATGCTCATCCCGCCAGATATGGATAAGCGGATCTTCCTCCGCCATATTCATCAAGGCTTGATACAGCGTATGATCGCGGCTCTTCGGAACCGCCTCGATGCGCGATTCCATCTGCGGCGCGGCGACGTGAATCTCTCGAATCCGCTCCGACCAGGTTCCAATGACATCCCCGATTCGGACCTCCTTCAAGCCCCACACTTTGCAGAATTCGCCGGCTCCCGCGCTCGTCGCGTCAGCCGTCCGTCCGCGATCGAAGAGCTGGATCCGCTTAACCTTATAGGAAGCGGCCTCAATCTGTCCGTCAGCCTGCTTCCGGTTCACATGAATCGTCTGTCTGACGCCGAAGCTTCCGCTGAAGACGCGGATATAGGCGATTTTCTCGCCGGAGTGCGCCCGTTCGATCTTGAACACGACTCCGGATAATGGAGCATTGGCGCACGGCTGCGGTGCCGGGATGAACCGGGCGATGGCTTCCAGCAGCTCGTTGATGCCGATCCCGATCATGGCCGAACCGGCCAGAATCGGGTAAACGCGTGCCTCCCGGATAAGACGGGTCATCGTCTCCTCGATTCGGGATCCGCTTATCTCGCCGCCGTACACATAGGAAGCGAGAAGCTGTTCATCATGGTCGGCCGCCAGCTCGATGCATTGCGCATAGAAGTCCGGATTCTCCTTGCCGCACTGTTTTTTGACAATATTAGCTTGCTTCGTCCCCGCCTGCACGGTCCCATAGAGCGGAATAACGCAGCGGGACAGCCGTTCGCGAATCGCCTTGCATACCGCCTCAGGCTGCGCGCCGCTCCGATCAATTTTGTTCACGAACAGGATAACCGGAATGGCCAGCTTCTCGAGCACCGCCATTAACAGCTTCGTCTGCGCCTGAACGCCCTCTACCGCGGAGAGGACAAGAACCGCTCCGTCCAACACGCCGAACGCCCGCTCCACCTCGGCGATGAAGTCGGCATGGCCGGGTGTATCGATCAAATTGATCTTAACCTCGTTAACGACGAAAGAGACGACCGATGCCTTGATCGTAATCCCTCTTCTTCTCTCCAGCTCCAGGGAGTCTGTCTGCGTGTTGCCCGAATCGACCCCGCCAAGCTCCCGGATAACCTTCGTCTCATACAATAATCGTTCAGTCAGGCTCGTCTTGCCTGCGTCGACATGGGCGACGATCCCAATATTGATTGTTTTCATTTATAAAAATCCTCATTTCTTCTCTCATAGTGTTCTCCTTTCGCAATAGGGTTCTTTGCCGCATGCTAATCACACTCCCGTTCATAATGTACATTCAGTATAATAGGAGATTGGAAAAATGACAAAATAAAACATCGCAGCACAACGCCGCGATGCTCTTTCGCTGCCAAGTAAGGGCTTACATTCTAATAGAAACAGCTACAGCCAGGTCATGAAATAACCCTGCTTCACCGGGATGCCATGCCGTTCGGCCCAACGGGACAATTCACTCATGCCGCCGTTCTCCCCTCCCGGGAACCGGAAGCAGCAATAGCCAGGGATTGAGCTCTTCCCCTTCAGCCGGATGCCTACAGCGGCTTGGCGATACCCCTTCACGACGATCTCTGCTACTTCCTCCGCCGGTATGAATGTCCCCCGAATCGTGATGGAATCCGATTCCGCCCGAATGTCTGCCGTTCGCTTCTTCATGCGCACGCATACTTCCGCACACAGCGATCCAATGAGCACCGCCAAGGCAGCCATTTGCAGGAAGAACAACGCAGGCACGGTTTGTTCGGTCATCAACGCGACATGCAGCATGGCTGCACTGAGCAGGAAGGTTGCCACAAGCACTTCCTTCGTCCTTGTCGGATACATAATTCGATAATGCATAATGATCCGCTCCATTCTGTAAAGTGATGATTACGGATGGTCTCTCATTAGCAGCTTTTACCTTTATTATACCACCATCGTTACGATTTTTGACACATATTTTTCACAGAATGGACATTTATGAACGATATGTGACGCATCATACCTCGCGGTGGCATGGGGCTGGTGACATGTACTTGTCTTTGCGGAACAGTGTGCTGAACTAATTGATGGCGCCGAAGCCGACTTTTTCAGTGATGTGGCCTGATGTTCCCGAATTTCTGCGGGTAGTGAAAGAAGAGGCGGAAGCGCGGAGGGAAGGAAGCCAAGCTGCAGGAAACAAAACACCCCCTCAAACTGCGGTGAAGTCATCATGAACTGATATTGTGGAAGGGGCTGCCCAATAAGTCGTTTTTTAGCTGCAGCGAGAAAGCCCCACCCCTGCATCTCACAGCTAAGTGGCTGAAAAAACTGTGAATATGCAGTTTTCCTTTATGACGTGTATTCCGTTACAGAAGTTCCTGCAAAACTGCATCAATTTCAGACTATCCAATAGATTAAAGACAAAAATCGATGAAAATAATGTACTCTCGCAGAAATTCCATCAATCAACAACTTAAATGGCAAAAATTGCTGCATTAACCAGGCTGTTGAGAAAGTCCAAAGGATTTTTGGGCACTTCATCAGGACTTGTCTCTCAGTAGAAAAATTTTATCTGATCGAAGTGCCTGAAAACTGTACAATGAAATGTCTATCCGATAGGCGAAGTCCTCAAAACTGCACGGTTTCTCAAGACACGTTGATTCAGTAGGCAAAATCCTGCACAAATACAGCAATTCGATAGGGACGACTTCACCAGAAAGGGAATCCTGTAAAACTGCAGCAATTTCACCCGTTTCTCTTCGACTTAGCTCAAAAGGGCCTAAAATGATGTAGCTGTGCAGCAATTCCTCGAAATGTGGACTCATTGAGCCGAAATTCCTGTAAAATAGCAGCATTTCCCTCCACACGTTAAAACCCCAGGAGATTATGATGTCTCCAGAAGGCGATGACGCTCTGAATGCCAAGTTTCGATTAGGTAATCACCCCTCCGAAAAAAACAAGGGTTTTCCAACAGCCTGATTAACGCAGAATTTCGCTCTTCCACCGCTTTGCCCGCCGCCATTTTTCCCGCCTCCACATACGCTGTTGACCCGTCACCGCAATCATTTTACACCGCTTATAAGACCCCCCCTTCAATTGTTATGCCAGTACCCGTATAAATTGACGCCGATGTCAGTGAAAGCTATAATAAACTGACAACAACGTCAATGAATTGAGGTGATCCGATGTCGCCGCGAACGAAGGAACAGAACGAGCGAATGCGGGCCGCGCGCATGAAGCTTATTCGCCAGGCGGCATTCGACGTCTATCTTGACCGGGGCATCCACCGCGCCGAGATGAATGAGATCGCGAAGCGGGCCGGCGTCGCCCGAGCTTCTATCTACTATTATTATCAGGATAAATGGGAGCTGTTCCGGCTTCTCTTTCTCGACTTCATCGAGCAGACCCGGCAATGGGCCGGGCGAATGCTGGACATGGAGGAAGCGCCGGCCGCGCGTCTGCAGCGGCATGCCCGTTATTATATGCAGCGAGCGGTAGAAGAGCCGTCGTTCGTCCTGCTCACTCGCAGCATCGATGAAGATCTGCCTGCCGTCTTCGGCGAGCAGGCCGCGGAGCAGCGGGATCTTCTCCGGCTTCGCCCCTCGCTTATTCGTACGATCCGGGAGGGCATGACAACCGGGATTCTACGCCGATCGGACCCTTCTCTAGCCGCCGATCTGTACTGGGGAGCCCTCCTCGGCGCAATGGCGAATCTATCTGGCCGGCAGGCCGCCCGGGAGGAGCTGGGCGCCCTGGTGAATGAAGCGGTAGATCTGCTATGCGGCGGGATGATACATAGGCCCCAAGAAATGACACCACCAATCGCCATAATGCATAGGCTCGATGAAGGAGGCAATTCATGATCATGATGAATCCGCTTCAGCTCGAAGTCGCCGAGACGTCGCTGCTCGATGACAGGCTGGACATTCGCGTCACTCACGCTCCAACGGCTTGTACCGTTACGCTGCGGGCGGCGACGACGGATGAGGAGGGCGTAGCCTGGCGCTCCTATGCCGTCTTCCGCAGCGACGACAGCGGGATTATCGATCTGGGCCGGCAGGCCCCGCTGGAAGGAACATACCAGACGGCCGACGCGATGGGTCTTTTCTGGTCCATGAAGCCGTCAGCTTCCGATCCGGAGATTTTCCAGAAGGCCGGTTCCGATCCGCTTCAGGTGACATTGACTGCCGAGGCCGAGGGAACAATCGTGGCAGAACGCCAGATCGTCCGGCAAGTCATCGCTGACGAGGTGGAACGGATTCCGCTAGACCCGGATGAACTCGGGATAGCGGGCACCTTCTTCCGGCCCCTTGCGGCAGAGCGTCCTCCAGCCGTCCTCGTACTGGCCGGTTCGGGAGGCGGCGTGAATGAATTAATGGCCGGCTTGCTGGCCTCACGCGGATATGCTGCCCTTGCCCTGGCATATTTCGGGGTCGGCCCGCTTCCTTCCCAACTGAGGGAGATCCCGCTTGAATACTTCGAGAAGGCCGTCTCCTGGCTGAAGTCCCAGCCTGGGATCCGCCACGAGTCCATCGCGGTCGTCGGCCGTTCCAAGGGAGGAGAGCTGGCGCTGCTGCTCGGGGCGACCTATCCGGAGCTTCATCCCATCGTAAGCTACGTGCCGAGCCCGTATCTATTTTCGAGCTTCGTCGGCGGAACGCCGGCCTCCTCCTGGACGCACAAGGGAGAACCGCTGCCGTTCGTGCCGCTGCGCATGAATCTGGCGCTGCTGTTCCGCATACTGAGCCGGCGGTTCACGAAGCAACCGCTCTCCTTCGCCTCCTTGTATGAGAAGAGCGTCAAGCTGAAGCCGGACTGGGGCGGCGCCATGATTCCGCTGGAGCGAATCCGGGGACCGGTGCTGCTCATCTCCGGCGGAGATGATAAGACCTGGCCTTCCACCTACTTCTCCGAGGTAGCCGCATCGCGGCTGAGAGAGAAGGAATTCCCTTATCCCGTCCGGCATCTCTCCTATCCGGACGCGGGCCATATGATTCAGGCGCCGTACTTGCCCAGCACCGTCCATCGCGGCGGCATGCTGCTGCTCGGCGGAAGCGACGGCAAGGATGCCGAGGCCTGCGCGGAATCATGGGCGGAGATGCTGGACTTCCTGGATCATCATTGCACACGGACAGAAGATTAGGAGGAGAGTCCATGATAATATTGAAATCAAATGAAGAAATTGGCCTCATGAGAGAGGCCGGGCGAATTGTAGCGGAATGCCATGCCAAGCTGGGCGAGGCGATCAAGCCGGGCGTCGCGACGACAGCGCTTGATCGGCTGGTCGAGCAGCATATCCGCTCGCGCGGAGCCGTGCCGAGCTTCCTCGGCCATCACGGCTTCACCGCTTCGATCTGCGTGGCGAAGAACGATGTCATCTGTCACGGCTTCCCCGATGACCAGCCGCTCGAGGATGGCGATGTCGTCACGATCGATATCGGAGCGCATTATCGCGGCTATCATGGCGATTCCGGATGGACATATGCCGTGGGCACCGTATCCGATGATATTCGGCAGCTGATGGACGCCTGCCATCAGAGCCTGTTCCTCGGCATCGAGCAGGCCGTCGCCGGCAATCGCGTCGGCGATATCGGCTTCGCGATTCAGACATTCGCCGACCGCCATGGATACGGCAATGTCAGAGACTTCACCGGGCATGGCATCGGCCAGGAGCTGTGGGAAGAGCCGCCCATCCCCCATTATGGCCGCTCAGGTACGGGGCCGAGATTGAAGCAGGGCATGGTCATCGCGATCGAACCGATGCTGACCTTGGGCGACTATCACGCCTATGTCGAGAGTGACGGCTGGACCGCCCGGACGGCGGATCACTCGATCTGCGTCCAGTATGAGCATACCGTGGCGATTACCGACAACGGTCCTGACATATTGACGAAGCTGTAGCCTATAAGCAGAACGAATCTAGCGATTCGTTCTGCTCTATTTGTTCTCCTCCTGTCTCGCCCACCACGGCTTCGCGTCGCTAAGGAAGCCTCCCTTCCTCGATAACGCGCAGCTCCTGTTCGAATCACGATGATTAGGATTAGGTCTTCATAACGCACGCAAAAAAGGGCTCAAGCGAATCGACGCTTGAGCCTCTTGCTGTCATCCGGATGTCGGCGGATGCTTGTTGGTGTTTTGGCTTATTTGAACACTTTCAGACGATCTTCGAGCGGTGCGAACTGTTTCTCGCCCGGTGCTGCGGTCGGCTTGCCGAACGGCATTTGCGCGATCAATTTCCAAGTGTCCGGTATGTTCCATTCCTTGCTCACCGCATCGTTGATCAATGGATTGTAATGCTGCAGGGTTGCGCCATAGCCTTCCGCTTCCAGTGCGGTCCATACGACAAATTGCAGCATGCCCGAAGACTGTTCCGACCAGACCGGGAAATTGTCTTTGTACAAAGCGAATTGCTCCTGCAGGCCCTGAATCACCGCTTGATCTTCGAAGAACAGAACGGTTCCGTATCCGTTGCGGAAGGCAGTCATTTTGTCTTGAGTCGATCCGAAGTTCTCCGCCGGCACTACCTGCCGCAGCGTCTCGGTCGTCAAATCCCACAGCTTGTCGTGCTGCTCGTTCAACAAGACGACGACGCGGGCGCTCTGCGAGTTGAAGGAGGAAGGTGTATGCAATACAGCCTCTCCAATCAAGCGCTCCAACTGCTCGTCGCTCAGTACAGACTCCTTGCTGATAGCATAAATGCTGCGTCTTTTCTTGACTGCGTCGAGAAACTCTTTACTCAACTGAACCACTCCTCTTCATCTACCGATAAGATCGTATTGCCTACACATGCTATAATAAACGATAGATCGATTTAATATAAGTAGGCACATCTATGTGCTGTAGTATCACCAAAGATACCGTCTTTATACAGGGGGAGCGAATGAAATGAACAAGAACAATCCAGTGCCGTGCGAGGTCGTCGTCGCCTTGGATGCCATCGTCGGCAAATGGAAGCCGATTATTCTCATGCAGCTCATTACCGGAGGCACGAAGCGCTTCAGCGAGTTGAAGCGGCTGAATCCCGACATCACGCAGCGCATGCTGACACTGCAGCTGCGCGAGCTGGAAGAGCAAGATCTCGTGCAGCGCGTCGTCTACCCGGTCGTCCCGCCCAAGGTCGAGTATTCCATCACGGAATATGGCCAGAGCCTCGTGCCGATTCTGGAAGCGATGCATAATTGGGGCAAGGCCCATTCCGAACGGATGAACCAGAAAAAAAAGCAGCAGCAGGCCGTGGAGACCAGGTGAGTTCCACCTGGCCCCTGCACCTGGGAATCGGCTTCCCTCATGCCCTTCTCCGGGAAATACCGCCTGCTGCTATCCCCGGATTATTTTTCCCCAATCCCGCATGAATCGTCCGTGCACAACCCTTCGCCGCCTTCCGGAGTCAATACCGTCAACGGGTTCTCTTCCCTCCATGCTTTGTCCAGCACTTCGAGGAACATCTCCGGCTTCTGGGCACCGCCTACCGCATACTTCCGGTTGAAGACGAAGAACGGCACGCCGCGGCAGCCTAGTTGGTTCGCTTCGCGCATCTCCTCTTCGACCTCGAAGGTGAATTGCTCACTCTCCAGCATCGACGCGGCCGCTTCCCGCTCCAGTCCCGCTTCGGCGGCAACGGCAAGCAGCGTATCCTTCTCGCTGACATTTTTCCCATCGGTGAAGTACGCCTTGAACAGCAATTCGGCCACCTTTTCCCGCTTCCCGTACTGTCCGGCGAAATGAATCAGGCGGTGCGCATCCATCGTATTGGTCATAATCATCGAATCGAATTGATAATCGATCCCCGCTTCCTTGCCTTGACGGACAATATCCTCGTGCATGGCGATCGACTGCTCTCGGCTGACACCGTATTTCTCGGCGATTGCCGTATACGCATCCTTCGTTGGATGCTTCTCCGCATTCGGGTCGAGCTGGAAGCTGCGGTAAATGACCTCCACCTTATCCCCGTGCCCGAACTGGCTCAACGCTTCTTCGAACCGGTGCTTCCCGATATAACAAAATGGACATGCAACGTCCGACCATATCTCCACTTTCATCCTGTCATTCCTCCTGACTGCCAACCTATATTTGCCTTCTTCTTCATTATATCTCGAAATAAAGATAAATCCAACCTGCCTTACAGCAGCCCCGCCTTCGTCAAAAATTGCTTCGCGACATCCCGGGCGCTTCTACCCTCCGCATTCACCTGATAATTCATCTCGCGCACCTCGTTATCCGTAATAGAGCCTGCAAGCCGGCTCAAGGCTTCAATCAGCTCCGGATACCGCTTCGCTGTATGGCTGCCGCTGCGCATAAGCGGCACGCCCTGATAATGCGGGGACAGATGCTTGTCATCCTCCCCTCACCTGTTCGTAGATTGGCGCGGCATCGGTGGACGGCGCGTCTTATGGATGCCGAGCGGAACTGCGATCATCAAGGCTAGGAACAGAGCGATGAATGAAATCTGAACATACGCCAGCAGAGCGCTGAATAATTGATCTTGCCGCTCTCTCCACACGTCGAATAGGACTCATGAACCGGAACCCCCTTTCCTTCGGTTCGACCCGTTACCGGATGGACGGGCATCGCCGCATCATTGGATTATCCTGTTATTGAATGTCCCATGGCCGCATCGCTCAATCGTGAATCAGGCACGGCCTAAACTTCCTCGGCTCTTCCCAAGCACAAAAAAACGGCTGCATGTCAGCCGTTTTTCCATTATCCTATCTTGAGCCGATATTTTATGAAATTTCTGCAATAAGCATCCTTTTCACCATTTTTTTTGATTTCTGCCTGTTGACTAGACTGAAATTCATGGAGCTAAACTGCACCATTCCCCTAGACACGCCTATCCGGTAGGCGAAATCCGCAAAACTGCACGATTTCTACGCCTATTCGGTAAGCGAAATCCTGCGCAACTACAGCAATTCGATATAGACGACTTTTCCAGAAAGGGAATCCTGCAAAACTGCAGGAATTTCACCCGTTTCTCTTCCACTTTAAGCAAAAGGGCTAAAATGATGTAGATATGCAGCAATTCCTCGGGATGTGGACTCATTGAGCCGAAATTCCTGTAAAATAGCAGCAATTCCCTCCACATGTTCAGGCCCCATGAGGCAACGATGCTCCTGAAGGCAATGATGCCCCCTGAAGGCGATGATGCCCCCAGGATCCGACGCGGTCTCTTGGGTCCCGTGAAATTAGGCCGTTGAAAAGTCCATAGGAATTTTCACCACTTCATTTTATATGGTGGATCTCGTCTCTCAGCAGAAAAAATCGGCTTAAAACGCTCTGGGTGCCAAGTAATGATTAAATAAATGGACATCTCCAACCCTTCTTAAAAAACAGGGGTTTTCCACCAGCCTGAGCTTTGAAGGAATCCCTGTAACGGAATATACGCCATAAGGAAAAACTGCACTTTTGCAGTAATTCGGCAAGTCGAACGTTGAGGATCAGGGGGACCGTCTAATAAAGTATCCTTATTTCATCGGATTAATAATTCCATAATAAACAAGATCCTCGAAAGAATCGTTTTTATAAACATGATCTTTTAGAGTACCTTCGTATGTCATTCCGCACTTTTCCATGATCTTTCCGGATGCGGGATTCGATTTAAGATAACGTGCATAAACGCGATGGTAATTCTTCTCTTTAAATACAAATTCGATCACTGCTTTGGCTGCTTCGGTTCCATATCCCTTCCCCCAATATTGCTCTCCTATCCAGTAAGCAATTTCACCGTTTTTGTATGGTTTATGATTGGAAATAGCAATAGCGCCGTATAACTGTCCGCTATTTTTGTCGGTTACAGCGAATTCATACATTCGGTCTGATTCAAAGTTTTGCTCATGATTTGCAATCCAGGATAGAGCACAGTCTAAAGTATAGGGAAATGGTAAAGTCAATGTGCTTTTGTATATATTATAATTATTACATAATTCAGTAACATTTTGTGCATCCGATTCTTTAAATAGACGTAGAAGTAATCGATCCGTTTCTATTGTTTTTTCTGCTTTACGATAAATCATTATGTTCACCCCATCACAAAATATAGTGGATACCCCTTAATCTTTACACACCCATTTTGGTCTAATCCAAATGTTTAAATGAGCGTCTAAACGTCCCTCATAAAGTCTTTCAAAGTCTCATGTAGAAATTGTATCACCGCCCCTTACCCTTACGTTTTCAGTTACGACATGCAGAATCCCTAATTCTTCATTAAGAGGTAAATAGTCTTAATCTTATAACACTCTTTCATTATTGTCTAGTGCATCCACAATTCTGCGGGCGCACAATCATTGTTTCCCGCACAACAATAATTGTACATAATGCGGGTCTACTTTTCCTAAGTCAAAATAGGAATAATTCATATAACAGGAGTTCGACTGTTTCCTGAATTTGACATACTGGACACTCCATGCAACAATAATATTGTTTCATTTGAAACAATATTATTTGACTTTTATATCTTCCTAAAAGAATGGAGCGTGACTGGTATGAAAAAGGCTGATGTTATCATTGTCGGAGGCGGTCCGGCAGGACTGATGGCTGCCTGTGAGCTGGCGCTCGCCGGCGTTGACGCACTTGTGCTCGAACGTCGCACGGAACGGGTGCGGAATTCACGGGCGCTTACCCTTCATTCTCGCTCCCTGGAGCTGATGGCGATGCGAGGAATCGCGGATCGCTTCCTTGCCCGGGGACAAACGCTGCCGACGGGCCATTATGCCAATCTGGAGACCCGATTGCGGTTCGATGCTCTGGAGACGGATTATCCCTTTACGTTATTGATTCCCCAATTTGTTACGGAGGAGCTTTTGGAGCAGCGTGCCAGAGAGCTTGGGGCAGCCATATGGCGGGGGCATGAAGTTACCGGATTAACACAGGATGCTCAAGCGGTTCACGTTCACTCGCATAGTCGGGATGGAGCCATGTTGCTGGAGGCACGGTATGTGATCGGAGCAGACGGAGCGCGAAGCTTCGTTCGTCAGCAGTCGGGCATTCCCTTCCCGGGGACCGACACGGCTTCGACGGGCATTTTAGGCGACATCGTGCCGGAGGAACCGCCGGAGCACCCATTTCTATCCATGACCAACAAGCATGGATTATTACTCATGGTTCCGCTTGGCAAGGAGACCTACCGGTTCGCGATCATCGACCCGCTCCATCAGCATCTGCCTGCAGATGTGCCGGTCACGCTTGAAGAGCTGCAGGGCGGGATCGAACGGATTACCGGCAAGACGCTCCGCATTCGTTCCACCGTCTGGCTGTCCCGATACGGCGATGCCAATCGGCAAGCGGAAATATACAGGGCTGGCCGGGTATTTCTCGCTGGCGATGCGGCCCATATCCATTTCCCGGCTGGAGGGCAAGGCTTGAATGTCGGACTTCAAGACACATTCAATCTGGGCTGGAAGCTGGCGGCCGCCCTCCGAGATGAAGCGAAGGCCGACTGGCTGCTGGACAGCTACCATGCCGAGAGACATGAAGCAGGACGGCAACTTCTCGCCGATACGAGAGCCCAGGGTCAACTGATGACCGACTTCTCGGAGACGGGAACCGCCCTCAGACAATTGGTATCGCGCCTCCTCTCCTTCCCTGACGCAAATCGGTCGATGGCGGAGCAGATCGGAGCGACCTACATCGCTTATCAGCCTCTTCCGGGCACAGGCACGAATCCGTGGATAGGCCGGCGCTGCCCGAATCTGAGGCTCGTCCTGCCAGATGGCGCTCGTCCGACGCTCTATCAACTGATGCATGGCGGGCAATTCGTGCTTATTCATCATCCAGGATCCGGTTCGCTTCCGGAGGATCTGCTGGAATCATGCGCCTATTCTCATATCCGCGTCGTCACCGCCAAAATCGAGGATGCTGGAATGCATCGAGGCGCTGCTCGTTCGCCCGGACGGACACATCGCGTGGGTGATGGCACAGGGCGACACTTCTGCGGAAGATCGGTATCAAGGGCTGCGAGCCTGGATGTTATCTGCTCCTGGTTCCGAAGCTAGAGTGTAGCAAGGGGAATGCAGCCCAAGGGGGCCGCCGCTTAGTATCATGCTCTGCATGCGGCCGCCCTCAGGCTGTCCGCGGGTTCGGCAACGTCTGTCTCTACCGTTCTCGCCGCTAATCCGGGAAGCAGCGGCCCTGGATCGCAGGATTATCCCTAACCTGTTCTTTCTATTCTACTGCAAAAATCGGGAAGGCGATGCAAGAACGCTCGTTCCGCTTCGCCTCCCTCATACTTCAATGTGACAATCGTTCAGGTGCCGCAAAAGGTCCGGTACGGACACGAGGACGGGTCCGGCAAAGTGGCGTATTCAGCCTGTTCCGGGGAGTATGCGTAAGGGTTCGCGAGTACCGCCAGCAGCCGTTCCATCACGCTGTAGTCTCCCTGCTCAACCGCTGCTTCGAGCGCTTCTTCGACCCGGTGGTTGCGCGGGATAACCGCCGGATTGCTGTTCCGCATCAATTGATGGGAGGAGTCTGGAGTCTCCTCCTGCCTGCCCCGTCTCGCCTGCCACCGCTCATGCCACTGCGCATATTCGCCGGTCCCGAACAGCCCCGACTCCTCCGATTCACCCAAAGTCAGGGTTCGGAACGTATTCGTATAATCGGCCGAATGCTTCTCCATCAGCTCGAGAAGCTCTTCGATCAGGGCCTCATCTTCCGCCTCTTCGTTAAACAGCCCCAGCTTCGCCCGCATTCCCGCAAGCCAGTGACGTTGATATAGCTTGGTGAACGCCGCAATCTCCTTCTCGGCCTGTTCGACAGCCTGCTCCTGCTGGTCATGCAGAAGCGGCAATAAGGCCTCGGCCAGTCTCGCGAGGTTCCATGCGGCCATATACGGCTGATTGCCGTAAGCATAGCGGCCCTGAACGTCAATGGAACTGAATACCGTCGCCGGATCATAGGCATCCATGAAGGCGCATGGCCCGTAATCAATAGTCTCGCCGCTAATCGTCATATTATCGGTGTTCATCACCCCGTGAATGAAGCCCGCGAGCATCCATTGGGCAATCAATCCGGCCTGGCGCTTGCCGACTTCCCTGAGCAGGGATAGATAACGGTTCTCGCCCTCATCAGCTTCCGGAAAATGTCTCTGCCAGGCATAATCGGCCAGAGCTCTCAGATCTTCAACCGTGCCCCATTCCGCAGCGTACTCGAATGTGCCCACGCGCAGATGACTGGCAGCCACGCGGGTCAACACCGCGCCAGGCAGCTCGGTCTCGCGGTACACCGGCTCGCCGGTCGTCACGACGGCCAGGCTGCTGGTGGTCGCAATGCCAAGTCCATGCATGGCTTCGCTGATGATATATTCGCGCAGCATCGGCCCTAGAGCCGCGCGGCCATCGCCTCGGCGGGAGTAGGGCGTCCTGCCCGAGCCCTTCCATTGAATGTCAAACCGCTCCTTCATGGGCGTCATCTGCTCGCCGAGCAGCAGCGCCCGTCCGTCCCCCAGCATCGTAAAATGCCCGAACTGATGCCCCGCATAAGCCTGGGCAAGCGGCGCGGCTCCCTCGGGAATCCGGTTGCCGGCGAACACCGCCGCTCCGTCATCGCTGTGCAGTGCCTGGGCATTCAGCCCAAGGGATTCCGCCAGCTTTTCGTTAAAAATAATCAGCTTCGGCGACCGCACTGGGGTAGGATTCTGCCTCGTAAAGAATAACTGCGGCAGTCGAGCATAACTGTTATCGAAGTTCCATCCTTCCGGGATTGCTCTATTCTCTGTCATCGTATCTCCTTTTTCCTATGTTCTAATGAATGTAGCGTGTACTCCTGTTCATTAATTATGCCTCGCGATTCCGGTTGTTCTTTGTTTAAGCTCGATTTTTTGTAGGCGAACGGGGTCATGTTCATCGTCTGCCGGAATTTATCAATGAAGTAACTCGTGCTGTTAAATCCGACTTGATAGGAAACTTCCGTCACATTGGCGTCGGCGTGCTGCAATAAGACTAAGCTTTTTTGAATTCTATAAGCTAGCACGTAGCTCAACGGCGTTGTTTTCAGCATTCGCTTAAAATACCGGCAGCATTCGGAACGGCTTAATTGACCCGCTCTGGCAATGTCGTCCAGCCTGATGTTCTCCGCATAGTGGAGGTGTATCCATTGTAACATTTGCTTCATTCGCTCACTCTTGACCATGGCCGTCTGATCATATTCTAACGGAAAGCCATTCACGATTAAGTTTTTCCAGATGAACGTGAGCTGCAGGTTGATGTCGATTTCATAGTAAGGCGTTTTCTGTGTAATCCATTGATGAATTTTGCTGATGGCATCTAAAATGTTGTTCCCCCACGGCTCATGTGCATTCAAGTATACGTATGGCAAATTCGTCGCATGTAGGTAAGGATACACATAGTTCGCATTAAGCTCTTGCGGCAGCACGAATTGCGGGGATACGTTTAAACAGAGATAAACGCAGCCCGAGTGATGCTTATCTTCAGCCATATGAAGACAGCCGCTGTTGATGAAGAGCCCCTCTCCTTCTTGAACCGCTAATTTTTCTTCATTGATTTGAAAGACGGCTTCGCCTTTGCGGATCAGCACAAATTGAAATTCATCATGCCAATGAAGCGGTATATAACCATTGATATTTTGGTTAATCGTTGTCTCATAACAGGCAATCGGCAATTCCACTGTGCGATGCTCGGTCAGCTCTCTCAAGTTGTGGTCAATCTTGAAATTTTTAATTTGCACATAACCGCCTCAATATCTTGATATTTTTTCATTCGATTGAAGTATTAATTTCCGAATTTTTCCCTTATTATATCACTATTATTGGATTTAAGGGTGATGGTTCAATGAGGAAGACAAATACGAGAAGAATGGGGTTATTTCTAGTTATCACAGGGGCAATCCTGTGGGGCATCGGAGGAACAGTTGCCCAAAAACTGTTTCAACAATTCGCCATTGAGGTCAATTGGCTTGTCACGACTCGCTTGCTTATCGCTGGCGTTCTCCTGTTAACCGTTCAGTTCTGCCGAAAAGAACGTTCACAGATTTTAGGGGTATGGAAAAATAGAAAGACTGCTTGTCGGCTCATTATTTTCGGATTATTCGGCATGCTTGCGGTTCAATACACCTATATGGCCTCCATTCAACATGGCAATGCGGCCGTTGCCACGCTGTTGCAGTATTTAGCACCGGTCATGATCATTCTGTACTCCCTGATTCGCAGACAATCCGTTCTAACGCGGCAGGATGTGCTTACCGTTTCTCTTGCTTTGGCAGGCTGCTTCTTTTTGTTGACAAATGGTTCAATCTCTCAGCTGTCGGTGCCGGCACCTGCCATCGTATGGGGTGTGTTATCTGGAGTCGCGCTGGCCTTTTATACTTTATATGCGGTTCCGTTGCTCGCGCAGTATGATTCCCTTGTCATTGTCGGCTGGGCGATGGTCTTGGGCGGTGTCGCCTTAAGCTTCATCCATCCGCCATGGCGCATGGACTTCCACAGCTTAACGGCCGAAGCTTATGGCTATTTGTTTTTTGTTATTATTTTCGGTACGATGCTTGCATTTTGGTTCTATATCGAAAGCTTGCAAAGTCTGTTGCCAAAAGAAACAAGCCTTCTCGGCAGCTTAGAGCCATTGGCGGCTGTATTCGCAACCGTCTTGTGGCTGAATGAACCGTTCGGATGGTTCCAATGGGTCGGCGCCGCCTGTATCCTGGGCATGATCTTGATATTGGCCTTGAAAAAAGAATCGGCTTCCGCTCAAGCGAAGCCAAAGGAAATGAAAAGTCCAGATATAAAAGGATTCACAAGAGGCAGCGGTTCCTGACGGTCACTCTACTGCCTCTTATTTTCCGTCATTCATTCAACGGCCAGCACGCCTTCTTGCGTAAGCAATGAAGGCCGCTTTTATCGGTTGACGTGGGCGTCGGGAGCCTTGTCCGCGACAAGATTCAAGAATGTAGTTTGTTTGACGTATTTTTCCATTGAATCATCGTCCGACTTTATAGTAAGGAAAATTTCACAAATAAAAAAGGAGTAAGGACGCTAACTATGAAACCAATCGTACAAGCCTTCAACATCTTCAAAGGTTATGAAACTGAAGGAGAACATCTGGGTATCCTCAAAGGGATCAGCGCCGCCTTCCACAAAGGTGAAGTTATAAGCATCATGGGTCCAAGCGGCAGCGGAAAATCAACATTCTTGGGAATATTAGGGACCTTGGATCTTCCTACAAATGGACATCTGTTCATCCAAAGTCAGGATGTGACCCATCTAACGGAGACACAGTTGGCCAGCTACCGGGCGAACAAGATCGGGTTTGTCTTTCAATCCTACAACCTGATCTCCACGATGACCGCTCTCGAGAATGTCATGCTTCCCATGATGTCCACCAAAGGAAAAAACCGCCGGCAAATGCAGCAACGGGCCAGGGAGCTGTTGGAGCTCGTCGGCATGAAGGAGCGCATGCATCACTTGCCTACACGCTTATCGGGTGGGCAGCAGCAGCGCGTGGCCATAGCTCGCGCGCTTGCCAATGATCCGTTGGTTGTCATCGCTGATGAGCCTACCGGAAATCTGGACCGGAAGACAGGAGAGCTCATCCTGGATCTGATCTTTTCTCTTCGCGATCGCTTACATATGACGTTTATCCTGGCCACTCATGATTCGCATGTAGCCAGTATGTCGGATCGGGTAATCCATCTCTCGGACGGCATGATTCAGCAGGAAATCGTTAATTTCCAGAAAAGGACGTGATCCAGATGATGTTTCATTCTGCTATGCGAAGTCTTATTAGAACTCCTCTTCGCACTCTCTTTACCCTGCTGTCCATTGCTGTTGGATTGGCTGGTTTTTACTGCATGACAACACTGACTCAACTGGTGCCCCAATCTGTGAATCAATCCGCGAAGCAGTTGCTAGGCGCCGATATCGCCGTGCGATCCTATCTTCAACCGACGACACTGAACGCCATGCAGCATATTATAGCCGAGTCAGATCGCCAAGCGCTCACGGGAGCTTACGTGTCGCAAACAATGATTATTTCCTCCCACAAGACGTCGAACATCGTAATGAAAGGGATCGATCCGGATGTGTACCCGTTTTATGGTGAAGAGCAGTTCCCCCTGCTGCGCGGACTACAGTCGGATGAAGTGCTGCTGTCACGGCAGGCGGCCGACCGTCTCCAGGCAAGTCCTGGCGACACCGTCTCTTTCGTCAATCACAACGACGGTTCCCTAAGCTCCTTTCGCGTCAAAGGGTTGGTGGATGGGGTACAAGAGAGCTATACGGATAGCAGCTTCTGGGGAATGGCTTATATATCATATCCAAAAAGCCTGGAGTTGATGGGCCTGCCCGCAGGGACGATCAACGAAGCGTTCATCCGTCTCCATGATCCGGGCGCTTCACAGGATATCAAGGAACAGATTCAAACGCGAATTATCGGCAGCCAGGCCATAGATATCGAGGACAAAAAAGTGCAGGCGAGCGCCGATTCGAAGGGGACCTTACTCGTTATGCAGCTTTTTTCCCTGCTAGCGATTGCGATTGCGGGCATCACCATTTTCAATACGATGACCATCCTGGTGTCTTCCCGTCAGCGTGACATCGCGATCATGAAATCAATCGGCATGACAGCGCGTCGCATCGCCTGCTACTTTTTGCTTGAAGCAGCCTTTATTGGAATCTTAGGCACCGCAGCGGGAATTGCGGCAGGCAGTCTGTTCGGAGTCGGACTGACCGCGTATATCGCCAAGATGCTCGGACTACCCTTGGCATGGCAGTTCTCTTGGCAGGCTGTTGTCTTTACCTGTACTGTCGGTATCAGTATCGCGCTCATCTCTGCCTGGCCGCCCATTTACAGATCGATGCACGTGTCATCGTTGGAACTGTTGCAGCAATCCAGTTCCATCCCCATCAGCCGCAAGCTTCCTTTCCGGGTGAAGCTGCGCCTGTTTCTCATCGTCTGTCTGGAGATTGGGGTCTACCTTCACGAGACGCTGCTTGCCAGCAGCCAAGATGCGGCAGCGTTGAAATGGATCACCGCCTTTGTCCTGTCGGTAATCATCTTATGCGTCATGATGCTAGTCGTTATGCTGTTCACTCGCTTATACGGACTGTTCTATCGCTTGCTGGGCCTGCTGAAGCATATCGCCCCATCTGGCTGGTTCATCCCGCTTCACAATCTAGGTTCCGAATATAAGCGCAATGCGCTGTTGACGGTTACGTTATCCGTTGCCGTACTGTCAGTGGTGGCGAGTCAGTTGTTTACCGACAATCTCGTTACCTCCGTGGAACATCAAATGGAGCAGCAGTTGAAGGGCAACCTGATTCTCTCCGCTGCGGTCAAGGATGGGCAAGCCGTACAATTGGCCTTGCAGCACACGCCCGGCATTGAGCAGTACAACAAAAGCTATGAGATGAAGGGAGTCTTCTCCCGCATCAATGGAGAAGAGGCCGTCCAGAAATTCCGTGCGGCCGGAGAACGGGGTAAATTATCTTACTTGGATAGCACCGATGTCTCGATTCAAGGCATTGATCCGTCTTCTAGCGACCGTGCCTATACGATCAAGGCAGGCCGTGATCTGGAAGCCGATGACGATGGTAAGCTATCCGCTGTATTGCTGGAGGATTACGCCAAGGATGTGGGCATCGCAGCAGGCGATATCGTGGAAGTAACGCTGAACAACCACCAGCTTCGTCTGGAGATTGTCGGTTTCTTCGAATCCGGTGCGATCAAGACGGCTGGCATCCGTATCCCGATGAGCACGCTGGAAGCGTATGGACAACCGACGCGTATCATCTATTACGTCGAAGCATCAGCCCGAGAGCTCCAGAATACGATGGCGGCGCTCAACCAGTCCTTACCCTCCTCCGCTGTCGCTTATTCTGTGAATGGAACCGTGATCGAAAGCTTGCAGAAGACGCTTAGCACACAAAGCACCTTCTTTTCCACGATTGCATTGTTTTCGTTCGCGACCGCGATTCTGATGATCGGGAACCAGGCAGTTATCTCGCTCATCCAGAAAAAAAGAGATGTCGCCATTTTCAAGACCATCGGATGGTCCACCGGCCGTTTGCTGCGCTCCATCCTGACCGAAAACCTGATACTTGCCTTTATCGCCGGAGTGATCGGCTCTGCGCTTGGCTTCATTTTTGCCGTGCTTGCCTTGAGTCTATTCGTGAAAGGGAATATTGATATCAGCCTTACCTGGTGCGGCATTGGCATTGCGCTATCCCTGGTGTCCTCCGCGGTCGTGACACTGCTCGCTTCCCTCCAAACGTTCCGAACCAAGCCTCTTCATCTGCTGCGTGGATTGTAGAAGATTACCGCGTGTTCTCATTCGTTATAATAATGAAGGGGATCTTTTGAATGGGATCCTCCTTCGTAGTCTAGTATCCTCCGGTTCTCTGGAGAGAATCCTGGATTCGTATCCGTTATTCAGTGTCAAGTTCCCTTATACTGTACAAAATTTCATTTTGACATTTACGAACGTAAGTTCTATCATTGAGTTTTGGAGATGATTTGCTTATCAATAACATTCTATTGTTGCTTGGAGGGATTTCTTTATGAGCGGGATTGCCCAAACCCCACAGCCACCATACTATGCAGTTATTTTCACTTCTGAACGAACAGCTGAGCATCATGGTTATGCTGAAATGGCCGAGGAAATGGTAAAGCTTGCATCGCTACAACCGGGGTTCCTGGGTGTGGAAAGCGCGCGGGAAGGTGTAGGCATCACGGTGTCTTATTGGGATTCTCTCGAAGCGATCCGAAAATGGAAGCAAAACGAGAGACATCTCGTTGCGCAGCGTAAAGGAATGGCAGAATGGTACCGAACCTATAAAACGAGAGTGTGCAAGGTCGAGCGCGATTACGGATTTGAAGCGCCGAATGCGAAGTGAAGTTGAATGAACCGCCTTTGCTAGGGGCCGTCCCAAAAGTCATTCTGCAATCAGAAAGCCCCGCTGCTTCTTGCAGCGCGGCTTGCCGAAAAAACTGCAAAACTACAGCACTCCCTTGGGGCGTTCCCTCCATCACTGGAATTCCTGCAAAACTGCAGGAATTGAAGCCATGTCAGCGGATAGAAAGCAAAAATCGGCGAAAATGATGCACTTTTGCAGGATTGGCATCAGATAGCAGCTGAACTAGTGAAAATTCCTGCATCTGTGCAGGATTCGCTGCCTCCCCGTGATATTATAAAGCTGCCTTTTTAAAGGCTCTGTTCATGTTGAAGAGCTTTTTGTAATGATTTTTTCAATGCTTCTACAAAGTTCTGGCGTGTTTCATCACTCAATTCTAACAAGGACAGATACGGGTTTAGATCTTCCAATTCGACTAATAAAAGCTCTCCTTGTTCATTCCGACAGGCATCGACTCGCTGGATTCCCCAATTAAGATTATTCCATTCGATAAATCGTTTAGCAAAAGCTACATCTTCTTCAGTAGGTATATATTCTTTTAGTTCCCATCTTTTATTTTTATCTGGCGCATAAAGAGCGTACTGAAATCCTTTATCGATAAAATAAAATGAGACTTCATATTCAAAGTTAATAAATGGTTGTACCAATGTATTTTTTAAGCCCGAATTCACTTTTTCACTCAATTTATCTTTCGTAACTAATTCCATGCCAATGGAATCCGCACCATCTTTCGGTTTTACAATATAGGTTTCTGCATCTGGGAGCTTATCCAGGGAATCAAGCGTATCAATTGTTGGAATGACAGGAAAATGAGCATTTGTTAACTCGATTAAGTATTCTTTTCCATTCATATCAGCCTTTCCGTCAAATGAATTGTATGTTTTTAAATGGCCCGAAACGACTCTATTTCGGAATGCTTGATATTTATCCTTGAAATTCGCTACTGGACCGGCATTGCGAAACACAATTAAGTCAAAATCTTTCTCAAATGTTTCCGTGTCTTCCGGATGACAAATGACCAAGTGAAAATTTTCTCTAAGTTTCGAAGTAAGGAACAGATCCTCCTCATAATAATTTCTTCCTTTTGCGACATAGTATAAATCTGTTACGAATAATAGTTTCTTCATGCACCTTCACCTGCTCTAACTTATTTTTGATAGATAAAAACAAAAACCTCGTCTCATTAAGAGACGAGAGATATAAGATGATTTTCAGTTATAACCTCGACACTGGCTTTCATCGAATCACCAGTTATCTGGGGAACAAGACTTATAACGTACTCTTTCTCTTCACAACAAAACATGTAATTTCCAGATATATTACTCTAGTCAGAAAATAATGTCAATAGAAATGTATACTGAACTTTTTAGTTAACGTCTCGGCGCTGGTTAGCGAAAGAAAAGGTCTCTCAGGCTATCGAGCAAGTCTCGGCAGCATGGAAACGACGAAGATCATTATGATATATTAAAATAACTAACATGAGAGTTTACTAGGAGAGAACAGAATTGAAGAAAAAAATGGTGACAGGCTTTATTTCCTTAATTGTATTTATCATTGTCATCCTTACCGCGGGGAGCTTTTACTTTTATCACGTGGCAATTGCGCGCGCTTCGAAGGACTTTTTGAGCGATAATCCCGACCTGAAAACCAGTCCGGAGCTGGAGGAATCGAAGGAAACCAGGCGGGCGGACAAGGAATGGTGGAACAACCAAAGCTTTGAGCGCTGGGAGATGGACTCGGATGACGGCATTCATCTGAAGGCGTATTATTTACCGGCATCCAAGCCGTCGGACAAAACAGTCATCATCGCGCACGGATATTCCGGGAACGCCACGCAAATGAGCGGTTACGCCAGAATGTACCACGATAAATTAGGCTACAACATCCTGCTCCCCGATGCTCGGGGGCATGGGGAAAGCGAAGGCCATTATATCGGTTTCGGCTGGCCCGAGCGTAAGGATTATTTGAAATGGATTCAGAGGGTTCTGGACGCGAATGGGACGAATTCGCAAATCGTTCTCCACGGCGTGTCGATGGGAGGGGCAACCGTGATGATGACCAGCGGCGAGGATTTGCCGCCGAACGTGAAAGCCATCGTCGAAGACTGCGGTTATACCTCCGTGAAGGATCAGCTTTCCTTCCAGCTGCGGCGCATGTATCATCTTCCGGCATTTCCGATCGTGGATACTACCAGCCTGTTGACCAGGCTGCGGGCTGGTTACTTTTTCGGAGAAGCCTCCGCGCTGGAGCAGGTGAAAAAGTCGAAAACGCCGACTCTCTTCATTCATGGGGCCAACGATACGTTCGTGCCGACGGAGATGGTGCATAAAGTTTACGAAAATTGCCCAGCCGAGAAAGAGCTATTCATCGTTCCGAAAGCCGGACATGGAGAAGCATACCGGATGGATCGGGAAACGTACGAAAAAACTGTGTCCGGGTTCATCGGAAGGTTCGTAACCTGAGTCCTTTTCATGTGAGAAACCCTGTACCTTACAAAAGGACAGGGTTTTTCAACATTCTGAGGCGTTTGAATATATTTAGGTTCCCTTTTCATCTGGCTACTTCCCATGAACACCGCGATGCCATCTCTACCAGATATGCTGATCTGGACCATAAGAGTTGTCCCACTGATTTTATGGCGGAATCAAGTTCTTTTAAGGTCTCCTTATCTACTATGACACCTTTCGCAATGGCCTGAAAAATATAGCTAAGACTATGCAGCGAATTGTCATACTGCCCGATCCCCGCATATTCCAAAACGCTTTTCTTGTAATATTCCAACGATTTGTCCATATCTTCGTGATACAAGATATCCCCCATATTCTTGTAAAAACGAGCTAACAGCGCTCGTTTAAAAGGCGTTGTGCGCATATCCTCCAGCGACTTCACCATTTGTTCTTCATAGACAAGAAGCTTCTTTGCTGAATGAAAGTCTTTTTTTTGTAAATATTGATCAAGTAGTTCAGCAACAGCATAAATAAGGTTGTATTCAGAAGTATTTTGTAAATAAGAACGCAACTTGGAAATCGAACTATCCACGTTCCCCATCTTGCCATCTATACAAGCCGACATAAAATGCACATTATCGGCTACATACGAAAAAGAGTACTTACTGTACTCATTTAGATATACCTGGCTCGCCCTGTAATCACCAGTATTATAGGAAGAATTGCATAGGCTAAGATAAGCATTCGCTCTATATGCACCATCTTCTGAGTTATCGTTCTCCACCACATATTTCATATAGGGTACAGAGTCATCATAGTTCATTAAGCTGTCAGCATGAACACCTATTGAATAATAAAATATAATTCGTTCTTTGTCGCTCAGAAACTGTACATAGTCCAATGCACACTTACCCAGTTGATAGGTTTCTTTCAATTTACTGAAATCATTTCGTTCGATCATGTATTTTCGGTATAATCCCTTGGCAATATAGGGCATCATTCCATGAGAGCGAGAGTAATCAATAATTAAGTTGTACACGGCTAATTGAATGGCGGTATCATCTATCGAGTCTGTTACTCTGCACAGCTCTTTTACTCCCTCCATGCCATTTGATAATTCAAGAAATTTGGCGGCTATTTCGGGTATTAATGATGGATGCTCGAGTGTTCCCAATTCGGTCTGTAAAATAGAGTATATGACTTCAGGTTTATGCTCAATCTCAGTATACTGATCTGCAATTTCGCTATTCATTTGCCGATAATGCTTAATTAACTCCCCCAAGCTTTTAGGCTTTACAGCACCGGTATTCACAGCTTCACCTTCCCCTAATAATCCGGAATATCAGATCCTTTTTTTCTAGCCGCAGCTCCTTCTTTGAAACTCCAAAAGGTATGTGTCCAACTTTTGGCTTAATCTTACAACGGTTTCATCGGTAAGACACTTTTTTTCCGTGGCCGTTTCTATAAGCTCCTGTCGGGTGCTCTCAATGATTTCAATTAAACAGCCAGCTTTCTCATAGCTATAAGTAAAAGGGATTAAATCGCCTTTGTATACCGGTTGATGGTTCATTTCCACACCTCATCCATAAACTGTATTATTTGACTTGATTATAGATGAAGTTGGTAAATATGACTTGATTCTGGATTATTATGCAACAACTTTATACATAAAACACAAAAAGACGCCCATAAAGGCGTCATAATACATCAATCTCCTTTCGAAGAGACTTTTCAAATTTCTATCTGTCGAACGAGTTATTGCTGCTATAGACCGATGGCTTGATCCAAGGGGGATCTGCAGAGACAACGCTGGGAGTGAGTGCAGCCCCTAAAACTATCAGCAACATTGCCAGTAAAAGAATCGGTGCTTTCGAAAATAACTATTTCATGTTACCAATCCTTTCTTAATCTTAATTAATGATGGTACCCCACCAACGAATGGCGGCCATGACTAGTGTTTTAAGATGTTATATGCATTAGAAGTTAGTTATCCACGGGGCATCGATGTATGAAACAATATGCTCCATGCTGATTGCTCCAAAAACTAGAAGAGAGGCAATGAAAAGAAGTTTTCGTTTTCTCATGACACCATATTCCTCCTTAATTATTTTGCAGCAATTTTTTGTAAAAGATTGTTAACTTTTTTGATTATCTCACTATTGAAAACTGACTGATTATGTATCATTGATTGCGTCACAAACGACAATGATTCAAAAGCTTCAGTAAAACGACCAATTTTTACGTACTCTAATGTACTTTTCAAGAAACTATCAACAGCGTCTTTTTCATGTTCTTTACGAGTTAACAATTGTCCTTTGATGCGAAAGTAGTGCGCTAATCTTGACCTTTCATATGGCGTAGTTCGTGGTTGAGTGATGCTCTCAATTATTTGTTCTTCATACATAAGGAGTTGATCTGCTGCAACAAGATCGTTTTTATAGAGATATAGTTCCATTAATTCAGTTACGGCATGAATCAAATTATATGAGGACAGGTTATCTAAACAGTTATTAAACTGAGTAATGGCGGACTCAATATTCCCTTTCTTCCCGTTAAGAAAGGCAGTCATTAATTCAACATTCTCTTTGACGAAAGGATACGGGAAATGACTATACTTTTCGAGATAGGAATTGCAATCGTCATAATTCCCCAAATGGTAATAAGCATTGCAAACATTATGAGTTGCATTTGCTAGCGGTTCTCCTGCCCCATTTTCCACAACATAATTACCGAATTTTATGGCATCATGATAAAACATAAGACTATAAGCGTGAACACTCAAGCCATAATATAGAAGTATCCGATCTTTCTCGCTCAAAAAATTAGCATAGTCCAGCACATTTTTTCCAACCTGATACGTTTCCTTCAACCTGCTGAAATCATTTCGTTCAATCATGTATCTCTGATATAATCCCTTAGCGATATAGGGCATAATTCCATGAGCCCGCGAGTAGTCAACGATGAGGGTGTATAAAGATAACTGAGTGGAAGGATGATTCACGGAGCCTATCGTTCGATACAACTTCTCTACTGCATCCAGGCTGTCTTCATTGGGCGCTTCAAGAAACTTGGCGGCAATTTTCGGTATGAGCGAAGGATGCTCGAGTGTTGTCAATTCGTTCTGTAAAATATTGTATATGACTTCCGATTTATGTCCGATCTCGATGTACTGTTCTACGATGGCGTCATGGGGAATGTCCAATACCGCGGCGATCGACAGGATGGATTGAAAATCAGGGCGTTTGACCTCGCTGTTTTCAATTCTCGACAGGCTGCCTTTATCTATGCCGACCGCTTCTTGCAGCTTCGACAGACTCAATTCCTTCTTCTGCCGATAGTACTGTATTAGCTCCCCCAACCTCTGTGGCTTCGCAGCAACGGTACTCACAGCCTCACCTTCCTTTGGGATTGCATATATTTGATTATCGATAGATTACCATAAAATTTGATTATTGTAAACACTATCCAACAAATAAACCCAAATTTCGTTAATCTCCTCCCTTTTTAATATGTTGTCTCTTAAATCCTTCCTCGTTCCCCCTTTCACAAGCAGACCTTTACAAACATTTTAAAAACCATACATATTTTCATCTATTAATGAAATTATGTATCGTTTTTCATTACAAAATTACGTTACTTTCTAATTGAAATATAAATTGTGAGAAGGAGAAAAATAATAAAGATTTTCATTAAGAAGACAAACATTAGAAAGATATGTTTAGGGGAAATTCGTAAATCCGTACTTTAACCATTTATCGCTTTTCGAGGGGGAGACTAAATGGATAAATTCACCACTCACTTAATTCAAAATCATTCAATTATTCGAAAAATCCAAATATTAGAATCCTTAATTGATAGCGAAGGTATCGTGTCTTCAAGTTCTTTAGCCCGTAAGCTGCAATGTACAAGCAGAACGATTATAAGCGACATTTCTCAATTAAAACAAAATCTCCCAGAGAATTGGGATATAATAAGCATTAATTCCAAAGGTTACGTTCTAAAAAAAGATCCTTTAGATCATCTTTCCACTATTATAGCTACTTATCTAATAAACAGTGAGCTTTACAACATTTTAATGGGAATATTCAATCAGAAGTATTATAGCCTGGAAAAATGGTCTCAAATATTGTACTTAGATAAATTAACATTGAAGAAAAAATTAAATAATTTCAGAAAAATACTTAGACATTTTAATCTTGATTTTAATTTCAGAACAACGATTCAAATAATTGGAAAGGAACTGAATATTAGATACTTCTATATGGTTCTTTTTTTTAACGTGCAAAAGTATAAACAAATTTTTAAACCGGAGCTAGACTTGCAACAAAAAATTGAGAACTATATTCGTTTTTATAAAATTGAGATCGATTATAATCTATTAACCATACTCATCAATGTGTCTGTAAATCGAAATATATATAAACATTTTATTTCCAAAAGTTTCAATATGGACTACATATTTAGCTCTCAAAAGTTAGATTGCACCTATGCCATTGTCTCTGCGATTGAAAATTTCTATAAGGTCAGCTTCCAGCAAAATGAACTTAAGTTTTTTACACTATTTTTTTTCCTCATCTCCGAGGGGGATGATAATGAAAAAAGTAAAATCAAGAATTACTATCGTGGAACCTATAAACAACTTTACGATAAGCACCTTGCTTTAATTGACATGATTTCAAGTGAAGTAAATATGAATGCCAAAGTAATAGAAGAAATAAGACATAACATCCATTTTTCTTTCCACAAGATCTATATATTTAAAAATCTCAATTTACCGTTAGAATACTTTTGGGGTAAATTTAAGACGATTCCTCTTGAATTAATAGAGGGCTACAACATCATTCACCCTCTTATTATCACGTGGAATAAAGAAATAAATGGAGAGAGATTATCTGAAGATGAGAGCTACCACATCACGTTTCATATTTTATCTATTCTCCTGTCAAATTATAAAAAAAAGGTTTTACTGCTTTTATCCGGACCAACCAATTGGAAGAAATTCATCTATCACAAATTAAATAATGAATTGGGTAACGTTCTAAGCCTTCAAACCGAACCAAGCAATACGGTCAAGTTCGATTTCATTATCACCAATTACAAAATCAATAAAACTCAAATTCCTGTCATTTGGATTCCAGATCAACTCGCCTTGAAAGATTTAAAATCTATTAAACAACTGCTTAGTCTATCCTTATAAAAACGGGGGTATCAAAAATAACAATACCGTGCTCCATTCGTACTTGCAGAGATTTCGTTCGGTCCAATAAATAAGCATCAGCAGCCGACTCATTCAGCTCTGATGCTTTTTACATTTTTCTCGCATAGACATTTTCATTCATGGGTGAAAATATGTTTCATCCTTCAGGAATCTCGAAAGGTATATTTTAGGTGTAACTGCAAGGAAGATTTGCAATGAGAAAGGACATCAAAAGATCACACATTGTTAAAAAGGGAGAGAGAAACATGGGTTATAAATTGATTACCGTCCATGCGGGGCACAACGCATTTGTTCCGGGCGCAACCGGATGCGGCTACAAGGAACATGAAGTCGCCAGAGAATTTGCAGCTATGCTCATCGATGCCTTCAATCAAGCGGGTCAAACTGTCGCCTGCACTACGGATGACATGGGGAAAACGCAGAATGAGAACCTGGCCAACATCGTCTGCAATTGTAACAACTACAATAAAGATGGAAGACTAGACATTTCCTTGCATCTTAACGCGGCCGCATCAACGGCTACAGGGGTAGAAGTTCTTTATTACGATCAACAAGCCTTGTCCGCAAGCGTCAGCAGGGCAATCTCTGAGGCGGTTGGAATTAGGGACAGAGGAGCGAAGGAGCGAAAGGAGCTTCGGGTGCTTAATTCCACGAACGCCCCGGCCATATTAATAGAGCTGGCTTTTATCACGAATCCTGACGATATGCGGAAGCTTCTGAACAATAAACATAATGTCATTACTTCCATCGTGAAGACAGTAACTGGCCGAGAGGTACCTGTGACCTCCGGCAAAAAGAAAATCGTTACAGGCGGATTGAGTATAGCCGCTATTCATGAGATCTCTCAGATGTTCCTGGAGAAGAGATTTTGGGCACAGATTCAGTTTTTAAATAATGGCACTTCTTATGCGGTTACTGGAGAGTTAAGCGGCGAGAATCTGGCGCGTGCGGAGAAATGGTTCCACGAACACGGGTGGAGCTATGAACTGAGAGATGCATAAATCGGAGAGGAGGAATAGATGAATATGGAGATTACTGAGGTTATGATCGTGGCCGTCATTGTCGGATTAGTGGAAATAGCAAAAGGGATCGGCCTGCCGATTCGCCTGGCTCCGGTACTGTCGATTATCCTTGGTATCGCGGCAGGCGTTGTCTATCTCGCTCCAGGCGATTTGAAAATTGGCGTCATGTATGGAATTATCTGTGGCCTTACCTCTTGCGAATTGTACAGCACGGGGAAAAGCGCCTTAAGGAAATAACAATAGAGTGTTGAGCCGCAAGCCGACTGCATCAGCAGCCGGCTTCATTATTATCTTCCGATGTCTCAAAGCCATCTGTAAATTCCACCATCGCGAAGTTATCATTTGCGGCTGCAGCACTTACTCCTTCAGGACGCTAAAAAACATACAAAGACCCGAGATGTACTCAGGTCTTTGCGAGTTTCTGCGAGTGAAGATTTACTTTATGATTCTAGCTTCAACTTTTAATCTTTGTGATCCGCCATTGACAATCGTCCTTATATTATCAATATAATATTGAGTATTCCTGGGCAATAACATCTCAAGTTGGCCAGGAAAATAGCTAATTGGATCTACATACCCGGCACTCTCCCCTTTAGGAACCTTTAGTTCTATAAGAACGTTTCTTGCCAGAAAATTGTTCCCAAGAACGATTGATGTGCTTAAGTAGCCCCGCTCCAATAACATAGTGCCTTCGAATTGTCCTTTGATCTTCCTGGCCACCTCCTCATTAACTTTATTTCCCTTCATTAAAGTGGTCTGGAATTCTTCTCCGAAAATGATGCCGTCCGTCCCACGATATACGGTTATGGTATCATTTAATTTATACTTATTTAACGCTTTGTCCATGAGTTCAATTTTCTCGTCCATATTAGGATTGGCCCCTAAGTTGCCGTTATTTTCTCTAAGATAACTGTTTATAGGACTGGCGTTTTTGGTATAGTCCGTAATTTGTCTTTTTTCATTCTCTGTTAATACGGATTTCCAGCGGGAATATTTTTTCTCTCCCCATTTTTTTGCTTTTACTGTGTCAATACGAAAATCTATCATATTGCGACTCACCTACTCCCTACACAGCATTTTGGCAGGAAACATTTTCGAGCCCAAATTTGCTTGTTATTTTACTTAATTATCCTCTATATATTCCTTTATCTTAGTTTTTATATAATCAACAGCTTTAGGTGCTTCTTTTTTAACAGCATCTTGTTGCTTCGGATCTGTGGAGTACATTGCCTTGAATATTTCCGCAAAAAATTCTACCGAGTCTTCCCTGCCATAATTGTTGTGTGTCACTAAACTCGTCAGATTATCTTTTTCTTCATTATAAATATCAATAAATTTTCTATTTTTTGAAGTATCATTCAATAACATTGAATCCACTACATGGCCCATTTCGTGTAATAACACGGCAGACTGATTAACAATTGGATCTAATTTTTGAATCAATATTTCGTGTTTCACTCTTACAAACACATTCATCGAATCATGATAACCTAATGTTCCATCATTATTATTAAGTTTCACATCCGTAAATGTTATGGAATCTAAATAATCAATAGCATCATTTAATAACTTTGATGGTAATTGTTTGATTAAAGTAGAAATGGCTTCTTTCGCATGATCTATTGCATAGGATTCAAATCCCCCGCCAATATCTAATTTGACAACAAAAGAACCGTTCTTGAATAATTTAGTCAAGGTAGTTTCCGTAACTCGTATTTTGCTTTCAATCTTCTCTTTTTTGATTAATCTTGCATTTACTTTAATAAGTTCTTTTCCATTTTCTCTAATAACCTTCGGTTTACTAAACATGTTATTCGTGATTTCTATCGCATAATCCGTTGGCAATACCGTTTGTCCATCTCCCAGATGGCCTACATAGGTGCCTTTCGGCAGTTCTAACTCCGCTACATAGTACTGTCCTGTTTCTCCCCCGGTAAGTGTTAAATTTCCTGTTTTTAAGTCGGTCAAATTCCCATATTGATACTCATTTAAGACAGTTTTAATTTTTCCGCGATCTAACTGTCTGCTCTCGCTTCCAACCAACATTTGCAATTCATTGGAATAGCCTAAAGCTTTCGGATCAAAATGGGTATAAATGATTTGTCTTTCCTTTAATAGATTAACGGGTTGTTTGATCATGATGTTCATTTCTTTGATTTGATTTTTTAATTGTTCATCAGTTAGTTCATCAATATTTCCACGAACTTCATTCAATTTTCTATTCATTTCTTTTGATGATCTTTTAAATGCCTCGAGTGCTTCCTGCCGATTTTGTGGTAGTGTTTCAATCCAAGCCGAATAACGCTTCTTACTCCATGCTTCGGCTTTACGTTCATCTTTCTTGAAATTCAGAGGTTTTTTATCCATCAGTCATTCCACCATATCTTGTTTTATTAAAGTTACCTGATATCTGCACCTATATTAGGGGGGGGGGGACAAACCCGCCAGAAAAGGCAAGGTTTGTCCAGGAAGACCAATTTCGATCTTTAGATATATTCCCTAGGTGCTACATATTATTTTACGGGCGATAACACAAAATATTGATTCGCTTTTGCTTCGTCTAATGTCGCAATTTGAAGTGGTGTTAGATCTGGTTTTGAAATGTCATAAGCCAATACTTTACTTCTATCTGCGGCGCTTACAATGTTATATCCATTGTTTCCTGATTTTTGTAAAAACCAAAGCTGATATCGTACATCCAAATCATTCATAAATATTAATTTCTGATTTCTTCTGTCCCATGTCAGAACTTTCTTTGCCGGTATGTCATAAATGTAAAAGGCTCCCCTATACACATGATAGACCAGCTTAAAGTCTTGTTTGGAATTAACATCCCATTTTTTTATAAATGCTTCATCCTTATAATTGGTAATATATTGTGTTAAATCGGTAGATGCAAAATAAAAATCCTTTTGATCATTGATCTTGGAAAACTCTTTGTTTTCCTCTTTCAATTTATCCCAAGCAGTCCCTACCTTTACAATTGAAAAATTATCAATATATACCGTACTATTCGTTGAAATAGTGAGGCTTCCAAAATCATCTGGAAATTCGAATATTTCAAACATCATCTTTTGCCTTTTGTATCCGTTAGAAATATCGAATTCACGTGTTGTTCCGCCAAATTCAACAGTGCCCTTACCCGTACCGTTTCCTTTGACATCCATGATAATAAGATATTTAGAATTTGCTTCTAAAGTAATTTCACCCATATCGTAGGACACATTTTTATTCGGATCTATCTTGTAACATCTTCCATTATTTAAACCATTACTTTGGTCGTACGAACCTCCGTCCCAGTTTCCATCATCATTATTGAAATCATCCCATACTACCGGGATACTGATTTGAATATTCATTCCCGGCCGGATTGTCATATCGTAAATCGTTTTTATATTTTTATTCCCTTCGAGTTCTTTTTTGATCTTTCTTTCTGTTTTTCTATCATAGATGAAATGGACCAGGTTCGGACTCAGAATACGTGCTTCATCTGTATACTCATCTTTGAAATACCAATTTCCTCCCTCTTTATAGGCCCCTATCGATTTGATCAATGCTTCACCTAACGTAAGTTCCGGTGTGCGGTCATTTGGATTATCAGGATCTTTTGCTGCTATACGGCGCTCCATCATTAGGCCGCCTTTAATATCAATCAGGAGTCCGGTTGTTACACTTTCGATTTGCGGGATATAATTCGCCCACTCGTTCTCTTCGATGACTACTTGTCCTCCTGCGGGGTCTCTTTTTGCAAACGCCCCTTGAAATTGGGTCGTTTCCAACTTTAATTTCTCCCCATTTTCCAATCTATCCACTAGATTGATATTCATGGAAATAGGAATAGAACTGAATTGATCTAACGTATTCAAGGCTATCGCATGTAAATGTCTTCTAGGATATGTTTGATCAGGAGGCAAGCTGAAGGCTTCCTGGTTCATTTGTCCTGTAATGGTGGCAATCGTCTCTTTCCCTAACACTAAATTTGTGGTGGGAATGAATTTATACACAGGAGCTGTTCCGGTATTGTAATAGCGAATATTCGCATTCACATAGGCTGCCTGCGCAGAGTTTAAACCTAATTGTTCGGACCAGTCCTGTCCTGAAGTCTGTGCAGAGTTAACCGTATGCGTAGATGTATGCGAATAATGCCCGGTAACGGAGCCTGAAAACCCTTCAAAGAGAGAAAAACCTGCACTCACATCAATTCCTTCCGTATTGGAAGCACTGGAGCTGGAAGACGTCTCCCGGCTGATTCTTTTTCCTGATGATGAACTAAATTCTTTATTATCGGAAAGAATTAACCTTTCCATCCCCACCGTGATGCTTGGATATGCTGCAACAAGCGGATCCCAAGCCACTTTTTTTATGTTCCGATCTATGCTTCCGCTGGCTTTTTCCAAGTCAGAGTAGGGATCGCCTGCCGTATGGGATTCGTTGGGATTGGACACATATTTTTTGTATCCTTGCGCGGCATATTTTTCCTCCCATGGCACAACTAAATGATTAATTACGGTATATCCGTTTATTTCCCACTCATCATAAATTCCGTCATTATCTGTATCAAGAAGAGGCTGTTCATCATCTGTGTTGTCACTGCCTCCGGGGAGATATTCAAAAGAAACCTGTCTGGGAATAGAGAAGTCTTCTGCTTCAATCTCTTGAGTTTCTTGCTGGTTGCATGTATATTTCACTTCAAATTGAAACAAGTCTTCTTCCTTCACCTCCGGGTTGCCAAAATAGAGGATAACAAATGTATACTGTTCTCCTTCTGTCAGTGTTACTTCCGTATCCTTTACTTCTTTTCCATCCACAAAAATATGTGTATATGGATTTGAACTGGTTATAAATTGATAGAGGCCGGTTTGCTTTGGAGTAAAATCGGCAATCCATCGGGCTGATTTTACTTTCTTTTTCAAATCGACTCCTTTTAATTGGCTGGGATCTACCTTAAATCCATTCATTCCACGTCCGATGACAAAAGCCGGTTCATCCAAATTCTCTCCATAGAAAAATTGACCCACCGATTTTAGTATTTGTTGATTTTCCTCGATTCGGCTTGTTTTTTCCATTGTTCTTCTCTCCTTCTTTAGAACTCTTTTTTCTTATTCATTTCGAGTTATAGCTTCATTTATTAAAATGGAGGGGATATCGTAAAATATTGATTATTTTTTGCTTCATCTAATGTCGCGATTCGAATCGGGATTGTATGATTTACGGCTTCAAGGCCGTATTCCAGCACTTTACTTCTATCTGCAGCGCTTACGATGTTATAGCCTTTGCTTCCGGATTTTTGAAAGAACCAAAGCTGGCTTAGCACAGATGTATTGTCTGCAAAAATCAATTTTTGGCTCCCTCTATCCCATGTCAAGACTTTATTGGAAGAACTAAGAATGTAGAATGCTCCCCTAGGCCTCCGGTATTCTAACCTGAATTTTTGATCAAACATTGTTGTTGAGTTTGCCATAATGGCTTCACCTGCAAAGCTAGTCATATATCTTTCTGGATTCAAGGACGTAAAGGAAAAAGTTCGCCCCGCAACCTTTTTAGAATAATCTTCATTTTCCTCTTTCAGTTTGTCCCATGCATTTCCGACCTTTACAATCGAAAAATTATCAATGTAAGCGCTTCCTGTGCTATTTGTCGAAATTTTCAATTTATTAAAGTCGGCTGGGAAATCAAATACTTCAACCATTACCTTTTGTCTTCGATATCCGTTAGGAATATCGAATTCATTTGTTGTTCCACCGAACTCAATTGCAGCCTTACCCGCACCATTTCCTTTCATATCCATGATTACTAGATATTTTGAATTGGGTTTTAAAACAATCCCTTCCTTGTACACTTCTCTATTCGGATCTATCTTGTAACATCTGCCGTTATTTAACCCATTCGTTGGAGCATATGAGCCTCCCTTCCAGTTTCCCTCATCGTCCTTAAAATCATCCCATACTAACGGTACACTGATGTGAATATTCATCCCCGGCCGGATTGTCATATCATAAATATTTTTTACATTCTTGTTCCTTTCCAGTTCCTTATTCATCTTTTTTTCTGTTTTCCGATCATAAATAAAATGGACCAGGTTCGGACTCAGAATATGTGTGTTATCCGCACGGTCAAAATACCATCTATCCTTTTCTTCGTAAGCCCCTATCGCTTTTTCCAATGCTTGCCCCAGTGTAAGCTCCGGCGTAAGGTCATTTGGATTATCAGGGTCTTTTGCCGCAATCCGGCGCTCTATCATCATTCCGCCTTTGATATCAATCAGGATTCCGGTTGTCACCCGTTCGATTTGCGGGATATAATTGGCCCACTCGTTCTCCTCTGTAACGACTTGTCTCCCTGCCGCATCTCTTCTTGCAAATGCTCCTTGAAATTGGGTCGTTTCCAATTTCAATTTCTCTCCATTTTCTAGCCTGTCCACTTGATTGATATTCATGGAGATAGGAGTGGAGCTGAACTGATCTAACGTATTTAAGGCAATACCATGTAAGTGTCTTTTAGGGTAGGCCTGGCTCGGACCCAAGCTGAAAGCTTCCTGATTCTTTTGTCCCGTGATGGTAGCAATCGTCTCTTTCCCTAACACTAAGTTTGTCGTAGGAATAAATTTATACACGGGAGCTGTTCCGGTATTGTAATAGCGGATATTGGCATTTACATAGGCTGCCTGCGCAGCGTGTAAACCTAAGTGTGTGGACCAGTCCTGTCCTGAAGTCTGTGCAGAGTTAACCGTATGCGTAGACGTATGCGAATAACTGCCGGTAACGGATCCTGAGAACCCTTGCAAGAGGGAAAAACCCGCACTCACATCAATTCCTTCCGTATTGGAGGCACTGGAGCTGGAAGAGGTTTCCCGGCTGACACTCTTTCCTGACGATGAACTAAATTCTGTATTATCGGACAGAATTAGTCTTTCCATCCCCACCGTGATACTTGGATACGCTGCAACAAGCGGATCCCAAGCCACTTTGTGTATATTGCGATCTATTCTTCCGCTAGCTTTTTCCAAATCAGTGTAGGGGTCCCCTGCCGTATGGGATTCGTTCGGATTGGACATATATTTTTTGTATCCTTGAGCGGCATATTTCTCATTCCATGGTACAGCCACATTATTAATTACTGTATATCCGTT
Organism: Paenibacillus thiaminolyticus; assembly: GCF_007066085.1. Classification (NCBI taxonomy): domain Bacteria; kingdom Bacillati; phylum Bacillota; class Bacilli; order Caryophanales; family Paenibacillaceae; genus Paenibacillus; species Paenibacillus thiaminolyticus. The sequence continues at coordinate 206,461 of NZ_CP041405.1, read as the reverse complement.
TATTTCCCATTCATCATAAATTCCATCCTTATCCGTATCTATAAGCTTTTCTTCATTCCCTTCCGTTCGAGGTACAATGCCCTCGGGGAGACTATCGAAGGAAATTTCTCTGGGAATGGAGAAGTCCTCTGCTGCGATCTCTTCGGTTTCTTGCCGGTTGCATGTATATTTCACTTCTAGTTGAAGCAAGTCTTCTTGCTTTACGTCCGGGTTCCCAAAATAGAGGACAACAAATGTATAATGCTCGCCTTCTGTCAATGTTACTTCATTATCTTTTACTTCTTGTCCGTCCACAAAGATATGTGTATACGGATTTGAACTGGTCATAAATTGATACAGGCCCGTTTGCTTTGGTGTAAAATCGGCAATCCATCGGGCTGATTTTACTTTCTTGTTCAAATCGGCTCCTTCCAACTGGCCAGGATCGATCTTAAACCCATTCATCCCACGCCCGCTGACAAAAGCCGGTTCGTCCAAATTCTCCCCATAGAAAAATTGTCCCACAGACTTTAATACTTGCTGATCTTGTTCATTTTCCGCGGTTCGCCTCGTCTCTTTCATCGTTCTTCCTTCCTTCCTAGTAATTTTTACCTTTTATACCCAATTGTTATAGCGCCAAGAATCCAGACCCACCATGGTATAACTTTTTCAGTAGTTGCTTTCGGAGGACTATCTTGTTTAAATTGAAATTCCGGCATAATGATATGCTCCAGAAACAATCGTTCAGACAGCACCAGAAAACTATCATGATTATTATCCAGGATTGAACCATCAATCTCCTCTGTGAGTCCAGATATGTCCCGATTCGTTACGACAGAAAGAACGGATAAAAACCTTTATCTTTACTGAAAGTTGGAGAATTCCTCCTCTATATCTGAATCGGTGCTTACTACCATCAAGTCATATTTGTTTTTCTCTAATCCACCTACGTTTCTAAAAGTTAGGTTTTTTTGATGAGTCGGTTGAAAGTAAGCATAATTGTAATGGTATTCTTTGTTTATTTTCTTAAACGAAAAAGTGATATAATTTTTTTCCTAGTTTTTCCTTATAAAAATCAATCCTCCCTTCAGTTACGATTAAAGTATAGCTTTTGAAATTCCTTAAAAAGCATACATATTTTCATCTATCAATGAAAAAAAGAGAAACATAAACGGAGGGCACTCCGTAATAACCTTCCGGCTTCCCACCACGAATCATATAACCGGTGTCCGGAGCGGTTTTGCCCATTCTTTCTTTCGCGCTATGTCGTATGAAAATTTATGATACAAAAATAGCTGTCGAGATTTTCTCGACAGCCTGAGAACTGTATGCAAAAGAACCATTTGAAAGGGTTATCAAACTTGTATCAATTTGAATTTTTGTGCTTTAATATACGGGCTGCTAAAATCATGCTGCTCATTCACTTTAATATTTGTTCCATTGTCAGTGTCAGCCTTATCTACATCCAATACGAAATAAGGATACTTTTTATTCTTTAAAATATGATAACCATCTCCTGTATCCTCAAGGAGCCAATAATGCTCATCTTTCCCTTGATTAGGTGTAGCAAATACATTCCTTGAGCCCATGTAGTCATTCCAGGCTAATACTAGGCTTTCATCGTACATATTTTTAAATTGATACGCCTTTTTCGTTTCATCATTAATAACATTCCATTTTTGGTTTAAAGCACCGCCGTATTCCCATAAATGAACATCCCCATTTTTTTGTAAAGACATATCAACGACACTTGAGTCATTTAAAGCACTTACAATTTTGTAATTCTTGGAATTACCATTATTCAATTTAATACCTTTTATACAGAAAGCTACATCAAACACACAATCTGTAATCTCTTCTTCATCCATACCACTCCACTTCACTACTTCACTTCTTAACTCACCAATAGAAGTATTGGTATCAATTTTGATATTTCCGGCAACAGAACCGGAAATTGCCTCAGTGACAAAATGGATAATAACATCCACGATAGGAGCTGCTATTCCTAATATCCATATCCACCATGGAATATGGCGCTCGTAACTTACCTTTGGATTACTGTCAGGCTTAAATTCAATTCTCTTCGAAGCTTTATTAAAATAAAAAGTATTTTTCGTTTCGACTTCAAATGTTACATACGAGCTTGCCAGTCCCGTAATATCACATTTTCCTGATGCTTTCATCCGAAGGCTGTTCCCTTCGACTTGTATTTTTAAATCCGTTAGTATCGGATAATAATCGATCAAACCCCATCGTACCGAACCGCAATTTATATTCCTGCTATTCTTAATGACCCCGCTTGTATTTGATGTACCTTCAAATTTAAAATGGTTTTTTGTTGTCCCATTCCCAAATGAATTTGGCAATTCCGGCATAATGATATGCTCCAGAAACAATCGTTCAGACAGCACCAGAAAACTATCATGATTATTATCCAGGATTGAACCATCAATCCCCTCGGTGAGTCCAGATATGTCCCGATTCGTTACGACAGAAAGAACGGACAAAAAACCTTTATCTTTACTGGAAGTAGGAGAATAATAAGAATATTTGTACTTTTTAGGTTGCATCCACGGAATGTCCGGTGATATATTCAGTTGTGCAAATATATAAGATATTTTCTCTTTGTTAGCTATAAACATATCTGCTAATGTTAAGTTTAAAAGGGTGTAAATCATGCTTCCTTCAGCAAATATTTTATTTACATCCGGATTAATTACCGTAATTGCTCCTTCCCTTTGATCCCCTTCCTTCTCTCCCTTTACTTGAAAGTTAAACATCAACTTCTGAATATAGGAATCATTTTTGTCATCAAAGAAGCCAAGTTGAACTTCTAAGAGAGGGCAGATCCCGTTTAACAGTGTGCGCTGCCCCATAAAGGTCAGCTCTCCCTCTTTCACAAGTGCTTTCAATCGCAAGAGTTTGCTTGATCCCCCGGGAACTATCTCCCAATTATCAAAAGTTAAGCTGACAAATGTGTTTTCATCCTCATAGGTAAAGGTTATTTTATTTTCATTCATATACTTCTTTAGTTGCTTATTTATACTCTCATTCGAATTCACATAAATGATGTCCCACCCGTAAGTATTCATATGAACACCTTCCTTCTACTCTTTCATGCAAACTTCCCGCCTAATTGGAGCGGTCCTGCTAACCCGGCATAATCTAATTTAAAAGTGTCACTGGCATTCCAAATAATTTCGGAAGTCGTATTTTCTAAAAAAGGTTCGATGCTCGGGGACGTATGAATATTCCAATTTTGAATAATATCAGGGGTTTTAGCCAAAACACCCGTCAATATTAAGATGACAATGGAGCCTATCAATAAGGATGCCCCTGCTGTAAATATGGCTAAGACAGCCTGAGCTAAAAGTCCTATAATGACTGCTATAACTTCCCATACCCAATTTGAGCCTTCTTTGATGACATAATGTGTTACCGTAGGCTGTAGAGCTTCTTCATATGCTATCGTTTGTTCGCCATTTCCGTTTTCCGCCAGTTTTAACTTATACCAGTTGATCGTTCTACAACCTACCACGCCACCTGCTCCTATAGAAGTTTCTGTGGCTGCTTCCAGCTTTAATGTGTCGTTTACTAAGCTTAGGCTCATCTCGGTCATGTACGGATCGTATCTTGAGCCATTCACTTCTACCCTATCCAACTTAATTTTTCTGTCTTTTTTCAGTCTCAATATATATTGATATTGACCTGCTTCCCCGCTTGCATTGATTACCTCATAGTCATTGATCGTTGAATATTCGAACTTCATTGGTAAAGTTGGTAATAATACATCTAATAAAAATCGTTCTTCTGCGATTAGAAACCCGGCATTCGACGATTCCGGAATGACATAGGCGTCCAACTTTTGCTGCTGCTGTATTCCCCCTTTCCTTCCTCCTGTCATACACAATACTCCTAACAAGCTTTTGTCCAGGTCTTCTTCAATATCTGTGTATGCATAATCGACATAAGAAGGCTTGCACCAAGTCCATGGTTCCTCATCGCTAATATACAGATTTAAGTTAACGACACTAAAGGTGTGGTTGAATGCTTCCAAGTTCAATGTCAACCATTTAATGATTTGCTGCATAAATAATTCCTTCAAGATCGTCTGGAGATCAATAAACAAACTGCTTCTCAAGCTCCATGGGAAAAATAGGCCTTCAACATTTTTGAGCGAAATGGCTATCACTACAGGATCATAAAGCGGATCAGAGCTTATTGATTTAATTTTCAAGTCATATAATTGTTCATTCGTTGTCTTATTCGATATATTTTCATGTGGCAGGTAATTGAGCTTAACCTGGACATTCAAATCCGCGGATTGAAATCCAAATTCACCTATAAACAGATCCTCACTCAGAAATGTCTGAAAATTCCGAACAGGTATATTCATTCGAATGCTATTTCCGTCACCGCCGGTAATAATTTGCCATTCTCCAAAATCCCCTTTGAAATTATGATTGGAGTCATTCAGCTCAAAATGTTGCGGACTGCTTTTTTGCTCCCTTATAATGCGGTTAACCTCTGCAATAGGAATGGCAAATACGGTATCCCAATTAAAAGTGCTAGTTGAATGGGTAATCGTCACGTGCATCATCACCTCATTACTTCAAATTTTGAAAGTGGGGAACGTCTTGTCCGGCGCTCCCCGCATTTAAATGTAATTTCTTAATCTAAAAGGCTTGCTTTTGCTCAAATTTTTACTTTTCCTTATTTAGTTTTCCACCCATTAAATAAATGCCTTGAAGCTGAGCGGTTTCAATTTGAAATTCACTGTTATCGGGCCAGTTTACTGTTCCTACGCAATTTGCGACAAATTCATGGATTGTTGGGAGTAATGAATAATGTTCTTGCTGTGCATTTTGGATGGCTCCAATAATGGCCGTTGGTACCATTCCGCCTACTGCTCCCCCAACTACTCCTCCTATAACCTTATATTTATTTTTCCATATCTTTGAGAAAAAGCTCTCCGGCTTATTTGCTACTTCATTTATGATTTGCTGAGTAGTGATTCCCGGTCTAGTGAACAAGGTAACTTCATCAGCTGCTTCCTGACTCATTCTTCTGAAGAATGCTGCCCCTGTTTCTCCGGATTCCTGAGCTATTTCTCTCATGGCGATCGCGACACTTGATCCTAGTTCGGCTGACATACGGTTACCGGATTGCCGAAAAGCTTTTCTTACAACATCTTTTAATTTTGTGAATATCTTACCGACAGGAATGAAACCTACCAAAATTCCGATAGCGACCCCTGTAACGATTTCAATAATCAAATTCTCATTCTTCTTCCAATCTTCAATCGTAAAGGTCATTAACATCGTAGGATCCGTATTTTCAATTGGAATCAAGACGTTGCTATATTCTTTACCTAATTCATCAACACCGCTTTTTAAGGTAATGTCAAAGCTTTGCTTATAATTAACATGGCCCATAATTCCTCTTGCCTGTTCCCAATACAGATCTTCCATCTCTAGCACAAGCTGATTATTGATTATGCCCAGTCTGAATTTACCTTCATCAACATAACCAGGCACGTCATTCCCCGAATCATTTTCTATTGTGGCAAACTTAATTCTCTCTTTATTCGAGATAACCAATCCATTATCTGTTTTTTCAAATTGTTCTGGTGTACCAATCTGCATCGCAACTAACGCATTTTCTACCCATTTCTCCACAAATAATGGCATATCAATTCCAAAGGCTGACTCATTGTTCACTGCGTGTAATAATCGGGCATCTACGGTGTGCTGTGGAAATTTATTCACATGATTCTCGACCATCGACATAACGGAAAAGACACTCTTGTCCAAATCCGGCTTCTTATTTTCATCCTCGACGCTTGCGACTCCGTAATAAGCGGTCGTCGGCTTCAACCATTGGAAATCTTCATTTTTTGCAGTTTCTTGTAAAAGAAAGTAGGAAAAAATATTTTCGAATTTATCGATGTTTTCATTTAACCATTCCTTGAACATACTCGTTGCGATACTGTTCAACAACGGACTTGTAAGGTCTTCGGAATAGTACGAATCCACAAGAACCACTGGGGGATTCTGATTTTGGTCCCGGTCTGTTTTCACTCTCAATTCGACTTGGTTCCCATCATTCAAACCGGTAGGATCTTCAATCGTTTTTTCTGTTGAATTGAAATATTCTAATCTCACTTGAACTTTCAAGAACGCATCAGAAGAAAAGTCGTAGGTAAGATTTGAACTTTCATTAGTAAACGCACTATTCTCGCCAAGTTTTAAAATAAAGTTTACATTTTGGCCGTCTGCTCCTGTGGTGATTTCCCAAGAATCAAATGTTCCTTTCATACTAAAAAACAGCGGGATTCCCAATGAGTTATCCATCATTTCGTTATCAAAATCCTTAGGATACAGTTCTTTCTCCAGAATGGTTTTATTTACATTTGAGAACGACGTTACATAACCGGTATCCCATCCAGCCAGGGTCAAGTCATTTGACGTGCGAACATGAATCCTGTAATTGTTAACATGATTATTTAATAGATTTCTATGTTCTTTAAACCACGATACGAGCAAATGCTCTAACAGATTAGAAGCAATTCTGTTCCCTTTATCAAAATGGAAAGAATGGTTGATAGAGTATAAGTCATCTTCTTTTTCTGAGAACTTATACATGTCAGTGGAACTGCTCTTATCGATTTCGATTTTCGCACAAATTTTAATCCAGCTGTTTTTTAAGTCATACTTCGTCTTTTTATTTTCTACATCCACTTCAAAGGTTCCATCTTCTATATAACATTGATAAATAGGATATTGTCCCGTGCCTTCATTCGTGAGTTCCCATTTCAGCCATATTCCTGTTACTTTTGCCTTCATCGTCTGCTCATTCATTTCTTGAGAGAAGAAGCTTGGAAAGTTCCTTGCAAGGATGCTTCCTTGATTTTTCACATCATTAACCGTTTGATTCCAATCATAGATTGTAAGGGTATCCAGTTTACCGGCACTCATATTGATTCCTCCTCTATTTTCCTCATGTAATTGTCAACAGGTACTTTTCATTCCCTATCAAAAGCTCCTTTATTCTCTGATGCAGCATTCCTTTTAAAACCAACTTATTCGCTAATTTATTTTCTAAATCGGTGCTTACGACCATCAAGTCATATTTGTTTTTCTCTAATCCGCTTGCATTTCTAAAAATCAGGTTTTTTTGATGGGTCGGCGGAATTTCTTGCAAGTACTCTTTTTTAAGAGCTACGACAGCCTTAGCTCCTGTGACATTTTCTTCATACATCTTATTTTGATGCGCATCTTTCAAAAGGAATTGGCCATCTAAAAAATGAATTTGAAAGTAAGCATAATTGGAATGGTATTCTTTGTTTATTTTCTTAATCGAAAAAGTTCCATGGAATGAGGTCTGTGCATCATCATAATGATAAGGAAAAATATTCACTTTCATCACATCCTTCAATACCGAACAAGATTTTGAAAAGGCTTGACAGATAAAATCTATTCCTAGTTTTTTCCTTATAAAAATCAATCCTCCTTTCTGATACGATTAAAGTATAGCTTTTGAAATTCCTTAAAAAGGATACATATTTTCATCTATCAATGAAAAAAGTGTAGAGAAACCTAAACGGAGGGTATGATATAAAAATAGCTGTCGAGATTTTCTCGACAGCCTGAGAACTGTATGCAAAAGAACCATTTGAAAGGGTTATCAAACTTGTATCAATTTGAATTTTTGTGCTTTAATATACGGGCTGCTAAAATCATGCTGCTCATTTACTTTAATATTTGTGCCATTGTCAGTGTCAGCCTTATCTACATCCAATACGAAATAAGGGTACTTTTTATTCTTTAAAATATAATAGCCATCTCCTGTATCCTCAAGGAGCCAATAATGCTCATCTTTCCCTTGATTAGGTGTAGCAAATACATTCCTTGAACCCATGTAGTCATTCCAGGCTAATACTAGGCTCTCATCGTACATATTTTTAAATTGATACGCCTTTTTCGTTTCATCATAGATAAGTTTCCATTTTTGGTTTAAAGCACCGCCATATTTCCATAAATGAACATCCCCGTTTTTTTGTAAAGACATATCAACGACACTGGAGTCATTTAAAGCACTTACAATTTTTACAATTTTGGAAGTAATGGAATTGCCATTATTCAATTTAATACTTTTCACTAGTTTTTTTTCTTCCCAATTATTATTTGTTACTTTGTACACATTCATCGTATCGAGATCATATTCTACAATCAAATAAGTAGATTGAGATGCACTACCCGATAAAAAAACAGGTACCTTACCAAAAAATTTGCTTGCTGAATAGGTTCCTAAGTTTTTGTGATAATGTCCAGCAAATACAGCTTTCACATCATACTCTTCTAATAGGTCAATAAATCTCTGGTTCGGTCCCCCCTTCCAGTCGTTCGGTTTATGGACATTGACAATAATTGTTTTACCTAGTTTCGAAGCATATTTCAGATTTGCTTCTATCCAATCTAAGTTTTCATGGATCTGATAATAATTCGAATAGCTTCCTCCATATGCGTTCATGGTTGGAAAATTATTTAATTGTAGTGAATAGATAATACCGAAATCAATTGCATAAGCAAAACTGCCCTTCCAAGGTTCACTCCAACTAGTAGAGGCTTTTTTGATATCATATTGGGATGTCGGCAAACCAAGCTTCTCAATATGACTCTTTAGCATTAACATCGATCCGCCAAAACATGCATCATCAGCACAGTCACCTTGATTATTTTCAATATCGTGGTTGCCTAGCCCAAAGTAGTATTTTCTATTGAGGATAGGAAGAAGTGTATTAAGCATTTTGGTCCGCTGCCAAGAATGCCCGAATGCGGTTATATCTCCATTGATAATAACCGAAGATTGTTGTTTCGTATTATTATAACTATTAATACTTTGATATTGCTCTCGTATTAACCTTTCAGACTCTCTTTCTTTCTCACTATCACTTTCTGGTACGTTATTATCTGTATTTTTGGTCCAAGGATATTGCGGATCTGAAGTAATTACTAACGCGCTTCCTTTAGGAATAGGTTTATTCAAGTCTGTACTCAAAGTAAACTCGTAATTATGTCCGCTTAGTACCTGAAGTGTTTTTGCGCTTATCGTTAGATTCGGGTTCGGAGCATGGTTATTCCTAAATATATAAGTGTTGTTTTGAGTTTTCTCAACTCTCCAAAAACGTGTATACTGTATATCTGCTGCAGGAATTGTAGATACAATGACAGAACTCCCCTTATTTCTATCCCATGCAAGATATCTATCCGTATTTGCCGGTTGGATAACATATCCGCCAATCCCTTGCCAATTAGGGGACTGATACCTAATGTCCCAGATTTGAGATTGCTCACCAGCCCATTCTGCAATTACCGCTGTCGTTCCTTCATGTTGTAAAACTTTACTTTCACTGCTGCCATCGATTTGTATTTTGTATTTACCGTCTGGAAGAACATTAGCTGCTTTTTCATCATTTAATTTTTTCATGAGTACCCTCTCCTTTTTACGGTCAAAATTATTCACGGAAATAACCCTCACCTTATGCGAATCACGATTACAAGCAAAGTATATCTGTAACTTTGTAAAAAAAAGCACATATATTTTCACCTATGAATGAAAAAATAGTTGCCTTAATGTGAACGCTCTCGATCTTGTCGGGCCCGCTCTGCCAAAAAAAGAAAAACGGGACGTTCAGGAATGAAACCTGAAACGGCCCGTTTTATCGAGGTAAAAAAGCTCGGATTTCCTCTTATACTTTAAAGCGGGAAAGTTGAGAGCGAAGATCAGCAGCCATTTGAGTCAGTTCGCCGGTGGATGCAGAGATTACTTCCATCGAAGCGAGTTGCTCCTGTGTCGCCGCAGAAATATTTTGCGAACGGGAAGAAGAAAGTATAGCTGAATGATTAACAGATTGAACCGTATTTTGTATTGCTTCGGCGTCAATTGTCATTTGATTTACGGAAGAGATCACCTTTCCAATATGGATGGCTACTTCATCTACCGATTCCTTGATTCCCTCGAAAAGCTGTCCTGCATCGCCAACGGCGTTCACCCCGGATATCACCTCATTTTTTGTCCTTTGCATGGATTGCACCGCCTCGGACGCTTCATCCTGTATCGCGTTAATTAAGTTGCCGATTTGATCCGCTGAATGAGAAGACTGTTCAGCAAGCTTGCGTACTTCCTTAGCTACAACCATATAGGTGCGTCCTCTTTCCCCTGCTCGCGCAGCCTCAATGGCAGCGTTTAATGCCAGGAGATTTGTTTGTTCTCCAATGTCTTTAATCAAGTCCATGATTTGAGCAATCTCGTTAGAGCGCCGATGCAAACCTTGAATGGTAAGTTCGAGGTGAGATATCACTCGATGAATCGATTGCATCTGGTTTACGGCAAACTCAATAGCTTTATTTCCCTCCGTTGATTTATCGGATGCGTTCGTTACGGCTTCGTTAACGGAGGCAACTTGAGTCGTGATTAACACATCCGTATCTTCTACCATCTGATTCAAACTCCCTACAGCCTGATCCACCAGCTGCACCTGGTGGTCCGCACCTTCCGCTATTTCCTGTACATTTTGTGCAATATGTTCACTTGCTGCACTCGTCTGCGATACGCTTTCGTTAAGCTGCTCGGTAAATGACGCTATCTGTTGTGATGTTTGTGCAATTTGTTTGGTAAACCCGTTCACCTTATTGAGCATCTGATCAATGGCATGTGAAGTTTGGCCGATTTCATCTGAAAAAGGATAATCAATCTTCTGGGTAAAATCCCCTTCTTCGGCCTTTTTCATGACTTCGCTGACTTTTTTGAGCGGCTTGACAATGATCCTGGTAAATGCGATCCCCATGCCGGCTCCAATTAGCATAAGCAGGATGGTTACGCCTAGAAGCAAACTTCTCGTGGTGACTGCTTGTTGCGAGCTCACATCACGTAATTGCTCGGCTAATTTAATATTCAAGTTATTTACAGATTCAACATGATCATCCATTTCATTCAATATAGCGAGTCCTGTAGTCTGGATATAATCATAAGCTTCTTTGCTCTTATTCTCTCTTGACAGTCCTAGGGCGTGTGTAACGGCATCCAAGTATTTAGGATATATACTGAGCATGGAGTTAATGAGGACTTCCTCGTCAGGAGATAAGTTCGTTTCTTGATAAGCAGCAAGATTTTTTCTATTTTTTTCAATTGCATCCATCACATTTTTTTCTATGTCTATCCTTTTTTGATAATCAGTCTCGAGTATGTCTTGTAAAATTTGGGTATGTATAAACTGATTTAAAGAAGAATAGCTGCCCAATATAATGGAAGGCACTAAGCGCTCATTAATGATTTGTTCCGTGTTTTTCGTTAACGAATTCAAGACACTGATACTGATAATGTTGGAAATGGCAACGAATAGAATTAATGTGGTTACCAATAGTGACAGCTTTTTTCCCGCCGAGATATTTCTCAGTTTCGTAATCATTCAATTCCACCTCTTTGTTGAAATAACTTGTTTGTTGAAATAACTTGATTCAATTGAAAGCAAACGTTGAAAACCTTTTAATAGCTATCCCCCTTCTTCCCCGTTTCATTATATCAACTTAAACTTAAGTCAATAATTACATAGATCATTATTTTAATTGATTAGATTTTACGTACATTATCTTTTTTTAGCATTGAAGTAGAGAATAAATATACAAAATTACTTTTTAAATTACAGTTCATCATTATTCATTTTTTTGGAGAGAGCACTTTGGTTTATTTGAAGGTCAGACATGAATGCAGCTATTTGCTGCTTGAGTTGTGTTACGATAGCTATTTTTATGTTTGAAATATCATCCCTACTGCAAAATGCTGAACACGATAGATGTCCATCGGCATAGTATTTTGTGTTGCCAATAACCACATTTATTTTCTCCTTGTAAATTCTTTTGACCACCCCATTCGGTGCTTTAATTTCAAGATATTTGTTCGTCTCAATCAATAACTTCCATTCCCAAACTTGAAACTGAAGCTCGCCTCTATTAAGCTCACCGATCACTTGAAATAAAATAGACTTATTATTCACACTACGATTCATACTACGTTGTTCCTTCCTCATTTCGTAAAGTACACTAACGGTAACATTTGAAAAGTAACACTAATCAGAAAATATGTAACTAGATAAAGGGAGATAATATAGATGAAATGACGGAAGGGGGATACGTGCGAAGAGTTCAGAACAAACGGAATCGTTTTACCCTCAGTTACCATGATCAGACACCCGTTTTAATGCATCTTGAATAATATTCATATCATAGCTGGACGGTATTGGGTCTATATGGATGATAGGAATGTTATTGGGCAGCAGAGTATAACTTTGCTGATTGGTCGTCACTATGATATCTATATTTTTCGTTGAGGCTAGATATTGCATCTCATGGGCATGATTTGTAGTAAATATTTTGATTCGTCCGCAGATATTTTCAAGCAGCTTCAACTTCACATATCTCATAACACCGATTTCACTAACATACAATAGTATTGTTTTTTCTTTCTGCTGCATATGATAGCCTAGCTTGCTGGCCACAAAGAACATCGTAATGTCGGCAACATCATCTTCCCTAATGGATTCTACATAATTAAAATAGTGGTGCATGGCCTCATGGACTGACTTAAAAAGACTGAATTCACTCTCTTTAATCTTTATCGTATTTTGATTCGCATTACTGTGAATTCCGGTAATCCATCTTATACTTGCGTATTTATAATAGTCATATAATTGTTGAAACAAAATGGGGTCGTCGGAAAAAGGCAACCGTGCTTTTTCTTCTATGGATTGAATCAATTTATTTACAGGATCCCTATGACACTGCTCTGCCATTTCATTAAGAGTCTCCGTGCTACCTGCCATTTTTCCCTCAATTCGCGGTACCCCAAGTATCAGAGCCGCTCCATATTGTAATTCATGAGAACTTACCCTTATATACAGTTTTTTTAAATGTTCTTCAATCATTGGAATAATCCACCGAAATGAATCACTGGATTCGTAAAAAAGGGTTGGATAAACAAATTTTGAAATGTACTGTTTTTTTAAAAGGCGACTTTGCCAGATAGACAATACAATCGGAAGTTGGATATAAGCAGTGTCAGAAAACTTAAATCTCCCTTTTTGTTCAATTGATTTCATGAGAGTACATATCGAGTTTAAAGTATCTTGTTGTATCCAAGCCGTACAGTTTTTATTCAGATAATAGTCAAAATAAAATTGGCGTAAATGAAACTCATTTCCATGAATTTTCACGGGTTTTGTACCTAATTTTAGGTGGTATTTTTTCAACTCATGTTTTAATATCTTTATAATTTTACTGATTGTACTGACACTATAAAATAATTTTTGGCTGAGCTCTGTCAATGTACACCCTGACTCATTATGAATGAGATATCCTATTAGATTTTGAACTCTATCCGTTTCATTTAGTAACTGTTTAAATGGTACAATCGGTTGGTTCGAGGGACGATTGATATGAACCCCCTTGCCCCTCCGGCTTTCAATAAACCAAGTATCCGGTAAAAAAGACTTTAGTATTTCAAGATCATTTCTTATCGTACTAACGGAACAACACAGCATCGCAGCTAATTGTTGGGTTGTAATCCAACCATCATGCTCAACCAAATATTGGTATAAAGCAACAAGTCGATTTGATGTTTTCACTTCCATTCACCTCTGATGTCTTCCAAACTCACTAGCCTGTTATCGATAAACTATTTAGGAGCGTAAACCAACTTTCATTATGGAGGATTCCAACAGAGCTGTTCATAGATAAATAGAACTAAAATTTATACTTTAATACATGAACATACCTTCATAATATGTATAAAGTACTGTATATACTTATTTTTTACCAAAATATGAGCATGATCTTGGTTAGTTATAACTACGACCTAATTACCAGATTTAGTTCGCCGACAAGGGCAAACTTCCATTTCTCCTCGCGTGTCGCCAATGCTACCTCTTGCGGCTGCAAGATGACAATGTGGCGTTGTCAGTCGGGGCAAAATCGGGAAAAGCCCTCTAAGTTTATCATCGTGCCCGGAAGTGGAACAATCTGGCTAAAGATTTCTGCTTCGTTGATAATAACAAAACGAAAGTGATATCGGCGCTGGATGCCGATAAAAATGTGGTATATATGATTTCCGGGGAACGAGTGTATTTTAACGCCGATTTCGTCCAACACGATTTCGAGAATCGTTCCGTCCGGGTCCGCTCCCACTCGATTTCAACGCCCGCTTTGAAGCCTGTCCTGTCTCATAATCGATAGGGCCACGGCCCGGGACATCTATCGTTTTTTCTTCGCCATGTTCCAGTTGAACGGTCAGTTGGCTTCTTGACTTCGCTACTTACGCCTTCATATTCAACTTTGCCCACTTTCTTCTTCCCAATCGGGCCGGTGATTGTATGCGTTTGCAACGAATGACAGAAAAACGGAGGGGAACTTACTTGGGCATAAGAGTTCCTGATATATAACCTTCTCTCGTTTGGATGACGACAAGCAAGTTTCCGCCTTTTTTTACTCTAAAGATTTTATCGCCTTTGCGGATTTCATATTTACGGTTAGACTCGGGATATACTACATCTCCATCCACCGCGGGCTTGTCTACAATGTCGTGAATCTCGCCGATTTGTTTGCCTAGCCTTTCTTCCGGGAACTTATAATATGTCGAAAGAAGATAGACTCTGCCGTCCACATATAAATACCCGACAACTTCATTGCCTACATGTGTAAAATCAATGCCTTCGAAAACATCTTTTTTGGAGCACCCGGTAAGCAGCAGAACTGCGCAGGAGATCAGGATGACAAGTCCTTTTATAAGTTTCATTGATTATCTTCCTCTCGCGTAACTTTTGCAGCACTTCAAAGCGCCCCTATCAGCAATACAAGTATCTTTCAGAAAAAGAACCCCCCTCGAAATAACAGATACGTGAAATACCGTTATTTCGAGGGAGGGCTATTGTTTTACGATTCTTCAAGTAAAAAGTCGTTGATGTTCGCGACTTCATTATTGTAATCCATCCGGATATAATCAAGGATTTCGAACTGACCATCGATCTGTTCAACGGTAAACTTCAAATTGATGATATCACCGGGATTAAATAATTCCGACAAGTCACCTTTTTCGCAGGGTCATAATGAATCGCGGCTACTTTATCATGGTAGCCGCGGGCGGTATCGCTCGAATTTGATTAGCCACGCTACATCCGCATTAGCCGCATCCCCTGCTGCGTTCCCCATGTTGGCCGTGAATGATAGAGGAACGGAGGGGAACTTACTTGGGCATAAGAGTTCCTGATATATAACCTTCTCTCGTTTGGATGACGACAAGCAAGTTTCCACCTTTTTTTACTCTAAAGATTTTATCGCCTTTGCGGATTTCCAATTTACGGTTAGACTCGGGATATACTACATCTCCATCCACGGCGGGCTTGTCTACAATGTCGTGAATCTCGCCGATTTGTTTACCCAGGTCCTCTTCCGGGAAATTCCTATGTGTCGAAAGAAGATAGACTCTGCCATCCACATATAAATACCCGACAACTTCTTCGCCTACTTTTGTAAAATCAATGCCTTCAAAAACATTTTTTTTGGAGCACCCGGCAAGCAGCAGAACTGCGCAGGAGATCAGGATGACAAGTCCTTTTATAAGTTTCATTGATTATCTTCCTCCTATTGTCCAAACCCTTCATTCAATTCGTATGTTCATTGATCAACTCCATCAGTCAAAATGCTCCGTTCGATTCGCATACGCTTCTATTATTTCAACAAACTTTTGCTTGCCTACATGCAAATGTCCTTCGCCTTTGAGTTCAATGGTAATCTCGTTCCCCCGATAATAGATGAGCCGATCTCCTTCATATTCCAAATCAAGATACGACATTACGGCATCCGCAGCCCGGCTTAACCCGATAAACCAGCGGTGAACCGAGACGGAATCCCGAAACAGTAAACTCATATCAGAGGTTACCGCGGTAAAGGCGATGGCAACTTCACTCTCCGTATGTTCCAGCCTGCGTTCCCCAATATCGATCCCGCCAATGCGGGCTCTTCCGTCCCCTAAAATATGCTGTTGAATCTCCTCGGCATCATAATGCGGGGCATAGCTATAGCCGCCCTCTAAATATTTCAAAATAAAGGAGTCCATCGGAAAGTGGGCAATGATATAGCTGTCTAAATGTTCACCATGCTCCTCTACATATTTCCATAATGCAGCACGACTATGCTCCTTAATCACAACAACAAACTGATAATCCAATCCCATCGTCAACACCTCAATAGCATAAGTCTATTGCTCTCCACCACTATAGGTAGATGTTACCATGAGAGGCGCGTACAGAAAAGAGCCTCGGGTCTAACCCCAGGAGCCGTACCAGGCGGATGCCTACGCGCAATAAAAAATAGCCCTGCTTCTTCAGCAGGGCATGCGATGAAAGTGATCCATGAGCGCAGGCGCAGGACACAGCCATTTTCTTAGTAAATAAAGGCCCGAGAAACGATTACAAGCAATATGAACAGAACCAAAATCACACCCGTCGAAGTAAAGAGACCGCCGATTCCGCAAGAACAAGATCCAACTTCACCCATCTGAGTAACCCCCTTTCCCTAGGTTCATACTCATCATATTGAAGTTGCTTTCGTTGTGACTTGGCTATATCCCATACAGAAAATAATTAGGCTGTATCATTTACTGTTGGTTCCCTCAAGGCCTCAGCATAATTGAGCATAGATTCTTGCTCCAGCAACGCAATCAACCGCCTTGTCCGCTCTTCCCGCTCCCCGGCCCGGTTCCCGTTATGCAGCATTTCAATGAAAGGTTCATACAAGCATGGATACTTCACCGCAATAGGATGCTTGCAATCCAGCAATGCCGCCCATCTGAGGTACCGTTCACAAATGCAGCAATCCAAAGTGCCCTGCAGATTGCGCAGTTCAGGGCAAGCTTCCAGTAAATCGGCCCAAAGCTGCTGTTCGTCCACAGAGCGAAATACAGGCTCTGAAAGATCGATCCCTACTTGGCGTTCCATTCGAGAAAACGCCGCTTCCCATATCTCATCACTAGCCCGTGGCTGCTCATCGCTCATCTCCGCCCATTTGATCCGCTTAATCTGGCCCATCGCGTGCTCCCAATTCCGCCGTTCCCAAGCTTGAATGGCCCTGCGATAGATGTCAATAGGCTCTGTACCAATCAGGAGCCTCCAGCCGGACTGATGGAAGGCCCCGCCGCCAACCTCAATAAAGCCATGCTCCTTAAGAATATAACCGCCTAGACAATACATCAGCAGCAGCGGTTCATATACGCGGTAAGCTTGAACGGCCGCATCATTTCCTTGCTGCGCACATTTCATATAAAATAACGCCATCTTGCTAATGAATCGTACATAGGAATACTCCATTCTTTTGATTACACAATAATCATTTTCGATATCATCCTCTTCCGGCAATTTTGCGATATGAGCGGGGTAAAAATAGAGTGGGCTTACTCCCTGCGCTTGCCCTTCCATAAGTAAGGACATGCGCCGCAAATATTCTTGGTACAACAATCGATCCACGTTTTGTTCTGCCGTTGTTCTTCTATTTCTGTCGTCTGCTTCCGTCATATCCGCTGTATACGAGATCAGCTTTAAGATCATGTCATCCCCGATCTGCCTGGCGAACGCAATCAGGGAAGAATCATAATCTTCTTCAAGGAGTGTAAGATAAGGAATCTTCATCCAAAATTGTTCAATGCGCTTTTTGACGCAAATATCCTTTTGTCCCGATAAATACAACGGCACCTCCTTGATGTCCTTCACCTGTTGAACGGTAACCCTGGAATAATTACAGGTTCGGTATAGCCGCTGATTGAAGCCGTACATTTCCTTCGCATTCTCTAATTCGACGGTTTCTTTCTTCGGGTCAAAATAACAGGCAAACGGGAACCCCTGGAGCGACAAACTACTGGAAAGGCCGTGCTGCCGCAACACAGCGGCATCCGCAGCGTAAGCCTTGGCTGCATACAAAGCTCCCGCAACACCATCTATATGTACAACTAATTCGCCGTCGCGACTTTGCCACCACTTGCAGTCTCCAGGTCTGCTCTCTAGCGGGATTGGTGAGTGCTCCTCATTAGAGAGCCATGCAGCAACTTCAGACTCATATAGACTTCGGACCGCCCATTGTTTTTGCTTTCGCAATAAGCTGTAGTAAATTGCATGCTTCTCCAACAATTCCTCTATAGTATTCGCAATAGGATACGGATTTTCTGAATTTATAAAATATAGCTTTCCGGTCGGGTCCATATAACCGCTTGTATGGATGCCTTCAGAGATAGAGTGGAGACATTCCACCATATCCGTGTCTTTATGTTTGAAGACCTTGGGTATGCCGCAGTCCATGTCAGAATTCATCATGACATCGAATGTCCAGCTATGATTTAACCAGCTTCCGAAGGAATAGCTTAGCCCCCCAAAACTCTCCTGGAAATCGATCAATGCTTGGAAGACAGGAATCCTATTCTGTTGGAGCACTCTCTTTACTGTTTGTGAATCTGTAGTTGTTGTCCTTCTATCACATAACTGAATCCATTCCTTCGCCCGCGTGGATAATGGGTTCGACTTCATACGGCCTTTCGCCCTTTCTATTCATTCTCGGTTTCTTAGTAACAGCACTGAATTCAGCTTTGGTACACATTGTTCAAACGAAGCTATTTATTCTAGACCCGAATCAATGCTACACTGGTAGCAGAACAACATTGATATAGACAGAGATGGGAGCAGAGACCTGACATGAGTTACAACATTGTATTTTTTGACATCGATGGCACATTGGTCAATGATGAGAAGCGAGTGCCGCAAGACACCGTCGAGGCGATTGCAGAGTTGAAAGAGAACGGGATTGAACCCGTCATCGCCACAGGGCGCGCCCCCTATTTCTTTAAGCCGCTTGCCGAGCAGCTTCAGATTGAGTCTTTTGTTAGCTTAAATGGGGCCTATGTCGTGTACAAAGGCGAACCCCTCTATCAGCGCCCGCTTCCGCGCGAAAGTGTGGCGAAGCTTGTGGAATTGGCGGGGCGCCATCGACATCCCCTCGTGTTTGAAGGCAGCGAGCAATTTTACGCGAATGACGAAGCGCATCCCTTCGTCGTGGAAGCTATCGATTCCCTCCGCATTGATCGGCCGGGCCATGATCCCGAGTTCTGGAGCAAAGCGGATATCTATCAAGTATTCCTGCATTGCGAAGCGCAGGACGAGCATTTGTATGACAACGTCTTCGATGATCTTCGCTTGATCCGCTGGCATTCCAAAGCGATGGACGTCTTGATCAAGGGCGGTTCCAAGGCCGTCGGAATCAAAGCCATGCTGGAACGATTGAACCTGGCTCCGGAGAATGCCGTCGCATTCGGTGATGGACTCAATGACATGGAGATGCTTCAGCAAGTTGGTCTCGGGATTGCGATGGGCAATTCTCATCCGGAACTGCTGCCTTTTGCTGATTATGTTACCTCTTCCGTAGATGAAGGCGGTATCCGCCAAGGACTGCGGCATGCCGGATTAATTAACTAAGATATTGCAAGGGGCGAGCGGGCGATGTCCAGCTGCCCCCTTTGTGCGTATCACCTATATCTCCACAGAAAAAGCTCCTGCCAGCAGGTAAGACAGGAGCTTTGCTTATAAGGATGCCCGCACATCCCTTGTTCATCTGAACTGATAGCGGTCGGACATCCCGAAGGAAAGCGTCAGCACGCCGCCATGCTCCACCAGATCCGCGCCCTCCTCTTTCGCTTGGCAAATCACACTGTATATCGAACTGGTGCCGATGTACTGCCTATACACTTCATCATCAAATTGATCCGTGCGAAAGCCCTCAAATAAAGCAGCAGCGATCATATAATAGCTGGCGAACTGAGTCCGATAAACGGGGAATGAGTCCTCGCCCCTAAACAGCAAGCACTCCTCGTTATAGGTCAGCGTATCGAAGGCATGCTCGGCACAAATTTCCGGCAAAAATGAATACAGCTCCTCCGCCAAGCTGGCATCCTGCAAGCGCTCTGCTAAGCGCTCCGGAAAGTCTTCATACTTCTCCTGCGTAGCGCATTCCATGAACATCTGCACGGCGGTGCGTGCAGCGGCCGCGATCTCCTCGGCCTGATAAGGATACGGCGTGTACGTCTCCTCGGACTGCCGCAGCAACATAAATTGCTTCTGGGAAGCAAAGCCTTCGACTTGCCATTGGCTTACGATATCGGCTACGATCTGGCCAAGTTCAGGGCTTGGAATATCATTAATGCGGCATTCGCCGGTAATATCGCCGCCATGCTTCGCGCCATAGATTTTGATGTAACAGAGCTTCTGATTGCCGACCCGCTTCGCAATCTCATCCTTGAGCGCTTCCCAATACGGGGTTGCACGCATGTCTTCTGAAGACTCGCCCAGACCCACGACATTGCTCTTGTACACTTTCCAATGATGTATCGTGTCACCGTATTCCGAGCGGAGCTCGTCAGGCTCCCTGTCTTGCTCCATGGAAGCGATACCCTCCATTAACGAGAAGGCAAAGCTTCCGATCGCCATGCCGAGAGCATCTTTTAAGCTGCTGCCCATGCCTGCCGACGTTTCCATGATATCGCGATCCCACTTCGGGGAACTCAAATGAAACTGCAGCATAACGGACTGTTCGGACCATCTGGCCACATGAGGACGGATCGTGAGCTCCCATGCAGGAATCACGATACAATCCCCCTCTACGATCTCCTCCGCCTCGAACAGCCCTCTCATCCCGCGGTGCAGCAGGAAATGTGCAGGATCCTCAATCTGTTCATCATCCAATGCCCATTCTTCTCTCTCTGTGCTCATCGTGCAGCTCCTCTCTCGACTTCAACAGTTACAACTAGACGTTACTTCTACCTTATCGGCAATTCGATGCGTTCTCAATACATATCTTGGAATACGCGAGCCGAGGAATTAACTTTCTTTCTCATTTGCTGGCCTATCATCCCGCTGTATCAATTCATCCAATACTTTATACGTCTCTTCTAGATGACGGGTAAAGGATGCTTCGTCTTCGCCAATCATCCACTTCTCTTCCCCGTTCCATTGCCTTCCTTTTATCCTGTCTCTGTGCTTAATCCAATAATTTTTGATGCGCTCTTGATCAAGGACCTTCAAAAATCCTTCCAGGCGGGGCACACGATGCTTGGTATGACCGAACGTCGTTTCGAAATTGATAAAAAGGTAATCCATAAAATAATCAAAGCCTTTTGCATGCAGCCGGGGATTAAAACAAATGTTAAAAAGATAGCTATTGATCGACTTATTGATGCCTTGCCCGTCTTTATCGCCTTGCATATTGTAGTAACCACAAGGAATGCCGTTGCTGTAGATCGTGCTCCCCAATTGATAAATAATAAAATTGAGCAGCTTCGATTTCCATCTTTGCAGTTTCTTCTCGAAATCCTTAGCCGGGATCTGTAATTGAATATATCCGTAAGAACGGCCGCAAATCTCTTCTGCAGCCAGCCCCATCACTTCATCAAAAATATTGATTTCCTTGTCAATATATCTGTTTTTGAATATCCGGAATATATATTGAGAGATTTCGCGCATTTCTCCAATAACGATATCATTGACAGTTCCTTCTGTAGGATTATCGGGTCCGCCGTGTATAGACAATGCCCTTGACAAATTAAACATATCCCCGCCTCTGTCCGCGCAGCAGCATAAACGGAAGATTAATAAATCGCGCAAACCAAGAATACCTCTTTCTTTGGCAGCCAGATTCTCCAGTATTCCATCCTGTCTATGCTGATTCTCGCCAAAAATCCATTCTGCAATTTGAATGACATGGTTGTCGCTGTTATTCCAATGCTGCCCTTCCTCGTCCGTCCACCCAATTTTATTCAGTAATTTTGCGATGAAAAAAATAAGGGTAAAGCTTCGAAAACCAATGTTCATCTTATGGATGTCAAGACTTGAGTATTGCGGCAAGGAATCCAGGGCGTAAGAAATAATTTCATTTGCTTTTTCCGGTGTATATTCACTGTGCGGCGAGTTAATTAGAATTCGCCAAATTTTCTCATGATTGGCCTCCCCGCTTGAGAAGGAAAACTCTTCACGCTGCAGCACCTGAGTAATGCTTGTTCTATGCAGCAGTTCATTTTTCAAATTGACATAAAACTTATACTGCTGCGTGTGGGCTGGGCGGGAGACTTTAATGATAAGATTTAAGTACTGTTCGAGATTTCTGCCGCCAGGACTCCACTTCGATCCATTGAAGCAAGCATAGGAAGTGAATTGTTCCTGAGAAATATGGCTCGCCGATCCCAGCCTTTGCTTGGCATCAAACACTTTATTTACTATAAACCTTTGATTTTCAGTCAGACCCTCGAGGTATACCGTATACTTTGTCGAATTTTTATAGATATCTTCTTCACTATGCGATTCATCGTCTGCCGGATAGTCGTCATCATATTTTCGAATCAGCGAAAAAAAACCTCGTTTCCCCTGCGCCTCCGTATTGTATATTTTTCTGAAAATATTCGGGTAATTGATGTAGATAATCAGCAGATGAATGAGATCATGCTTATCAAAATCCGAATTCGAGAAATCCAACTGTTCAACCTCAAGTAAGAGCATCGTATTAATGAGTCTTTTCAGTTTCCTTGCATCCCCTATAAAAGGAATGTACAAATCATATTCCTTGGAATGAAATATATCCTTGAGCCCCTCGACAGCTTTGGCTACCAATTCAGGATTGCTTAGCAGGTTCCTGGCTAATGATTTATCCGTGTTCTCCGTAAAATATTTCAATAATAATTTATAATCGATGTACAAGCTCGTTTTGATATTGATGAACTTTTCCAGAAACTCATTAATTTTTTCCGTATCTAATTTTTGATGATCGAGTGCCGTAAGATTCTCGGTGTCATAACAGAGGACATAAGATAAATTAGGAAGAATAAACGATTTTTTAATAACGAACAAGATCTCTTTAATATTGGAAAAGGTTAAGCGGTCTAAATCATCCACAACGATCACGATTTTTTTATCGATGCTTCTCAGGACCATGCCTAGCCTGTCAAATGTCTTATCAATGGAGGACTTGTCGAAAGGCAACCCAAAGCGAAATCCCATAATAGACAACGATAAATTCGAATCATGCAACAGCTTGACATACTTGGCCATCAGAGATTCCAGTTCCGGGGCGAAAAAATTCTCCTTGATTACCTTCAAAAGACCATTCGCGAATTTCTCCATTAGGTTATCGCTGTTCTCAAACCGAAGCGGATCGAACATGTACACGATAATTTTATCATGGTAGTGGTTGTCCCAATGTTCCTTGCACAGATTGACGAAGGTCGATTTCCCTGTTCCCCATGGCGCATCGATTCCGAATACCAAGCTTTCCGGCGAACCTTGATTATATACCCTCTCGGCGAATCTCACGGCCATTTCTGAAAATTCAAACGCATCATCATGTCTGCTCTGTCCTTCTTTATCACTGATGAAGCTCGAATCTCTATAAATTCTTGTCATCCGATTCATCTGCCGCTCTCTCACGGCTATCGCCGCACAGAACACGGGAGGAAGGGAGAACAGCACAGCCAGATGTGGCCAAGCCAGCGCCGCAACCCAATTACGAAGATCACCGATTCCAATCCCGCCAATGAAGAACATGGAGAGCATGCCAGCAGCAAAAACGAGAAGGAGATCGTATCTCCCGCTCCTTATGATGCTACGGGTGTGTCTCCATACCTCTCTTTTCACGAGGCAGAACATCATGATGAGAAGATACAGCGCGCCTATCATCCAGAACCAGGCTTCCTGTTGATGATGAATGGAGCTGCAGTAAAAACTGAGAATAACTTCGATACCCCCAAGTACAAGCTCCGCTAGCAAGACACCGAATAAGAATAATTTACATAGGAGGTAATAATTTATTTTCATAAATTCGCGCTTATCGTTAGTATCTAGCATCTTCTGATCCCCACCATCCCTTTATTCGCACCAGCGCTAGTTTATCCTCTCGTCTTATGTCTAATATGCAATTAGGTATATTATGCCATTTAAAAGATATTTCTGAATTTTTTCCCAAATGCCCGCAAACAGAACCATACGCTGCTCAGACGTTAGATCGCCCCCCTATTTTCCAAGCAGCTCACAATTTGGTGTCATTTACCGATACATAATAAGGGAATTTCTATGAATTCATCATAATGGAGTGGGAAAATGACAAATCATACGACGGAATACTGTCCGGAATGCGGGCACAAAATGGATGTCGTGCCGGGGTATGTTACCTGGTGCGAGGAATGCAATTGGAACATCGATCCGAACTGGCGCCACATCTCTTCGCTGGGCCTCTTGGAACGGATCAATTACCGCATGGGGTTTAAAAAGTCACATCAACTGCTTGAGGAGAATCTGCACACCGAGCGGATTATGTATCCCTTGACCTGGCGCAAAGCGCTCGCTTATCTGTTAGCCGGTAGTGTCCATGCAGCTACCTTCAGCCTGCCGATTATTGCGGTGAATTGGTTTTTTTATAGCAATTCGGTATTGCTTACCCAGCTGGCCTTTGTCCTGTTTCTTCTATTCATCGGCTTGATGCTGCCCTACAGGCGGAAGCTGTCGGGCCAGCCTTTGCGGCGGGAGGAATATCCAGGGCTGTATCGTCTCGCCGATGACATTGCCGGAGCCATTCAAGCACCGCCGATCGACGAGATTCGGATGACGAATTCATACAATGCGTACTTTACCAAGTTCGGCCGGCGCCGAACCAAGATCATCGGGATTGGAGTACCCCTATTTTCGGCACTGAGTCTGTCGGAGAAGATCGCGATCCTCGCCCACGAGACCGCGCATCATGCGCATAAGGATGTGACCCGTTCCTGGTTTATCGAGTCAGCGAGGCATATTATGGCTTCTTGGTACGAGTTCGTGCATCCATACTGCGAAGAGGGCGAAGTGCTCGGGCCGATCTCCACACCGATTCGTTATGCCCAGCTGCTGCTGGCTAATCTTATTTTCATCCTGTATTACGGTCTCGGTATTACGGTCTGGGATGAGAGCCAGCGCGCCGAGTATTTGGCGGACCGAGTCGCGGGCGAGATCGCGGGAACCGATGCCGCTTGCTCGGCCTTAAGCAAATGTCACTTTGCTCCCGTATTCTGGCTCACGGCTGAGCGAATTGCCCGCTACCGCTTTGCTTCGGATTTGTTCGGGGAATTCCGCCAGAAGATGGAGCATATCCCCGCAGGCGAGCAGAAGCGAGTCCAACGGATTTGCGATTCCATCGCTGTGCAACTGGATTCCACCCATCCGCCGACACAGTACAGATTAAAGAGCCTGCAGCATCATCAGGTACTGACGCCGCAATATGTGCCCGACAGCAGCTTGAAAAATCAGCTGGAGGAAGAGTTCGCGCGCCTGGAGAAATTAAGCCAGCGCTACCTGCTGGATGATATTCGGGCGGCGTTGTGAAGCGCACGATGTTTTACTCGCAAAGCAGCGGAAGATGGATGGGGCAGTGAAATCCTGCGTCAATGCAGCAATTTACGTTAATTAGGCTGCTATTTGATGAAATTCCTGCAAAAGTACATTATTTCCAGCGACTTTTGACTTTTTTTCTATTGGAAGTCTAAAATTGATGCCGTTTTGCAGGATTCCCTGTAACGGAGTACACGTCATACAGGAAAGCTGCAATTTTGCAGTTTTTCCGCGAGTTGAGCTTAGAGAATCAAGGGGGATTATCTCACTGCAGGTATTTACTACTATTGAGACACCCCCTTTCTATTTAGCCGCTAATATGTTGCTTGCGACTCATTCCACCCTTATAAACGGATGCAAAAATAAATTTCAGCCTTTCGATTTTCCATCGGGAAGCCGAAAGGGCTCTGTTCAGACGCTAGTAACCGCTTCCTTCCATTGCAGCAATACACGCGATATATGCTCCCCAATAAGCTCATAGTGCTGGTGTATGAAGAAATGATCTCCCTCATACTTGGCAATCTTGCAGCGGCCAGCAGTCATTTCCTTCCATGCCTCCATATGTTCGTCGGGGACAACATCCCGGGTGCCTGCCAACACCGTAATATCCGTACGAAGGACGGCTTTGGACGCCCGCCAGCTATATTTTTCGACAATCTGCATGTCTGCCCGAAGCAGCGGAAGGATCATCTCCATGAGTTCCTTGTTCTCCAGCACCTCCGCGGACATCCCTCCCAGCTTGATAATTTCCTTCAAAAACTCTGCTTCCGGGAGGCAGTACAGTTTTTGTCCATCCCCCTGGATTTGGGGAGCCCTTCTAGCGGCCGCAAACAAATGAATAGACTCCTTTCCGTGCTTTTCATGTAAATAGCGGGCTAGCTCATAGGCTATCAGGCTTCCCATGCTATATCCAAAGAAAGGTCAAGCACATGGACGGGTATTGATAAATATGCGTCTTCCACCGCCTGCTCCATCGTTTGGTAGAAAGGCTCGTTCATTCTTTTGCCTCTCCCTGATAACTCAATCGGGTGGATCTGAATAGATGCAGGAAGCAGGCTGCGCCAACGGCAGTACATCATGGCCGAGCCGCCGGCATAAGGAAAACAGAAAAGGTGAATCCGGTTCGGTTCATAGACTCCCCCTCTCACTCTACTGCTTGACCTGGAACAGCCAGATTCGCTGCGGCGGAGCCGTCTTTATTGCTTGCGAACTGCACTCGCCGCCCAGGCAATATGCTGACAAGCAGAACAAGCACGGAAATCGCATAAACCGCGAACAGCGAAGTCGCGTTCATCAGTACGCCGGACGAAGCAGAACCCAACAGCATGGCTCCCACGAACAGAGGAGCGATGGTTCCGTTGACTCGCCCGATCATCGCTTCATCGATTCTGGCGACTAAATACGTGGAGATGACGACATTGACAAAGGCCAGGCTGACCGAACTGAGGAAGCTGGCGACCAGAGTTAGCCAAAACCATCCGGAGAGCACTTCCCCTAGCGTGGCTGCCGCCAGAAAACCTATCCCGAAAAGGAGGGTTGCGCTCTGATTCAGCCTGCCGCTGACGGCCGCGGCAACTCCTCCTCCAGCCAGAAGTCCGAATCCGGAGGCGCCCGCCAGGAACTGAACCGAGGTTTGCTCAAGACCGAGCCTTTCCGTAACCAGAAAAATCTCAAGCGGATTAATAAGTCCGGAGGACAGGCCGAGGCACATGAACACAAGTGCTAACATTCGCAGTGAACGGGATTGCAATACGTAGCCCCAGCCTTCCTTGATGTCGGCAAGCAACGAAGTGTCCGTGTCCCTGCTTGCCGTATCTTTGGGCAAAAAGGAAAGGATGAAGGCAGAGGCGAGAAACAAACCGAGAAGGGCGTACATGGAAGCCATAATCCCCAGAACCGTATAGATGAATGTGCCTGCTATCGGGCCGAGAATCAGGAACAGGGACTGGGAGCTCTGGGTGATCGCGATCGCGGATTGCACATGCTTGTCTCCGACATTCCGCTTGATGATTTTCACGGACGAAGGCTGTGAGAATTGGCTTACAATCGAAGAAACAAAAGTGGCGGCATATAATACCACCCAGTAACCCGAAGCCAATACGGCAATGATGGCCACGATAGACAACGCACTCAAAATATCGCCGGTGATCATCGTGCGCTTGGGATTCCAGCGGTCGGCCAGCGCGCCTCCGATAATCGAAAACACAAATATCGGAACATACTCCAGCACGGTAATCAATGATACGGCCACAGGATCCCCTTGCGTTTGTTCCATGATGAAATAAAGAATCGCCATGTTGCGCACCCATATCGCCAGGTTTTGAAGCAGATCAGAGCCTGTAATAATAAGGAAGGCTTTGTTTCTGAATAACTGGTTCATAGGACACTCCTTTTTTTAAACCGACCGTTCGGTCTATTGAAGTTCAAAAGAAAAACTGATAGCGGCATCAGTCTTTCATTGTCTTGCGTGGTTCAACTCGTTGGATCCCCTTCAGGATACTGTCTACCCCTTTCCTGTACAGCCGGCGAATTTCCTTCAGATCCTTCTCGTAATACAGCGTGCTTAAGCCATTAAATAGACCGCTGATGACGTACATCAAATCCTGGGTCTCATCGGGCTTCAATTCGCCGCGCTCAATCCCCTGCAAGATGATCTTCTCATACGTTATATAGGGAATCCGTATAAGGGCCAGCATCTCATCCAGCATCTCCTGACTCACTACCTGTCCGGAGACAAACTCATGAATCGCATGATTGAGCGGATTCGCCAAATCGTCGACATAATGATCAGCGAGGCCGTACAGCTTCTCGACGGCGG
This sequence comes from Paenibacillus thiaminolyticus, assembly GCF_007066085.1. Taxonomy (NCBI): domain Bacteria; kingdom Bacillati; phylum Bacillota; class Bacilli; order Caryophanales; family Paenibacillaceae; genus Paenibacillus; species Paenibacillus thiaminolyticus. Next base: position 178,178 of record NZ_CP041405.1, on the reverse strand, counting down.
TCTCATATTGAGACTCCTTGGCCAGCCATGAGTCCATCCACTCTTCGTTATTCAGCTTAATCAAAAACATGAACAGCTCTTCCTTACTCTTGAAATGATAGTAAATGCTGCCCTTGCTTCGATTGTTGACGGCACAAATCTCTTCCATCGATGTAGCGCTGTACCCTTTCTGGGCAAATAATTCCTTCGTGTTCCGCGCAATGTCTTTCTTGATCTGGGCTACATCTTTCCTGCGTTTAACCTCGATTCAAGCTCCCCCCAATAATAAACTGACCGGTCAGTCCAATCGTAGCACACCCATAAATTACCGTCAATCCCGCAAGATGCCCTCCTGCATCTCATCTGCGGTCTCACCTGATTGCAAGAGGGCGTCGAGTGCGATATGCAAAGCGAATTCGGCGTTCTACTTTTCTTCCGTTTCTTCCTTAAAGGCCTCGCTAATCGTGTTAGCAATGGTATCCGGAAGCTTCTCCACTTCGCGGACGAGTTCATTTACTTCCTCTGGCACTTCCTCATTTTTAACGACACCGAATTTGAAAAATTTGTTTTTCATTTTTCTCCTCCTTTATTGGCGTTAAGGTCAGTGTAACACAGAATCCCTACAAATGTTAATATAAGCCAATTCCTTCACCGGCGCAGTTGGAGCGGCCGCGATTTGTTCTACTAACCGGGCGTAATGGGCCGCCAATTGTTCGATGGCGGTGCGCTCGAAGAGCCCGGTTCTATAGTCGAATTGAACAACAAATGAGCGGTCCAGCTCCTGAGCACTTACATAGATATCGTATTCGCAGAAGTCCCACTCATACGGATACGGAGAAACTTGCAGCTCCGCGGCGGCAGCCTCCACAGGGCGAACTGTAAAATTATTCAGGTTGAACATGGTGGAAAATAACGGATTCTTGCCTGGCTCCAATGGAATATTGCGATACCACTCCAGCATGATGATGAACATGCCGCACCATGATAAAATAGAAGGAAGCGGAGAAGCTAATAACACGATTGGCAAAAAGCACTTTCATAGAGTGAGGCGCTTCCACAGCGGCTAGCTTTTGCATATCTCCACTTACCATAACAGTAGCTTGGAGAAATAATACCATTGCGATTATCCCAGAAAAGAGAGCGACTAAACCGATTGTATCGTCTGCTCTGTACTTCATGCCCCCGTCATAAAAGACCATAGATTGACAGCAAAAACCAAAATGGCATAGAATAGACCAAACCCTACGAAGCTCCACAAAAAACATATCCCTGGATTTTTTTCATCACTTGCAATAACGGTCTCAACTATTTCCTGCTCATCACAATTTACTTGCTTCCATATGTTTCATCAGTGAGTAATTCTCCAAGACTTAACCAGATTTGTTCCACTAGAGGGGCGTTCGTTTCTCTGTTTGCCGATCCTGTTCGACTGACTTGAGACCATTTACGGAAGTAATTCGGGAAATTTTAAGACGCTGAATTTTGACATGCTTCCTTCCAGCGCACGAATGATTTCAGGGTTGCCTGCCACATCCAATAAACTAAATTCCAGGTCTTCCATATCGGACTCTTGTAATAGCGGAACCGCCATACGTGCAGCCAAAACTTACGGAGTCGTTAACGGGGAATACTGTTCGGCGAGCAAATTTCTGTTCCGACTCGTCCGCCACCCTATGCACTCAATAAGAAAATTTATGCAAATTATATGGGAACGTACGAAGGATACGGCTGTAAAGCGACCGTAAATCGAAATGAGGATCAATTGTATTTTGTCTGGAACGATGAAGCAATCATCCCCTTCTATCCCATTTCGGAGACTGCATTTCATCATACTTGGTACGATTGGGAATGCATGCCCAGACTGCTTGCAACAAGGCCGCGATGTTGAAAAATCATCACTATATCGATGAGGTGTAACCATCATGAAGCATAGGAAGCTATATTCCTCCCGGAGGCTGCAACGGAACAATCGCGTATTGATCGTGGAAGGACCGGTCGCCACGGAGCAGCTGCGCAGCCTTCACATGCATGCCGGCCTGAAGACATTTCGCGCTCCTGAGGATCAGCAGCGGGCTCTTGAGGACATTGCGGCTCTTCCTGAGGGGAGAATTATTGTGTCGCGCGATGGCGATACGATAGTCGGATATGTGACGTTCCACTATCCGGATGAGCGAGAACCTTGGGGGGAGGCGCGGATGGAAGATCTGATCGAATTCGGCGCCATTGAAGTCGCCGGCGGCTACCGCTCGCTCGGATTAGGCAAGGAAATGCTGCAGCTCGCTTTTGCCCATGATCAAATGGAAGACGTCATCGTATTCGCGACCGAATATTGCTGGTATTGGGATTTGGAGCACAGCAAGCTTAGCGCTTGGGAATATCGCAACATGACAGAACAGTTAATGGCATGCGTAGATATGGTAAGATATGAGACCGACGACCCGGAAATATGCTCCCATCCGGCGAACTGCCTGATGGTCCGCATCGGCAGGCATGTGCCATTCACAACCATAGAGCGATTTGAGCGCATTCGCTTGCGGAAACGATTCATGTAGAATTAAGAACGATTGAAAAACGAAGCATTCGCACAATGGAAATGAAGTGACCTGGAATCAGGAAGCCCCACCAACCGCTTTCAGTTGCCCAATCAACTCCTCCGCTGCGGCGGGCGTCAAGCGCAGAATACCACTGCTGTCCGTAATCTGGCCTTGCTGCAGCCGGGCGTCCAGCCAGTCGGTAATAAAGGCTGGCGCATAGCCTCCTGTGCTGAAGGCTCCGCCGAAGGCGATCATTTTCTCGTAGTTGGCCAGATACTGCTCTCGGGTTGTCTCCGGATACGTCTTCGTATACAGCCAGAATTGCAGATCGTACATCAGTATGGAGCGCTCATCCGCGTGAAAAGCAAAATACCCCTTGTCTTCAACGATGTCTGTACAGATGGTTCGAATGACGCCTTCGATATCCGCCACTTCGTCAGCATGGGCGCACAGTTCGGACAGCAGCGGTGAAAATTGGCCATGGGCCACTATCCGCAAGTCCTCCTGCTTGTCCTGTTCGGAGGTATCGAATACCTCCTCATTCACCAGCCCTTGAATGAAGGCGGCGAAGTTCGGCGCCAGAAGCGTAATGGCATAGTCCAGTTCCTGATCGACATGGACGACGGCAGGCTCCCCGTCCCTGCCGCATGCCCGGTAGTCGAGCATCACGACATCATGCCCGGCGGAAGGACAGTCGCAAATGACCACGCCGATGTCGGGATAGCCCCAGTCTTCTATCATAAAAGGACTGCCGAACTCCCCGCATAGAGAATACGGTTTCTCGCGCCCGATGCCCATCATGCCGGTAATGGCGATATGATCTTCTGCCCAGAAAGCGGCTTCCTCTGTCGGGAAGCAGGTATCCACCGGCACCCCGCCATTATGCTGCTTCATGAGCGCAATATAAGACGCAGGCAGCTTATATCCCAGCTCCTCCTCGATAGAAGCGATAAGCTCGTCTGTCGGCGGCTCGCCAACATATTCCTCTAATGCATACTCGCTATCGTTCCAGAAATCAGCAAAATCAACTTTTCCAAAATGCTTCACCAGTTCTTGGTTCATGCTGTCACCTCTATTCATCGGTTCCGTTCTCGTCTACTCTCGAAGATATCGGAAATGTTCCTTCTATATAATCCTTGATCAGTCCTTTAATCCAGGGCGTCACGGCATTTTTCTGCACAGCCTCTCCGATCAATCCGAAATCATCGGACACATACCCCGCCAGATCGGGGTTCTGCGTGATGGCGAAGACTTTCTTACATGCGAATTCCCGCAGTTTGTCAATTTCCGAGTCGGGAAACATGGGGTCCCCGGCATTTTGCACGACTTCATGGTTCGAGATCCAATTCTTATCGAATTCCCCCGTGTCGCGTCTGTCTAATTGTCCATCCCAATCGATGTCCGCTGAAAATATTTTTTCAAAGAAAAGTTCTCTATGTACGGCATTCCATATGTAATCTAGCGACACCATTGTTAGCCCAACCCCTCTCTACAATATAACTTCTCATTCGAAAACAGCGGAAATCCGCTTCACAACGAACGGTTGGATTCCAGCTCGCGCCGCCTGCCGGCCTTATGCCATTCTTCATATATACCGCCGATGTCATGGAAGGCCTGATTCACCGTGCTTGTCAGTTCCTGAATAATCTCCTTTGTGTATCGCAAGCGGGTATTCACATTGTCCGCCTTGTACTTGTGCAGCAGCTTGACATGAGCGATTGTGCTTACGGTATCTTCCAAAATCCAATAGATGACGTCATCCACATTTTTGGTCGATTTGCGTAGCATCTGCACGCCTCGTTCATACATAACCAGCTCATACGCATGATCTCGAATGCGCACACAGGGGCTGAGATCGCCGATATAGTCTTGTTGAAAAGGCTGTGTCACCATGTTCTCATAGGAGTCATCGTAGATGGACGTGTGCTGCAGCAGGCGGATAATCCTAGCCGTAATTTCCTGTTCCTTATGCATCATGGATAAGTGCTTCCCCCTTGAGGCCCTGAAGCTCACAATGGAGCTGGGCGGCAATGATTGCTCCGCAGAAAATGGGCAATCTCCCCGAATAGCTCGGCCGCTTCCTCTTCATAGAACACTGCAACCTCCCGCCCATAGGCATAATTCAACCGGATGTAGCCGCCCAGTTCCAGGATGAAGCTCATCCCGGTATGTTCATTGTCGATCAGCAGATCCGGTTGGAAAAAGTCCCGGCAGCGTGTTCCCAGCTCGCGCAAGCTCAGACTGCTGCCGTTCTCGGGAGTGAATAGAAAAAAGGCGTGTTGTGTCGTCTCATTCCACGGTTCGAAATAAGCCGGGACAGCCGACTCGGCAGCGCCGAACGTCTCTTGATAGATTCGATCCACCGTCTCCGTATAGGATGCAGCTTCGGGCGATATGAACCGGATCGTCTCCGAATGCCTCGGCAGCCACACGAGCCCCTCCGCCTGCGGATGCACGGCCAGGAAATCGCCATCAATGGTTGTCCCAATAGCCACGCATTGGCAAAGCTGCTCCTGGGTGATCGGACTTGTCTCCTTATGCTCCCACAGATCGTATTCGGCGAACGGAGGCAATACGTCAGGATCCGGCGAGTGGATATTGAACCATCCCCTGTATGTCCCTTCGCCGTATTGCTGAAGGAAGCGGCTGTAGCCGTCGGGTAAAGCGACCTGCATGTCTTGCTCGGCCTGGCAAATGACACCGGACGGAACCGGAACCAGCCGTTGAGATACGATATACATGTTTGAACCGCCTTTGCTATGGAAGTCTCTTGGCCTATCCATTCATTATTGAACAGACCGCGATGCCTTTCGTTTATATCATACCAAGTCTCGTCTTGTTTTCGATGCGTCCCGGGAACTATGCTGGGGAAAAACACCGATTGCTTGCCCAGGAAAAGGGAGGTCTACAATAAAGCAGCAACCCCTTCCGCAACGGTGCGAAAGGGGTGAGGTTACTTCTTTATCACAACTCCATTTTCTTTGCCTTTTCCTTAATATAGTCGGCTGTTCGGAGCGCCAATGACATGACGGTGTTCGTCGGGTTGCCAGCGCCAGACGTGACAAAGATGCTCGCGTCGCAGACGAACAGATTGGGGATGTCATGAGTTTGTCCATAGGAGTTGACGACCGATGACTCCGGATCATTCCCCATGCGGCACCCCCCCATCATATGGGCGCTGTCCGGAATGACGAATTCGGCCTTGCCGCCTGCGGCGTCGAGAATGGCCTTCATATTGGCGACCGCATGGTCAATCAGCTTGCGATCGTTATCGCCGTAACTGAAGGTGACTTTGGCGCGGGGCAGGCCGTACTCGTCTTTTTCATCCGCTAAGGTTACCCGGTTCTCCGGATGGGGCAGCACTTCGCCGACCAACGTGACTCTTCCATAATGGTTGTAATCGAGCAGCGTCTCCCGTAACCGTTCCCCCCACACCGGACCTCCCTCGGCCTTCGAGATCCCGCTCGCGAACTCGAGCGGCCGCGCCCCGTGAGAATGAAGGGTATATCCGCGCACAAAGTTATTGTTCGGGTCGGTCCGGTAGAAATCCTGGGTTGTAGCCAGCACAGGCGTGCCTTTATACAATCTGATTTCGTTGTCGAATTTGGCATAGACGTCGTGGCTGCTGTGGACCATGACGGCCTTCCCGACCCAGCCGCTGCTGTTCGCCAGCCCGTCGGGGAATTGCGCGGTCGCCGAGTTGAGCAGAAGGCGCGGCGTCTCGACCACGTAGGCGGATAAGATGACGAGCTTCGCTTTTTGCTCATACGATTTCCCTTCATGAATGAAAGCGACTCCCTTCGCCCTCCCGTCCGTGCCCATGATGACTCGGGTCACCATGCAATCGGCCAATACTTCGGCACCGGCTTGGATCGCTTTCGGGATATGAACGATGAGCGTGCTGAACTTGGCGTCAGGCATGCAGCCCTGATTGCAGAAGCCCCGGTTGATGCAAGGCGGGCGGCCCTCGAACGGCGCGGACAGAATCGCGAGCGGAGCGACTGAGGAGCGGATGCCGAGCTTGTCGCAGCCATTCATGAACATGTACGCGTTCGGGCTGAGCGGCTCCCTCTCCGGATAAGGATACGGTCCATGATAGTTGCCCCACGGAAAATACTTCGGTCCGGATACGGCAATTTCCTTTTCGTTCTTCGCATAGTATCTTTCCAGGTCGTGATAGCCGATCGGCCAATCCTCCGCCACGCCATCCAGCGTTCTTGCTCTGAAATCCGCCTCGTGGAACCGCAAAAACACCGCCGTAAAGTGAACGGTTCCGCCCCCGATCCCGCGGCCGGAATTGTTGTGCCCCATCGTCAATGGGTCCTTCCCGTCCACGATTCTAGTATCCTGCCACCCCAGGTTCCTCATCGCCAGCTCATCGCTCGCAAAATCCTTCTGCGGATCGCGGAATGGCCCGGCATCGAGGACGACCACGCTCATGCCCGCTTCGCTTAATTCTTTGGCCAGTACGCCGCCTGCGGCGCCCGCGCCCACGATGACGACATCCACTTCTTCGTTCGCATATTTTCGGTTCATCATTGTTCCGGCTGAGCCTCCCATGGATCCAATTGTCCCATCTGCGTGCGGACATATCCCCGCGGATAGGCCGGACCGGCGTATCCGATGTCGGACCATACCTTCGGGTGAGAACAGTACGCTTCGACCGTCAGATTCAACAGCTTCCTGAACAGCTCGGCTTGCGGTATGCCGTTCCAGATCCCTATGGGCTTGGCAGCGGATTGGCTCATATCTTGCAAATATTGCTTCTGTTCAGCCGCATTCAGGTCCATAAAAGAGGAAGAGTGCAAGGCTTGAGCTGCTTGCTCCAGTGCATGGAGTCCCGCACGAAGCAGCTTCGGCGCTTCGGTAACGCCCGTCTTGCGCTGGCTCTCCCCGGGGGATTGATGCAGCGTCCGATCGATGTGAACAAGCACGAAATCAAGCGCTTCCGGCGTCTCATCGCCGACGAGCAGCGAGCCAATGCGCCGGATCATGCCGGCCTCAGGCGGTGTTAAAAAGTGAAGGACATTGTTCGGCTTGGCGCGGGACATCACGATGCTCTGGGTATGGTCATCCCATTCATGCCGTTCCTTCATCACATCAAAAGACGGATAATGACTATGCTGTGCCATCGGTCAGCCCACCTTCCAGTACATCGCAACCAAGCCAAGCGCACTTAACGCGGAGAACATGAGCGGGAGGATGACGGGCGGACCAATCATAAAATTGCGCAAGGCCCATCCCCCGACCCGAATCCCGACTCCGCGGAAATGAAAATAAAAGCCGATCAGGCCGGATATCAAGCCAAGCCACATCAGCACCTGGAACAGAGCGGCAAGCCAGGCCTGGTTATACCAGGTCAACACGATCCCGGCAATGAAAAATAGGGGGGAGAGAAACACGGGCACCCACATCGCTTTATGGTGAAAATTTTGGCGATAATGAAACATTGTCACCTGGATGCTCATCAAGAGAAACGCCAGACTGACAAACAAAATAAGAACTCGATCCATCGACCATGCAGACCAATTCATGCAGCGACCCCTTTTTACCAGATTCTTAGAAGTTAATTCAATTATTTCCTGCATGATGTCCGGCTATTCCTGCTTCTTCGCCATATGAGACACGCCGATGATAAAGAAAGCTCCTCCGCCAAGGCTTCAGGGAGCTTCTATGGAACACGCGTTGCCTTATTTCACCCGCCACCCGTCGGCATCCTGCTGCAAGCCCCACAGGTTCGCATACAATCCCGCGTGGGCCGCCAATTCGGGGTGCATGCCTTCTTCGACGAGTCGGCCCTGATCAAGCACGAGGATCTTGTCCGCATGTTGAATCGTCTTCAAGCGGTGCGCGATAATGATGACGGTCTTATCGGCGACCAGTTCATTGATCGCCTGCTGAACTGCCGCTTCATTCTCCGGATCGAGCGAGGCCGTCGCTTCGTCGAGCAGCACGATCGGCGCGTTCTTCAATAAGGCGCGGGCGATCGATATCCGCTGCTTCTCGCCGCCGGACAGCGTCGAGCCGCCTTCTCCTACAGGCGTGTCATAGCCCTGCGGCAATTGCGAGATGAACTCATGGCAGCAAGCGCGCTTGGCCGCCTCCTCGATCTCCGCTTGCGACGCTTCCATGTTCCCGATTCGGATATTGTTGCCGATCGTGTCCTGGAATAGATACACATCTTGGAACACCATCGAAATATGCTGCAACAGCTTCTCGGGGTCGGCCTGCCGGATGGGCTGATCGCCAATCTTGATCGCCCCCTGCTGAACATCCCAGAAGCGGGCAATCAAGCGCGTCACCGTGCTCTTGCCGCTGCCTGACGGCCCCACCAAAGCGGTTATCGTATTCGGCTCGATCGTAAAGGACAAGTCGCGCAGGACCGGCTTGCCGGCATCATAACCGAAGGTGACCTGGTCGAATACAATCGTCCCATGCGGATCGATACTGCTCGTTCCCTCCATTGGCCGCTCCTGCCGCACCTCCATAATGCGCTGCGCGCTGTGGGCGGAATAGCGCATTTCCCCATAGTTCATCAGCACGACGGTCAACGGATCGAATATTCGGGTCCCCACCAGCAGGAAAAGAAGAAAGACGGGCAGCGACAGCGTTCCGCCTGCGAGCAAATAGCTCCCGGCCAAGATCATGATCGTCATCCCGGAACGGATCAGCAGCATCGCGCCCATCATCACGGGGCCTACTACGCCTTCCAGCCGGATTGATGCCCGCATCAGCCGTTCGAAGGAGAGACGCAGCCTCTCGAACCGCTCCCCGCCCATATGGTGAGCCTTAATCTCGCGAATCCCGGTCAAATATTCCTGCAGCCGGCTGGCGGCCTCATTTTTGGCCCGAACATGATTCTCGCTCAGACGCGCCTGAAGCGCATCTGTCAGCCACAGCAGCAGCGCCCCGAACGGAACGGCGATGAACATGGCCAACGCCATTCTCCAGTCGAGAAAAACGAGTCCGGCCACGGCCAAAAATGGCAGCAGGACGGCGCTGATAAGCTGAGGAACATTGTGGGAGATTGTATGCTCGACTTGCCCGTAGTCATTTAACAGCAAGTTCGTCATATCCCCCGGGTCGCGCTTGCCGAAATACCCCAGCGACAAATGCCGCAAATGCTCGGCAAAGGTCAGCCGGCCGGATGCCGCCAGACGGTAAGCCGCTTTGAACGATTTGTCATACAGCAAGGAGCATGCCGCATAGGACACGAGCAGCCAAGCGAACAAAATAGCGCAGACCGCCCACAAACGCCCGCTATTCAAGCCCGTCTCCGGATGCGCGAACGAGATATAAATCGTATTCATGATATCGATCAGCAGCGCAGCGGGTATGATTTTGGCAAATCCATCCAGAAGCGCTGCCAAGCTGGACGGCCATAAGCTCCGGGGATTCCCCCCTGATATATTGTAAAGGTACCGATTCATCCGTTCCGCCCTCCTGTGCAGCATTCCGCCCGTCCCGGCAGCTTGTCTCCCGCTCCCAGTCTCCATGACGCCGCGTTGATATGAGCTTGCCACATCTGCTCGAACAACCCGTTCAAGACGCGCAGCTCGTCATGCGTTCCCCGCTCGACGATGGCTCCCTGCTTCACGACCAGAATCTGTTCCGCCGCGCGAATGGTAGACAGGCGGTGGGCAATGATGAGGACGGTCTTGCCTTTGACCAGTTCGGCCAGGCCCTGCTGGATCTTCTTCTCGTTCTCGGCATCCGCATAAGCGGTCGCTTCATCCAGCACCAGGATCGGCGCGTTTTTCAGCAAGGCCCGGGCAATCGCGATCCGCTGCGCCTCTCCGCCTGACAAATAGGTCCCTCCTTCTCCGATTTTGGTATCGTACCCGTGCTCCAGTCTGACAATGAATTCATGGCAGCAAGCCGTCTTCGCGGCCGCAATGACATCTTCCATCGGCGCTGCCGTATTGCCCATCCGGATATTCGCTTCAATTGTATCGTAGAAAAGATGAACATCCTGGAATACGAACGAGACTATGTCCATCAGCTTCTCCGTGCCCATCTCGCGAATCGGCACGCCGCCGATCGCAATGACGCCCTCCTGAACGTCCCAGAAGCGAAGCAGCAGATTGGCGATGGTCGATTTTCCGCCGCCGGATGGACCGACGAGCGCCGTCATTTCCCCCGCTTTAGCGACAAAATCAATGCCGTTCAATACCGGTTTAAAATCTTTGCTCCCCTGCTTCTCATAGGCAAAGGATACGTGTTGAAAGGTGATATCATACGACGCAGGTACTCGGGGCGAAGCCGGCTCTGCCACGACCGCTTCGGAGAACACAGCTTCAATCCGCTTATTGCCTTCCACAATCTCTCTCATCCCGCCTCCGATATACATCAGCTTCAATAAAGGCACCGATAAGCTAGGCGTAATAATCAGGAACAGAATGAACGTAATGGCAAAGGCTTGATTTCCGGAATTGCCGCTGGCCAGCAAAATACCGATTGGCACGATGAACGTAAATAAAGAGCTGACAAGAACGAAAAACAGACTGTAGGGCGTTTTGAAAAGCTCCGTAACCTTTAGCGAAATATCTCGATACTGGGCAACGGCTTGCTTGAACGTCAAAAAGGAATCCGCCGGAATCCCGAATATTTTCACGGCAGGCATCCCCCGCACATATTCGATGCCGGTCGCATTCATCTCTTCCACCGCGAATTGAAAATCGCGAAAAGCTTGCTGGCCGCTGGCGCTTGCAAAAAGGCGGGCCTGCAGCCATAAGCCGATGCCGATAGGAACAAGCAGCACGAGAGCCATCCGCCAATCGAGCCAGAATAAATAGCCGATCAGCAGCAGCGGGATCACGACGGCGCATACGATATCCGGAAGCTGGTGAGCGATGAATTTCTCGATTTTCTCGACACTCGTCTCGATAATTTTTTTTAATTCTCCCGTCGCTGTCTTCGTATGATAGCCCATCGGCACCTTGGCGACGTGATCGGCCAGCCTCACTCGCAGCCGGTAGAGGATGTTGAACGCCGCGATATGAGAACACATCACGCCGATATATAACGTGATCAACGCCCCTATCAAAGCTAGAAAGGCAAAGATGCCCCAATACAGGATGAGATCTTTATCGATCCCCTCCATTCGCTGCGCATTCATCAGCAATTCCTCGACAATTTTGTATACCGCGACAAAAGGAGCGATTTGCAGCAAACTCGACAGGATGGAAAAAAGGCAGGCGACCGTTAGTAACCCTTTTTTCTCTCCGGCAATATGCAGCAGCCCCGACATTTCAGATTTCGCCTTCATTGGCGGCTCACCTCATTCATCTCATGACATGCTTATACTCGGCTCAAGGACAGGTACATACCTATTTCTCCGCATTTGCCGCTTCGGCTTCTTCCTTGCTTACGGCAAGCTTCGCGCGGCCGACTAGCAGCGTAATGGCCATAAGCAGCACTAAGGCAGCGACCGCAGCAAAGGGAAGATGCTTATCGAGCTTGTACAGGCTCGTGCTCACAATCGGGGCGATCACGGCAGAGATGCCGGAGACCGAGCCGACAAGCCCCGCTACGCCGCCTTGCTGCTCGGGGGCCACGGCAAGCGAGGAGCCGGACATGAAGCCCGGCATCATCAGCCCGGCTCCGACGCCGAACAAGAAGAAGGCCGCGTAGAAGCTGACGAGGCCAATGACGAACAGAAAGAGCAGCATGCTGAATATGAGCAGCGCCGATCCGACCAGAATCAAGGGCTTCGGCTGCCATTTCGGCTTTTTCATCTGCAGCCCCTGCGTAACAATCATCGCCACCCCGCTTACCATCAAGCCCATGGACAACATCCTCGCTGTCTCCTGCGTCGTCATGGACAACTGATCCTGAAAATAGAAGCCCCCGACCACCTGCAAGGTAACAATGCTCAGCATCGTCGCCAGTCCCGCGAACAAATAAAGGCGAAGACCCGGTTGGAACGGGTTCAACTTCGGAGGCTTGGCCTGAATCTTCACCTTGTGCGCCGGGATCAGCAGCAGGGCGACGACAATCGCGATAAGCGGCAGCAGCGCGCCAATATACAGCGGCCAAATAAGGCTGATAAGCGCGAACGCTCCGGCAATGGCCGGGCCAAGCACGAGGCCCATGCCATTGGCGGCGCCGATCAGCGCCATCCCTGCCGAGCGGCCCTGCTCATCCGTGATGTCCGCCATATACGCCTGCGCCGCGGAGGGAACGGCAGGAATGAACAGGCCGACCAGGCCGCGTGCCACGATGAGCAGCGCAACCAGCAGGCCGCCGCTGATCAACTGGGACAAGCCGGCATATATCGTCGCCGTGAACAGCACGTAGCTGATGAACATGCCGAGGAAGCCAATCAGGATAACCGGCTTTCTTCCCCGCACATCGCTCCATCTCCCCCACACCGGCGCCATCACGGCCATGGCGACCGATCCAAGCGAGATAATCAGGCCCGAATGCGTCTCGCTCAGCCCCAGTTCGCGTATCAGCGGAGGCATCACGGGGGCGATAATCATCAACCCGACCATTGCTACGAACACGCTAAAAAATATACTGAATCGAACTCGAGTCATCTTTACATCTTTCCTTTCGCATCTTTCTTGGCACCGTCATGCTTCCTTCGTTGCTTTACATGGCACATGCTCCTTTTTATGCTAGGCGAGAAATCAGGCGCCAGCCACCGATGAACGGATTATGTCTGCTTCAAAACGGATTTTCTGCGCGGTTGCCGTCTCTGCAGCCGGAATCAAAAAAAAGAATCGACTCTGCGGCAGCGGCCGTAACAAGTCGATTCCTAGCAATATTTTGATTAGGTAAGCTTTATGTTTAGTTCTTCATCTTTGCCCTCGCACTATTGAGCAGTTCCACCAGCGCGATAATATCTTCCTCTGTCGTCTCGTAGTTCGTAATGCAAGCCCGCAGCGCCAGTTCCTGGTTCATTTCATAGATTGATATCCAAGCCTGTCCGGAACGAAGCACCTCTTGACAGATGAACGATACGAACTCCGAACGGCTCTCTGCCGGGACACGGATATCCGTAAAGCATACGACGGGCAGCACGGTATCATTGACGACCGTCCAATTCGAGCGCGCTAGTTCTTGGCGCAAACGGTCCCCCATCGCAACCTGGTGCCGAATCACTCTACTGTAGCCATCCCAGCCCGCCGTCGCCAGCGATAAATACAATTTCAAACCGATAAATCTTCGTGACCATTGAATCGAATGGGTGAACGGATCAACGCGATCCAGGCCAGCCCCCTCCTTCGGCATATAATCGGCTGTGATGCTGAACGCTTGATGCAGAACATCACGATGCCGCGTCAAATACATTCCCGCCCCCATAGGAACTGACATCCACTTATGCGCGTCGAAGGTAAGCGAGTCGGCCCGCCGAATGTCACGAAGCTGCTCCAGCAGTTCTGGCGCGAACACGCAGGCACCGCCGTAGGCCGCATCCACATGCAGCCACAGTCGTTCATCTTCAGCTACATCGCCGAGTGCGCTAATCGGATCAATCGCTCCGGCTCCAGTCGTTCCCCCTGTCCCGATGATGAGAAACGGAGCATACCCGGCGGCGCGATCCGCTGCAATCTGCTGCTCAAGCGCGCGGACATCCATGCGCAATCCGGAGTCCACCGGAATGATGCGAAGCGAATCTGTGCCTAGCCCACAAGAACGTGCAGCCTTCACCAAGGAATGATGACTCTCCGCTGAAGCATACATGACGGGCTGCGCCTTGAGCGCCCTCAGCCCTTCCTTCGCATAGGAAGGAAAATGATGAATCAGTGCGGTCAGGACGGCCGTCAGATTGGCCTCCGCTCCCCCCGTCGTAAATGTCCCGTCTGCCGTTTCGGCTGAATAACCGAATTTTGCTGCGATTTCTTTCAGCACGTAGTTCTCGATTTCGACCGCTGCGGGTGCATGGGTCCATGCTGCAAGCTGCGGATTGAAGGCTGCAGTAAGGGTGTCCGCCATAATCCCCATATAGTTGGGCCGCGGATTATACAGACCGAAATACCGCGGATGCGGCGTATGTACCTGGAATTGAGTTAATCCCTCCACAATATGATCAATCGCCTCCTGCGCGCCGACAGGATGATCGAACGATATTCTTTGCGCAAACTGAACGATCGCATCCACATCAAGCTCAGGCGAGACTCGGATTTCGCGGATATTCCCCATATAGTCATTGATCCGTTCCAGCAGATACTCACCGATGTGCATCCGTTCTTCCCTATCCAAATCCAGATTGAAATTTTTCGCCATGCCGTAATGCATCCCCTTCACGTTGTGAAATTGAATTCCTGCTGCTTCCGAGTATACACTCACAATCACCCGCATGGACGCATTTTCGAATGAAACCGCAATATACCGAAACTCTAGGGGAAGATTCAGAATGACGAGCCGGGGGTATCCGGACTTTATGAACATTCGGGGGCACCATTTCCGATGACCGGGCATAGGAATAGGTAAAGGAAACGGAGGAAATGAGGGAGGAATGCCGGCAACTTTCCCTAGCAGGAATATGATTGTGATATATTGTGCCTAGACAAGCTCCATGGTATTATGTGAAAATAGATAACAAACACTTGACGTAAACTTTCATGGACGAGAAGAGTAAGCTATGAATCCCGATCTCCAGAGAGTTGGTGTGTGCTGGAAGCCAACGTTCGGCTCATAACTGAAGGTCATCTCCGAGAAGCGCGGCTGAACTCGAGTAAGCTGCGACGGACTTCCACCGTTATCCGGAATTCGTATGGTATATCAGTACGTAATGAGCTGCATGGTGCGGGAACGATAAGAACTTGCTCCGTGAAAATGGGTGGTAACGCGGATCACATTCCGTCCCTGTGAAGGGGCGGATTTTTTGCGTTTGTGTAAGAAATCGTCAAGAAGTCTAGGGGGAAGAATAGATGAAATCACTATCGGGAAGCCACGTATTTTTCGTGGGACTCATGCTTTTTTCGTTATTTTTTGGCGCAGGGAACTTAATATTTCCGCCGATACTAGGGCAGCAGGCGGGAGACAGCTTCGCCGTCGCCATGCTTGGCTTTATTCTGACCGGCGTTGGCTTGCCGCTGCTCGCCGTCATCGCGATTGCCCTGACGGGCCGGGACGTGCAGCATCTCGCTGGCCGGGTGCATCCGAAGTTCGGCATCCTGTTTGCCGTCATCGCCTACTTATCGATCGGCCCTTTTATGGGGATTCCCCGTGTAGCTAATGTGTCCTTCGAGATGGGAATGCTCCCCTTTTTGCCCGAGCCGCTTCAACCAAACGGTTGGATGCTCTTGGCTTATACGCTCGCGTTCTTTGTTCTCGTCTATTGGCTCTGCTTGAATCCATCCAAATTGGTGGCCCGTGTCGGGAAGATTCTTACGCCCTTGCTGCTCGTCTCCATCGCCGGACTCTTCATCGCTGCGATGATGAATCCGCTTGGAGAAGCGCAGCCTGCGGTACAGGAGTATGCGACTTCGCCCGGCTTCAAAGGATTTATGGAGGGCTATATGACACTGGATACGATCGCCGCGCTCGCGTTCGGCATCATCGTCATCAATGCGATCCGCGATCAAGACGTCCAGGACAAGCGCGCGATTACGAAAGCCACGATTCAAGCCGCCATCATCGCAGGCGTGGGCTTGTCGCTCGTCTATGCGGCGCTGGGATGGCTCGGGATGACAAGTGTAACTGAATTCGGCTATGCGAAAAATGGAGGGCAGTTGCTAACGCTAATCGTCCAAAAACTGTTCGGACAGTCCGGATTAATCTTGCTGGCCATCATCGTTACGCTTGCCTGCCTGACGACCTGCATCGGGCTCGTATCCGCTTGCAGCCAGTATTTTTCCACCTTATTCCACCGGCTCAGTTATAATCAAGTCGCGTTCCTGACTTGCGTTGTGGGCTTATTAGTAGCCAATCTGGGGTTGAATACCATTCTGTCGGTATCAGTTCCAGTGCTGTTGGTCATCTATCCTGTAGCTATTGTGTTAATCATAATGTCCTTGGGCCACAGCTTATTCGGCGGGCGCCCATCCGTCTATGCCGGCGCGTTGATCGGAACTGTGCTCATTAGCTTATTTGACGGGTTGAAGGAGGCCAAAGTCCCGGTAGAACAGGTTACGGAGTGGCTCAAGCACATTCCTTTGTATAAGCAGGGAATCGGCTGGGTCATTCCGGCGGTAGCAGGCGGGATTATTGGATGGCTTGCAGGATGGATAATCGGGGCGATATGGAATCGGGGACGTGCCGGTGCCCCGGCTTCGCAATATGAAGACTAAGATGCAAAAAAATTGAGTAGAAACTTGCAAAGCCGGCATGGTGCCGGCTTTTTTGTTTTTGCGGGCGCCGGGATGTCCTGTGACTTGTTGATGAAGTGTGTTGGCTTGGTGGTAATATAGTAAAATCCTGCATTTATACATTATTTTATTACATTTATACTACTGTGAAGTGAAATTCCTGCAAATCTACATCATTTTGACTGTTTTTCTCTTCTTTTTAAGTGATAGGAGTGAAATTGATGCACTTTCGCAGGATTCCCTCTAAGGTGCCGTCGTGATCACGAGAAAGCTGCAGATTTGCAGCATTTTTAAGTTTTACGCGCTTTATCGCTGTTCCAAGCTAACGGAATTCCACAAGCGGAAGCCTTATCGATGCAAGAAGGGGCACGGTACACGAGTTGCAGCACAAACGCTGTACAATTCCGGTGCAGGCCACACGGCCACAGTATACCGCGGTACCCACGCGACATATCACGGCCCGCAACCCACATCGCTGCATAAAAAAGCACCCCTCAGCAGCAGCGGATAAGCCAGCGGCTTCGTCCTGTGCCCGTTCTGAAGGGTGCAGCTTATGTTCGTTAAAAAATCTCCGATTGCTTCACGCGATCATTCAGCATCGTGAAGTCTTTGTCCTGCAAAGGCTCTACTTTCCCCTTCTGATAACCGCTGCCCTTCGTCGAGAAGAAGTCATGCGTGCTCGTCTCGGTGCGAATGCCGTTCAGAACGACCGGATTGACTTCCTCTTCCGGGAAATGCGGCTCGAAGCCGAGGTTCATCAGCGCTTTGTTGCCGTTATAGCGAATATACTTCTTCACTTCATGCGTAAGTCCGATCGCATCATACAGATGCTGCGTATACTCCAGCTCGTTCTCATACAGCTCAAGAAGCAGATTTTGCACAAATTGGGACAGCTCCTGCTGCATAGCTGCGCTCTGCATATTATAGATTTCTTGCGCAAGCAAGCCAACGAAAACGCCATGAACACTTTCGTCCCGGATGATTAGCTTGATGATCTCCCCGCTTGCCACCATTTTGCCTTGTCCAGCCAAATACAGCGGATAGAAGAAGCCCGAGTAGAACAAAAAGCTTTCCAGGAAGACCGACGCGACCATTGCCTTGTACAGGCTGACCGGATCATTGTCTTTGATGCCTTTATACAGACCATCGATGATCGCGGTCTTCTTCTGCAGATGCTTGTTCTCCTTCACCCAGTCGAACGTCTCGTCGATCATGGCCGTGCTGGCCACGGTCGTAAAGATCGTGCTATAGCTTTTCGCATGAATCTCTTCCATCGCGGCCTGGAAGATCAGAATCGCTTTTTTCTGCTTGCCTTCGACGTGCTGCGCAATGACCGGCATGCCGACGTTGCCTTGTTCCGTATCGAGCAGCGTGAGGCCTCCAAGCACATGCATGTAGGCGAGCTTCTCGTCTTCGGTCATTTTGGACCATGACTTCAGGTCCTTCGAGATTGGAATCTCGGTATCCAGCCAGAACTGGGACGTATTTTGCGTCCACAGCATTTCCATATAATCCGACTCGGGCCGGTTCCAGTTCACTGCTTCAAAATTTTTCATCGACGAATTCTCCTTCTATATCTGCAACTTCTGCAACTTATAAGGCTCCGGCTGATACGACTTATTCAACTTATACGACGCAGCTCACGCACTCGTCGATCGTTTTCTTTTTCGTCCGGGTATAATAGAGCGTCTTGAGCCCCTTCTTCTGTGCGTAGATATAGTACTTCGCCAGATCGCGGGTCGTCAGATCATCCTTCACGAACAAGACGGTCGAAATGGCTTGGTCCACGTGGACCTGCACATCCGCAACCAGGTCGATCAAGTTGAACATATCCATATCATAAGCTTCTTTGTAATAGAAGTAGTTCTCATCGCTAATGTACGGCATCGGATAGATCGTCTTCGAATCGCCGTATTCGCGCTCTTCGATTCGCTGCGTAATCGGCGCGATGGACGCTGTCGAGGACTGCAGGTACGAGATCGAGCCTGTCGGCGCAATCGCCAAACGGTACGCATGGTACAAGCCATGCTCCATCACCTGCTCCTTCAAGCGGGCCCAATCTTCGAGGGTCGGCATCGTATGGCCTTCGAACAGCTGCTGCACTCGCTCCGTCTTTGGTCTGTAGTCGGTATTCAAGTAACGGTCGAAGTACGCGCCGCTTGCATATTCGCTCTTGTCGAAATCTGTGAACGTCATGCCGCGCTCCTGCGCGATCAGCATGGAACGCTCCAGGGAATAGAAATTCACCATCATGAAGAACGCGCGAACGAAGTCTCTCGCTTCCTTCGATTCATAGGCGATCTTGTTCTTCGCCAAAAAGCCGTGCAGATTCATCGCACCCAAGCCGACGGAATGGAGCTCGCGGTTCGCCTTGGCCACCGATGGCACAATGCTGATATTGCTGCGGTCGCTCACTTCGGTCAACGCATCCATCGCGCGGTGCACCGTGTCGCGCATCCGCTTATTTTTCATGACGTTAACAATGTTCAACGATCCGAGGTTGCAGGAAATATCGCGATGGATCTCGTCCTCTACGCCGTAGTCGTTGATCGTGGACACTTCGCTAAGCTGCGCGATCTCGCTGCACAGGTTCGAGAACTTGACGCGTCCGACTTCTTTAAGCGCATGATATTCATTCGTATTATCGACGAACATGATATAAGGATAGCCCGATTCCATCTGAATCTGCGCAATCTTCAAAATCAGGTCGCGCGCGACAATCTTCTTCTTCCGTACATTCGGATTGTCGACAAGCTCATCGTACATCTCGCTGATGTCCATGTCGTCCAGGTGCTTGCCGTACTCCTTGTACACGGTATACGGATAGAACAAGTACATATCCTTGTCCTGCTCGACCAGCTCGAAAAATTTATTCGGAGCCACAACGCCAAGCGACAAGGTCTTGATCCGGATTTTCTCATCGCTGTTGATTTTCTTCGTATCCAAAAATTCATGAATATCGGAATGGAATACATTCAAGTAGACGACACCGCTGCCGTCGCGCTGCCCCAATTGGTTCGCATAGGAGAACGCATCCTCGAACAGCTTCATGACCGGAAGTACGCCGCTTGCCTTGCCGTCCAGCCCTTTGATCTGCTCGCCGGCACCGCGGATTTTGCTCAAATTCAGGCTGACGCCGCCGCCAATCTTGCTCAGTTGCAGCGCCGAGTTGATCGAGAATCCGATCGAGTTCATCGAATCATCCACTTCGAGCAGGAAGCAGCTGACCAGCTCCCCTCTCCGCTTCTTCCCGGCATTCAGGAATGTCGGCGTCGCTGGCTGATACTCCTGGGAGATTAACAATTCGGCATACTCGAACGCCTTGTCGATATTCCCGCTCGCCAGGAACAGGGAGACAACGGCCAGCCGGTCCTCGTAGCGCTCCAGGAACTTTGTATCGTCATTGGTCTTCATCGCATAGTTGTTATAGAACTTGAACGCGCTCATGAACGATGGGAAGCGGAACTTCTTCCCGTACAAATATTCATAGAGACGCTTAATATCCTTGAACTCGTACTTGTCGAACAATTCTTTTTCATAGTAGTCGTTCTCTATCAGATAATGAATCTTCTCCTCAAGATTATGGAAGAATACTGTATTTTGATTGACATAGTCGATGAAATAGCTTTTCGCCGCTTCGCGATCTTTGTCAAATTGGAATTTGCCGTCCTTCTGGACCATAATTTCGTTGTTAAGCTGTATCCATTTTGGTATCAAAGTAATGGACCTCCCGAGAAAATTGTTCTACATCTTTCTTCGTGCCGCTGAGCTCGAACTTCATCAGCACGGGCACAGAATATAATCGAGAAATATGATCGGCTGCCAGTCCGTACCGGATGCCCCAGTTCATATTGCCGCTGGAAGCGACGCCTTGCAGCAAATGGCCATGCTCCTCGAGGAATTGCATCGTAGATTGAGGCACTTGTCCGAACCCTGTCGTGTACGTGATCAAAATAAAGGGGTCGGTCAGCTTCGTCTCTTCCGATATGCGAACACAATCCAAATTCAGCTTCTCGACAAAACGCTTCACGTTGCCGGTCTTCGAGTCGTAAGCGATAAGCACGTGATCCCTCCGTCGCAATCAAATCTTCAAATTTCAAATAGAGTCGCCTGTACTCGCCAAAAAGAGCACATCTCAAAGAAAGAGACAGGAACCAGCCACCTTGATGAACCGATGCATCGGGTGCAAATTGGCACTTCCATCTCCTTACTCTTCGAAGAGAATGATAGAAATATAGGCTATTGGTTAAGCAGGGAACTCCACTTGCCGTTACAATATATAGTGTATGTATTCATCCTCGCATACTATATATAGCTCGTTATTGAATCATAACCAATTTTAAGATAAATGGCAAGCCCATTTTATCCGCCATCGGCAGCAACGAAATATGTCGGCCTGTGACAAAAAACATATCTATCGTACCACATCTATGACCGTTATTGGTGTTCAATTTTTTTGGAATTAAGCGGGATATCCTTTTCTGCCAGCTGGGCCGCCTAGCAGCCGTTCAGCACCCGTTCATATAGAGGGATAATTTCAGTACTTCTCCGCAAAAATACAATTTTCGCAGCAGGAAACAGGGAGCCTCAAACCGGATTTTCGAGTTATTTAATGAGATTAAATATACTCATCGACCCGATCACCCATGCCGGCTGTCAGGCTCGAGTTACATGGGCCAGATTATATTTAATAACATTAACTATACAAGTAAAAGACCTCTTTGGGAGGATCGTTCGAACTCCATCTATTGAACTTTTCTATTAAAAATTTCCCGGGCAACGGTGCGATTTCGCGTCATTGCGACAAAGGATAAGGCCGGATCCTGTGCTACACAGAATCCGGCCTAGGGCTCCTCTTTATTCCCTCGCTGCCTGCAGCGGAAGTGATGTCGATCAGCGGGTAACCGCCTGTTGCACCCCGGCGGGATTGAAGCCGTTCTCAAGTCCGCCGAACGTATAATCCGCTACCTTGTCGCTGCGGAATAGAATCAATTCCTTAGCATGTGTAACCGGAATGACGATGACCTGATCGTTCAAGTAGTTCAACAAGAACTCGTAACCGGATGCAATCGCCGCCTCATCCCGCGTGTGCAATACGTTCATGATGCGCTCCTTAATGTCGGCCGCCTCCGGCAGAGCGGACATGGCCGCCGTATGCGCGGTCTGATCGAGCATCGGGCCGATAAAGTGATGCGGGTCCTCAGGGGCTCCCTTCGAACCCCAGATCGTAATGTCGAACTTCCCTTCCACGCATTCTGTCCACCATGTCATCACGTCGGTTCCTTCCACCTCAACCTGCAGCCCTACTTCCTTCAACTGGCCTTGCAGGGCGGCAGCCAGCTCCTTATTGAACGCATCTCCCGTCTCATACGTGAAGCGAAGCTTCATCGGCTTGCCGTTGAGCTCCCGGTATCCTGTGCTCTCATTCATCTTCCAGCCCGCTTCATCTAGCAGCTTGGCGGCTTGCTGCACATCGTAGGCCCGCTGCGTTCGCAGCCCGTTCTGAATGAACGGGATATCTGCGAACATCTCATCGGCCGCCGTCTCATAGCCGAACGTTAAGCCCTCGGCTATCTCCTGCTTATTGATGGCATGCGCGATCGCCTCGCGAACCCGCAGATCGCCCAGATTTTCCCCTGAAGCATTGAGCGCCAGCGCTCGCGTTCGGCTCCCCTTCGAGGTCTTCCCTTGAACGCCGGACATGGATGCAGC
Organism: Paenibacillus thiaminolyticus; assembly: GCF_007066085.1. Lineage (NCBI taxonomy): Bacteria > Bacillati > Bacillota > Bacilli > Caryophanales > Paenibacillaceae > Paenibacillus > Paenibacillus thiaminolyticus. The sequence goes on along the minus strand of NZ_CP041405.1, from coordinate 155,692 downwards.
CTGCTTGAACTCATTATTCGTAATCATCGTGGAACTGAAGACGGCATCAATCTCGCCCGCCTGCAGCGCCTTCAGCCGCGTGGCCGGGTCCGGAACATATTTAACGATAATCCGCTCGAACGCAGGCTCTTCTCCCCAATAGTCCTTGTTCTTCTTAAATACGGTCTGCTCCCCCTTGGTGAAGGATTCATGAATATAAGGACCGGTTCCGATCGTTCCGTTCATCGCTTGGTAATTATTTTTAATAATCGATGCCGGCGACACGATGGCCAGGTATGGCGTGCACAAGTCGTGCAGCACCGGATAGTAAGGCGTTGGATAGGTCACTTTAACCGTATATTCATCCAGCGCTTCCAGCTTCTCAATTGTCGATACCGCCTTCAGGAAGGAAGCATTGCCTTCATTGCGGTAATATTCCAGATTGGCAATGACGGCCGCTGCATTCAACGGCTCTCCGTCATGGAACTTCACGCCCTGCCTAATCTTCAGCGTCAGTTCCGTGCCCGCTTCGTTGAATGTCCACTCCGTAGCGAGCCCTGGCTTAATCTCGCCGTTCTCATATCGAACGAGCATATCGTACACAAGTTGAATGACCGGCTTGTTATGCATGTCCGTCATCGTAGGATAGAAGTTGCTCAGTTCCCCGGCATAGCCGATGACGAGCGTGTCCTTGTCTGTATTCGCCCCGCCCGCGGAGCAGGCGCTTGCCGTTAAAAGAATACATATCATTACAATTACTGTTTTGATACGAAATAGATCGGTTCTCATCTCGTTCTCCTCCGGTAATAATCATTAGATGCGTGTGGCCGCCTGCGGCCGTTCCAGCCGGGTCGCCTCGGCTGTCAGACGTCCTCCCTCCAGCAGCAGGCATCGGTCCGCCAGCCGGTATGCGCTATAGGCATCATGAGTAATCAGTAAATAGGCGCAGCCGTAGCTGTCCCGGTAATCGGCCAAGGTGGCCAGAACCGCATCGGCAGACACGGCATCCAGACCGCTTAGCACCTCGTCCAGCACCAAATATCGCGGTCTTACCGACAAAGCCCTGATCAGCGATAATCTGCGCTGTTGGCCTCCGCTAAGCTCGCGCACCGGCAAGCGCAGCAGATCCCGCTCCAGCTGGAACCGCTCCATCAGCCCTTCAATCTCTCGCCGGCGTTCCCGCCGGGTCATATTCGTCAGATTGAGCAGGGCTTCCTCCATATTGCGGTAAGCGGACAAGCGGGGATTCAGCGTGCCGGATGCATCCTGAAATACACCTTGCAGCACCTTGCGGTAAGAGCGCCACGCCTTGAAGCGGAGCCCGACGAGGCTGATCCCGTCCAGCCGGATGTCTCCGGTGTCGGGCCGCTCCAAGCCCAGGATCAGCCGGGCAAGCGTGCTTTTGCCGCTGCCGCTGCCGCCCATCAGCGCAAGGCTCTCCCCTTCCTGCCAGCGAAGTGAGACCCGGCCCAGCGCCTTCACATCGAGGCGCCGTTCGCTGCCATAGAACTTCGTCACATTCGCTACTCGTATCTCTCCCATTTCCAATATCCTTCCTCTTGCCGTGCGGCGCTTCGGGCCAACTGCGAGGTCCAGATGTGCCGAGGCCGCGCCAGCAGTTCCTCCATCTTCCCTTGCTCTACCAGCACGCCGTCATGCAGCACCAGCACCTGATCGCAAATTCGGCTCAGCACGCCGATGTCATGCGAGACGATCAGCAATCCGGAGCACAGCTTGCATTCATGCAGCAGCTGAATGACGGCTTCCCGATTCTCCGCATCAAGCGCGGACGTCGGCTCATCCGCTACAATATATGGCGGATTGAGACCCAGCAGGATCGCGATCGCCACCCGCTGCAGCATGCCGCCGGACAATGCCCCGGGCCGGCTTGCCATCACCCGATCGCTCTCGGGAAGATGAACCTGCTGCAGCTTGGCCCGCGTTAGCCCCGCCGCCTCCTGCCGGTTCAATCCCAGCCGTGCGCGGAAGATAGCCTGCATCTGGCTTCCCACGCAGAGCCGCGGGTCAAATGCGGTCATCGGGAGCTGCGGGATGAACCCGATCGCTCTGCCGCCCATCTCTCTACGCTCCGCGGGACCAAGCGAATGAAGATCACGGCCATCCAATTGAATGGCTCCGTCCTCGAGCGCGCAGCCTTGGCCCAGGACGCCCATCGCCGCCTTGAGCAGCGTCGTCTTGCCTGATCCGCTCTCGCCGGTCACGCCAATGGCTTCCCCATGCCGCACGCGGCAGCTGATCTCGTGGAGCAATCGTCTCCCGTCGGCCGCAGATACACTGATTCGATTCAGACTGAAGATCGCTTATCCACTCCTATGTAAGCTCTTCTCCCAGCACATTGAAGGAGAATGCGCACAAAAAAATAAACGCCAGCGGGTACAGCATCATATCCGGGCGAAGCATCGCTACCGATCGGCCATCCAGCATGATGGCGCCCCAGTCGATCCCGTTCTGATCGAGGCCCAGCCCGATGAACGAAAAACCGCTAATCATCAGCACGATATCCGAGCTGATGAGACTTAGCATCACCACGGATTCGCGAATCAGGTTCGGCGGCAGATGCCAGAACATGATGCGAAGCCGGGAAGCGCCCGACGCTGCAGCGCAGTAGACGTATGCTTTATCCCGCTCGATCTCCGCCTTTGCCTTCACCAGCTTGATCAGACTGACCAGCGACGCTGCCGTCAATGCGACGACGACCGTATATACTCCGCTGCCCCAAGCCCCTATCCAGACAATCAGGTAGACAATCGGCGGGAACGAAGCCAGCACATTCAGGAAGCTGTCGCCCAACCAGCGCCATCGGCTTCGCCACATTCCGGCGAGAATACCGATAGGCAGGCCGGCGGCCAAGGTTGTCAGCCATGTCAGCAGCACAATGCCCAGCGTCGTTCTCCCGCCATGCAGAACCCGGGACAGCAAGCAGCGCCCCAGCGAGTCGGTTCCGAACGGATACTCCGCGCTTGGAGGCAGCAGCCGCTGGCTAAGATCGATCAGATAAGGGTCATGCGGCGCCAGCAGATAAGCAAAGGCACAGGCAAAGAGCACAAATACAGCGGCCCCGATCCGCAGCCTGCGACGTCGTCTCATGGCAAGCTCCCCCTTGAGGGCTCGCGCTTCAGCAGCAGCCGTACGGCACTGGACATCTGGTTCGTCAGCATAAAGACCGCGGCAAGCAGCAGAATCGAAAAGTGGATCATCGGCGCGTCACGGTTGATGACACTCGTGATGATCACATTGCCGATTCCCGGAACTGAGAAGATTTGCTCGATAACGGCCGCCCCCGCCACGGTCAGTCCGATGCTCTGCATGAAGTTCGGGAGCAGCGCAAGGAGCGCATGCGGCAAGCCGTGGCGGAACAAAATATAGTTCTCCTTCAGCCCTTGGCAGCGGGCGTACATGACGTAATCCTCGCCCATCTCTTTGACCAGCACGGTCGTCAGCAGCCGGCCGTAGAAGGCGGCCATCGGAAGAGCGAGACAGAGAGCGGGACTCCATATGTTCATCATGCCTTGTCCGCCTGCGACAGCGATCCAGCGGAGCTTCACCGCTACGACATCCAAATATACGGCCGCCAGATAAAAGGCCGGTATCGACACGCCTGCGATCATAAGAACCCGAAGAAGGTAGCCTGCCCATCGATCACGCAGCCAATAGCCAAGGCAGCTCAGCCCAATCGCCCCCAGCGCTTGCAGGACCGCGCTCAGCGCCACGATGCGGAAAGTGAACGGAATCGTAGCGGCGAATTCGTCGAACACCGGCTTGCCGTTCCTAAGCGACTTCCCGAAGTCGAGGCGGATCGCGTCTGTCAGCCAAGTGACATATTGCTTGAGGAGCGAGCCGTCCAATCCCAATTCATGTCTCAGCTTCGCGATCATGTCATCCGAAGGAGTCATTGAATTGCGGATGGCGAACGCTTCAGCCGGATCGATAGGCGATACGCGCATCAACAGGAACGACAGCATGCTGACGGCGAGAAGTGTAAGCAGCATATCCGCCGCGCCGCGAACGATGCGATTGCCGAACATAGCTGTTGCCCCCTTTCCCAAAAAACAAAACATCCCCCTGTATACGCGGGAGCTCCTGACCTGGATACACCCCTCACTATACGGGAGGATGACATCGAATTGTTGTGGGCGCAGCACCGATTATGTTGATGGCGTACTCATTTGCCCGGATAATCTTCTCAGCGTGGACTTGCGATACTGCAGCGGAGTCAGCCCGAACTCGCGCTTGAAGGCGTTGCAGAAATTGCTCGCATTGGAGTAACCGACATCAAACGCGATGTCTTGAACGGATTTGTTGAGATCGGCCAGAAGCGCAGCCGCCTGCTGCATACACGCCTTGCGATAATGAACGTAGATCGTATAGCCGTATATCTGCTTATAACCCTTGGTCAATTTATTGCGGCTGATCGCCAGCTCCCTGGATAACCTCGCCAACGTGGGCGGATTGCCAGGGTTGTCCATCAATTGATCATGAGCAAGCCGGATTTGCCGGATCTCATAGTCATCCAGCAGGACCGCTTCCGCCTCGTCTTCCAGTCCGGGCAGCTCCACCGCCAGGAGCAGGGACAGCAGCTCCATAACTTTGCCTTCGTAATATAATATTTTCGATTGTTCCGGAAGCGCGCAGTGGAAAATGCTGCAGAAGATATTCGACACGTCCGCGCCCGCTTGCACACCGGTGAATAGCCGTTGCCGGGAGGGACCGTCCAGCTTCTCCATCGCATGATTCCATACGTCTACCCCGCTGCTGCCGAACAACTTGGACATATGGTCCGAGTCCGAGATGATGGACACGCATTGATAGCGCTGCCCTCCACGATGACGGGTGCAGCCTCGGATGGCGCAAGACTTGGATACAGACAAGCTGTTCTTTCTGAACAATAACGGTTCCTGGCCATGCTCCTGCAGCTCCAGTTCCCCATCCACGCAATATTTCACCGCGAAATAACGGCCCGTCATCGCATATTCGAACACGACATCGTCATGAAACGTAACATCATAGAGCGTAATCGCGGAATTGTTCATCACGCGGAACATTTCGACACGGCCCGCTCCATACTCTTCTCTAATATCGTAGCGCACAGAACAGGCATGCGGGCTCTCCTCATGCGCGCTCTGCCCGGACAATTGGCGCATCGTCTCGGCATACGTATCCGGACTGTCAATGAAATAATGTTGTCTCATGCTTACACGCCTCACCATGAGCCGGACACACAGGCCGTCCAACTCGGGCATCCGCTCCCCCTTCTATTGTCGAGAATAATTATCATTATCACTTATATTATAGCGAATACCTGTCCTGTTGGAAACATGGAACCTTCCCTGTGCGCGGCTCGGCAATCATCGGAAGCACATAAAAAGAAGCTCCCGCAGCATCTCCGTGCAAGAGCTTCTATCGTATTTGGCAGCGTTGACATGTTGATGCATTCGTCGTCCTTTTACGCCCAGTTCCCCTTTCGGAAAATAGGTTCTCTCGTTCCATCCGCCCTAATTCCATCAATGTCCATATCGGCAGAGCCTATCATAAAATCAACATGTGCGACGCTTTCATTTAACCCGGCCGCTACCAGTTCCTCCGCGGGCATGTTTTTCCCGCCTTCTATACATATAGGATATGGGCTGCCAATCGCCAGGTGGCTGGAAGCATTCTCATCGAACAAGGTATGATAGAACAGCACCTTGGACTGGGCAATCGGCGAATCGAACGGAACAAGCGCCACTTCCCCAAGATAATGAGACCCTTCATCCGTAGCAATGAGATTTTGCAAAATCTCTTCCCCTTCTTCCGCCTTCACATCAACAATCCGGCCTTTGTCGAAGGTAAGGGTAAAGCGATCAATAATATTTCCGCCGTAGCTAAGGGGCATCGTGCTGGACACATACCCGTTCACGCCAGTTTTTAGCGGGGCCGTGTAGATTTCCTCCGTCGGCATATTGGAAATGAAGCTGGTTCCCTGCTCGTTCGTGCTCTGAAGCCCGATCCAGATATGATTTTCCGGCAGCTCCACCGTTAAATTGGTATGCGGCGATGTAAACACAAGCGCTTGATAGCGCTTCTCATTCAACTCATTCGCCCTGCCCCGCACCGTGGCGATATGCTGCTTCCATGCCTCGACCGGATTGTCCGTATTGACCCGTGTTGCGTGGAAAATGGCTTCCCACAGGCGGCCGATTTGCTTTTCTTCGGGCACGTCCGGGAACACTGTCGCCGCCCAGGCAGCCGATGGAGCGGCAATCATCGTCCAGCTCACCTTGTCCGTCTGGATGTAACGGCTATAAGGATACATCGCTGTCGCCTTGGCCTTGTTGAAGCTAGCAATGCGTGCCGGTTGAATCCCCTGCAGCCAATCCGGACCGGAGGAAACGATGGACATAAACGCTGCGCCCTTAGCGGCAAACTCTTCCCGTTCCTTCGCATACCAGGTGGAGAATGTCTGCAATGTCTCTTCCGGCGCCATCGCAAAGCGCAAGCGGTCAACCGCATCGTCGCTCCATTGGACGAAGACATCGTTCGCGCCTGCCTCATAAGCCTTTTTTGCAATCAAGCGAACCAATACGGCCGCGTCCAGCGTAGTTTTGATGACAAGGGTCTGACCCTGCTGAATATTCACGCCCACCTTCACCGCCAGCTCCGCATACTTCTCAAGCTTCTCTGTGAAATTCTTCATCATGCACCTCCCGGATTCATTGTCGCGACTCCAGCCGCCCTGCCTATCGATTAAGCTTCGGGTTGTATGGCTTCAGAATCGGTTCTTGATGGTGAAAATACCATGCTAATATTTCATGTCGTTCTCCTTCTAGATATTAGTTGATGTCTGATTTTCTTTTGTATTCTTCGATTCGGGTGATATGATGCTGATCATGCGCAATAAAATCTTGCAGATAAGATTTGACCGTAAATTTTCCTTCCGTATACTCTCTCGAAAACGTATCGTCGTCGAACCGTTGTATTGTTTCCACTAACAGATTGCGGTAACGCGTTGTCAACTGTATCAATTCATCCTTGGCTACCGTTTTGCCATATTCGATGGCTTCTTTATTAAACGCATCAAAATCAAGATGACTCACTGTCACTTGCTCCTCATTGGCGATAGGATAGATGGCTTCTTCATAGAAGTATTTATCCCACATCATCATATGGCTGACAATATCATGGATCGTCCATTTGCCTTCTTCAATCGAGGTCTGCCATTCCATATTTGCAATTTGGAGCACAAAACGGTTCCACTCGCTGAATTTATCGAGCAGCTGAGATTTTTCGTTCATGAGATATGCCTCCGACATTAGTCATCTCTCGCTACATCAAACGGATCTTCTACTGTTGGTATATTGTTTTTAAATATGTATACAGTTTTCCGTTTTCAGGCTTGTATGGCCGTTTCCCTTTATAGCCCCGGCGAAGTAATTCTTGAGTCAAACATTTTATAAACGCCCCGTGGCTGACAATTAATACATTAGATTCTCGGTAGTTCTCTTCGATATGGTCTATAAACTGCCTGGCACGTAATCCGGTTTCTCGTCTGCTCTCTTCCTGTGAAGGATATGAGAAATACCAAGCCAGCCTGGCAAGGATCTGCCATGCATAATAATGAAGCTTGAAACTTGATTGGCTAGGCCAGCTCATTCCAATCTCTCTGAGCTGCGCAGTCTTGATTACGGGACCCTCATAAATGAATTCGGCGGTCTTCACCGCTCTGTGTAAATCGCTGGATAGGCAAATATCCCATTTCAAGTCACAACCAAGGAAGGCGCTTACACAAATATCTGAATAATCATAGCGTTCTACCCATTGATTGAATTGCTCTGATGTCATCCATCGGTTATCGGGTTGATAGGCAACCTTAAAATGCCGAACTAATCCAATATTCATAAGTCTCCTTCGTTTCCATCATGAAGCAATCTCTCCTAATTTCCAATCGGGAACCGCCTTTTGGAGCATTTCTCCATTTTTCCTTCTAGTATACCTCCCGTTCATATTTTTGGAAATGAAATATTACCTCATAGCGCCCAAACGACGTTGCTCACTCGTTCAGCTTTATGCGGCTTCTATGCCGTTCACCAATGGCAAACCGGATTTTTCATCCCCATCCATTTAGCTGCTCTATCACGCATAAATCAGATTTCATGATGAAAAGACTTTGCTCCATTCTGATTGACCGGCACTTTCAAAAATATAGCTTGACACCAACCTAAACTTAAAATATAGTAATCCCATCGGAATTATCATTAACTGACTCGTCAGTTAAGTGGAAAGGGGCAATGGAAGCTGGCTGCCGGACCGAAGCACGAACAGGACCGCCGTCATCAATTGATGGGCGCCGCCCTGAAGCTATTTGCCTGCAAGGGATATCACAGCACCAAAATTTCCGATGTCGTCAAAGCTGCAGGAGTGTCGCAAGGAACGTTCTACTGGTATTTTCAAAGCAAAGAACAGCTCGTGCTGGAATTAATCGAAGACGGAAAAGAGAAGCTGATAAACGTTATTGAGCAAGGCTACCGCAAGCACGCGGGCACGGTAGATGATATGGTCCGTTCATCCGCACGGCTGCTCACCGATCTGTTCACCTTCGCCGACCGGAACCGGGAGCTGATGGCTTTCCTGCTTATAAAAGGCCAAGGCGCAGACCCTCCAGTGCGGGAAGCGGTCTCGCACACGTGGGTTGCGTTCGAGGAGGCGTTCAAGCATAACATTCAGCGGGCAATGGAGCTAGGCATGCTTCCCCGTACGAATGATCTGCCGCTTCGGGCCAGCCTTCTCGTCTGCTTCATAACGGGCGTATTGTCCAAATGGCTGTTCGGACCGATGCTAGAGGTCGATTATACGTCCGCCTATTCCCCATCGGAAATCGCCGAAGAAACCGCCAAATTCGAATTCCGGGGGTTGCTCGGATAACCCATTTTACTTATAAGGAAGACCCATAAGGAGGCTATCATCATGTCTGTCAAACTACAAAAATTCGTCAAAGCTGCACTGCTGCTCACGGTTCTGTCTGTCGCTCTTGCTGCATGCGGAAGCAAGCCGGCCCAAGATGCCGGCGCCGCTAATGCGCTCGAACAGATCAAGAAGGCCGGCAAAATCAGAGTCGGACTTATGGGCACCTATGCCCCATACAACTTCCTGAACGACAAGCACGAGGTCGACGGCTTCGATGCGGATGTCGCCAAAGAAGTGGCAAAACGCCTTGGTGTGGAAGCGGAATTCATTTCAGGTGAATTTTCCGGACTGATTGAAGGACTGCAGAAGGATAAATACGATGCGCTGGTCAGCCAAGTCACGATTACCGAGGATCGCAAGAAGATGATGGATTTCTCCACGCCTTACGTGAAGAACGCCGTCAACGTCATCGTCAAGAGCGACAACGGGACGATTCAGAAGATCGAAGATTTCAAAGACAAAAAAATTGGCGTCGGACTCGGGACGAACGATGAGAAATATTTGCGCGACGTCGCGATGCCGAAAGTCGGCAAGTTCGAGATCGCCACATATAACGATGTCATCACCTCGCTGAAAGACCTGGACGTCGGCCGCATCGACGCCACGATCAATAATGTGTTCGCCCTCAAGCCGCTGATCGAGAAAAATCAGTTCAAGGTGAAAGCGGTCGGCGAGCCGATTAAAGAAGATTTTGCCGGGATTGCGATTCGCCAAAATAATCCGGAACTGCTCGATGCGATCAATAAAGCGCTCGCCGAGATGAAATCCGACGGCACATTCACGGAAATTTTCCATAAATGGTTCGATGTCGATCCGAACTTCTAATGAGCAAGAGCCAGGAGGAGACAGATAATGGAGCTGGTCTTTCATAATATTGAATTTCTATTAACAGGCGCGTACTACACCTTGCTGATTACGATCGTCTCCATGTTTTTCGGGCTCATTATCGGGATCGTCGTCGCCATTGCCCGCTTGAAAGGAACCCGGCTCGTCCGTACGCTAGCGAAAGGGTATGTGTCCCTTATTCGGGGCACGCCGATCCTGGTGCAAATCTTCCTTATCTATTACGGACTGCCTGATTTCGGAATCACGCTGGGGCCGCTTAGCGCGGCCTTTATCTCACTAAGCATCAATATCGGCGCGTACTTGTCCGAGACGCTCCGCGGCGCGATTCTATCCGTGCCCAGCGGGCAGACGGAAGCCGCTCAGTCCCTGGGCTTGACGCCTTGGCAGACAATGCGGCGCGTCGTGCTTCCGCAGGCGGCCCGGGTGGCGATCCCGCCGCTCGGCAACACGTTCATCGGGATGCTGAAGGAGACGTCGCTCGTCTCCATCGTGACCGTAACGGAGCTGCTGCGCTCCGCTCAACTGCTCATTGCGCAGTACTATGTCGCCATGCCTTTTTATGTGGCGATCGCTCTCATGTATTGGGTGATGAGCGTGTTCTTCTCATTCATTCTGAACCGTATCGAGACGCGGTTGTCAAAAGCCTATTAAGGACGGGTGATGCACATGATAGAGGTACACAATCTCGGAAAAAGCTTCGGCGAACTAACCGTATTCGACGATATCAACCTTCATATTGACTCCGGGGAAATCGTAGTCCTGGTCGGGCCGAGCGGCTCCGGCAAGAGCACGCTGCTGCGCTGCTTGAATGGGCTGGAGGTGCCGGATGCGGGATCGATTCGGGTGGGCGATGCGGCCTGGAACGCTTCCATGGGCGAAGCCGCCAAGAAGGAAGCGGTGCGGCAGATTCGCACATTAACCGGAATGGTGTTCCAATCGTTCAATTTGTTCCCCCATATGACCGTCCTGGAGAACGTCACCATGGCCCCTATGATCGTAAAAAAAATGAACCAAGCCCAGGCGCTCGAAATTGGTGAGTCGCTGCTAGCCAAAGTCGGGCTGTTAGGCAAAAAAAATGAACATCCTTCCCGGCTGTCCGGCGGCCAGCAGCAGCGGGTAGCCATTGCCCGCGCCCTCGCGATGCAGCCCCAGATTATGCTGTTCGACGAGCCGACATCTGCGCTCGATCCCGAATTGACGGGAGAGGTACTGTCGGTGATGAAGCAGCTGGCTACGGAAGGGATGACGATGATTGTCGTCACCCACGAGATGAGATTCGCGCGGGAAGTGGCGAATCGGGTTATCTTTATGAGCGATGGGAAAATCCAGGAGGAAAGCTCGCCAGAGCAATTTTTCACTCAGCCGCGGACTGAGCGGGCCCGCAAGTTTTTGCGGCAGCTTGGCAGTGAGCCGGAAGAATGAGCGGCTTTGAAGGAGTTGACACTATGGTTTACGGCAAAGCAGAGCATTTGAAAAATATCGCGGAACGGGCGCGTACGATTATGGAAAGAGAGAACGTAGAAGCTATCGTGGCATCGAGCTGCGAAAATTTCTATTACTTGTCCGGGCACCCCAGCACGTTCATGTATACCTTGCGCATGAACGAAGTCGCGCTGGCGGTGATGTTCCGTGATCCGTCCCGCCGCACGGTAATCATCATGAATGAGTTCGAGGCTGCGGGCGTACCGGACGATCTGCCCCAATGCGAGCTGCGAACGTACCCGACCTGGGTCGACGTTGACGATCCGCTCGGGCTGCGCGGCGGCAGGTACGAAGGACGGCGGCCCGTCAACCATCAAGTCGAGGAAATGTTCGGGCTGCTCCGGGAGGTGCTGGCGGAATACGGAATCCGCAGCGGCAAGGTGGCCGTCGAGCTGAGCGGGATGCGATATCCTGCCGTGAACGCGCTGCGCGAAGCTGTGCGGGGGCTGGATCTGACGGAGGCCGGCGGGCTGCTGGCCGAGCTGCGTGCGTGCAAGACCCCTTGGGAGGTCGGGCTGCTCCGCCAGAGCTGCGCTTACGCCGAGATCGGCATCGCCGAAGCGATCAAGGAGATCCGGACCGGCAGCTCGGCGGCCGACATTGCCGACGCGTTCCGGCGTGCTCTGCTGACCCATGCGGATGGAGCGCCTTCCCGCTTCCATATGATTTCCGTCGGGGCGAAGTTCGCACCGGCGCATATATTCGACACCCGTCCGGGTCAGCCCGGCGACGTGATCAAATTCGACGTCGGCGTCGATGTGGCCGGCTACGGTTCGGACATAGCCCGCACCTTCGTGCTCGGCTCGCCTTCGGACACGGTGAAGCGCATCTACGGCGCGCTGCGGGCCGGACATGACCGGCTGCTGGAGCTGATCGAGCCGGGTCTGCCGATGAGCCGCGCATTTGACGATGCGATGCAGGTGATCCGCCGTTCCGGACTGCCGAATTACAACCGGGGCCATCTGGGACACAGCGCAGGCCTGAGCCTCGCGGCCGAGGAGGCCCCGTTCCTGAGCCCGGCGGAGGAAGCCGTCTTCGTTCCGGGCATGGTCATCTGCCTGGAGACGCCTTACTACGGCTACGGCATTGGCTCCATCATGATCGAGGACATGGTGCTGGTCATGGACAATGGCTGCGAGCGGCTGAACAAGCTGCCCCGGGATCTGATCTCGCTGTAGCTCCCCTGCTGCGATGCCGATATGAATGTTGAATAAGGGGTTGGTCCCATAAGCAGTCTGTTACCTGACAGCGAGACGGCCCGCCCCTGCTTCTCACAGCTTAGCTTGCTGAAAAAACTGTAAAAATACTGTTTTTCTTTAGGACGTTTACTGCGTTACCGAAATTCCTGGAACGGCATGAATTTCAGCCATGCCAATGAATGGAAGGAAAAAATCGGCGGAAATGATGTACTTTTGCAGGAATCTTCTCAAATAGCATAGCAAATAGCGTAAATTCCTGCAGTGGCCAGTCTGTTGAGAAAGTCCAAAGGATTTTTGGGCACTTCATTAGGAATTGTCTCTCAGTAGAAAAATTTTGATTTCAAACGCTCTGATCGAAGTGCCTGAAAACTGCACAATGAAAATGTCTTTCCGATAGGCGAAGTCCTCAAAACTGCACGGTTTCTCAAGACACGTTGATTCAGTAGGCAAAATCCTGCACAACTACAGCAATTCGATAGGGACGACTTCACCAGAACGGGAATCCTGTAAAACTGCAGCAATTTCACCCGTTTCTCTTCGACTTACTCAAAAGGGCCTAAAATGATGTAGCTGTGCAGCAATTCCTCGAAATGTGGACTCATTGAGCCGAAATTCCTGTAAAATAGCAGTAATTCCCTCCACACGTTAAAACCCTAGGATATTATGATGTCTCCAGAAGGCGATGACGCCCTGAATGCCGAGTTTCGATTAGGTAATCCCCCCTCCGAAAAAAACAGGGGTTTTCCAACAGCCTGATTGGCGCAGGATTTCTCTGTCTTCCCCCTCCTCCACCGCTTTGCCCGCCGCCGTTTTTCCGCCCCCCACATTCTCTGTTGACCTGCCGCCCGAATTATTTTGGCAATGACTATGAGATAGCCTCAAGGCTTTATAATTGTAGAAATGGACAAATAAGAGCTAATGCTAATGAGGACAAATTCGTGACAATCAACGAGTAGTAAATTATGTAATTTTATGTGTTATAATAGGATAAAACATAAAGAGTGGAGGGGAGTGGATTCGATTATAACTGAATCGTTAATAATAACCCTGTCCTTTCTCTTGTTTTACGCCCTAGTAATTGCTCTGGGGGTTCACTTTTTGTTTAGGAAGAACCTTATCTTGCGAAACAACATCTTTCTGGGAATTGTAACAGTCGCAGTTTTGGTGTCCTATTATACAACTTTGTTTGTAGATGCGGAGAACCTCATTCAATCCTTACTGTTAACGGTGATATTAATTGGACTTACTCTACAGCAAATAAAACTGAAAAAAAAGCTTTATAAGTAATTGGTTAACAACAAACAGCCTTTATACACTGTATAAAGGCTGTTTGTATACTCCACCTAAGTCATGAAAAGAGCTTCATACAATGTGGTACTGAATGTTTTCGCCTGTGTTAACTATTGTTGTGGCCCCTCAGGGGCACTTATCCTAGAGCAATCACCGCTTTGCGGCTCGTCCTTTACAAATAGCCTGCTTATAACTCCTAGACCCCATCCCAAGTATGCGGCCACAAGCCAGCCAGTCTTTCCATTTTCCTCGTCTATTAGATAGTCCAATGCTCCAAAGTATACTAATGCAACACACGACAGGACGGATACCGTGAAGCTTAGGGCAGGGAGCGAGTTTGTAAGCCGAGGATATGGTGCTGGTCACGGAGGGCGGTCGCGAACGGTTGAACAAGCTGTCCCGGGATCTGATCTCGCTGTAGCTCCCTCGCTGCTGCCGTAAACTTCTGCAAATCCACAACTGCATCCGGAGAAAGAATCGTTTCAGCAGCACATGTGTCGATGACCATATTATCAACGATTTCCGAGCACCCTTGAATTCGATCTACCAATGAAGTGAACAGCAAGCCATCTTTATACTCGATGCTTATCATAATTTCCTCTGAAACCGAACAACGGCTTAATTTGGATTTCGATCTTTCCTTGGCCGTATGGTAAACAAGCTCATCGTCTTTCGAGCGAACCAGCTCTCTGGTTGCCGTTTGATCATCATCATAGGCTTGAATAACGGCGACATCTTCAACATACCTGACTTGATCTTCAATGTGTGATTTCAACAAAAAGACTAACCCGCCGCCATTCGGTATGGCGTACGGGTTAGCCTTGCCGTTGCTGTATTCTATTTCACGAACTCCACTTCATAGCCGTTCGCTTTGAGCTGATCGATAATCATGTCTTTGATAACGAAGTGACCGGCTCCGACGACGACAAAGTGCGTGGATGCCCCTTCCTTATCCAGCAGCTCCATCAGCTTTTTGGCCATATTTTTATCCCGTTCCCCGAACAAGCGCTGCGCCGAATCGCTTTTCACCATTTCATCCGATCCCGTGAAGGACTCCGAGAATTTTTCGAGGTCGGCCTTGGCCCACAGGAGCTGCCACTGTCTCAACTGCTTGCTCGCATCATCCGGCTTGTCGGCAGGCGCCAGGATTTGATCCAACACCTCGTTCAATTCTTTCTCCTGCACCGCAGGCGGCACATTATTGAAGAGATCTGCCTGGAACTTAAGTCCTTCCAGCTCATGGATCGGCTTGCCTGTCAACAAGGCCGAGTTGGTGAAGTACATATCGACACCGAGGGCTGCCCCTTGAGCCATGTCTGCAGATTCACCTGACATAGTGGCCATCGTGAGATTGGTCGTGATTGCCCACGGCTTGAACGGATCGAAGTTATCTTGCGCCATGTTCAATTGCTCTAGCACCTTTTGCAGCTTCTCATAGGTTTGCTGCGACACATGCTCCTTCAATTGGGTGCCGTCTTGATACGTCATGAGTTGGGTGAAATACTGCATCGAGGCTTCTGTGTCGAGCAAATTCACTTCTACCCACAGCGTGTCAGACTGTGCAAACGCGTCCCGGATTGATTTTTGCATCGGATACATGTCTGGAATGCCCAGGTGAATCGACCCGAGGAGATAGAGCGTATTTTGCCCCTTCGTGGCTTTCCAGAGAAGCCCCTTCGCCCCGCCTCCTGCCGCATCATAACCGAATTGGACAAGACGGCTTGCCATGACAGACGCTTGCTCTACGGTGCTTGGCTTATCTAGCTCCAGCCCTTTGCTTGTTCCATAGATAATGCCGTTCTTCCGCAAAAACGCTACCGGATCGGACATATCCAGATCAAGTGATTCAGGCCATTCGTACTGGGCGAATACGCCATACACGGCATCGATCACCGTTTTTCTCGTAATTTCCTTCGTTCCGGACGGAATGGCGACCTGCCCTGTTTTCTTTAATTCGAGCGCATCCAATTTGGCGGAGGTCGCTTCGATGAGCGCTTGAAACTTATCCTGCGTGATCGGCTGTTGGAACGTGCCGTCAACGTACCACGCAAGCGGGATAATCCCGTATTTCTCCCCCTCATTCAGCGTTTTTATCGACCACGTACTGATCTGCGGAATGGCCGCAGGTCCTTCATTCGCTTGCGCCGGAATGACGAATCCGAGCATGGCGATTAAGACGGCCAGTCCGCTGGCCACACTTCGCTTCACCCTACTCCATCTGCTGCATTTCACTGCTATTCTCCTCTCCATAGGGTATATGTACAAAAAAACGCCTAATTATTATATCTCATTCCCCTATGAAAAGGAAGATATTCGGGAATCGCGTACAGACATTTATCCGCTGCATACCCCTTCCAGACTGTAACCGCAGCGATGACGGCATACGGTTCGAACAACAAAAGGTGAATCAGGTTCTCCCTGATTCACCTTGTCGTCCTTGCCGGTAAACACGGCATTATTCCGCTAGATCGCCTGCTGTCGCCACTCAGCTAACTTGGTATGTAACCGTGAAGTAATTCATCGTGTACGAAGATGGAGCAGCAAATTGAAAATAAAGATAGCCGTCTTCCGTCGCCGTAAAAATTCTGCCTACATTGCTATTGTAAAAAGTCCCGAGATGATAGTTTGTACTGTATACCGAGTAATAGGCGTAGCTGCCTTGAGCATAAATCGTAAGCTGCTGGCCTTTCTTCAGGTAAATCCCTTCCCATGGTGTGACTTCATTCGGCCGCAGCGCATAATACTTAATGAATTGCTGGCCTTCTTGAACGACCGGGCCGGCAGAGACGGCAGGAACAGGGTTCTGAGAAGCATAGGCCGGCGAAGCGGTGGCCAGGACAGCTAAAGCGGACAGTGAAAGCAGAAGCTTCTTCATTTCACATCACTCCTTAAATATTTTATATTTGATGTAATATATGTAAGTTTTACCTTCTTAAATATAGCAAAGATATAACATAATGTAAACCTTTATTTTCTATTTTTATAGTTTTATTGGTAGAATTCATCAATTTTCAAAGATCGGCTCTCCACAGATCATGGAGGCCTATGGAGAGCCGATCCAATGGAGCAGACCGATTACTTGGCTATAGGCAAGCCTTCCTCACGCCATCGGATGATGCCCCCTTGCAGGTTCATTACATTCATACTGCCATGCGCCTGCAGAATGCTGGCCGCAATCGCCGAGCGCGCCCCCGTCCGGCATTGGAGCAGCACTGGCTTGCCGTCAGGCACCTCGCGGATGCGTCCCGGCAGCGTCCCGAGCAGAATATGGCTCGCGCCCGGAATGCGGCCTTCCTCCCATTCCGCTCCAGAGCGCACGTCCACGACCGCGACCTTCCCGCCCAGAACCTGATCGGCGATGTCCGCCGGGGCCACTTCGCGATACGATTCCAGGCCTGACGCCGCCGCATCGATGCCGCTCCACAGTGCGGAAGCCTCGATCGTGCCCGCAACCCGGTCGATGCCGATCGACCGCATATCGCGGACAATCTCAGGCAGTTGATCCGCTTCTCCCATCACGTACAGCGGCCGCTCGTCATCGACGAGCCACCCGGCCCATGTCGTGAAGGAACGGTTGTACGGCAAATTGATCGTTCCCTTTACATGCCCGGATGCAAATTCCGTACTAGACCGCGTATCAATCACAACCGCGTCTCCCTCCGCTAGACCGGAGACAGCCGTCATTGTGCCCTCAATCCACTCCGGTGCGGGAAGCCGGGCGAGCAGCTCCGGTCCATCGCGGTTCACCCGCTTCATGCGGGGGAAATAGGTTGGAGGCTCGGGCTGTCCGGCCAATAATGCAGCGGTGAAAGCCGGTTCGTCTTCCATGGATAAGGCCCAATTGAAGCGCTTCTCGTAACCGACCGTCGAGGACGGGATCGCGCCAAGCGCCTTGCCGCAGGCGCTGCCCGCTCCATGGGCTGGCCATACCTGCAAATAGTCGGGCAGCTGCTTGAAGCGCTGCAGGGAGCGGTACATCTGCCGCGCTCCCTCCGCGGCGGTGCCTGCCAGGCCCACCGCTTTCTCCAGCAGATCCGGCCGGCCGATATCGCCGACGAAGACGAAGTCGCCCGTAAATATGCCCATCGGGCTATCGGCCCCCCCGCCCCGGTCTGTCAGCAGGAACGACACGCTCTCCGGCGTATGGCCCGGCGTATGCAGCGCCTCGAACTCAAGCCGCCCTACCTGGAACCGCTCTCCGTCTCGGACCAGCCAATGCTTGATCGATGCCCCGCCCTCGCCGCCGTTCACGTAAGCATAAGACCAATCCGGTCCGCCTTCTCCCGACACATAGAGTGTCGCCCCATGTTCCTCCCCGAGCTCGCGGGCGCCCGATACGAAGTCAGCGTGGATATGCGTCTCCGCCGCGGCGACGACCTTCAAGCCTTCGGCCTGAGCCGTCTTGAGATACGGAACAACATCTCTCGCGGGGTCGATCACGATCGCTTCCCCCGTTGCTTGACAACCCACGAGATACGAAGCGTGGGCCAGCTTCTCATCATAAAAATAGCGCAGCAGCATGTATGCCGCTCTCCCCTTTCTCTGAACATATTCAACTAACGTTATATATCTGTTCTATTGACTATCTGTTCTGTTGACCTTATGAGCCTGTGGTTACATCCGTCCCTTCAGCATGCCGTGCCAATACAGCTTAGGCAGCAGATCTTTCTTCAGCAGATACATACTGTACCGCTCCTTCGACTGATCGAACGGGAACGTCTCCCGCGGCGTCAGATCATAATCGAACTCCGCGAGAATGAGCCGGTTATAGCCCGTTACGAGCGGGCAGGAGGTATACCCGTCGTAGATTGCATCCGGCGGCTTCCCCGCCAGCACGTTCAACACATTGTTGGCCGCCACCGGAGCCTGCTTGCGAATGGCCGCGCCTGTCTTCGAGGTCGGCAGATTGCTGCAATCGCCCAGAGCGAACACGTTCGCGAACCGGACATGCCGCATCGTATGCTTGTCGACCTCGGCCCATCCGCCCGGCCCGGCAAGCGGGCTGTCCCGGATGAAGGACGGGGCGGACATCGGCGGCACGACATGAATCATATCGTACCGGAGCGTCTCCCGCTCCTTCGTGTCCACATGCTCGAAGACCGCTTCCCGCTTGACGGAGTCAATCTCGACCAGATTGCGCTTGTATTTGGCCGTGATTCCCTTGCGCTCCACCACCTTGTCGAGTGCCGCAGCATACTTCGGCACGGCGAAGATCGACGCATTGCCGGATGCGAAGATAATGTCGGTCTTCTCCCTGACGCCCGAGCTCCGGAATGCGTCATCAGCCAAGTACGCGATCTTCTGGGGCGCGCCCCCGCACTTGATTGGCGTGTTCGGCTGCGTGAAAATCGCGGTCCCGCCGCGGAACTCCCGGATCGACCGCCAAGTGCTGTCCACATAGCGGTAATCATAATTGCTGCACACGCCTTCGCGCCCGATGCATTCCCTCAATCCCTTAATCCGATCCCAATCGACCTGGATGCCCGCCGCGACGACGAGCACATCGTACCGGATGTCGGTGCCAGTGCTTGTAACGATGCGGTTCTCGTCCGGGTGGAAATGCGCGACCGCTTCCTGCAGCCAATCGGCTCCCTTCGGGATAAGCGATCGCTGTTCGCGCTCCGTCACCTCCTTGCGCACGACTCCGCCGCCGACGAGTGTCCACAAGGGTTGATAGTAATGCTTGGCCTGCGGATCGATGATCACGACGGAGCCGTGCAGCGCTGCCGATGTTCGCAGCACACGGGCCGCAACCGATAATCCGGCGCTGCCTGCCCCCACAATGGCGACGGCATAGTGAAGTTGCTCTGGCATCACTTACCTTCCCCCTGTTCCAAATGCTGCTAGTGTCCTTCTGCATCCAACCTGTGAGGCCTTGACTGCCGCTGCCCTTGATTGTTCGCATGCGGCTCCTTAATGCACCAATGGTCAAATTATATGGCCGGATTTCGGCTTCTATGTTTTACATTTCGGTGAACGAACTGGAGGTCGGATCCATTTCAAGTTGATTGGGGTTCTGACTTCGATAGGATTGTACACATTCGAATCTATCTTGATCGTTTTCGCGTAAGACAATGGAGGAATTGCTCTTGTTCGCACTCAGGGAAGGGTGGCGGAATGGTCTCTCCCATCGGCATGGCCATGGTATCGTATCTTGCGCCAGTCCGCCAATGAGGTTTTGTTATGCTTTGCTTGAAAACGGGCTGTTCATACCGCAGCAGCAACTGGGTCCGGTGCTTTACATGCCCATTGGAGGCAAAAATTTGGCAGGGTTGGAGCATGGATATGCGCGCGTATTACACTCGGCCCAGCTTGCTCAAATATAGAACGAGCTCCGTGCGGTTTCTGCATTCGAGCTTATCCAGAATTCGGGATACATAATTTTTAACCGTCCCCTCGGTGACGAACAGAGCTTGAGCAATCTCTTTATTGCTGCTGCCGGACAGGATATGCCGGGCAACTTCCGCCTCTCTCGGGGTAAGCAGTCCCAGCTTGTCCGGTACGGGAGCCTCTTGGCGAGACGGCATGGGGTTGTCCTGTCCGGAGGATATGGCCTCTACCATGCGTTCAGTCACCTTCGAATTGAGAAGCACACTGCCGGCATATACCGTTTTGATGGCGTTTAAAATATCGGCGGAACCGGAATCTTTCAATATGTATCCTTCCACTCCGTTCTTCAAGCCTTGGATAATATATTCATCTTCATCAAAGGTGGTCAGAATGATAACCTTGATCTCCGGATGCCGCTCCTTCACCAATTGAGCAGCCGTAATCCCGTCCATCACCGGCATTCTGATGTCCATTAGAATCACATCAGGGTTCATCACTTCAAGCTGCTCCAACAGCACCCTGCCGTTAGGCACTTCACCGATGACGGAGACCTCCTTGTACATGCTCAGTATCATTTTAAGCCCTTCCCGGACGATCTCCTGGTCATCTACAATCATTACCTTGATCATAGCGTCCCCCTTCGATTATGCATGCTGCCCGCTCCTTCCCCAAGCCTGCTCAGGCTGCGAAGGACACCGGACATCCATAGTAAGTTGGCAATGGCCAGCTCTTCAACGGCAGACAAATAGATCTGCAGCGCGGCATAAGCTTCCTGCAGCTCCTTATCCAAGTTCTATAGGACACGCGGGCGCTGAAAATCAACAGCACAATCGGTATCCGTTGTATATAGGTTCCCTATTCTTCGATCATATCAATTAATCATATCATGGCTTTTTGAGGTTTCATAGATAACGAAAGTCATCGAAAAAACGAGGAAAAATGATGCGGCAATTGATTACTTTCGTGAATTGGGCGCAGCTCGCCATCATTCTACAATATTCTTTGTAAGCCGAGCACAGCAATCGAACGGTTTTCGACAATCTGTCTCTGCTCCTGAAGCAAGAGAAAATCGTAACTCTCGGATGCAAAGACGAAGAAGGAACGAAGAAAGGACGAATGAAATGAACAACGGAAAAGGAGTGTGCATGATGAATTCACTTTTTATCATCATCGGTATCGTGGAGCTGCTCAGCGGATGTTTGATCCATATTTATATCGGTCTCTTGGCCAAAGCCCTCTTTCGGAAGGATGGCACTGCTCCCCGAATCCCCCTACGGGTGATCGGGATCTATCTAATCATCAATGGCATTTCGAAGCTTACCCAATAAAAAGATCGATTCCCGGATGTCGGACCTATGGTCCGACACCTTATAATTAAATTCTTACGAATGGATCTCTTACAAACAAGAAAGCTGCAAATCAATAGCAAAGCGATAGTCCCGCTTCCATACAACCTTGTTTGCGGTTTGGCGCGAAGCGGAAAAGAGAACCTCTTCGCGCTGATTTTTTAGCATCGTACCTCGTAGAAGAGCTGGACCAGGTACATTCAATTTACGATTTTGATGTTTCCCTTGTCTCTCGAATTCTTGCCAAAGCTCCCTTCGCTGCTTGTCTCCCATTCGGCATGCCGGATTGCGCAATCTCCCGTAATTTTTCTTTTGCCGGGACATGCCTGTGATAGCCCAAAATCTCGCATGCTCTTTCCTGCACATACATATCCTCATCATCTAAATACTTCACGATGCTATCCAAATCTGTCTTTGGCGTAATAGCCATTACGGAATAGATCAACTGAACTCGATAGTCATCATCAAGCTGATGCGAATGTAACAGAGCGTTCAACTCATCGATACATTTCCTATCATCTTCGAGATGCTGTGTATCGATATCAGCTTCTGTTGGATAGTCCTTTTTTAAATCATCCCAATCCAGATCGGAAGATTGTTCCAGCGAAGCAAGGAAAGAACTTACACTTCGGAAGCCCGGCGACAGATCGGTTTCCTCATGACTAATATAACAAACCTTGTTTTTTAACGGTCCCCGACAGTAAAGTCCAACATAGTTCGAATTGTCATCGCTCCATAAAGGGAGAATGTCTTGAAATTCTTTAAGATCAGCCAGACATTCATGAAGTTCAATGATCTCGTCTCGATTCATGAGCCTCAAGAAAAATTCACCAGCCACTTGCTTGGCATGATGAGACGCTAAAGCATCCATCACATCCCCTGGCAGTTCTATAGGAAGCTCGTCATAAAGCTCTGCAACATTCATTATCTTTTCTCCCTTTAATATGTTATTTAAAAAGCTTCTTTATTAACTCCCTTTCAAGGGAATCGTTAGATCATTCAAACGGGTGAGAATCTATCTTGCATCTCTTTCAACCTGCTCTTGAAGTAGCGTACTTCACCCAAAAAGTCAGATCTGGTTAATCCTTGTTCTCCCATTGTCGTTCGATAACTATTTATTGTTCCAGTCTTGTTCGATTCTTTCTTTCGATACAATTACATTGCAAGGTAATGTACTCCACTCCGGATTCTAGGGAAACATTCTTGGGCCTGCCATCGGACTTATGTACTTTCGGGGAAAAGACATATCGCCAACTAAAATGGTCGTGGTTTCAATCGTTCTTCTGTAGGGCTAACCATAAATAGTTCCTCTTCCGCAAAACAAGGATGTTAACTCTCGGACTTGATCTTTGCCTTTTGTCGTTAAGCGGGGATGTGTAATATTAAGACTCTCAGGATCATTCAAATTATGTTCGCCTTGGCCGTGACGAATGAGAATGATCTCCATGATCAAATCCATCCTTTTTCAACTATATGTTTACTGCGAGTAACTTTTACATCTTTTTTCAAATAATTACAATGTTTCCTCGTCCCTCACAATATATTTACTTTGCATATCATAATAATCTGTATCATTTTTTAAAACCCTAATTTTAATAATCTTATCTCCTACTTGAATTGTCCGTGGCGCTAACTGTTTACGTAAGCGTTGTATTTCTGCACGTTCATTCTTATAATAATTACTATATTGTCCCACTAAGGTTACCCCAGCTAGTATCCATATGATGATTTGCGCGATTTCCGATACCTCAACCTTAAGATAAGAAAAATCTGCAAACTCCTTCCTTTCAAATTTTTCAGCTACCATCTTTGACACTTTTTTAACTACAGGGACGAAGTCAGTGACTTTTCCCTTATTCATTAAGTAATCTCTAACCTCCATCTTAAGAATTTCCACTTCGCTCCAAGAGAAAACATGAACCCAGTTCAGCTTCCCATTACGATTCATACTGAAGCTGACAATAAAATCATTCTTATTCCCATTCTTCCATGCGTTTTGAAGTGCGTAGCCGTAATCCTCATTTTTATTTTCGCCGACATTAACAAAAATCAGGTTTACCTGTTTCCACGATCTTTTCTTTCCGGGCCTTTCTGGATCAGGAATGAATTTATTTAGTTCACTATTTTTTTGATTGAGAACTCGATTCGCCTTCTCCTTATTGGGAACATCTCCAACAATACGATTTATCGTGATAAACGAGGTAACTGCGTTTGGATACTTTGGCAGATCTGGGAAGTCTTTTTCATCAATCCCATCAATCTTGTAGAGAGAATAGGAAGCTTGAACTTTATTTTCATAGCGATGAACGGATGCACTTGGTGTTCCAGGAGGCCACATTTGTTTTAACTCAGAAGCAGTGGCAGGCCAATCATCATCAAATAGATATCCATCAGGAGAATAGGTGACTTTCATCCATCCATTATCCGTTGTTTTAATTTTATTGACTGCATTGTGATGCTCCCAATAACCGGGAGTACAAGATGTAGTTGAATTACCATGCCGGTCTGTCGTTGTCGTACAACTCTCAGGGTGCCACTCGTCATAAGCGTCTTTATGGTACCAGTTGATTACCGTCCCAGACCATACTTCTGTATCATAAGTTTGAACGAAATAGTCCATGACAACGACCGAAAAGGTAAAGACAAGTACCATCGCCGAAACGATGGTACCTCTCCGGAAATTAGTTCCTTTAACGTATTCAAAGGCGAATGAAACGATAACGGCAATGACGAATGGAATGATAAACATGATGTCACTTTCCTTTCAAATCAATCACATCGTCTTTATTCGTTTCAAACGCGTTGGAAGTTTTCTCAGATGTTACAATATATTTATTGGCGTCAATAGGTTGAAAATCAAAGAAAGCATTAAAAATGAAGCCAGTTCCGGTATTAATGCGAGTATTATATTCCCGGATGATGTCCACGACTTTTTTCTGATTGTTATCGAAAACGTTACGGCTAGAAGCAATTTCCCGCTGGAGATTGTTGTAGATCTCATGACTTAAAGCAGGGTTTTGTTCCTGAACCATTCTGAATAAAAGACTAGTATCTTTGTTGCGGCCTTCAATGAGTCCTGTGTAGACATCTTTAAATTGTTCAGCCTGTAATTCAGATACCTGCGTCATTTCTTTGAATTTCTTCCACATGGAATCGTAATTGCTCTTATTCGCGATATATTGGGCTTCGATACGATTTTGCAAAGATACGGCATCACTGCGAAATCCAAGCATCATAATGATACAAATTACACCGATCAAGACAATAATACCTACTGCCCCGGCACAACCAATCAAAATCTTGGATTTATTTGTTTTCCTTGTTTCTAATGATGTAACCACGTTGTCGACCATCCCTCTGTATTTTCTTGTCTCTTCGTGATAGTTCCCATTCTCCGTCTATTTCTAATGTTGCAATAAGGCTTTGCATCCTATATATTCTTTCGCTTCCCCCTTAACACCCAAGTATTGTCATGTTGTTCTCTGAATCTATTATATGATCACCCTGCTGTAAAATCTATCCACGGCGTATCGATTTGATCGAATAGAAAATATGGGCTGTCCCAAAGGTCGAAACCTCAGGGAGAGCCCATATCAGATCGAAAAGTTCCTTTTCATATACTCATCAGCATACATATTCAAATCGTAAACCCAGTTTTTCGATAGTTCTTTTCGAGGCTACATTCCCCGGGTTAACTTTCGCGATACTGCATTGATTTTATCATTACGGCCTCCTTCGGCATGTCCCAATGCGAACACGATGTGATAGGTTGAGTGCACATTGGATCATTACGCTTGCATCGAGCGCCTCATCACCATAAAGTCTACATCTTGCTCTCCGATTTTACTTTGGAATAATGCTCCCCTAGCAAATCCGGCACGCTCATACACTTTAATCGCCCGTTCATTAAATGCGGCCACAACCAATTGAATATCGGGGGCTTGATACCGCTCGCGAATAAAATCAAGGCTGCTCGTGACAAACCCGATTCCCAGGCCCTTCCCGGTAAACTCCGGATGCAGCCCTAATCCTAAATCCAGGTATGTATCCTGGTCATAGATTCCGATGTCATATCCTCCCGGCACACGTGCTGAGTTCCCTGTACAAATATACCCAATTAAGACATTATCGTTATCCAAAGCATAAAAATAGTCCCCGTCCATAAATTCCGCAATGGTGTCCTCATCCCCGTCCATACTATAGAGCGAATAAGGCTCATCATAAGTCCACTTCGCAATGATGGAAGCATAGTCCTCTGTCATTGGGAAATAATGAAGAAGTGTCATAATTACCAGTTCCTCTCATTTTTCGTTAAAATCAGATAATTGCTGCGAACGCGCATCATCCTTTAAAGCGCTCCAGAATGGAATAAGCTTCCTCAAGCCAGCGATTAATCAAAAGTATAGATAACCGGTTGCTAGAAAACAACCATTTTCATGAAATGCCGGAAAAGCATGCCTGCATCAGCCAGGCATGCGCGTCTTTTTTATTCCCTCACTTTCACTTCTACATCGAGGGAGATCTCTTCCGGCAGACGTCGGGTCGTGCCCGGGACCTCGCGCGGAATATACGTAATCAATTCGGAAGAATACACCGCAACGACCATTTGGCCCCCGCTGGCATGGGCGCGGATGAGAACCGGTTGATTGTACCGATTTTGAAATGTAAAATCCGGCCCGCCCCAGCTCACCGTCGCATCGCGGCCGGGCGGTACATAGGGCACATGCCGGCTGTGGGAGTAACGCTGCTTGATGGCCAGCCCTGCCCGGTCCACGGCATTGAACAGGGTCGAGGATACCTGGCAGATTCCTCCGCCAATCCCTTCGGAATATTCCCCGCGTACGATAATCGGCGCTTGCCTGTATCCTTTCGACGTGGTTCGCATACCGACAACCCGGTTGAACGAGAACTGCTCGCCCGGGAACACGACGCTGTTATTAATGGCTTTTGCCGCCAGATCCACATTATGCGACCGGTTTTTATTTCTGGAATTGTAATAGGTCACGTAATATCCGATTCTCTTGTCACGGATATGGGCCAACAGTTCGCTATCAACTGTGGCATGGACCTTCAAGCGCGGCGCTTCGATAGCTTGGGAACCGGTGCTGTAGAGGCAGGAATAGAATTGCTCACGAAAACGCCTCCGATCCAGTTTATAACCGCTCTGTTCCGGGATAATTTCCTCGTAGTCGCCAATCCGGGCATTCCTGGGCGCTTGATACACTTTCTTATCGAGTTCATCAAGAAGCCGGTCTATTTTCTCATCATTCAAGAGCGGGAACACCGGCGCCACATAATCGGCACGATTCGCGGTCGCGACGCTGCGCCCCTGTACGCCGATCTGCACACTGCCGGGAACGAGGGCCTGGTGCAGCAGAAGCAAGATTTGAACATATGTAGTCCAACTCAAATCGGGACACCCCAATTCACAAAATGTACCTACATACAGTTCCCTGAAGCGCGGCTGATTATAGGCACATAATTTGAAAAGAAATGACAACACTATCCATAAGTATGGATTAGAATTAATTGACATGGAGGCCTGACCATGAATCCATTGATGACTCGCATCATCTTATTCTTGCTGATCATTTCATTCCTCCCCGTTCACAATACCATCGTCTATGCTGCGCGCACACCGCAATCCACGGTTGTCATCAGTGTACGAACCACTCCTTCTGCCACGTTCGAACAGAAGCTCGTTCTGAATCCGAAGGATGCCGTTCAACTCCTGAAGGCTAGCAAGGAGGAAGAGGCTTCATACCCGGCCGCGCTTTCCGATATTTATTTGCTGATCTCGTGGAAAGGTCAGTCGAGAACATACCGCATGGAGAAACTTGGGGTCTTTTGGAGCGCAACGGAGTCAAAACGGCTTATCCTGTCTCCAAAAGCAACGAAGCTATTGCAAAAATATTGTGCAGAATTAAAGGCACGCCACTATGGAATGAGCATCCCTTGGAGTGAAGCAAAGCAATTGGTCCCGCGAAAAAGCACCTTTTCCATTATTGATTTGGAAAAAGGACTTTCGTTTCGCGTGCAACGGCGAGCCGGAAGCAGACATGCCGACGTGCAGCCGCTGACCAAAGAGGACACCAAGATTATGAAGCAAATTTATGATAATCAATGGAGCTGGAAACGAAAAGCGATATTAGTCGTTACGGACAAACATAAGATTGCTGCTTCCATGAACGGGATGCCGCATGGAGGAGATGGTATTCCTGGTAATGGATTTTCAGGCCACTTCTGCGTTCATTTTTTGAACAGCAGCACCCATCGCTCCGCCAATCCGGATTTATTTCACCAGTTGATGGTATATACGGCCTCCGGCCAGCGCGAGAGCTTTTTCAATATGGCTTCTCCCGCCATGCTGTCGGAGATTTTCATTGGAGCATTGTCCGTACGGGATGTTGATCTCTTGAAAAGCGTCTCGAATGGACTGAATCCCGAAGCTGCAGACTACTTTTTGAAAGAGATGGAAAGGGGAACGACTTTTCGATTAACGACCAAAAAGAAACGGAACCATAACACGCGGAGCACCGAACAAGGCATTGTCCATAGCCTGACGGCGGAAGTGACTCACTCCGTATCGTGGCGGCGCAAAAATCAACCCGAAAAGGGCGCGGCCTTCCAATTTGAATTTGCGCGGGATTCTTTACATTCGCCCTGGAAATTAACCAATGTAAGGAGCAATCTGAAGCAAAGGAATTGATAAAATCCCCGTCATGTGCTTTAATTTTCAATGATGGGGATATTGCGACGGACTCCTGAAGTTCCGAAGATAATTGACTTATAAAAAGGGTTCTGTTACAATGAATGACGTTCAGTCATTTCAGTCGGGAGGTACTGCTAATGGACAAAAGAGAAAAGATCGTTCAAGCGTCCATCGAGGTTTTTAAAGAAAAAGGGATTGAAAAGGCCAAAATATCAGACATCGTTCAAAAGGCCGAGATTGCCCAGGGAACGTTTTATCTGTATTTCCCCTCTAAATTATCGGTTATGCCTGTGATCGCGGAGCAAATTGTGCTGCAATTTATGAAGAAAATTGAAGCCACGGTTTCACTTGACGATCCGTTGACCGAGCAACTAAGTCAATTGGTGAATGCCATTTTCCAGGTTACGGCTGAATTTCGTGACGTGTCCGTTCTTGTCTATGCAGGCCTGTCCACAACCGAAAATATGAGCAAATGGGAAAACATTTATGCTCCGCTTTACGATTTGGTCGCTTCTCTGTTCAAGACGAACAAACAGCGCCGCCTCGTTCGCGATAACCTGGATCCCGCTCGTACCGCCAAATTAGTGCTTGGGCTGATTGAATCTGCTGCGGAGCAAGTCTTTTTATATGACGCTTACGACTCACAAAATGAAGCCAGTCAAAGAGCTGAATTACTGACATTTTTAGAGCATGCTTTGCGTCCGTAAAGTATGTCGTCTTTTCTACAAAAATGACTGAATGTCATTCATATGGGAGTGTATGAGATGAATAAATATTGGATGTATGTAGTCCTCACCTGTTTATTAGAGATGGTCTGGGTTTTTGGGTTCAGTACAGCAGATGCGGCATGGCATTGGATACTGCTCGTAGGTGTCATTATCGTTGATTTTTATTTCCTGTCCAAGGCCTGTGAAGGACTGCCTACCGGGACCGTCTATGCCATCTTCGCCGGGGTCGGTTCAATCGGAACGGTATTGATGGATTACTTCTTATTTGACGGAAATATGAGCGCCCTGAAATTGCTCTTTATCGGGCTGCTTGTAGCCGGAGTTATTGGTTTGAAGCTAGCTGACAATAAAGTGGAAGACAGGGGGCATCAATAATGGGTTGGTTATTCGTTACCTTAGCTGCTATAAGTGAAATCGCTGGTGTTGTCGGGTTGAAGCTGTTCAGCCAGGAGAAAAATATCCGCAATGGCGCACTATTCGCGGGCGGGTTCGCCCTCTCCTTCGGGCTGCTGTATCAGGCCTTCGGCTATTTGCAGTTGAGCATCGCCTATGCGGTCTGGATTGGAATCGGAACGGCAGGCGCCGTGCTGATCAATATGATCTTTTTCGGAGAATCCAAAAGCGCGGCCCGTCTTGTCAGCTTGGGTCTGATTATTATTGGCGTTACCGGATTAAAGCTTGTCTCATAAGAAAGGATATTCCCTTGACGGGAAGCGAAGGCTGTCGAGATGACTCGGCAGCCTTGTTCGTCTGCGCTGCCTGCGCAAATGGAAGCGAAAAGCGGCGGAAGATGTATGAGGCCGTAAAATCCTGCACTGATGCAGCAATTTACTCTATTTGATCCACGATTTGGCGATATTGCTGCAGAAATACATTATTTTCACCTATTTTTGTCTAAAATTTATTGGAGAGTCTGAAATTAATGCCGTTTAGCAGCAATTCCTGGAAGGGAGTACACGTCATCAAGGAAAACTGCATTTTCACAGTATTTTTGAGCAAGCTGAGTAGTAAGAAGCAGAGTCGGGGCTGTCTCGCTGCAGCAAAAAAACGGCTTTTGAGACAGCCCCTTATGATCAGGACTAGATTATGAATAGATATCGGTAAAAGTCATGCTCCCCCTACAGACGTCTGTGTCAAGAACGTCGCCTGTGGCGGACGCGGCTTGGCTATGACTATGGCTATGAGTATGTCTATGACTATGGCTATGAGTATGTCTATGGCTATGAGTATGTCTATGGCTATGGCAAGATCTATCTCGGCGGTTTATCTTTTCCTGCGACCGATTGGCCGGTAGCGATGAAGCGGCGATCATACGAGTAGACCATTTGCTCCTCCAGCCGCTCGCCGGCCAACTGCTTGCGCACCAATTCCCTTCCCAGCTCCGGAGTCATCTCCTTATACCAGACCCCTTCCGGGTAGGCGATGACGACACAAGCGTCCGTGCAACGGCCATTGCAGCGGGTGCGTGTCGTATGAATCTGTTTTTTCGCTCCGAGTGCCGATATTTCATCCCGGATCGCTTGCGTCACTTCCTCGGCCTGCTGCTTCATGCAGCTGCCGCCGTTGCATATCAGCAGATGATGGCGGGTCTCCTCCAAATTCCATGTTGGCATGAATGTTCTCCTTCCCCGTTACTTATTATGGCTGCACTTTATCCGGATACAAGCCGGCAGCGAGCGTCTGTAAAGCGATCGGCGCCCGGATGCCCTCTGCAGCCGCCGAGAGCGGCAGCACGATAAACCGCTTGTTTTTGATCGCCTTCACATCAGCCAGCGGCACTTTGTTCAAGAGCAGCTCCTGCTTCTGTGCGGCCGTCGTGTCGCCATAATCGACAATGACGATGACGTCCGGGTCGCGGTTCACTACTTCCTCCCAGCTGACCTCGGCCCATCCTTTGTCGATATCGTCGAAAATATTTTTTCCGCCAACCTTGCCAATCAAGCTGGTTAAGTACGTATTGGCTGCCGTGTAGGCCTTGTCTTCCCCGCTGTCGAACACGAATACGTTCAGGGGCACGCTCACGGTGCCGATTTGCGCCTGGATGTCCTCCAGCTTCTGGCGCATATCGTTCACGAGCGCTTCGGCTCTGTCTTCCACCCGGAAGATGCGCCCGATATTCAAGATGTCCTGATATACATCCTCAAGCGTCGGCGCAGCCTTGCTGGAGGATTCCTGCACATAAGTCAGGACGCCCTGCTCAGCCAGATCCGACCGCGAGCCAAGCGCTTTGTCCCCAAACGCGCTCTTCCATCCCGCATAGGCAAAATCGGGAGACACCGACAAGAACACTTCCTTTGACGGATACTTGTCCGCGAGGACCGGAATCTTGTCGTATTTCTCCTTATATTCGGGCAGGATGCTGTCATCGAGATAAGCCGTTCCGACCATCGAATCTTCGAGACCGAGCGCCAACATCACTTCGGTCGCATGCTGGTTCAGCGTGACCGCCCGCTTCGGCGCGTCTGGGAAGCTCAGCTGTTCTCCCATATTTTCAAGCTCGACCGTTCCGCTCTCGGACACTTGCGCCGCCGGCTGCTCCCCTTGCGCCTGGCGCTTCGCATCCGGCTGTTCCGAACTGCCGCATGCCGACAGCAATACGAGCATCATGGTCATCCCTAGCAATAGAAATCTATTGGTGAATGTTCTTCGATTCATTCCAATTTCCTCCGTCTATTCATTCGTCATCTATCATTTCTTCCGGGCAATCAACGTCATCGTGGCCGAGGTAGCGGGCGATAGTGCAGTCAGCGCGCCGCGCAGCGGATATCCGCCATCTTGCCATGCATTCTCACGATACGGTTGCACACACTTCCCGGCCGCGATCGCTTCGTCTATCGTCTCTGAGGCATCCGGTCCGCTTCCCCTGTCGTTGACTCCCGGGGGGAGCACGGTTCGCCAAGGCGTTGACCAGCCATAATTTTGAATTATCCTCGTTACTTCAAATCCTTCCGCAGCAAGCAGCAGCGCGGCTTCCTTTGGCGTCATCAACGCATATTCGCGTTCTGCCAGGTACCGGGATTCCATGGCCCCGTCGATATACGTCTCGTAAGCGATGGCACAATGGAAGATCTGCCGGGACAGTGAGGTTGAGCCGTCGATCTGGCGGCGAACAAGCTTGCGAGGCTGCACGCGCTTGCGCTCCAGCGTCTGCCAAGCGGCGCCTCCTGGCGGCAGGATCAGATCGACGGCGATCCAGCCTCCTGCCTGCAGCCAACGATGGATCTTGCGCAGCAGCGCAGTATGCTCCTCCATCCGCGTAAAATGCTGCAAAAACCCGTCCGGACATAGCACATGGGTATAGTCGGCGGGTGCTTCAAACGTAAGAACGTCCTCTTCCGCCAGCTGCAGCCGCTGCTCCGCTTCCTCCTTGAACATGCGCTTGCGCTTCGTATCCGCAGCCTTAAGCATCTGGGGACTCCAATCGACGCCGCAGTAGCGCTCAGCCCGGGCGGCCAGCTCGACCGCCAGACGTCCGGTTCCGACGCCAAGCTCCAGTACGCTCGGCGGTTCCGCCGCTTGCTCCAGCCAGTGCCGGTAGAACGCAATCCCCGCTTTTCCGGCAAACTGGTCATAATATTCGGCCTCCTGCCCCGCGTACTTCGGGCTCGGCTGACATTCATGCCGGTTGCCCTGCATCCCGCAGCGGGAGCATAGTGTACCGGCCAAGTCCTCAAGCGGTGTGCCGGAAGGGACACCGTTGCGCGTATCGCCATACCATTCGTCATACATGAATTGACAGCAACTGCATCGGGTCATCGCCAATGGCTCCGCCTCCCTTCCTGTGTCATAAGCTCGCGATCATGTCCGGCAAAAACGTAATCGACGGCTTCCCCGTCAACGGATGGATGGCAATCTCCGTCCGAACCCCGAACACGTCGTAGAGCAAATCCGGCTGCATCACTTGCTCGGGGCTTCCGGAAGCCGCCATCCGGCCTTCTTGCAGCACATAGATGCGATCGCAGTAGCAAGCCGCGATGTTCAGATCATGCAGCGCGGCGAGGCAGGTCAGCTTCAGCGCCTTGATCAGATCCATCATCTGCAGCTGATACCGGATATCCAGATGGTTGGTCGGCTCGTCCAGGATCAGAACGCGAGCCTGCTGCGCCAGCGCCCTCGCAATCAGCACACGCTGTTTCTCTCCGCCGGACAAGTCGGAGAGGCTGCTGCCCGCGGCGTGCAGCAAGCCGACGCGCATCAGCGCCTGCTCCACAATCTCGTAATCCTCCATCGAGTCCGCTTCGAACATTTTCTTATGCGGACTGCGCCCCATCATCACGATATCGCGGACCGTAAAATCGAACGCGGCGGACGACTCCTGGCCGACCACCGCCAACTGTCTGGCCAATTCCTTTTGCGGCAACCGGGATATACGTTGCCCATTCAGCAATATTTCGCCCGAATCGGGCGCCAGCACACGATATATATTTTTGAGCAGCGTCGATTTCCCGCTGCCGTTCGGACCGATCAAGCCAACCATTTCGCCTTCCCGCACATCCAGGCATATCGCTTCAATCAATCGTTTCTCCTGAATGCTGAACGATAGATCTTTCACTTCAACGTTCATTTTCCGCCTCCAAAAGAATATGAGTTCCGCCGCAACAGCCATATAAAGAAAGGCCCGCCGCATAAGGCGGTGACAACGCCGATCGGCAATTCCTCGGGCGCCAGCACAAGCCGCGCCAATACATCGGCCCAGACGATGAAGATAGCCCCCAGCAATAGGCTGACCGGGAGAACGCGGCGGTGATCCGAACCGACGATGAGCCGCACAATATGGGGGATCATCAAGCCGACAAAGCCGATCGCGCCGCTCACAGACACAATCGTTCCCGTCAATAAGGCGACTACAACGACCAGCCATTTGCGGAAGGCATGGAGATTGACGCCAAGGGTAAGCGCCGCCTCCTCCCCCATCAGCAAGGCGTTCAGAGCCCGGTACTGAACAAGCAAAAAGACCGTTCCGGCAATCACAATCAAGGCCGGGAGTGTCAAATACTCCCACTTGGCCCCCGTCAGGCTTCCCATCATCCAATACATCGCTGAACGAATGCCTTCTTCGCGCGGCGCCATCGTCACAATCAGATTGGTGATGGCCGACATCATCATGGACACCGCGATGCCGGATAATAACAGCCGGCTCGTCGCTATCCTGCCCCCCACGCGTGCCAGAACCATGACGATGGCCATCACGGCAAGCGAACCGAGAAAGGCGGATAAGGAAAGCGCATATTGGCCGAAGAAGCGGAACGCGCCGAATAGTATGACAAGCGTGGCCGCCGCAGACGCTCCCGACGACACGCCGAGTATGTACGGGTCAGCCAAGGAATTGCGCATAAGCGCTTGAATGGCGGCACCGGCAACGGACAGCCCCGCACCGACGACGACACCAAGCAGCACCCGCGGAAATCGAATATCCCACACGATATGCCCCTGCCCCTTATCCCATGTCTCCTCGATCCATCCATTGAAGCCAGGCAGATGAGAGAAGGCAATCTTCCAGACCGTTGCCGGCGCAATCGGCACGGGCCCCAGCATCACCGCGAGCGTAACCGATAGGACGAGCCCCGCCGTCAGCGCCAATAGAATGACCGTAAAAAAGAAGGAGCGGCGGCGAAGATCTGCCGGTTCTTTCATCATTTCACAACCTTCGTCATTGTTTATACGTAATGATTACGATTTAGGGAGACAGTGACACATTTTTTTGGGCCGGCATCCTACCAAGAACGAAAAAAGCTCTACTCGCTGCACAATGTAAAAAGCATTCTTTTCCATGTTATAACGAATGAATCAACCATTCAGTGACTTATATCATCGTTTTTTTGATTCACTTCATTCCCTTCTACACGGTCTGTTCCTATATCTAAAACCGTTAACCGCTCAAGCGCTTGTATATCGTTTACGTGGATCGTTTCATCAGTTTCCCATAAACTAACTTCTATCTTCTCATACGACTTTTTCTGTTTATTCGTATCCATAATCTGATCGTGAAGTTCATTCATAAAATAGGTATACGCATTCATGGATTCCCACATCCCGATAATTACGGCCTCATTCTTTTGTAACAGATTCCAGCCCCCCCATTTGAGCGATAAATCCGCTAACGGATTCCAACTGCCCCCATTTCGCTTGCGCGTGGTGAAACACTGCCTTCGAGTCTTCATTGACAATGCACTTGATCATTTTTATAAACATCGAATCATCTTCCTCGGTAAATAATGTGTTCAAAGTTAGCCCTGCGGTATCTGTGTTCCTTCCATTATAAAGATCCCTGCCATTTCTTGATAGCAGGGATCTCTCTTTATACTCGCTATTTTATTGAGGCAACCCTATCTCATCACCGGATGTTTCTGTATATCCATCGGTTCGGCGAAGCGGACATCCTTCAGGATGCGGCGCTGTCTTGCCCGCTCCTCTGCGCGCGCTGGCGAGACGGAGGCTTGGATCGCCTGGATGATGTCATGGTTATGATCGAGCAAGGTTACGGTCAGCGTCCCGTCGGCCTGCGTTATCCTTAGCTCCGAATCAGGGCGCACCTCTATCTCCAGCGGCTCAAAAGGCGAAATATCAATTCTTGCCCGCAAGGAGAGGTCCTGGAACTGATACCGATATACCCTGGCCCCTTCATTGCGGTACTCTGCGGCAATGCGGCCCTTGCCCACGTTGAACGCATATTTCAGATCCGGAATCTCCTCCGGTATTCGCGGAGCGAGGACTAACGTCTTCTGAATCAGATCCGGCCGTACTCCCAAAAAGTATTGGTACCATACCCGCAAATGCTCGGCATTGGACCAGGCTTGAAGATACGCCCCCGTCAGCTTCGCCCAGCTCTCGCCTTCATGAGGGTAAGCATCCATATTTTCGCACAGTCCGCCAACGACCCCTTGGGTCAGCGCCATCCCGTTCATGTTCTTGAATAATCGATAGGCTGTCTCTTCCTCTCCCGCCTCAATCATGCGCTGCATTGCGATGCCGTTCAGCCAGAGCCATACGGCGCCATTGTGATACGCGGCATCCTTATGATAAAGAGGCGTCAAGTGGAACGGATGGAACAACGGATGACGCCGGTCCAGCGAAGCGACTCCCCAAGGATATACAAGCTCTTCCCAAGCCGTGCGGATGGCCTGACAAGCGAACTCCTGATCGTCGAACATGTCAAAGGCAAAGAGCTGGTTCGGACGCAGGGAGAACTCCGGGTTGCCTTCCTTATCCAGCCGGTCGGCCAAATAAGGATGCTCCGCATCGCGGTAATCCTTCTCAAAATTCTCTTTCAACCGATCCGCTATCTGCTTCCACTGTTCCGCACGTTCGTCATCCTTCATATACTCGGCGAAGTACACTCCGGCTAGCAGCTGTTTGTACCATAGCGCCTGAATATCATTGGCCCGCGTGTCCCTTGGCGAATAGGATCGCAATTGACTGTCCCGCGCATCCATCCACGTTTCATTGTCGGCATGCATCAGGTAGCCCTTCTCGTCCATCCAGTGGTCAATAGATCCTTGAATGCTGCGAATGACGGCCGGATACAGATCTTTAATGATTTCCGTATCGCCCGAATATTTGACATAATCCTGCAACTGGATAACAAACCGCGGCGTGCCGTCTGTAGTATGATAATCGATATTTTCAGGGGCAAGGATATTCGGCATTCTGCCGTAAAATCGGGAATCCTGATCCGCATTCTGAAATTCGGCAAAAGAAAGCAGAATGTTGCGTGCCGTGTCGAATTGCCCGCTAACCAAGACTGCCCCCGGGAGCGAAATGAACTGATCCCGCCCCCAATATTCATTGAACCAAGGAAGCCCGGCGTAGATGCCGTCTCCTTGCTGTCTTGTGACGAGCTGATCCATAGTGATGCTTACCCAGCGCAGAGCCAGCTCCAGTGTGTCATCTGTGGTTTTCAGATACGTATTTTCGCGAAGCAGACGTTCCATGCGCTTGACTCGCTCCATCTTGAGGCGATCGGCCTGCCCCCTCGTATCATGCAGCAGCGCGACGGCTTCCTCTGCCGTTCGGCCGGCAGCGATGCAGAAGCCTTCCTCCTTCGCATCCGCAGCGATGATGTGCCCTTGCAGCGTTAATGGCTGCAGCCGCCTGGAGCCTACAGCGATCACCCAGCCTTCTGTGACAGCCGAAAAGATCAGGATATGACCCTCTTGACCTATGGGCTTCACATTCTCTCCTCTTAGCTCCAAGCCGATGGTCGGCTGCTGCGTACCGAGAAGGCTGATTTCCAGCACATTTCGATAATCCAGCATCCACAGCTCTTCTGTAAGAGAACCATGCTCGCGCACCATTTTGTAAGGATAGACATGCACTTGCGAATGCTGATTATCCAGCCTGCGGCCGCCTTCATATAAATTGTAGCCCTGAAGGATCCGGCGCTTTGCAATATTCCATCCTTCAAAATAAGCATGCTCCGGATGATCTGTGTAGTGAGACTGCGTAAAGTAAAACGCGGACTCCTTATTGGTAAAAGAAATCGCGCGGTTCGCTTCCTTCGGCACGAATATGTTCATGTCATCTAACATTGATGTTCCACCTGCATTCGTCATTGCTAACCTCCTGAACGCCATGTAGTCTGCCGCCGATACGCAAAACCTCGCCGCGCTGTGGAATCATTGCGGCGAGGCAGCATACCTGACGTATCGTATAGTACGGCTTCTTTTCACCCTATTGTATTTTGCTGCGAATCACCTAATGACTTATTCCTTGACGGAACCGACAACAATTCCGGACACGAAGTACTTTTGTAAGAAAGGATAAATCAAAAGCAATGGCAGCGTAGACACAACGATTTTGGCGGAATTAAGCGTCCGGTCTGAAATCTTTGCGTATTCGGCCAATTTCGCCGGGTCCGTGATGTTCTGTACTTCCACGCTGAGCTGCTGAATATAGGTCTGCAGCGGATAGTTCGAAGTCTTGTTGATATACACTAACGCGCTGAAATAATCGTTCCAGTGGCCGACGATCGTAAACAGCATGACCGTTGCCAGCGTAGGCAATACGACCGGCAGATAGACCGAGAATAAGATCCTCCACTGCGAGGCTCCATCGATCTTGGCCGCCTCCTCCAGCGACTTCGGAACCGCACGGAACGCATTCATGAGCAGGATGACGTTGCCGATAGGCACCGCCCCCGGCAATATCAACGCCCAAATAGAATCGAGCAGACCAAGCTGCTTGACGACCATGAACGTCGGAATGAGTCCCCCGGAGAACAGCATCGCAAAAATAACGACATTCATATACACTTTCTGTCCCCGGAATTGCTTCGAGCTTTTGGATAACGGGTAGGCCATCAGGATCATCAGCGCCATATTTACGCCTAGCCCCAAGACGACCCTTTCGACCGAGATCATGAACGAACGCCAAAATTGCGAGTCTGACAGCAACTTTTCATAGGAGCTCCATGTAAAATTCACCGGGAACAGGCCCACTAAATTAGCGGAAGCGGCCGCATTATCACTCAGTGAAATAGCTACCATATTGAGTAACGGAAACAGACAAGACAACGTAAGCGCCAATAACAATATCCAGATAATCACGTCGGCGACGCGGCTTTTCATCGTCTGAGCTATAATGGAAGACACCCCCTAGAAAATGCGATAATCTGTCAGCTTTTGCGTCAATTTGTTCGCAGACAAGATCAAGATAATGCCGACAATGGAACGCAACAGACCGACTGCAGTTCCGAGACTATATTGTCTTTCGACCAGACCTACCCGGTACACATAGGTGTCAATGATGTCGGCGGTCTCGTATACCAAAGGATTATAAAGATTAAAAATTTGGTCGAAGCCGGCATTCAACACATTCGGCAGGTTCAACGTCGTGACCAGCAGGATCGTAGGCATCAGGCCGGGCAGCGTGACATACCACAGCTTCTGGAACCGGTTCGCCCCATCAATCGACGCCGCTTCGTATTGTCCCGGATCAATCGAGGTCAGCGAGGCCAGATAGATGATCGAGCCATATCCGAACCCTTTCCACACATCGGACAACACCAGCATCGGCCTGAACCATTCATTGCTCGCCATAAATAAAATCGGGTCCACGCCAAACCAACCTAAAAATGCGTTGATCGGGCCTTCATAGGAAAAAATGTTCATCACGACGGTAGCCAGTACGGCCCATGACAAGAAATTCGGCAAATACACAACCGTCTGCATGAACCGCTTGGCGAACTTCAATCGAATCTCATTCAGGAGCAAAGCAAACGTAATCGAAACGAAGGTCCCCACAATAATTTTCCATACTGCGATGACGATCGTGTTGATAAAAATCTGCTTGCTGTCCGGAATTTGCAGCATGAATTTAAAATTATCCAAACCTACCCATCGCGAACCGCTGATCCCTTTGGCAGGAACATAATCTTGAAAAGCCATCACAATCCCGAACATCGGGATGAACGAGAAAATAATCAGGAAGATCATGCCTGCGGCCATCATGGAGTGGAACGCGATCTGATCGTTTCTATTCTTCATGAAGAACTCTCTCTTTCATGTCAATTGGAGGCAATCGCTTCGTTCACTTCTTCCGTAATGATGTCGCCGCCGGTTTTCTTCCAATTCTCAACAAATTTATCGAAGTCATCCGGCGTTTGCTCGCCTGTAATAATCTTCAGATACATTTCAAGCTCCATCTTCATTAAGGTTGGCCATTTCAAAGACATGGAGCGAGTGCTGCCGAAGAAGATAGGGTTCACTTCTTTGATGTTGGAGCTGTTGACCAGCTTCGCCGTCGTCATGCTCGATGTATATCCAGCCCATGCATTGGCATCGACTTGATTTCCATTTTTCGAATCATCCAAATATTTTTTGTAAGACTTATAAGCCGCAATATCCAGATTGCTCGTTAATTTGCTGGCATCGCCTGTCTCCAACGCCTCTTCCATAATTCCGACATTGCGGTAGAATGCATCATAATAGTCAATGTTGACGGCGAGCGGAGTTCCGCCTACATTATGCGCGCTGTAATCCTCGAATTCCTTGAGAATAGCTTCGTCCTTCTCTTGATAACGCTGATAATCGAATTGAACGCTCGCGATCTTAATTGCGGCTTCGGGATGGCTGAACCCTTTGCGGACCACCAGATAACTGCTGGTCGGCTTGCCCGTGAACATCGTGACCGAGCCGTCTTCCGATTGCGGAGCGACATAAGACACCCACTCGGCATCCGGATTGAGCTTGAGCGAGTCAGCCACGGTCCAGCTTCCCCACCAGTTGTCCAGGAACGATCCGCTCTTGCCGCTTGTCAGCAGCGCCTTGCGGTCATCCGAGGTGCGGACGGCGAACTGGCGGTCAATGAGTCCTTTTTTATACATATCTGCGATTTTGGCAAGAGCGGGCTTCATTTCAGGCTGGATGGAACCGTATACAGCCTTGCCCGTGCCGTCATCGATCCATTGCTTCGGGAACGCTCCATATAAGGCAAATATGTTATTCACTTCATATTGACCGCCGGAAATTCCGACAGGCTGTTCATTATCGATGACAAGACCGACCGTAGTTCCAGGTCCATTGCCGCCGGGATCTTTTTCGACGAACTGGGTGATGATATGTTCAATATCTTCGATTGTTTTCGGTTCGGTAAGCCCCAATTTGTCCATCCAGTCTTTGCGCAGCCACAGGACGCCCGGACCGTGAGAAATTTCCGTAGTTGGAAGCGCCATCAGCTTGCCGTCGAACTTGGCGGTGTCCAGCACGCGGCCATCATAGGAATCATAGATTTCCTTGATTCGCTCACTGGCTGTATTTTCATAGGCATCGGTAAGGTCTTCGATTAGATCGTTCTCGTACAGCTGCTCCAATGTCTCATGATCGGGAACGACCATAATATCGGGAATCTCGCCGCTTACGATCGCCATCGATACTTTTTGCTGATAGTCTGTCCCGTCATTGGCCTCGAACGCAATCTCATTTTGGACATTCAGCTTGTCCTTGATATATCTTGTCCATACATTGTCGGTCGCATTGTCCTTCTCATAGAGCGTGCCTTTCAGCGAAGAGTAGTTCCCTGCTACCTGGCCCACCGTGTAGGTAACGGTGTCAGGATAAGGCGCAAAAGATGCCGTCTTGGCTTCCTTCCACGCAGGGTCATTCATATCCACAGCGGATTCCTCAGCAGGCTTGTCCGCTTTTTGACATCCAGCCATAGCAATAACCAATAGCAATGCTATCGCAAAGAAAAAACCGTGTCTCCGTTTTGTGATCATGACATAAGCTCCTTTACAGTGGTGTGAACGATTTCAAAACGCCGGCTTGCTTCAACATGGATATCCAACATGTCTTGCACGTCTCTAATTCTAATGCGTTTCCTTCGCGGCCGTATATATGAATTAATTGTGCTTTACGCGAATTTTTTACGAAGTTTCCTAATGAGCGCTCCTTCTATTTCATTCGTTTTGAAAAGGCTTATAATAAATGATGATAACGCTTGAAAAGAGGATGCACATGCTAACCATTTTAATCGCAGATGATCAACAGGAAGAACGAGAAGGTATCGCTTTTCTGATCGAAGAGCTTCAATTTCCTCTTAAAGTGGAGTTTGCGGAAAACGGCAAAAAGGCGCTCGAATTTTTGCGCCGCCAGTCTGCCGATATTTTGTTCACCGATGTGAAGATGCCGCTTATGGATGGGCTGCAGCTTACCAGGCAGGCACTGCAGCTTCAACCGCAATTGAAGGTGATCATATTCAGCGGTTTCGCGGAATTTGAATATGCCAAGACGGCCATCTCTCTTGGCGTGTCCGACTACCTTCTCAAGCCAATCCATGTGGATGCCTTTCAAGATACGATGCACAAAGTCATCCAAGACATAACGCAACAAAAGCAAGAAGACGAAGCATCGAAAATGAGAAAAGCCTATGTCAAAAAACATGTGCTGTTCACCCTCGTCAACGGTGTGGGCGCCCCTCCTTCATTGAAGGGAGCTTCATTGGATTTGCCGGCTGCTTACCACAGAATGCTGCTGCTGGAGTGTGAAAAAAACTTCTTCGAGCATGTTGGAGCGGAATTCGAAAGCTATGTCCTGTCCCTGTTGGACACGCCGGCGGATTATATTAATTTGAATGGCTATCAGAGCTTGCTGCTCTTTCCCGAGGGGAAGTGTTCCTCTGGCTTATCCTATCGTGACCTGGCACAGCGTATTCACGAGAGCATTTTAACGAGATTTAATTCGATCTGCTATGCAGCCTTGAACGAGGAGCCGACGGCGATTGAAGATCTGGCTGCCGGGCTTAACCAATTAGAGCAGCTGATGGAGTACCGCTTTTTCTCGCCGGATCGTTTCATTTTTGAAGAAACGGATGACAACGTTTATGATTCCGATGACACGGAACAATGTGATAGCGCTATCTTGGAAAAGATTCGGAACAATATTAAGAACCGGGATATTTTCGGCCTGAAGGGCAACACCGAAATCCTGTATCAAAAATATGAAAAGCAGGTTCAGTTCTCGCAACTGTATGTGAAATATATGTTTTCGAGTCTCTGCCAAGAAATCGTCACCCATCTTATGGTGGATGTGTCTGAACTGGAGCTAAATCACGGGATTGAGAAAATATACAGAGCCGAAGACATCCGGGATATCAAAAAAATCATCAATGAGTACGTCTTGCGGCTGGAGGAGAAATATACAGATTCCGAAGCTTCTTGCAACCGGGATATTGCCTGCATCACCAAGTATATTGAAGACCATTATGCTGACGACCTGAGTCTGGATTCTCTCGCTGCCAAAGTCTATTTATCGCCCCATTACCTGAGTTCGATGTTCAAGAAGAGTATGGGCTGCGGCTTGAACAAATACATCAAAAACGTGCGCATGCAGAAGGCGCAGGAATTGTTAACGAGCACTCATCTCAAAGTGTCCGATATATCGAGCGCCGTGGGATATCGGGATGTATCGTATTTTTGCCAGAACTATAGAGACTTTTATGGGCGCACTCCCGAAAAATACCGGCAATTCGTGGCTGCAGGAGAAAGAGCATGAGAGGATGGCAAGCGCATAAGCAATTCATTCGCGACATGAAATTCCAAACCAAAATCAAACTTGCCTTTCTCTTCATCAGCTTAATTCCCGTTATTGTATTGGGCGGATTTTGTTTTTTTGAGACCAGGCAGCTTTTGTTGGCGCAGTCTGAAGCGGATCTGAATGCGAATCTGGAGCAAAGTGTGCAAGCGGTGAACAACCAGCTGAATACATACAATAAAATCATCACCTTTTTGAGCTTCAATCAAGCGATCATTAATGCAGCCAATCATACGTATGATAGTGCTTATTCGATGTACGATCAGCTCAAAAACGTCATTGACCAAAATTTTTATACCGCCCAATATTTGAATCCGGATATCAAGCGAATCACGCTGTATACGGGAACGAACCTGCCGAAGCATGGGAGCACCGTCATTCCTATCGAGGAGATAACCAATGCCGATTGGTACCCGCAAGTGATGACAACGACGGAAAACCTTTGGTTTTTTAATGGAAATAAGATGTTCAGCGTTGGGCGCATTTTTAACACGAAACTAAGAAATCCGAAAGATAATATTTTGTACACCGAAGTAGAATATGCTTCCCTGTTCCAATCCTTCGAGTCTTTGCTGGCCAATGGAGCCGAGATTCTCGTCACGGACGCAGACGGCCATTCAGTCTATTCATCGGAAAAGCTAAAGGGAAAATCCCAGATTCCCATTCAAGCAGGTCATGAGCTGCGCTGGAATGAACAGGACTACACCGTATTGCAGTCCATGATCCCGATCTCGGGGTGGAATGTGTTTTTATATAAGCCGACGAATCTGATCACGGCCTCTGCTCGGCTCATTATTTTGACCATCGTGCTGATCATGATCGCCTGCATTATTGCCGTCGCTGTGACCGGCACCTTTTTTGCCAGAAGGATGATGTCCCGCATCGATCATTTGCATCAAAATATGAATCTCGTCAGCAAAGGCGTGCTTGAGGTTACGGTCACAAGCGACTCGAAAGATGAAATCGGTGACTTAATCAGAGGCTTTGGCCATATGGTGGAAGAGACCAAAACGCTTATTCATA
Source organism: Paenibacillus thiaminolyticus (assembly GCF_007066085.1). NCBI lineage: Bacteria > Bacillati > Bacillota > Bacilli > Caryophanales > Paenibacillaceae > Paenibacillus > Paenibacillus thiaminolyticus. Next base: position 111,769 of record NZ_CP041405.1, on the reverse strand, counting down.
AAGTGTACGTGGAGGAGATCGCGCGCAAAGAGTATGAAATGAAAGCGCTCCAGGCTCAGATCAATCCCCACTTTCTGTACAACTCCCTCTCTCTTATCAACTGGAGGGCGATTCGGCTTCGAGCCCCGGAGATTAGCGAGATGGCTCAGCTGCTGTCCACTTTTTATCGGACCACCCTGAATAAGGGCGACAATATGATTCTGGTCTCGGACGAGATTCTAAATGTACAATCCTATATGCGGATTCAGCTTATCATGCACAGCAACAGCTTCGAAGTGGAATATCAGATCGAGGATGAGATTCTGTCCTGCCGCATGCCGAACTTAATGCTGCAGCCTCTTATCGAAAACGCCATACTGCATGGCATTGAGAACAGAGAAGAAGGAGGCGGGAACATCTGCGTGACGGGAACACGGGAACAGGACTGCATTGTGTTTCAAGTTCAGGACAATGGAGTGGGCATTCCGCCGGAGCGGCTTCCTCTGCTGCTGCAAACCCAGTCCAAAGGCTATGGTCTCAAAAACGTAAACGACCGCGCGAAGCTCATGTACGGGCCAGAGTACGGCTTGACCATAGACAGTGCTGTTCAGGTTGGAACACAGGTCACGCTGACAATTCCTGTGGATCGGTAAGTTGTCCGCAGGGTTGCCGGCATGCAGCTCCGGGTTTTGCTCATTTGCAGGCCAAATTGCACGCTAGTGATGTTCACTTCTTTTACCAATTGTGATATCATACCATTAAAGGAGCCGAGTGCGGCAAACACTCGGCTAACAATTGGCTTGGATGGGCCTATCCCTTCTAAGTTGCAAGCACATAAGAACCCACCTGGGCGCTAACCTTAGGGTGGGTTCTTACTTTTCAGATAAAAAACTTGTCCACGAAGACTTGTACGGCTGTAGCTTCCAAGCGCTCTTGATTGTCGCAAAGCTCCAGAATGTCCGCCACTTGCTTTGCAGGGAAACGCGTCGCCAAATTGCTCTTAAATTTCTTTTCCAGCACCGGGATGCCTTCCGCTCTTCTGCGGCGGTGGCCGATCGGATATTCAACGGCTACGTTGTCCGTCTTGGAGCCGTCCCTGAACACCACTTGAATGGCATTGGCGATGGATCGCTTCTCCGGATCGAGATAATCCTTGGAATATTGCGGATTTTCCACTACCGTCATCTTCTCTCGCAGGGCATCGATACGCGGATCTTCTGCTGTGGAATCTTCATAATGATCCGCCGTCAGCTCACCGAAAATAAGCCCGATTGCCGTCATGTACTGCAGGCAATGATCGCGGTCCGCCGGGTTGTACAGCGGTCCTTTTTTATCGATGATGCGGATCGCCGATTCGTGTGTGGTGATCACAATATGGTCGATGTCGTCCAGCCGCTCCTTGACGTCCGGATGCAGCTGAATCGCGCATTCCACGGCCGTTTGCGCATGGAATTCCGCGGGGAACGAAAGCTTGAACAGCACGTTCTCCATAACATACGATCTGTAAGGACGCTGGAACTTGAACTCGTTGCCTTTAAAGAGAACATCGTAGAAGCCCCAGGTTCTCGCCGTCAATGCGGAGGGATAGCCCATTTCGCTCTTCAGCGACATCATGGCCAGACGCACCGCACGACTTGTCGCATCGCCTGCGGCCCACGATTTGCGAGAGCCCGTATTAGGCGCATGACGGTACGTGCGAAGGGATTGTCCGTCGATCCATGCGTTGGACACCGCATTCATGATCTGCTCCTCGGTTCCGCCGAGCAGCTTCGTAACAACGGCGGCCGAAGCCACTTTGACGAGCAGGACATGATCCAGTCCTACACGGTTGAAGCTGTTTTCCAGTGCGATCACGCCTTGAATTTCATGCGCTTGAATCATGGCCGTCAATACGTCCCGCATCAACAGCGGAGCTTTTCCTTCCGCAACGTTCTTCCGGCTTACATAATCGGCAACGGCCAGAATGCCGCCCAGATTGTCCGAAGGGTGGCCCCATTCCGCAGCCAGCCACGTATCGTTGTAATCTAGCCAACGAATCATAGCGCCGATGTTAAATGCGGCTGTAACGGGATCCAACTGGTAGGAAGTACCCGGCACCTTGGCACCGTTCGGCACGACCGTTCCCGGCACAATCGGTCCGAGCAGCTTCGTGCACTCCGGGTAACGAAGCGCCAGCATGCCACAGCCGAGCGTATCGATTAAGCAGTATCGGGCGGTTCGGTATGCTTCCTCGCTATCAATCGTCTGGCCTACATAAGCGGCGATATCCTTAATCACTTGATCCGGCTCAGGTCTTACATTGCTGATATGTGATGACACAATGCATTCCTCCTAGTGAGTAGTTATGCTCTCGATTCCATCGGCAGCCACGGCTGGGGTTCTGGACCGATATATTCCGCGTTGGGGCGAATCAACTTATTGCTCGCCCTTTGCTCGATGATGTGAGCGGACCATCCGCTCGTGCGGGATATCACGAACACAGGCGTGAACATCGCCGTCGGGATGCCCATCAGATGGTAAGCCGAAGCGCTGTAGAAGTCCAGGTTCGGAAACAGCTTCTTCTCTTCCCGCATCATCGATTCAATGCGTTCGGAAATGTGATAAAGATTCATGTTCCCTGCATGCTCCGACAGCTTGCGCGACCAGACCTTAATGACATCGGAGCGCGGATCGGAGACGGAATAGACCCGGTGCCCGAAGCCCATGATCAGTTTTTTCTCCTGCAGCATCCGGCGCAGGCCCGCTTCCGCCTCGTCCGGCGTGCGGAACTGTTGGATCAGTTCCATCGCCGCCTCGTTCGCGCCGCCGTGCAGCGGACCGCGCAGCGTGCCGATGCCTGAAGTAATCGCCGAATACATGTCCGACAAAGTAGAAGCGGCGGTGCGGGATGCAAAGGTCGAAGCGTTGTACTCATGCTCCGCATACAGAATCAAAGAAACGTCCATCGCCCGCTCATGCAGCGGTTCCGGCTTCTTGCCGTGCAGCAAATGCAGAAAATGTCCGGCGATGCTGCTATCGTCCGTATCCGTCTCAATTCTGGTGCCGGTCTGGGCATAATGATGCCAATACAGCAGCATCGAGCCAAAGCTGGCCATCAAGCGGTCGGCAATATCGCTTTGGCTGCGTCCAAGACCCTCAGGTTCCATGGTGCCGAGAACCGAGCACCCCGTGCGCAGAACGTCCATCGGGTGCGATCCGGCCGGCAGTTGTTCCAGCACCCTTTTCAGAGCAGCCGGAAGTCCGCGCAGGCGCTGCAGCTTCGAGCGATAAGCATCCAGTTCACTGAAAGAAGGCAATGTTCCGTAAATGAGCAGATAGGCTGTTTCCTCGAAGGTCGCATGCTCGGCCAGATCGTAGATGGAATACCCCCGATAATTCAGGCCCTTACCCTCTTTCCCCACAGTAGCAATCGCGGTTTGGCCGGCGATGATTCCGGCTAATCCGCCTTGTTTTTTCGCCGTTGTCATTTATTGTCCCTCCTTGTCGGCAGCGAACAATTCATCCAGCTTTTTTTCGTACTCGTGATACTTCAAAAATTCATACAACTCGTTGCGTGTTTGCATCATATCGATGACGCTTTGCTGCGTTCCTTCGCGGCGGATCGTCTCATACACCTGTAAAGCCGCGGCATTCATAGCGCGGAAAGCGGACAGAGGATAGAGCACGAGGCTGACTCCGGCGGCTCCAAGCTCTTCAACGGACAGCATCGGCGTCTGGCCGAACTCCGTAATATTCGCAAGAATCGGCACGTTCACGGCTTCGGCGAATTTCCGGTATTGCCACACTTCGGTAACCGCCTCGGCAAAAATCATGTCCGCCCCGGCCTCCACATAGGCGGCCGCCCGCTCGAGCGCAGCATCGAGCCCTTCGGAAGCCAGAGCGTCCGTGCGCGCCATAACGACGAAGGAACCATCCGCCTTGGCATCGACAGCCGTCTTAATCCGATCGGCCATTTCTTCCTTGCTCACAATCGCTTTGTTCGGCCGGTGCCCGCATCGCTTGGCCATCACTTGATCCTCGATATGCACGCCCGCCGCCCCGGCTCTGGTCATTTCCCGGATGGTTCTGGCAATATTGAAGGCGCTTCCGAATCCCGTGTCGGCATCTACCAGAAGCGGCAGGTCGACGGCCGAAGTGATGCGGCGGACATCCTCCGTCACATCGTTCAGTGTCGTAATGCCCAGATCCGGCAAGCCGAATGAAGCATTGGCCACACCGGCCCCGGACAAATAAATCGCGCGGAAGCCTGCGGACTTGGCCAGCATAGCAACATAGGCGTTAATCGTGCCAGCCACCTGCAGCGGCCGCTCTTCCTCAACAGCTTGACGCAAACGTAAGCCTGGAGAATCTAAACGGGTCATACTTGCCACACCCCTTTCATTTTCTATCTTCTTTCCCCTTCAACCAAGCTTGAACGGCCCTTTCGGCGCAAAATGACGATCGGAGCATTCATGTAGGAACATAGGGACAGCCTCCGAGTCCTGCCGCGGATCTGTCGAAATCGCGGATGCCTTCCTTATAGCGGATAAGCGCATTGGCAAACGCCTTCCCTCTAGTGTTATGCGAATGCAGAGAAAAAAAGAAATCAGGCAACGCTGCCAGATTACTTTGCTTACTTCCATGCTCTCCTAGAAAAAAAGGACCCCATGCCGTTAACCTCCTTCAACGGAAATTAGCGGCGCAAGTCCATAAACGCCTGACAGCATGTTGAACAACCTGTTGATCTCCTACACAGCAGGGTCTGTCAACAGCTCGCGTACAATTCTCAGCGCCTCGTCAATATCGGCTGTCTGAATGCCGGAATGCGTCACGGCCCGAATTCTGCCGTGCCCGAGCTCAGCCACGCGAAGCCCGCGCGCATGCGCAGCTTCGATGAATGTCTGCCACGTATAAGCGGGATGCTCGATCCGGAAGAACACGATATTGGTCTCTACATCCTCCACTTGAATCACGATTCCCGGAATGTCCGCGAGACCACGGGCCAAGCGGAGCGCATGTGCATGATCGGCCGCTAATCGATCCGTCATCTGCTCCAGCCCAACCAGGCCCGGTGCCGCGATGATGCCTGCTTGACGCATACCGCCGCCCAGCATCTTGCGCAGTCGGTACACCTTCCGAATAAAGTCCTCTGTCCCGGTGACAATCGAACCAATCGGCGCAGACAACCCTTTCGACAGACAAATCTGCACGGAATCCGCATAACGCGCTATCTCCGCTGCATCTGTTCCAAGGGCAACCGCAGCGTTGAACAAACGCGCTCCGTCCATATGGATTGGCACGGCCTTTGCATTTGCAAATGCGCGAACCTCTTCCAAGTATGCAAGCGGCAGGACACGTCCCCCCATCCGGTTATGCGGATTCTCCAGAGAGATCAATGCAGGCAAAGCAAACTGCGGATCTTCCGGCTCCAGTGGAAATGCCCGTTCCAAATCAGCTATGGCCAATCGTCCATCCGGCAGTGTCGGAATCGGCTCGTACATGATACCGCCGCATACGGATGCGCCGCCCGCTTCATAGATGTATATGTCTGTCTCGTCGCCTACGATCGCTTTGGATCCGCGTGGACAATGTGCCATTAACGATGCCAGATTGGCCATCGTGCCGCTCGGCATGAGAATCGCCGCCTCCTTGCCTAGCTGCCGGGCTGCTTCTTGCTCCAATTGGCGAACCGTCGGGTCTTCCCCGTACACATCGTCACCAAGTGCCGCCTCTTGAATCGCCTCTATCATGCGGCGCGTCGGCAGCGTGAACGTATCGCTTCTCAATTCTATCACCTGTCTCATACCCCGCTCCCCGTGTGCTGATTGACTTGCACCTTTATGAACTCATGCACCTGTGAGATAAGTTTATCCGTCTCCTCATAATCATTGCCTTCTACGATGACGTATCCGAGACGATGCGAGAAGTTCTGCGGCGGTTGAACCTTTTGACCGATTTGCGCTGTGATCGCTACTTCCGCAATCCCGGGTATCCCGCTAACGGCCTCAATGCCATTGATTCCAACAAAGGTCCCCAGAACGTCAGACACGAGAAAGTGGATGCCCGCATAGTTTGTATACTCTACCGTTTGCGGCCATTCAGGTGCCTTTCCAGCCGCACACCAGATCTGTTCCTGAAGCAGATCAATTCCTGTTGAACGGCGAACCAACTCCGGAATCATGCCGCCGGCCAGCCTCGCGTTGCTTTCGATGACGACACAGCCTTCCGGGGTCCACTTCACTTCGGTATGCGAGGCGCCGAAGCGATAGTTCACCGCGGCCAGCGCCCGCTCCACTGTCTGCTCAATCTCCTGCCGCACATTTACGGACAGCCGGGCAGGGAAGAGATGTCCCGCTTCGACAAAATAGGGATATCCGGTCAACCTTTTCTCTGTAATGCCGATGACGAAACATTGCCCTTGCCACGAAAACATCTCCACGCTAAATTCAGGCCCCTCGATATACTGCTCGAGCAGTACCGTCCGGGCCGTGGCCTGTCCGCGGGCATTATGCTTAATCGCAAGGATTTCAGCTGTCATCTGTTCCACTTCATCCCAGCGGAAGCATAGACGCACATGATTCGATCCGCTATCGTCTGCGGGTTTCAGGATACAAGGAAGGGGAATGGAAGAGCGGGCCTCCATTAATGCCTCCATAGAGTCTATCGCGAGGAATCTGGGCTGGGCCACCTGATGCGCATCAAGCTTCTCCCGGAAAATCACTTTGTTACGGCATGCCGCGATCGACTCCCGGGAATTGCCGATCCAACCGAAATGCCGGGCAAGCCTAGCCACCGATTCGATATAGTAATCGCTTGTTGACATTATTCCAACGATGTCTCTGTCTTGCGCGCTCTCCTGTGTGACCCAATCGATCAAGGCAGCCTCGGAATTGGTGTCGATCAAGACAATGCGACAATCCAGCTCCTTCAGCCCATTGTAACGTTCAGGCCTCTCGGTGAGAAATACAGGCTCGAACCCGAGTTCGCGCGCCTTTCGAATCGCCATCATGCCCGTCCCCGTTGTATTCGCTTCAACGAATAGCAATTGTTTGTTCATAAGGCTGCATCCCCACTAATTTGGAATAGGACCAGGCAGACACGACGGTATCCGGTTCAACACACTGTGGCGTGTCAGGCAGGTGAAGCCGCGTTAGGCCTTTGCTCTCCCGGTAGGAGTGACTATAAATCGAATCGGTATAGCGGTCCCCGCGATCGGGGAATATCGCCACGATATTGCAGCCTTGCGCCACCTGGCTTGCCAGCCAGCAAGCTACCGCATATACCGAACCGGAGCTGTTGCCGGCGAAAATATGCTCGTTCCGAGCCAACTGCAGCGTCGCCGCAAAAGCCTCTTCATCGTTCAGCCAATGCACCTCATCGATGATGGCGAAATCTACGTTCTTCGCTATAAGGCTGTTGCCTAAGCCGCCTTGCAGGCGCGCCGGCCGATCAGGCTGCCCGAATATTACGCTCCCCGCTGCATCGACCGCCACGACGCGAAGATCCGGGTTATGCCGCTTCAGCTCTCTGGCGGTGCCGGACAAGGAACCTCCACTTCCGACGGAGCCAATAAGCACATCAATGCGCTCAAGGTCCCGTAACAGCTCGGAAGCCAACGCTTCATAGGCCCGAGGGTTCTCCCGATTATCGTATTGTCGGGGCCAGAACGCGCCAGGGTATTCCTTCATTAATTCATGCAGACGTTCCAGTCTCGCGCTTTGCCAGCCTTGCTTGCCCATCTGCGAGACCACATGAACATGGCAGCCAAGCGATGTCAGCTTCGCATACGTAATCGGGTCAATACGGGGATCGGTCACGATGTGGACGTCATGGCCCAACTGGCGCCCAACAAGCGCCAATCCGCAAGCCAGCGTGCCTGACGAGCTCTCGATTATCGGCATGCCCTTCTTCAGTTCTCCCGACCGTATCGCTGCCAGAATCGTTTGCTTGGCCACACGATCCTTCATGCCGAACGGATTCATCAACTCGAGCTTCGCGTAGACGGAGCCAATCGACCGTTCGTCCACCCGCAGCTTAACCAACGGGGTCTCTCCGATTGCATCCGCCCATTGTTCATACCGCACCTAGTCCCACACCCTTCCCTTTCTTGTTAAAGAGCAATCCCTTCAATAGTCTCTCTCGCCTGGCTTCTACCGCCAACAATTGAGCCTCTCGCTCTTGCCGCTCAAGCTCCAGCCTCTCCGCCTGCTCCATCTGGGCCGCGAGCATCTGCTGTACCTCCTCGGGATGAGTCGAGCCCGTAGACTTCTTGCCGTACAGACTCGCCAGCACATCGAAGGAAGAGGCAAGGAGACGGGCGGTATCCGGCACATAAAAGCCTGCTTCCGCACAGGCTTCCTGCAGCAGGCGCGCATCGCCCGGATTCGGGGACACCCCGTGTTCAAGGGCAGCAGCGATGTATCGGCCTGCGATCACCTGCGCTGTGCGGTACGGAATTCCCTGCTCCAAGGTCAGCTGATTCGCCAGCGTGAATCCTCCGAAAAAGTCCCGTTTGCATATGCTGAGCATGCGCTCCTCGTTGAATTGCAAATGGTCGGTAACCGTTTTCAGCAAGCGCAGCAAGGTTCTCGTCTGTTGGAACAACGCCAGCAGATGGGTGCCGGCCTCTTTCGATGTTTCCACTAAATTCGTGAAGGCCGTATTTCGCTGTCCAAGAACCATGTCCATATAAAATGCGGACAGATGGGCGCTCTTCCCTCGAATCCGTTCCAGAATCGGGAAATTCCTCTTCTGCGGCATGGCGGAAGAAATACCCGATAAGTCATCCGGCAAGTGAAGGAAATTCATTTCACTGCTGCCCCATTGAATCAAATCCGTCGTAAATCGGGAGACCAGTACGGAGAAAGTGGACAGCTCGCCAGCGATCCTTAATACCCATTCCCGAGACGCGACAGCCGCCAACGCGCTCATCCGCGGCTGTCGAAACCCGAGCAGCTTGGACAACCGTTGACGGTTCCACGGCAGTTCCAATCCGGCCATGGCCCCGGCTCCTAGCGGGCATTGATTCATTTCGTCATAGATGTGCATCCAGCGAGTCATCGTTTGCACGAATTCACCGTTAATGGAGGAAAGATAGAACCCGGGAGTAATGATTTGTGCAGATTGGTAGTGGGTATATCCCGGCATGGGGACCGATCGATAGCGGACGGCCAACCTATGTATCGATCGAATAAGCTGCCCCAATTCGTCCGCCGTCTCCAACCATTGCGAACGGCCGAACATGACTTGGGCACAGGCTTGCACATCATTGCGGCTGCGATCGATGTGCCAGCGAGGTACCGGCCGGGACAGCAAACTTTCAACATGGCGTTCAAGGGCAAAGGAGATATCGGACATATTGCGCCCGGGGTCCGGTGCAACTGTGCCGCGTTCAGCGGCCTGAAGCGCTTTTGCAATCTCTAAAGCGTCCTGTCGCGTGATCAAGCCCATTCTGACATATTCCAAAAGCATGGCTAATTCAATCTGAATGTACGCAGGCAGTAAATATTCAACCTCGTACTGGAATTGCGGCTCCAACACTTCGTCATGCAGGAGGCGGGCTGGTGTTGAAGCAATCCGTCCCGTTAATTTTCCGCTCATGCAGAAATACACCTCGCTTCCGACTGGATAAGGATATGGCAAGGAACTATACACCAGATTGTCTGTTGCGATTGTCTGTTGTGTGACATCGTTATCGGGAATTGCTTCACATGTTGAGAGAGCAGAAGTTATGAACGAGTAATGTTCTAGGCGGTCTATGCCAAATGACTGGGCGAGAGATTTCGTGAAGCAGACTGTCAGAAGAACCAAGGCGGGTAATCCATATTTCTACAATATTATTATTATTTTCAATATATATGAGTTGAATTTTCGTGTCAAGGATTCAAGAGACACATGTGTAAGCAAATACCCGCCCTATTTCGTTATATGCGACTAAAGAGAGACACCTTTTGATTTCTGATCCGTCGAATGGTGAGACTCTTCGCTCCTTTTTCTTAAGTGAGGATTCATTAGCATGAAAGCAACAACGAGAAGACCGGCCCCGCCAATGATTCCGAATATCGTTAAAATAGAAACCATACCGCTAATCAAGCCTACTAAGAAGGTGGAGACCGGCATGGCGCACAGCACCATGACGCTAATCAAGCTTGATGCTCTGCCTAATACTTCTTTTGGTACCATCAGGGTGATCATGGTGCTCATTTTAATATTTACAAATGCTGAGCCGATTCCATTGATAAAAACACAGATTACTTGCCAAATAAGCGGAATACCAAAGGCAAACATACCTATTCCAATACTGAATAGACCGATTCCAAAACAAATATAAACAATGGGATAATATCGATTCAGATAATTAATACCGATTGAACCAAGCAAAATACCTATACAAAAACTGATCTCGAGCATGGCTAATCCGGAGACATCAGTAACGACTAATGGAAGCAAAATCGCTTCAGGAGCCGTCAAAAAATTCAGGATGGTAAAATATATCATACAATTTCTCAAAAAATCATGCTTCGTTATCGCATGGATACCATCCTTCAAATCCGTCATGATCATCCTTGCGGTAAATTCATTTACATCGGTTTTTGCAAGCTCTTTCTCGTTAATCAAAAAAATTAACAGTGCTCCTACAAGATAAGTTAAGAAATTTAAGATGAAAGCATATTCCATTCCATAAAATATTAATCCCGCTGCCAATGCCGGAGCTGCCAAGTTGACAACGGTCTGAATAACTTGCGAAAAGCTTTGTGCTTGAGTCATATGCTCTTCGGGAACTAAAGTCCGTATTGCCACGGTTAGTGCAGGCTTGAAGAAGGCGCTAACCGAAGTAAGCAGAACAGCAATGATGATAAGTACGGCGGGGTGTAACATTTTTAGCAGTAACAACAGGACTATGCATAAAATGAGTGCGCCTCTCAACAGATGCGAGATGACCATGATCTTCTTTTTATTTCCTCTATCAACGACAACTCCCGCGAACAATCCGAATATGATTAATGGAATTGTCTCCGCTGCTAATAAAATGGACATTAACAAAGGACTTTCCGTTAAGACCTTCATTAACCAAATAAGCGCCAATCGATATACTCCATCTCCCATATTCGAGACAAGTTGCGAGAAAATTAAATAACGATAATTTTTCAAGCGAAGCAACGTCCGAAAAGATACTTTTTGATGAACGCTTACCGGCTGTCCCATCTCATTAATCCTCTCCAAATACAACAGGATGAAATCGGTTTTGTAAAAATGTTAAGATTTCTACGTATGGTAAATATGAACTTCTTTATTTAATTCACTTAAATATCGGTATCCCAGTTCCAGCTTTTGATGGAAATCAGGTTCTTCCTTCGACAAAAAAATGCCTAGGCTGGTTCCACTATGCGCAACAACGACGCCTAAACCTCGAATCTCCTCATTAATCTTCATCACTTCCGGCAAATATTTTTTTGGCAGGATTTTTTGATTCAATACCGCACTTCTGGAAGAGACCAGTCCTATGGCGTGAACATCCCTTTCTCTAATAGCTTTTGTAAGTTTTTGCAACAAAAAATTGTATTCCAGCTTTTCTTCTCTGCTAAAAGGTTTTATTCGCTTATTAAACTCAACCGTATCTATAGTCCCTCCCTCATCAATGCTCAAAATACATAATTCAGGCAGCTTCCCGATATATTCTCTTAACCTGACCTCTTTATGGTAGTAAGAAACGGCGCCGTCATACATCACACCATCAGTGGGCTCGATACTAGACAAAAACCATTCTAATAATGAGTGTTCCATTTTTATATTGAAACAATCTTCAACAGCACGGGAGGCAGCCACCAAATCTGCCGATGAACTGGCAAAGCCTTTTCCAACGGGAAGTTCCGAATTGATCTCCAAAATTCCTCCTGCCGGGAACCTAAAATGCTTTAAAATGGTCTCGACGAGTCGTTTTGATTTTTGTTTTGAGCATGGCAATATGACAACCTCATCATAAGTTGGAATGGAATAAAAAGTTGCGCAGGACGCTTTTTTGATAGGCAAAGTCACTAAAAAATCGAGATTATTTTCCTCCAGTATACCCTGCAAAAGTTCCCCGAAAGTCCCGTTAGCTACACCACTTCCTACATCTTTGATATTAGGAAAGCTACAAGTGGAACTTGTGTTTATCGTACTCATAGGCACCCCCGTGTAAACTAATATGATCGTGTTGACTCACCAATCCCTGCTACGTAATCGTATGATAAGAGCCGCCACCGTTTCTGTCCGTTAGATCGATCAATGCGATGGCAGCGGCCCCATACCGTAACATGCAGGCGGGAAACACCATGACTGACTTACATGATGAATGCTTCCGCAGGATAATACTGTTTCATGAAATACTCAAAAAATTCGATTTTATTAAAGTAACTTTTGTTCGCACTGATAAACACACCCGTGTTTTTCTCTGGCAAGAACCACATGAATGAGTTATATCCAATTACTTCGCCTGCTTTCGCCAAAATATTGTCATTTGAATATTCCGGATGGAATTTCGTCATAAATCCATACCCTGTATCGGTCAATTGCGGGAGAGATACCGATTTGCTTGAGAACATTTTAACTATCGAATCCTCTTTCAAGATTGCATTTCCGCCATAAACGCCTTTATTTAATAGAGCCAGCATAAATTTGGAGATATCGTGCCCCGTTGACAGCATGCTGCCATCGGGTGAATCTGCAGGGCTAAAATCATACCTAGGAACAGCTTCGTTTTCCAGATCATAGCCTGTGGCCATTTTCGCCTCTAACTCTGGATTTAAAATAAAACTGCTGTTTGTCATGCCAAGAGGCTCAAAGAATTGCTCACTTACATAGCGATGGAACGGAATTCCCGTTACTTTTTCAACCAAATAACCTGACAACATAAAGGAAAAATTCTCATTGTTGTAGTGTTGGCCAGGCTGATGAACCACGGTTGGCATATATCGAAGAATGTAGTCCCTTAATGTTAGGGATTCACGTCCGCCAAAATTATAACTTTGCTCATTTCCCTTATCTGGCGAACCAAATCCAGACGTGTAACTAAGTAAATGTTCGACTGCTAGAGGCCCATCTATCTTCCGCGGTATTTCGATTTCATAGATATATTGCTGAATATCATCGTTCCATCCAATGCGTCCTTGCTCCACAAGCCTCATAATGGCAGCAACCGTAACGACCTTGGAAATCGACCCCACCTTTATTACGGTATCATCCGCGCTCATCGGCACTTTTTCTTGTATATTGGCATAGCCATATGCCTTCTTTACTTTCACTTCACCATTATGGACAACCGCCACGATGGCGCCGGGGATATCATTCATATAAGAAGCGTTAAAAAATCCATCCACCACTCCCTCCAGATCTACCCATTCTCCGGATGATGCGTTACATGAGGCAAGATGTTTTTGGGTGCTGTCGTTCTCACGTAACTTGACTTCATTGCGCAACTTGCTCATGCAGTGTTGAATGATTTCGCTTAGGCTTTCCCGGAGGAATGCAGTTAGTCGTTCTATGGTTTCCTCTTTATACTGTTGGTCACTATAATGTACCGTTAAGCTCAAACGGCCATGTAACACAACGCATTCAATATCGATCTTGCATTCTCTAACCTGATCGAGACTCATGGAATCTCCACCTGAAAATGCGGAAAATTGGACATCGCCATCATCTTCTTTGCTGTCCCGATCGAACTGTCCCAAATAATTAAAGCTAACTTCAGGCTTTATATCCATCTTGTCATTGCGTGAATGTTCGGATAAATATCTCAACACTCCATAGTGAATCCCTTTATGAGGAATCCGGCGTATATCTTTTTGTACCTTACTAATGATATCTAATGGATTTGGTTCATCTCCAATGTCTATTACTACGGGGTATTCACTTGTGAACCATCCTACTGTGCGGTTAATATCAACATCAGGCATAATCGACTCCCTGCCATGTCCTTCCATGTTAATGATGAAGCGATTGAGATCAGCCCATTTCTTGAAGGCCATTCCAATAGCAGACAACAAAAGCTCGTCGATTTCCGTGTTATATGCGCGATTGGCTTGTTTTAGCAATTCCGCGGTTTGCTGTTCATTCAAATTTATCGTTGTTGTCCTGGTATGTTTCCGCAGTGATTTTTGCTTATTGTAGTCCGTCGGCAACGATTCAATCTCCAGCTCCGCAATGCTCTTCCAGTATGCACTCTCATGCTCGATATCTTCACGCTTGGCATATTCGTTCAGCTTTTGCGCCCATCGCTGGAAGGAATCGCTCTTTAACGGCAGACGAATCTCCTGATGATTAAGGAGTTGTACATAAGATGTATGGAAGTCCTCTATTAAAATCCGCCATGATACCCCGTCTACGACTAAATGGTGAACGGCAAGAAGCAAGTGATCGCCGTCCGGACATTGAAATAACCCCAGCCTGATTAATGGTCCCTCAAAAATATGAAGCCTGGATTGAATCTCGGTGCATTTCAAATCCATTGCTTGCTCCAGCTCATTCCTGTCTTTATCTCGATAGTCCCAGATTTCAAGATGATATAGGACGCTATCATGCAAGCCCCGATTATAGGCTTCATAGCCCGTTTCCGTTCGGCGGAATATCATTCTTAGCGCATCATGGTGCTGCACGAGCTTATCCATAACCTTGCGAACGATGATCTTGTCAAACCGGTCTTGGCGATACAACATAAAAGCCAGGTTATAGTGATGCGGATGTTGGGCATGTTCTTGAAAAAACCAATGTTGGATCGGCGTGAGTTGCACAGCGCCTTCCCTATCTTTCTGATCGATTTTTCGATGCAACGGTCTGATCCTGGTACTGAGTTCTACGATAGTTGGGTAGCGGAAAAGATCTCTTATCTCCATCTTGTAACCTAAGCCGGATAATTGAGAGGATACCTGGATTGATTTGATGGAATCTCCTCCAAGGTCAAAAAAATTATCCAAGACCCCAACCTTGTTCTCATGCAGAACTTCCTGCCACACCCTCACTAATGTTTTCTCGATTTCAGTGGCAGGTTCGATATACTCCATTTCACTCTGCGGCGTTACGTTCATCACCGTTAACGCTTTGCGGTCAATCTTTCCATTCGGCGTTACCGGCAGCCGATCGAGCTGGACAAAATAGGAAGGTACCATAAACGCCGGCAGCGTTTTTCTTAACGGCTCTTTCAATACACTGGATGCAAGCATCTCCGCCGCGACATAAAAGGCATACAACCTTTTTTGACCGGTTTCATCCTCTCTTGCGATAACTACCGCTTCACGGATATGGCCATTTTTTATGAGCGCAGATTCTATTTCTTCCAATTCGATTCGATTGCCGCGAACCTTGACTTGATTATCGAATCGCCCTAAAAATTCAATATTCCCACAAGGAAGCCATCGTGCCATATCTCCCGTCTTATACATTTTCTCGCCGGCGCAGAACGGGTTATCCACGAATTTGTCCTGTGTCAAATCCGGGCGCTTGAAATATCCCCTCCCCACCCCGAGCCCTCCGATAAATAGTTCGCCGGGAATGCCTGGAGGCTGTACATTACCGTTAGAGTCTAATATATACATTTTCACCCCAGGCAGCGGTTTGCCAATCGGCAAAAACCGGTAAGCCTGCTGCTCGTCGTTCTCAAAATAGGAGGAATCAATGGCCGCCTCTGTCACGCCATAACAGTTTAAAATCCTCATTTTGCTGCCGTACCTGCTTATAAGGCGATGAAATGCTTGTATCGGGCATATATCCGATCCAAGAATTACTATTTTCAAAAAATCTATGTTGAGATTATTTTCATATATATAGTCCATTAGAGGAATCGCAAGAACTGGAGTCAAGTCTAACATCGTAATCTCGTTTTTTTTCATTAGCTGATAGATTCGCTCCAAATCAAGTCTTGATTCGGTTGGACAAATAACAAGTTTGCCTCCGTGCAACAAGCATCGAATATAATCGCCAGTAAAAACATCAAAGGAGAAACTCGCCCATTGCAACAATCGGACAGGGAATTCGTCCAGCTTATATTCTTGTGTCCATGCTTGAGCAATATATTGAAGCTGCCGGTGCTCAATCATGACTCCCTTCGGCTGTCCCGTAGTGCCCGATGTATAGATAACATAGGCAAGCTGATCGGGACGGATCGGCAGTCCCGGATTCGTCTTGTCATCATGATAGGACTCATGATCGTCAAGCACGATGATTTTGTTGTCAAAGGTGACTTGATTGCGCATGGAACGATGGAGCAATAACACTTCGGCTCCCGAATGTTCCAGCATGTACCGGATACGCTCTTCCGGGTAATTAGGGTCAATAGGGACATAGGCCCCGCCTGCTTTGAGAATCGCTAATACGCCGACAATCATTTCCATGGAACGTTCGGCAATAATGCCAACGAGTTGATTGGCGCTGACGCCGGAAGCTAACAAGGTCCGCGCCAGTTGATTCACCCGTTCGTTTAATGCTGAATAGGACAGTTCTTGATCTTCGAACACGAGCGCAATGTGATCCGGAGTTCTCTCACTTTGCTCCTCGAACAGATCAATGATCGTTTTATGATCATCCCCATAGGAATCATGGATTTCCTTAAACCCAGTCAACATGGCTTGTTTTTCGTCTGCGGACAATAACTCGATATGTTCGAATCGAATATCCGGCTGATTGGCCACTTGTTCAATGACGTTGCCCCAATACCTGATCATCCGTTGAACGGTTGCGGGCGCATATAAATCCGACCGATATTCGATACGCAAGCTGGCCCCATTGTCTTGCTCCAAGCATACAAGGGACAAGTCGAAATTCGTCATGGAATTATTGGATTCGACAGCCTGAACTTCCAGCCCCGTTATCTGGTTCTTCTCTTCTATTTTGTCAATATATTGAAACATGACAGAAAAAATAGGGTTGCGGCCAATATCTCGCTCAGGATTGATTTTTTCGACTAATTTATCGAATGGGTACTCATGATGCATATAGGCCTCAAGCGCTTGTTGTTTGCAATCGGCTAACGCTTCGATGAAGGTATGCTCCGTATTCACTTCTAATCTCAAGGAGAGCGTGTTAATGAAGAAACCAATCACTTCCTCGATATCCATGTGATTGCGTCCGGCTTCCGGCGTGCCGATGATGATATCCTGCTGATTCGTTAGCTTGGACAGCCATATGCTTACGGATGATAACATCACCATAAACATGGACGCATCGTGCTTCCGGGCAATCTCTCTGAGCCAGCTAACAATTGATTCCGGAATAAAATAGTCTTCACTTGCCGAAGCAAACGTTTGTACCGGCTGACGCTGGAAATCGGTTGGCAAGTCCAACACCGGAATATCTTGGTGGAACTTTTTCAGCCAGTATGATTCTGAATCCGCCAACCCTCCGTTATTGATCGCGTTATTTTGCCAGACGGCGTAATCTTTATACTGGATGTTCAAAGCAGGCAAGACGGGATCGATTCCTTGCTGCAAGGATTCGTATATTCTATTGAAATCCCCCATGAAGATGTCCCATGACCATTGGTCGCTAATCATATGATGCATGTTCATGAATAACATATATTTTTCTTCCGCAACCTTACACAGCTTCACTCGGAACAGAGTCTCCTGCTGAAAGTCAAAGCAGGTCTCGGATTCTTTTTGTATGAATCGTTGAATAGCCTCTTGCTTGCATGCTTCCGGCTCCTCGGACAGATCGGCATATGCGCATGTAAAATCAATACTCGGCAGCACTTGTTGGACGGGGTGTCCGTCCCGCAACAGGAATTTGGTTCGCAGCACTTCATGTCTTTGCACAAGCAGATCAAAAGCCTTATACAAAATAGATTCCTTCAATGGCCCAGTTATATGGTAAATAGACGGCATATTATAAGCCGTGCTATTGGGTTCCATCTGTTGAATAAAAAACAATCTTCGCTGCGCATGGGAAACGGGATAGTACGGAGACTCCGCTGCTTTGGGTATCGTTGTTCGATCATGCTCAAGCCGGAAATGTTCGGCAGACGGTTTTTCCCTTTGTTCAAGCAAAGAGGACAGCTCCCGAATCGTTCGATGATCGAATAACTCCTTAATCGTGACTTCCATCCCAAGTTCTTTTTTTATCCGCAAGCGAACCTGGATCGTTTTCATGGAATGCCCGCCGAGCTGAAAGAAATCGTCGTCTATTCCAATTTCATTGATGTGCAGCACGGCACTCCAAATGGCAGTTAATTTCCTTTCCAGATCGTTGCGCGCAGCCGCGAAAGCTTCCGTCCTCTTTTGCATCGTTTCCGGCTCTGGCAATGCTTTTTGATCGATTTTTCCATTTCGATTCAGGGGCATGGAATCAAGAATCATAATATGCTCAGGAAGCATATATTCTGGCAAGAGCGACTTCAGATAGAGTTGCAGTTCATTTTCATTCTGTTGTTCATTCATGACAACATAAGCTAGAATTCGATTATTCCCATTGCCATCTTCGCGTGCTATCGCTGCACATTGCCTGATCATGCGGTGACTCAAAAGAGCATTTTCTATTTCCCCGAGCTCAATGCGATGTCCGCGTACTTTCACTTGAAAATCGGCGCGCGCAACAAACATAAGTCTGCCGCTTGGCAAATAACGGCCTAAATCACCTGTTCTATACAGTCTCTCTTCCCTATTCTTCACAAATGGATCTTGTAAAAAGGCATGCTCCGTACGTTCGGTGTCATGTAAATATCCACGGCCTACTCCAACTCCGGAAATATAGATTTCACCCAGACATCCGATCGGAACCGGTCGCATCCATTGGTCCAGGAGATAATGTTTCATATGGGGGAGCGAGCCTCCCAGCGCGACATATGGGTGATCATCATGCTGATAAGAACAGTCAATGATTTCATGCATCGTGTCATCAGAGCACTCTGTCGCTCCATACGTATTCACAACGGTGACATCGGGATAGATGGTTTGCCATTTTTTGCACAACGTGACCGGCAATCCCTCACCGGTAGAGATCATGTATTCTAACCGGGGCAAGGCATATTGTTCCGGCGGAAGGTCGAGAGCTGCATGGAGCAATGCTTCAATCATCGCCGGTACCATCTGAATCACGGTTACACCGTCTCGATTCAAGGATGTTAGCAATGCTTCCGGATCCGTTGCCGTCTCATTGTTATAGATAATAAGCGTTCCCCCCGCCATCAAAGGGGCGAGAAATTGCCAGACCGAAATATCGAAGCAATGGGAAGCATTCTGTGCGACGATGCTGTCTTGATTCAGGCCCAAGACGTCAATTTTGGCATAAAGATGATTCAACATCCCCCTATGTTCGATCATTGCACCCTTGGGGTGGCCGGTTGAGCCAGAGGTAAAAAAGACATTGGCCAAGTCATCTTGGGAATTAATGAGTTCAAGATCGCGAGTATCGGATGTTTGGAGAGAAGACATATCCGGACTTACGACCTCACCCTTATTCAAGCAAAATACGACAGGCTTATGGTCCAGGTTGCTAACCAAGGTCATGCTGCGCATTTGCCAACTCGCTTCGGTCAGTATCACTTTGGCCTTGCTCGTGCCAAGAATCGTAAGCAGCCTGTGATCGGGATGGGCCGTATCGAGCGGTACATAGCCTCCTCCCGCTTTCAGCACGGCCAGAATGCCAACCAGCATATCGATGCTTCTCTCCGCAAATATGGCCGCAAGATCATTTCTCCCGAACCCTTCTCTTCGCAGCCAATGCGCCAATCGATTTGCATTTTCATTTAGTTCTTTGTACGTGATGGATTGATTCCTATAGATGGCGGCGACAGCATCAGGTTGTCGCTTAACCCGCTCTTCAATAATTTGCTGAGTCAATCGATCCATTCTCCGATTCGAGCTCGCAAAATCCCCCATCGCCTTCGCCATCAGCTCTTGCTCTTCCTCAGGAACTACATTCAAATCCCTAATTTTACTGTCCAATTCCGAGCACACCCGCTCAAGAATATGGAGGTAATGCGACTGCAGCCTGTCTAGATCGGAATGGGAGGAAGCAAGGAAATGATAGAGTTGAATTTTCATGCTCCGCCCAACCGTCACCATTAACTCCAATGACGCATGACCGCCGCGATACAGCATTTCAGATTCAAAATGATGGTCTTCGCCATTCAGCATCGTCAGCGTCGTCCCAAATAGAGGGAGGTCCTCCGAGACACCTGCATAATTGCGGATCATACTCAGCGAAATGATTTGGTTTTGTTGCAGCTCTTCCCAGCTTGCCTGAACGTTCTGCACAAGCTCGCATACCGTCTGGTTCGGATCCAATGTCATGAAGACAGGCAAGGTATGAGCCAAGGGCCCAATTATGGCATTAGCCCCATCCAATGATTCGGGCCTGCCCGTCACGGTAACGCCTATTGCTGCTTTTTCATCGCCGCTATATATGTTTAATAACAGGAACCAAGCGCTCTGAAAGATGGCTTCAACAGATACTCGCTGCTGCGATGCCATGCTCTTTATTTTTTTAGCGAATGGTTCGGGAAGAGCGGCACAGCAGCTAAGATGATGATTCCCTTCGTTGTGCGTCCCATGGACGGGGTAAAAAACGGAATCATGCTCAAATTTATGGAATTTGTCCAGCCAAAAATGTTTGGTTTTGGAGCCGTCTTGACTTGACTCCCATGTAATATACTCTTTAAATGATGATTTTCGATTATTATCATCTACCCGGCTGCCCAGCAGATTATTAAGCCATCCCTGAACAATAAGCTCACGGCTCGCATCATCCATGCATAATGAATGATTTGTCCAGATGATGATTGCTTTATTGGCATTCATTTGCAGGATAGATACTCGGATTAATGGACCTACCTCAAATTGAATCGGCTCCTGGTGGGATGCAACCATGGCAAGATAGGCTTGCTCCTGCTGTTCAGGGGATAAATGCCGTAAATCCTGCCAGTCAATGGGAATTTTCAACTGCTTCAGTACGACTTGGACATATTTATGTTTGAGCTTGCGGAAAACGGTACGCATGACCGAATTTTCGTTGACGATGTCTTCCCACGTGTCTTCTGCTTTTGTCGGATCGATTTGCCGCTCGATGAGGTAACGCACGGTTGTAATCTTATCCTTGCTTAACAATTGCTTTTGCACCATGGACAGCTCAATGACTTCCAGCACATTCTCTTTGGTTAAGTGCTTCAAGCCAATGCACCTCTTTCTCTATTCAAATAATTCTTCATAGTCATCTATTGACAGGAATTGGCTGTTAAGATGACTGGGAATTTCGCGAATTCTTTGATGAGGTTGGGCTATCATGCTTTCTAATACATATTCATAGTGGGTCAGCACCCGCTGCATCGTATCCCTTTTAAAGACATTCACATTATAGGTGAGACGTCCATGTAACTGATCCTGGGATTCAATGATTCGCAATCGAAAATCGATATGTAAGCGAGAGTCATCCTGATTCATCTCAAATAGGATTTGAAGCTCATGAAGTCTCGGCTGCCATGTATTCATGCCGCCATGAAGAAAGGAGGCTCTGTTATGATGGGCTTCATCTATCTTTGTGTGCACTTGCTGGACCACATCGTAAACGTGCGGATTGCCTGACAGGTCGATTCGCAGGGACAGGATAATAGGAGCATCATGTACCTCATCCCATCCCTCACGACAGGCGATAACCAAATCCTCCTTCTCGGTCTCCACATATAAAAGTAAAATAAATGCGGTCATGAGTATCGTATACGACGACCTACTCCAAGCTGTGGCGAGTTGAGAGATCTCAGCCATGAACCGATAGGAAAATTCAAGCTGTTCTAGCTCTAACGCTGTTGAACCGTCAGATCTCTTCATGCCATCTTCGGGCAATATCTTTAGAGAGGGAAGATCTCGATACGGTTTCAACCCGTAGTCTATTTTGGGCTTCCTATCATGGATAGATATCTGTTCATCATCATGCTTCAAATAGAACAGACTGGAAGCTTCGAAATCGCGAATCCATGCCGCAATCGTGTGTTCATGAAAAATATCCTGATTATATTCGAAACCAGCCAATATATCATTATTGCTGTCTCTCTCCACGATCAGACTCACATCAAACTGGGATACATTCTTCTCATAATCATAAGGAGTTAAGGTTAAACCATGGCTATGAAAAGAGTTCCGAGCATTCCCTAGAATGATAGCCGCCTTCTGCTTAATCGCTTTTTGATGCACGAAGCAGGCTTGGAAAAATGAAGAATATTTTGGGTCGCGCGTATAATTCAGCTCGCTCACGATTAAGGAAAGCGGGTAATTTTGATACTGTGAACATAAGGTCAGTTCCTCATGAACAAGCAGCGCTAACTCTTGAAACGAAATATTCTTCTTCATGTTGATTCGCAAGGGGAGCATAATTACGAAAGAGCCCATGATGCTATGAAAATCTTCTCTAGGCCTGCCGAATCGCGGTACGCCAACGATGATGTCATCTTGACCGGATAGACGATGAAGAAAAGCAATGAACAGAGACAAATAAACGACATCTATCGGATAGCTTCTTTTTTTGTGATAGGCAAGAAGTTCATGTCGCAATTCGCGGTCAAATGTAAATAACGATATCCCTCCTTGAAACGTAGGGGTACTCGGTCGGCTGTGATCTGCGGGCAGCTCCAGCTTGTGAAGGGCTCCGCCAAGCTTATCGTTCCAGAAGGCTCTCGCTGCCTCCCCTTCTTCGCTGGCTACATAGTTCTGTTCCCACTCAATAAAATCGGAGTATTGCGATGGCAGCGGTTGTAAGTCAAGGGTAGAGCCTGTACTCAATTGTTGATAGATCAGGGTGAATTCCTCGATCGTTAACGAGAAGCTCCATCCATCCGTGCAAATATGATGCCATTTAAAGCATAAAATACTTCCATTCTCTTGATAATCCAACAATCTGAAGCTGAATAACGGACCCTCTTCCAACTTATATGGTTTGCTGAATTCTTGGTTAAGGTACTTCCTAATCATCGTATCGGTCCAGCCGGCGGAAGCGACATGTTCAAAATCCAAGACCGGTTCGCTATATACTTTTTGCATAGGCTCGTCTTCCAAAATAAATAAGGAACGATATATTTCATGACGTGCGGTGATCTCGTAAAGAGTACGTATGGCAACGGATGCATCCAATCGCTCTTGAACTTGAAAGACAAGCTGTTCATTGTAGTAAGGGCTTGTTGGATGCATCAAATAGTGCAAATAGTAATCTTTTTGCGCTTCAGACAGAGCAATGGTTTTGATAAACGTTGTCGTTGTCATTCCTATCTCCCCGTTAGTTGAACAGCTCATTAAAATCGTATTCTTCAACCACATTCAGTTGAGATAAGCGCTGCATTGGGTCTTCAATCATGTGGGCGATGATATGTTCAAGCTGCTTCATAAACGCATTCATGGAATTCGCGCTCAAAACGTCCGTATTATAACGTGCAGTTAACGTGAGTTGTTCTGATCGAGTAAACAAAAATAACATGATATCCAATTGGTCGTCTTGTACAAAATGACTGCCTTCATAAGTTTTGATCATCTCTTCATCCAGAAAACGGCTTAATGGACAATGCTTATAGGTTAGCCCGTCTAGTTCAATCCGGATGTCCGATGCATTTTGTCCAATAAAAACAAGGGAATATAAATTCATCTTACGGCCTTTGGCAGCCAGTTGATCCTCTACGACCAAGTTATACGGATAATCCTGGTTCTCGTAGGCGCCATAAGCGGTTCCTCTCGTCCTGTTCATCATTTCTAAGACAGTCGGGTTACCGGATAAATCGGTACGCATCGCGACTGGATTAATTAAAGGACCAATAATTCCTTCAAGATCAGTTTGCGTACGGCCAGACAAGGTCGATCCGACCGTAATCACGTCTTGCTCCGTAATAAGTGACAGCCAAATATTGATGGCAGCGAGCATCGTAGTATACAAGGTGCCGCCGGCCATTCGAGTCAACTCATGGAGCGCTTGCGCCATCTGTGGTTCCAAGTTGAGAGAGAGCTCGTTCGAACCCAAGTTTTCATAAGTTAATGCATGCGAGTCACGCGGCATAAGCGGCGCGTCTACACTTTGCTGCAGCTGTGTGAGCCAATAGTCCCGCTGCCGGTTCAACTCTCCATTGCTCAATCGTGTCTGCTGCCACAGGGTATAATCAATATAATCCAGCGGTTTCGAACGCTCATCGTAGCTTATCCCGCTCTTCATTGTCTGATAAATATCCGCTAAATCCTTCATAAACACGTCTAGCGACCAACCATCAAACCCAATATGATGAGCGGACAAAATAAGGAAGTGTTTCGTTGGTGTGATTCGATATAATGTCATCCGAAAAAAAGACTCTCGGGCTAAATCGAACGGTTGATCCAATGCGGCTTGTAAATCTTGTCTGATTCGCTGGTAACTGTCCGTCTCTGATAACGATGATAAATCAATGTACTCATTCGGCACCGCAAGATCGCTATGCACTTGTTGCTGCAAATGGCCTTCGTTCGCTATGATGGTCGTGCGCATGATTCTGTGGCGTTCAATCATGATGCCCATTGACTTATGCATGAATATATCATCCACGGGCCCTTCCAATTCAATGGGATAAACCCCGCCAACCGCTTTCTGATTGCTGAACGCGGCATGGAACCATTGTCTTTTTTGACCATGGGATGCTTCGAATATCGATTCTGTATTATGGGTAACTTTCGATATTTCACGAACGCGAGTGTTCGTCTCGTCACCCTGCTTTATCTCCGAGATCCGGGAAGCTATTGCTTCGATCGTCGTATACTCGAATATCGTTCGCAGCGGTATGTCCAGCCCGAACACCGTTCGCATGCGAGAAATCACTTGGGTAGCCAATAAGGAATGCCCGCCCATATCGAAGAATGAGTCCTGGATGCTAACCCGTTCCAATTGCAAAATATCGCACCAGATGGAGTGAATGAGTTCCTCGGGAATCGTTCGCGGTTCTATGATGGAGGAACTGATTGGTTTCATCTCTGGCAAGTCCAACGCGTTGCGATCAATTTTTCCGCTCGTTGTCTTGGGAATATGGTCCAATTGAACGAAATACGTTGGAATCATATAAGTCGGCAGCTGCTCCTTCAGAAACGCTCGCCAGTCGTAAATATCCCCTTCTCCCACAATATAAGCCGCCAATTCCGTGATTGATTTATCGTTCTGAACCGAAATAACCGCTGCTTCACGAATGGACGGATGCTTGCTTAATGTCGCTTCAATTTCACCTAATTCAACCCGTATGCCTCTAATCTTGATTTGGTTGTCCTGCCGGCCTGCATATTTAATATTTCCCGAAGGCTGGAAATACCCTTTGTCCCCGGTTCGATAAATCCTTTCCCCTGGCACAAATGGACTATCGATAAATACTTCCTTTGTTTTCTCGCTATTATATAAATAGCCTTTTGCCAATCCAATGCCGCCTATATAAAGGTCGCCAATCACGCCAATAGGAACAGGCTTCAAATTCCGGTCCAGTATATATATTTTATTGTTATCAATCGGTTTGCCTATACTGACACAATCCTTGTCGAGCGCATCATCTGGCGTACAGGTGTAAATGGTGGAGTCAATCGATACTTCCGTGGCCCCCCACGTATTATGAAGTTTGCAATTTAATTTTCTGAAGAACTTGCCTGCCGTTTCAGGCAGCAGCGCCTCACCGCTTGAGACAATATTTTTGACATGATGCAATTGTTGTATATCCTCTGGACTAAGTGCATCGAGAAACATATTCAGCATGCTCGGCACAAATTGAATACAAGCCGCTTGATATTGAATGGCCGCCTTAATAATCGCTTCCGGATCCCGATGCAGCCACGGCTCCAATAATGAGATTCGTCCTCCTACAGACAGCGGCCAAAAAAACTCAACAGCCGCATCATCAAATGTTAATGTCGTTTTTTGCAGGACGGACTCCCCTTGCTCCAAACGATGCTGGCGCTGCATCCATAGCATTCGATTTACCCACCCAAGATGGTGATTTTCAACCCCTTTCGGATTTCCCGTCGAGCCTGAAGTGTAATAAATCGACACCAAATCTGCAGGTTTTACCGTTTGCTCCGGCAACGCCTCGGGCATGCTTGCTATTTTTTCCCGTTCCGCTTCGGGATATATACATTGAACATGAGCAGCCTGATCAAAAAGCTCCATAAACTCCAGCTGGGATATACAAATATTCGTCCGGGAGCTTTCGAGCAATTTGGACATTCTTGCTTGAGGCATCTCTGTATCTAATGGAAGAAAGGCTCCGCCTGCCTTAATAATACCCAGCAACGATATAACCAGATCAATGGAGCGGTTCATGCATATCCCGACAGGCGTATTGGGCCGAACGCCCAGCGAGACCAGATAGTGCGCTAGCTGGTTCGACCGTTTATCTAATTCCCGATAGGTAATTTTGTCATTACCCATTTCAGCGGCTATCCATTCCGGCGTCTTGCTTGCTTGCCGCATAAATAAATCGTGCAAGCAGGTATCCTCTGGAACCGGTGCTTCTGTATGGTTCCATTCCACTACGATTTGGCGCCTTTCTTCCTCGCTCAATAATTCAAGCATTGCGATCGGTACGTCCGGGTTGTTCACAAGTTCTTGCAGCCAATTCTCAAAATGCCCAGCCATTGTCCTGATGGTCGATTCATTAAAGAGATCCGTATTATAGATCATATTCGCGACTAGACCGTCTTCGGATTCACACATGGATAGCTCCATATCAAATTTAGATACGCTATGATCGATATCCAATGTTTCCAACATGCCGCTTGATGTGTGATAGACCGCAGATTTCATTTCTGCCCAGGTGAACATCGTCTGAAAAATCGGCGAGTAGCTCGTATTGCGTTCCGGCTGAAGCATCTCTACCATTTTTTCAAACGGGACATCTTGATTCTCCTGCGCCTGAAGCGATTTTTCTTTGACTTGAGCAAGCAATTGCTTAAACGTAGGATTGTCTTGGACATTCGCCCGGTACACTAGCGTATTCACGAAAAATCCGATTAATCCTTCGATCTCTTTGATATTCCGGTTAGCTGCCGGGCTCCCCACCAAAATATCGGTCTGTCCGGTATATCGGGATAAAAAGCCTTGATAAGCTGCCAACATAGTCATGAATAACGTGGTATTCACCTGCCGGCTTACTGCTTTCAGCTTCTCAAGCAATGACGGCGGCAGCACGATTTTATGCATGCTTCCCGCATAACTTTGAACGGCTGGCCGAGGGCGATCGATAGGCAATTGCAGGACAGGAAGCTCTCCGGACAGTTCTGTGTTCCAATATTCCAGCTGTTGCCCCATCACTTCATCCGTCAGCCATTCACGCTGCCATAGGGCATAATCAGCGTATTGAATCGGCAATGCCGCAAGTTCCGCCCGTGTTCCGCTGTGTGCCTCTTCATACAAGGCCAGCCATTCATTTAAGAAAATATCCTCAGACCACCCATCGGAAATGATATGATGCATGGTGCAGAGCAGGATATACTCCTCTTGCCCTGTTGCAAGTAATTTTGCCTGTACGAGAGGACCTCGCGTCAAATCAAACGTAATGCCTGCTTCCTGTTCCGTGTAAGCATTGATTTTCTCGTCTTTCTCTGCAGCGGTGAGATCGCTTAGGTCTATCACCGGCAACGTTCTGAAGCGATAGGGTTCGATGGTTTGTATAGGTTGGCCGTTCTCATTGGGAAACACGGTGCGCAGTATTTCATGACGTTGGATGAGCGCATTCAATCCCGCTTCCAACGCGTTCGCATTCCAAGCTCCGGTTAACCGCCACATATAAGGAATGTTATAAGCTGTGCTATTCGGCTCCAACTGATGTAAAAACCATAAACGCTGCTGTGCAAAGGATAACGGCAGCTTCTCCCTATTATGGGCTGGCCTAATCGCCGGAGTCCGCTCCCTTTTTCCCTGTTGACGAATCTCCATGATTCTTGTATGCAAGCTTGCGACAGTCGGACAATCAAACAATGCCCGCAGCGGAATAGACAGATGAAACGCATCCTGCAGACGGGAAATGACCTGTGTGGCGAGCAGCGAGTGACCGCCTAAATCAAAAAACGAGTCATGGATGCTGATGCGTTCAGCCTTTAGAATTTCACGCCAAATCGATGCGACTAGATCCTCTGTGCGGTTGCGTGGCGCAATATAGTTATCATCTATTGCTCGCGTTTCTGGCAGCGGTAATGCCTTGCGGTCGATCTTCCCATTAACTGTAAGCGGTAGAGAGTCCATTGTTACAAAATAGGAAGGAACCATGAAAGGAGGCAATTGTTCGCTTACATGCTTTTTCCATTGATCGGCATCCCCGGTTCCGACAATATAGGCGATGAGCCGCTTATCATCAGGTTCATATTCGTGTACAATGACGACGGCTTCTCTTACGTCCTTATGCTGACTTAACACGGCTTCAATCTCGCCTAATTCTATCCGGTTCCCTCTTATTTTCACTTGATTATCTTTTCGCCCGATGAATTCAATATTTCCGTCAGGCAAATATTTCATCAGGTCGCCTGTCTTATATAATCTGGCTTCAGGGTCTGTATTAAAGGGATGCTTAATAAATTTGTCTTGAGTAATCTCAGGCCGATTCAAATACCCTAAAGCCAATCCCTTGCCGCCCACGTATAATTCCCCAAGAAGACCAATAGGAACGGGTTTTTGCTTGTCGTTCAAGATATAGACTTCGGTATCATTAATAGGACGGCCGATGGGAACGGAGTGTTGGATGGCGCTTTTCTTTTTTACTGTATAACAACACGCGAATGTCGTGCTTTCCGTAGGACCGTAGCCATTAATAAGTAACGTATCTTCTAGCACATCCAATGCTAGCTGAGCATGCTTAGGGGATACACTGTCCCCACCCACCAACAATTGACGCACCCCTTTAAAATCTTCGATCCGGAAATCAATCATTTGATGAAAGACTGCGGAAGTCAACACTAACGTGCTGATTTGATAATCGCGCAGAACTTGTCCCAGCTCGTCAAGAGAAAGACCGTTGAATGGATAAATAACCAATGTAGCTCCATTTAACAAACTGCCCCATATTTCGAATGTTGCCGCGTCAAATGAGACCGATGCAAACTGCAGCATCGTGTCCTGTGGCGTAAGCTCTGCATAGGATATATTTTTAGTGAGCCGTATCACGCCTCGATGAGGGATAAGAACCCCTTTCGGATTCCCCGTCGAACCGGAAGTATACATCAAATACGCAACGTCTTCCGGAGACGCACTCTCACCTAGATTAGCATCTGATTCATCATTAATCTGTGCATGGTCAAGATCGGGACAGACAGGCTTCACTCCGTCCGGCAGCCGGGAGAAGTAGCTTTCTTGGGTCAGCACTATCGTAATGCTTGCATCATGAAGCATATAAAGCAGTCTTCGATCGGGATAGGCAGTATCAAGCGGGACATAGGTCCCGCCTGCTTTTAAAATGGATAACATGCCAATAATCATTTCAAACGAGCGATCCATATACAAGCCAACTCGCATATCCGGTTTAACACCAGACTTTTTCAAATAATTCGCCAGCTTATTGGCTCTGGTATTGAGCTCCCGATAAGTTAGGCGAGCGTCCTTATATACTAATGCTGCGGCATCAGGATGAAGTTCAACTTGTTCCTCGAATAACGCGGTGATGGAATCTTGCTTCGACATTATTTCTGCATCACGTTTCATACGGCGCCTCCTAATTGCTGCTCCACAGCTCCAGCAATAGTTTTTCCTCATCCTCCGTAATGAGCCGCAAATTGTCAATGGACTCATCCGGATATGTCACTACTTGTTCCAACCAATTCGCGAAGTGTCCGATCATGCGTTCAATGGTGGAATGATCGAATAAATCCTTGTTGTAACCAAACGAAATATCCAAGGTTCTCTCATTGTTCACTTCTAGCGTTACAGACAAATCATATTTAGCAACTTTGATGCACGTCTTCACAGGCTCAATTTTGCGATTTGGCCATTCCTTTATCTTTCTCAGATGGGTGTGCATCGTAAATATCGTTTGGAAGATAGGGGCATAACTTGGGTTTCGTGTTGGTTGAAGGGTCTCTACTATTTTTTCAAACGGTACGTCCTGATTTTCTTGCCCGCGCAATGCTTTTTCTTTGACTTGGGCGATCAATTGTCTGAAGCTTGGACTGTCTTCCACATTCACGCGGTAGACAAGCGTGTTGACAAAGAACCCAATTAAGCCCTCGATTTCTGTGATATTGCGATTGGCAACCGGGCTTCCAACTAAAATATCGGTTTGTCCAGTATAGCGGGAGAGAAAACCTTGGTAGGCGGCCAGTAATGTCATGAACAATGTCGTGCCCTCTTGCCGGCTGAACATTTTCAGTTTTTCGAGCAAGGAAGGCGCCAATTCCAATTGCTGCATATCCCCGGCATAACTTTGAATGGCTGGCCGAGGCCGATCGATTGGCAGCTGCAGCACGGGAAGTTCGCCTGCAAGTTCATTTTTCCAATACTCCAATTGCTCTGTCATCATCGCATCGGATAACCATTGTCTGTTCCATACAGCAAAGTCACTATATTGAATGGCTAACGGTCGAAGATCGGCTGGCGTTCCGCTTACCGCTTCTTCATAAAATGCCAACCATTCGTCCAATAAAATAGCCTCTGACCAACCATCCGACACAATATGATGCACCGTACAAAGAAGAATATACTCACACTCGTCCTTCTTAATCAGTTCGGCCTCTATCAGCGGTCCCTGGCTCAAGTCAAATACGAGCTCAGCATTCCGTTGGATGTGATGATTGATCTGGCTCTCCCTTGCTTCCGCGGAGAGAGCGCTCACGTCAATGACAGGCAGCGATCTTGGTTGATACGGCTGGACGATTTGGACAGGAGCGCCATTTCGCTTAGCGAATACCGTACGCAGCATTTCATGGCGTTCAATTAATTGGTTGAATCCTTTTTCTAATCCGGCTGCATTCCATGAACCGCTCAAACGCCATACATAAGGAATGTTATAGAAATAGCTGTCAGGCTCCAATTGGTCAAAAAACCACAACCGCTTCTGAGCGAAGGATAACGGAAAAGCTCCCGTTCTTTCCGCTGGATGGAGTGCGGGCAGATGAGCGATGTTCCCGCCTTGTCTCGATTCGGTTAGCCGCTTGGCCAAGCTCTCAATGGTCGGGCAATCAAATATGGCTCTCAGCGGAAGATGCTGACCGAAAACTTCTCTTACGCGTGAGACGACCTGCGCAGCTAACAGGGAATGCCCGCCCAAATCAAAGAACGAATCAAAGACCCCGATAGGCTCTACTCTTAAAATCTCATTCCATATCAGTGCCAGTAATTCCTCGGTTGAGTTACGAGGCGCTGTATCGTGATGACTTACGGCGTGCATGTCTGGCGCCAGCAATGCTTTACGGTCCAATTTCCCACTCGATGTGAGCGGCAGTGCCTCCATCTGTACAAAATAAGATGGAATCATATAGTGGGGCAACTGCTTCTGCAGATGGAGCTTTACTTGACTGGCCTCTGCCGTGCCATTGTAATAGGCCACTAGCCGTGTATCGCCCGGCTCATATTCATGGGCCATGACAACGGCTTCTCCCGCATCTTGCAGCTTCCTCATCACCGCTTCGATTTCGCCCAGTTCAATTCGATAACCGCGAATTTTGACTTGAGTATCCATACGGCCAATGAACTCTATATTGCCATCTGGCATCCACCGCGCTAAATCACCGGTCTGATATACTTTTTCTTCTGGATCACTGCCGCAAGGGTTGGGGACAAAACGTTCCGCTGTTAACTCGGGCTTTCCTACATACCCTCTTGCGAGTCCAGTGCCACCAATAAATAGTTCTCCAATCACGCCGACGGGCTGTAAGTTACGTTCCTTATTGAAAATATAGGCTTTCACATTATCAATGGGCTTCCCGATTGGGATTACCTTGCTCTCCGCCTGACAATCATAGCTGGTCACTTCAATCGTCGCTTCCGTCGGGCCATACAGATTGTGAAGAGTCGTATCGTTACGCTGCTTGATCAAGCGTTCAAAACGCTGTACCTGCTCTACGGTCAAAGCCTCGCCGATCGTAAATACACGTTTTAAACTTTTAATTAAGGCGCTAGTGTTGCTGTTCTCCAGATGGTCTAAAAAGATACTTAACATAGATGGAACAAATTGAATAAAGGTCACTTTTTGTTCGGCAATTGTGTTTACAATGAGCTCCGGATCTTTTTCAGCATCAGGAGCGAGAAAACAAAGCTTACTGCCACTGAAAAACCATATCAGCAATTCGGTTACCGAGACATCAAAACAAAATGATGTTTTTTGCAGTATCGTATCATTTTGATCCATCGGATAGCGCTTTACCATCCAATGAATTCGATCGACTACAGAATCATGTTCAATCATGACGCCTTTTGGCGTCCCCGTCGAACCTGATGTATACATGACATACGCCAAGTTCTTAAAATTAGCAGCCGGCTCAAGGTTGTCGCAATCCACATGTTGATCAGGCATGTTCTCGCCCAATACCAGAACAGGTCGTTGGAAATCGGTGGATGTCTTGAACTTCTCTTGCATGACGATGGCTTTCGTATCGCTATCTTCAAGAATATAGGCAAGTCTTTCTGTGGGGGCCGCCGTATCGATAGGAAGATAAGCTCCACCCGCTTTTAAAATAGCAAGGATACCGATAATCATGTCGGGAGAACGTTCAACCATTAAGCCTACCACTGTATCCGGCTTCACGCCCAGATTCCGCAATTTGCTTGCCAGGAGGTTGGCAAGGTTATTGATTTGCCTGTAAGTCCACTGTTCATTCTCACATACAACTGCGATTCGTTCAGGTGTCCGGGCAACTTGTTCCTCAAAGATTTGGTGAATCGTTCTCGTATCCTCAAGCTTCGTATTGGTGTTATTCCACTCCCGTAATAGTTGATTCTGTTCAGCATCGGGCAACATTGGCAGGGAATGTACCGTTTGATTGCTGTTCTCAAGAATGCTGTGCAGTAATTCGATATAATGCTCAATCATACGGCGAATGGTCGTTTCATCGAACAAATCCGTATTGTATTCCCAGTCCATGCTTATACTGTCATATTCATCGCCTGATAAAAGGGAAGATGAAAGTTCAGAGTGATTGATTACCACCACATTAATGTCAAACTTGGCAGATCCGTTGCTAAACCCTTCGAGGAGTTGAACATCCAAATTGTGAACAGGCAGATTGGTGATTTTGGTATCGTGAAAGCTAAACATCACTTGGAAGAGCGGATTGCGGCTTTGATCCCGTTCCAGTCTTAATGCATCGACGACTTGATCGAAAGGAATATCTTGATTTTCATAGGCTTCCAATGAAGATGTCCTTACTTTGTGCAGAACATCCTGGAACGTGATGTTTTCGGTAAATTGCGTGCGGATCACGATATTATTTACAAACATGCCGATCAATTCTTCGGTTTCTTGCCAACGCCGATTCGCGATACCCGACCCCACAATAATGTCTTCCTGATTGGAATAACGGTGAAGCAAGGTTTGAAAAGCAGCCATCATCACCATGAATAAGGTCGTATTCGTTCTCACGCAATAATCACGGAGCTGAAGATAGAGTTCTTCCGGGATGAGCCTAATGATAGAGTTCCCGTTGAAGGTTTGATTCACAGGTCGAGGCCTGTCGGTTGACAGTTCGAGAACCCCTTTTGCTCCGCTTAATTTATGTGTCCAATAGGTTAACTGTTTGCTTTCCTTGCCGCGTTGAAACATCTCATTCTGCCATACGCAGTAGTCTGCAAATTGAATAGGCAGTTCTGGGAGCGGAGACGGTTTATTCTCAACATACGCACTATAAAGCGTAAAGAGTTCTTTTAAAAATTTGCGGAATGACCATCCATCATGAACCAGATGATGTTCAATCAACAGGATGACGGACTCGAATTCAGATATTGTGAACACAATCCATCTGGCCAATGGTAACTGCGTGATATCAATCGGCTTCGTGATCTCCAATTGAATCAACCTCTGAGCTTCCTGATCCCGATCGCTCTCCGGTAAATGCGAGACATCAATGACGGGCAATTGTACATCGAATGGTTCATAGATGAACTGATACGGCTTCCCATGTTTATCAAGAAACACGGTCCGGAATATTTCATGTCTGCGAACAATCTCGGTGAAGCATTTTTCAAGTACGGGAATATCCAGCCTACCGCGTACGTTCATCGTTGCTTGAAATATATAAGCTAAATTATTGGAGCTTAACTGTTCCAAAAACCAAACCCTTTCTTGCGAATAAGAGAGCGGCAATTCTCTATCCCGGGATGCCCTGCTAATGCGAGGGAACGTATCCATCGGAATGAAATCATCTGCAGCATGGAGTACTGGCACCATGCTCCGGATCGTCGGATAGGTAAATAGGGCAGACAACGGAAGTTCTTTTTTGACGAGTTCACGGATTCTCGCGAGAACTTGAGTCCCGAGCAGGGAATGTCCGCCTAATTCAAAGAAATTATCCTCTACCCCAATCTCATCGTATCCGAACAAATCTTTCCATACGTCCGCGAGCTTATGTTCCAAATCGGTTTCTGGCTTGATATAGTCCGTTGTAATATGGGGACGGCTATTCCCCACCTCAGGCAGCGATTTCACATCAATTTTGCCGCTAGGAGTAAGAGGGAATGCATCCATTTTCACAAAATACGCTGGAACCATATACTCTGGAAGCCGATTCTTCAGATACTCACGCCAATCCGTTATACTTCCCGTACCGATCACATAAGCGACGAGTTTATTATTTTCTTGGGCATCTTTTTTTGCCACGATAATGGATTGATCAATATTCGGATGGCTGCTTAATATGACTTGAATTTCCTCAAGTTCAATTCTATATCCTCTTACTTTAACTTGATTGTCAGTTCGGCAAATATATTCTAGATTTCCGTCAGCTAAATACCGAACTAAATCACCCGTCCGATACAAACGCGAGTGTGGTTCCGGACCATAAGGATTGGAGATGAAACGTTCTTCGGTTAATTGGGGACGGTTCAAGTACCCCCTTGCTACCCCGGATCCGCCGACAAAGAGTTCGCCAATTACGCCAACGGGTTGAACTTGTAAATGTTCACTCAACACAAATAATTGCGTATTTGAATTCGGTTTTCCTATTGGAATTTGATCGCGTTTTTCATCTGGATCGCATTTGAATCTGGCAACATCGACTGTGGTCTCCGTCGGCCCATAAGCGTTATATAAGATTGTGCCGTAAGGAGTGGTCAATAAATCAGCGAATTTCTGTGCAACGTGAGATGGAAGCACTTCTCCGCCAACGGTGACATATTTCAAAGAGGATAATTTAGAAGAAGAACCCTGATT
Source organism: Paenibacillus thiaminolyticus (assembly GCF_007066085.1). Classification (NCBI taxonomy): domain Bacteria; kingdom Bacillati; phylum Bacillota; class Bacilli; order Caryophanales; family Paenibacillaceae; genus Paenibacillus; species Paenibacillus thiaminolyticus. The sequence goes on along the minus strand of NZ_CP041405.1, from coordinate 76,530 downwards.
CTCAATATAATCCAATACTACTTTTAACATGGACGGTACAAAATCAAGGTGCGTAACTTGATACCTTTCCACGGCTTTCACCAGCAGGACAGGGTCCTTCTCATCGCCGTTCGGAAGGATATACAAGCTGGCCCCTTTCAACATCCACCAAAAGAGTTCCCACACGGACGCATCAAAAGAAACGGACGTTTTTTGCAAAAGTCTGTCCGACTTTGCAAGCTCATCACGGCTTTCTAACGTTTGGAGAAAATTCATAATGGAGTGATGCTCTATCATGACACCTTTCGGATTCCCTGTCGAACCCGAAGTATATATGACGTAAGCGAGATTGCTCCCGTTCACTTTGATATCAGGTTTTTCCGCACTTTCGTCCCACAACGTATTATCATTATCAGATAAATGAACAACTTGTACGCCTTCAGGCACGGCAGCAAGGAACGCTTCATTCGTAATGATGACTTGTAAGCCGGCATCTTCTATAATATAGTGAAGCCTTTGAATAGGATAGGCAGGATCCATCGGCACATAAGCGCCTCCTGCTTTCATTACTCCTAATATACTCACGAGCATGTCGATGGAACGTTCCAAACATATACCTACCAGCGTTTCATTGGTTACGCCTGTCTTGCGAAGATAATTCGCTAATTGATTCGAACGTACATCCAGTTCCCGGTATGTAGATTTCTTTTCCCCAAATACAAGCGCGATTGCATCGGGGTTACGTTGTACTTGGCCATCGAAAGCAGTCAGAATCGTGTCAGGGAGCATATTGGCATCATTCCTGCACCCCGCGTCCAATAATTCCCTTTCTTGCTCCTTGGTTATCAATCTCAGCTGATCAATCGGTGTGTCAACATGTGTTGTCACTTGCTCAATCCAGCAGCGAAAGTTCTCTATCATTCGTCGTATCGTTTGTTCTGCAAACAAGCAGGCGTTATAAGCAAATGATATTTGCAACCCGTCTGCCGCCTCTGCTATGTCAACATGCAGCCTTATAAGCGGCAAGCTGCTATCGTTATAAAGCATGCCCTTCGCATCTTCGTCTCCGGGTTCTATATATCTGAACAGGGTTTGAAATAATTCCGTGCTTCCTGCGTGAATGCTCGCAAGTTTTTCTGCAATAACTTCGTAGGGTACATCTTGATTGGCTTGCCCCTTTGCTACTTTATCCTTCACCTCGGCCAATAGCTGCTTAAAATTCATCGTTCCATTTACAAAAGCTCGATTTACAAAAAGAGCAGACCTGCAACCTGTCATCACACCAACCCAAATATCATTTTGACCTGTATACCGATAAAGATAGCTTTGGTATGCGGTTAAGAGTAAGGTGAATACGTTTGTTTCTTCTTGCAAACCTAACGATTTTATTCGCTCACTGATAGATTCAGATAGAACAATGGATTCAATCTCTCTCGCGTAGCTATAATTTTTATTGCCGGAGTTATCGATCGGCAGCTGCAGCAACGGAATCTCTCCCGCTAGTTCTGTAAGCCAGTAATTCACTTGCTCTTCCATGGACATGTTTTTCCTCCCTTTTCATGATTTGCAGTTAATGGGGGCCTTTAATAACCACAAATTCCTGGACTTATAACGGCCATCTAATTCGTCCCTCACCCCTTTATAAAGTCGAGTCGTTGAATGGAAAATGGTTCAACACGAACAACGACTATATTATGTAATTTATTATATTTTTACTCTTTAATAGAATTTTATTCTTATCTTGAGAATAGAAAGATAATGCTGCCCAGTATTGTTAAAGAAAGTTATTTTGTCAACTTGGGGTCGACTTAGCCATGAATTCGCTCTAAGATGAGATAAGATTTTATTTGAGGAAGCAGTTGGATGAATGAAACCAATGGGTGAGATTGCACAAAATGATGAATGGTTAAAGCGTTATTCGAATCGTGGTGTAGTAGCTACTGATTCTACTGAATGGAAGGAGTCATATCTAAGTAATTCCTTGGAAATAAGCAGTTGCAGGGTATGTGCGGCTATATTCGGAATAAAAGGTATTTAATGTAACTATATCATTTTGGTAAATTATATCACATCTAAACGATATGTCAAATCTTATGCCAACGATGAAAATGCGGAAATGAACCAGCAGACTTGTTACTACTTATGCCCGGCTTGCATAAATTCCATCGATAAAAGTATGGTAAATGGAAAAGGAATAGAGAAAGGAGTTGCCGCCAGGCAGAAGATCTACTCTGGGAACAACTCCTTAATCGATAAGGCCTCTCTCGAAGGCCTGACAAGCTTTAAGAATGAATCGGTCTGTTCATCATATCCTCTTCGATCCAGGCAAGATAACCATCCAGGAAGGTTTCCACCTTTGGAATAAACCCTTGTCCGAAATGATAGTCCGGATCCAGCGTTGTCATATACATATTTCCTGCGTGTGATTGCCGATCGACGCAAATAACTGCTTCGCCCAGTTCATTCACGAGAACAGGCTCCGCTCCTGCCCCCGCTTCCAACCGGAACACGCCATGATAATGCCACTTCGCGTCGCCGACCGTAATCCTTTGAAATAAGGGATGTTGGGCATCAGCCGGATACAATGGCAAATCCGCGCCCGGATTCACCCACCAGTGAAAATTCGTCGGGTAAAACTTCCATCTGACGGGAGAGAGCCACGGCTTCTCGATCTCCCCAAAGCTGATGATGTGTCCTCCCTGATCCAAGTATTGACGGAATTGCTCCGCATGCTCGAATAGTATATCTTGATTCAAGCGAGTCGGCACAATGACGTAATCGTACGGCCGCAGATCGGTTCGATGCAAATCCAATAAGTAGATTCTATCCGTAAACCGCTGTCTGTACTTTCCGTCCTTTCTCGTAAAAAAATAATGCTGGTAGCTGATGCCGCTGTATAAGATAGCTGTCTTCATCGCCTTAACTCCTTTTATTGGTGGTCCGCTTATACAGATACTCCCTATCGATCCAAGCCAGCAGCTGCGGCCCTAATCTTCGTGCCGTAGTCGTGTCGGACAAGCCGTAGCCTATCAGATCGGTCCCGGCGCCTGCCATAATCGTGCCTCGGGTCGTATGACGATCAATGTACACAACGGTCTGCCCCGCATTATCTCTTAGCGCGATCTCCGCATTTGCAGGAGCCTCGAAATAGCCCCGCGAGAAAAAGCCTTTGACCCCGCGCCGATAATTCAAGTCATACTCCGTGACACCGTGAAAAAGCGGATGCTCGTCATGGGCAAGGATCGTCCGTTCGTTGATGTCCAGCGGACTCCGATTCCATAGGCCATTGCCTGGCAGCCACGACAAAAAGATTTGGGCAAAGGACACGACAATTCGTCCCTGTTCCAGATACTGCGCTATCCAATCACGATGCTGATATAAAAATTCCTCGTCTATATTATTCGGCACGATCAGCGCGCCGTATGGCGCCAGTCTATCTATCGTCATATCGTATAAGAACATGCGCTCTAACCGATGTTCATACAATTCATGCCGATACACCCGCGAGGGACTGTCCGAATAGGAATCCAAATAAGCGATTTTGATAGGCTCCGTCATCTTGCTATTCATAACCTCCCTATGTAATTGTCATCATAACAAGCCGCTATGAGTGATTGGGTATAGGCGTGAACGGGATGCAGCATGATATCCGCTGCCGCTCCGCTCTCAAGCAGCATGCCGTTTTTCATCACACCGACAACATCGGCGAAGCCGTGAATCGTGTCCAACCGATGCGTAATATATAAGATGGACATGTAATGATCCTGCTTCAGCTCCGACAGCAAGCTTAAAATGTCCCGCTCCGTCATCGGATCCAGGGCCGATGTAATCTCATCGGCAATGAGCAATTCAGGCTCCAGCGCTAAGGCGCGCGCGATGGCAATCCGCTGCTTTTGTCCGCCTGAGCATTCGACGGGACGCCGCTCTAATAGCTCATGAGGCAGGCGAACCCGTTCCATCAGTTCCTCGGCCTTCCGCTGCGACGCCAAGCGCGTCCATTGCTTCAACCGAAGCGGCTCGGCAATAATATCTTTGATCTTCCAATACGGGTTAAGTGATCGATCCGGGTTCTGAAATACGAGCTGCACGCTCGCTTGCGGCGTAAGGGGAGTCCCCTTCCACAATACCCTCCCTTCCGTCGGCTGCTGCAACCCGGCAATGAGCTGGGCCAGCGTCGATTTTCCGGATCCGCTTTCACCTGCTAGCGCAAATATTTCATGATCGGAGATGGAGAAAGATATGTTCTGAACCGCAAAGGGCAAAAACGGATCGAAACGCTTTGAAATTTGCTGTAGCTCTAGCAGCATCACATGCACTCCTTGCCTGTATAGGTCTCACCTCATCGATGGGATAAATGTCTGCAGCTCGCGGCTATAGCTCGTGGCAGGCTTCTGCAGCCACTTCTCCACAGACGCATGCTCCACAAGTTGGCCTTCCTTGATAATCATCACATCATCCGCTGCACGCAGTGCTGACGGCACATCATGGGTGATGAGCAGCAGGGTCATCCCATGCGCTCTCACTTTCTCGATGAGCAAGCGGAAGATTTCCCGCTTGATGAGCGGGTCAAGCGCGCTTGTCGGCTCATCCGCAATCAGCAGGGCCGGCTTATTGATAAGCGCCAGCGCAATCAGGGCGCGGCCCAGCATGCCTCCGCTTAATTCATGCGGATAGCTGTCCAGCAGCCGTTCCGGAAGCTGGACTTCCCGCATGGCCTGCTCAGCGGCCAGCCGCTTCCCGGCAACATCAGCCTTGGATGTGCCCCTTCCCTTCATGGCCTCCATGAATTGCTGCCCAATGGTCAACAGCGGATGAAAGCTAAGCCGCGGATCCTGCGCAATGAATGCGGCGTCGACCCAACGATTCAGTCCCTGCTCCGCCGATCCGCCACCGCGAATATAGACCGATCCGCTCATTGCCTCATCCGGCAGCAACCCGTATACCGCCCTTGCCAGCGTCGTTTTGCCTGAGCCTGATTCGCCAATAATCGCCGTAATGCTTCCCGCTCTAACGGCAAAAGACATCGGCTGCAATATCGTGCGCCCCTGATGCACTACGCTTAGATCGTGAACCTCAACCGCGGGTTCATCTGGTTCAGCAGCACGTGAAGGCCGCGGCTCGGCACGCCGAGGCTTCACCTTGCTGCTGGGGCGGAAGGAACGAAGCCAACTGCTTCCCTGTTGATGTTCACCTTCACTTACCAAGGCCAGCCCGATCGTAACCAGCAGGAGCGCCAGCATAGGCGGCACAATCGTCCACTGCCAGGCCGCCGTCATCCAGGTCTCGTTGTTATGGAACGCTTGCTCCAGCATTTTCCCCCATGTCGGTTGGTTCGGATCGCCAAGACCAAGGAAAGATAAGCTCGCCTCCATCGTTACGGCCTGACGGAACGATAGAATGAACTTCGTTCGCAGCAATGGAACGATAAAGGGCATCAGGTGCTTTCGTAATATATAGAACGGTGTTCCATGGAACAACTGGGACGCCTTCACAAATTCACGTTCACGCAGCGACAACACGGAGGATCGGATCAGCCGCATATATCCAGGCCAAGTAAGCAGGCCTAGCGTAATAATCAGCTGCCAGACACCGCCTGCCGTAAAGGCGGCTACCAGAAGCACCAGCAGCAAAGAAGGCAGCACGAGCAGAACGTTCGCCAATCCATTGATCAGCGGATCAAGTCTTCTGACATACCCTGCCGCAAGGCCAAGCATGCCGCTGAGTGCGGTGCTCAGCAGGGCAACACCCAGCCCGATGAGGAAGGTCGCACGCGCTCCGTAGCTTAACTGGCTGAAGACATCCTGCCCCAGCGCATTCGTGCCGAGCCAATTCGCGCTTGATGGAGCGAGCAGCCGATCATGATCAAAGGCAAAGGGGTCTGCATTTGCAAGCAGTGGCCCGGCAAGAGCCAGTACGACAAAACAGGCGATAATTACGATGCCTGCCATTTTGGTTGGATTCATCATGCTCCCCCTTTTCCGAGTTGGATGCGAGGGTCTAGCCGCGGATATACCCGATCTGCAATCATGTTCAGCAGCAATACAAATACCGTCATCAGCACGAAAAGTCCGTGCAGCAGCGGGTAATCCCGCGCCAGTATCGCTTCCTGCAGCAACTTGCCGATGCCCGGGTATGAAAAGACCGTCTCGACGAGGACCGATCCCGCCAGCAACCCGCCAAGGCGGACCACAATCAGGGTTAGAACCGGAAGAATGGCGCTGCGCAGGACATGTCTAACCAACATCGTCCTCCTGTTCACACCTTTGGCTAAGGCAAATTCAATAAACGGCTCGCGCAGCACCCGAATCGCTTCATTGCGCATAAGTAAATAAATGCTGGCCATATTCGCCGCCGTCAAGGTCACGATTGGCAGAACCGCATGCCAAGACACGTCAAGCACATGATCCCACCAGCCGTTAGCCGCATAAAAAGGCGTCTCCGCGCCGCCAAGAGGGAACCAATCCCACTTCACGGAAAGCCCGAGCACCAGCAGCATCCCTGTCAAAAATTCCGGGATCGTGCTGACACTAATCATGGCAATGAACCAGCCTCGGTCCTGATTCCCCGTATGCCGCCATGCCGATACCAATCCGGCGGCGATGCCGATGAGGAAGGATAGTACGGTGGCAGCGCCGACGATGAGCAGCGTCCATGGAAGCCGGCTCATAATCACTTCATAGACCGGCATTTTATAGGTGAACGACTGCCCGAAATCGAAGGTGATGATCCCCTTCACATAGTTCACAAGCTGCATCCATGCCGGTTCATCGAGCCGATAGTATTCCATCATCGATGCTTTTTGCACATCCGAAATAAAAATGGGGCCGTCTTCCCCGCCCTCTAAAAAATCAACAGGCCCCCCCGGCAGCAGCCGAGGGAGGACAAAATTTAAGAGCAGTACAAATAACAGCACAACCAAATAGGTGAACGTGTTCTTACTTCTTCTTCGCATCGATAAATGCCGCCTTGTTGTCCCAGAGCGGTATTCCGTCGGCTATACCGCCATACGTATTGAACCAACGGTCGAACTCGGCTTCCTTATACAAGAAATAAAATGGACGATGATACAAGACTAGCGTGGGCAATTCCTCTGACAAAATCAGTTGCATCTCGCCAACAATCTGCTTGCGTGCTGCCGAATCCAGCTCTTGCAGCTGCTCTTGGGCTAACTGCTGGAATTGCGGATGGTCAAATGAGCTTCCTCTCGCTGCAAACGAATTGCTTGCTTTCCCCAAAAACCACAGCCGCAGGAAATCGGGATCGCCGCTTAATCCGATATGCCCCGTCAAGGCCATATCGTACTTGTTCTCCCCCATGGCGGAGGTGAACGTCACTCCATCCACCTGTTGAATGTTCAATTCTATGCCAACCTTTTTCAGCATCTCCTTCATCATTTGCGCTTCTTTGGAAGTCGAGGAGACGATCACGCTTAGCTTCAGATCTTGGCGTACGCCGGTGCCGTCTTTGCGGTAACCAAGCTCGTCCAACATTTGTTCTGCTTTGGCCGTGCTATACTCATAGGTCTTCACCTTACCGTTATACCAAGGCGAATCCGGCGGTATAATTCCGCCGCTGCCTGGGATCGGCGTCCCGCCCGCTATTTTGCCGGCCATGTCCGCACGATCAAGCGCATAGGCCAATGCTTGGCGCAATCGTTTATCCTGTAATTGCGGATGATCAAGGTTGAATACGATGCGTACCGCGCTGCCAGTCGGTTCGCTCTTCATCATCTGGAAGCCTTCCTTCTGAAGCTGCTCCGCTTCCTGATAGCTTAACGTCGATGCCGCATTGATTTCATTTTTTTGCAGAGACAGCACTTTATTCTTCACATCTATGTAAGCCACATCCTTAACATTAACGCTTCCCTTGAAATAGCTCTCATTGGCGGTGAACCAATATTGCCCCGATTTCTCATCATACTGCTTCAGGGTGAACGGACCGGTTCCGATCAAGGCTGACGGGTCGCGATAAGCAATCGGATCGCTAACTTTTTCCCATACATGCTTCGGAATAATCGGCACGATCCCGGCCAGATCCGTTAAAAACGGAGCATACTTATTGTTCAACTGAAACTCTACCGTTCCGTCCCCCGTGCGGGTCACGGATTGGATTTGGCTTAGGTCGCCTGTCCAGGGAAACGAATGCGTCTTGAAGTATTCAAATGTGAACACGACATCATCGGCGGACAAGGCCGTTCCGTCATGCCATTTCACATCCCGTTCCAGCGTGAACGTATAACGCAATCCATCTTCAGACACCTTCCACGAGGCAGCAAGCCATGGAATAATCCCCGTATCGTCTTTCCAGGTTAACGTGTCGAACAGGAAGCTATTCCGCAAAAAACCGCCCGGACCTGACGGCTTGAAGGCAAACGGCGATGGATAGCCGCTGTCCTGCCATCCGATGCGAATGGAAGGCTGCTGCGCTGACGAAGAGAGCTGTGGTGTCTCTGCAGCTTCTGTCGCTGAAGATGTATTCGCTGAACGACATCCCGCGAGCAACAGGAATGCCGTTACCAATAAGATGAAATATGATGCTGTGCGAAAACGCATAACAATAACACTCCTTTTCTCAACTCTAGCTGTAACGTACAAAATTTAAGATAAATTAATTGAGAATGAAAATCAATATCATGTATAAGGAGTGTTATATGAAATCATACCGATTTAACCGGGTTGGTTTCGCTTTCATACTATTATTTAATCGATGTATTAAAAAACACGATAGGCATCACATCTCAATCGATATTGATTCTCAATCTCATTCATAGTATACTCACTACGATTCCCATCCCCCTTAGGAGGCTCCTCTCGTGAAGGTTCTAGATAAAATGGAAACGTTTCTCGCGTTGGCTGAATGCGGGTCTTTTTCCGAAACGGCAAAGCGGCTCTTCTGCTCTCAACCGACGGTGACGAATCACATTCAACAGCTGGAAGAGAAATTCGAGGCGACCCTGTTCATCCGTTCGGGGAAATCGGTTCGGCTGACGGCTCAGGGGGAAATTTTGCATCAATACGCGAAGAAAATGATCGTTCTGTTCGAGGAGGCTTCGCTGAACATCAAAAACGCGGGGCTCTCGAATCCGGTCCTCTCGTTGTATGCAAGCAATTACTTAGGGGTATACATACTGCCGGATATGTTAGCACAGTTTTACCATCGCTTTCCGCAGCAGCGCTTTGAGCTCCATACCCATTGTTATACAGATCTGATCGGCCTTCTTATGGAAGAAAAAATCAATATGGCCTTCCTGCCTATTTATGAGGAAGACAAGTACGTTCAGGGTCAACTTGACTCCTTCACACTGTTCAAAGATGAGTTTGTGCTCGTGCTTCCGCCGGATCACGATTGGGCGGGGCGCAAAATGCTCTACGCTCGCGATATCGCCCGCATACCGCTGATGCTTCCGCAAAACAGCTATTTGCAGGACTGCATATTATCTCCGATCCGTTCGTTGGGGATAGAACCTGACACGATTCACATGAGCAGCTTTGAAGTAATCAAGAAGTCGATTAAGGCTGGACTGGGCGCTGCCTTTATACCCTACTATGCCGTGCGTGGAATGCTGGATACAGGCGAGCTCGTAACGAAGCCTGTGTTCGGTTTGCGAATCGAGCGAAATAACGGATTTGTCCGGCGGAAGAGCACTCCGCTGACACGCATTGAGTCCGATTTTTGCGAGTATGTTCAGGGCGTATTCCGTTCTGCCAGCAACGAGTAACAATTACTGCGCCCCTGCGGGAGGGTGCATCCGGGAGGTTAACCTATGTCTGTTATTCACATTAGGGACAACAAGGAAATCATCGAAATCCGCTTTGAAGATATAAAGAAATATCATGGTGAGCTGGCCCTTATGGCTATCGCTGTCGCTTTTCGCGTTCAACAGGCGGCCATCCATGAATTGTTCGGCACAGAACCGCCGCAGCGGGGCTCGCTCCGCATCCTCTCCGGGCATGCGGGCCCTGGCTTCCGCGATGCGTTCGAATTCGTGACTCGCGCCGGTACGCGCGGGGCGTACACGGTGGATGTCCATTACCCGGTCGCGCAATACGACCCGCATCGCGCTCAATCCTACGCCTTTGTCATCTCGACGATAGATGGCGCGGCCGTTGAAGTGGCGTTGAAGGAGGACTTCCTTCCGCTTGAATTCTACGACTTCTTGGCCAAAGGCCGCAATCAAGCAATGACGGTTAAGGATATCGCGCGCTTTGACAAGCTGAAGCTGGAGCTCTCGAAGCAGGCGTTGGCTATGCCGCAGGATGAGCTGCTCGATGTGAAGCGGCTCTCGTAATTGCGGCGGGCCTATTGGGGCGGGAACCCGCCTGCGTCTGGGAATTGGAGGTTAAGGGGGAACGATACGTTCCCCCCCTTCCATACTGCAGACTCAATTCTCGTACTTCATCCTCTGCATTCCATTTCCCGAATGTATGACATCAACGTTGAGACGTTCGGCAAGTATCTCTATCCAATTCCTTCTCGCTTGAATATGTATATAACCATGTCAGTGAAAGGTGGTATATTTCTTGACACAAAAAACAAGGAAAAGACCGGGTCATCTCCACGCCTTCCCTTCCCAACAAAACGAGAGACGGCTTCGTCGTCGCATACGGTTCAAAAATGCCATTGCCTTCGAAATCTATTTGCAGCTCTTAACATCAAAGAAATATGATTTTGCCGCTCAAATGCTCTCAGGCAGCGAATCAAGCCGCCTGAGCGGTTTTTGTTCGAAGCCAGGATCCGCGGAGCGGCCTCCCTTGAATGAACCAGGTATGGCTTGTAACCTCACTTGTCATTAATAGGTCCCCGCAGAAGTGAAGCTGCCCTTCCCCTTGAGATAGCAATCGAAAAACTCCAGTATGATTCGGTTCATCGTCTCAATACCGTAGTAGACATCAATTTCTGCCCTGCCGCCCTGCAGCATATTGGCAAGCATCGGTGAAAAGAGTGCCAGATCGGTAAGACTCATATGCTTCGCGCCTTGAAAATGAACGGTATAAACTTTGCCATGTTCATCAATTGCTTTGTTCGCCGCATACGTCGAATTGCTATTGAGCTGCACCCAGACACTATCAGAATACATATTAAGAAGCGGGGTCGTATAAGGTTGGCCGCTTGCCGCAAAATCGTCGGTCTCTCGATTGTAGACAAGCTCGCTGAACAGCGGGGCGTCAATATTTACAACGGCGCCTATATCCTCCCGCTCCCTGCCGAGCCACACACTCGCTGCACCGCCCATGGAGTGGCCGAATACACCTATTTTTTCGGTATTCACCAATTGATACACGTTCTCACTGCCAGTTTTGGCTTTTTCCAGAATCGTATCGATCACAAAGTTCATATCATCCGTGCGCAGCTTCATCCATTTTTGAATAAGCCCGTAGGTTTCCTCAACCGTGTACACGCCCTTGTTGGAATTGTTGACTTCCTGCATATATTCCGAATTGACGAGTGCGACTGTTCCGTCGACCGATGCCGTATAAAAGGAATGATAAGGATGATCAATCGAACACACCACATAGCCGTGGCTTGCAAGCTCCATATAGGTAGAGGCGTTGCTTTCATTGATGCCGTAGGCTCCATGCGAGAATACCACAAGCGGGTAGGTTCCGTCTGCATTGTCGGGATACCAAAACCCAACATTGACGACTCGGTTTTCTCCCGTGGCGGTAAACTGTTCCATGCGGTTTTTGTCCATATAGGTGTAAGATACGCGTGCGACTTGATACTCCCCCGTAACTTGCGGCAATGCATACTGCGGGAATACGAGGGCGGGAGTTACAGCTATTACGACAAGCACAAGCATAACGACAGCATTTCTGACAATGCGGCCGCATCTGTATTGCTGCCGCTCCTCCTTGCTGCGTATCAGCGTTCTCACTCCAAGCACCGCCCAGACAAGCAGCAGCAGGCCAATTCCCACCCAGCGGAAGCTCCACTCAATGACCGAAGCCAGCGTGAACATAACGAATAAGGCCAACGCCCCGATTCTCATCATGCCTCTGACTTTGTTCTGATTCGACTTTGTCCAAATGCAATATACAGCCAATGCTGCCTCAAAAACGGCTGCAATAACCAAGAGAAGGATCCCCATAATCCAAGCCCCCTTTGTTTATCTAGTGCAGCATCAGCATACACAACCCTGTGCGCAGCGTAAATATGCATTGCGGCATGCTGCATGATAAGCAAGGTAAGCTGTAAAAAAAACGGGGTAAGCTGCTGCTTCCCCGCCTTACTGTTCATCTGCTTTTTTAAGCTTCATTAGTTGCTCATTGATTTCCCTAGCGACTTGGCGGTCATTGTTCCATCCAAGCAAACAGACCAGCATGTATATGATGGCAACTTGTAATGCAAGTATCGTTGCTCCGGCTGTTCCCGTAACCCAGCCCATCCTATTCGTGAAAATAAGCAGCACGGCTTCCACGATAATAAAATGGATCAGGATTCGCATACGCATTCCCTTTTCACTGATTGTGGAGGGAAAATAGAAGATAAGACTTGGCAATACGCCCACCAATGCACACATCATGATTGCGTATATATGACGGAGACCGAGTGAGAACTCCGAAGCATCCAGAGCGTTCATCACGGCATATATGTGATTAAACAGAGAGACACAAATAACAATTCCTGCAAAAATAAGCAAGTAATCTCTTGCCAGTCTTTTTAGAATCTCTGAAAAATTCATTTTCTCCCCTCCCTATAGTCCAAGCATCGTTTTAAGAATCGGTACATATTGACGCGACACCATAACCGTTTCCCCATTATCCATTCTTGCCTCGAACCTCCCGCTAAGTGACGGTTTGATGTACGAAATTTTGGCGATATTGATGATGCTGGATTTCGATGCGCGGAAAAATTTCCGTCCCTCACATAACTGTTCGAGCTCGTATAGCTTCTGTTTCGCTTCAAAGACCTTATCCCGGCAATACATAAACACCTTGTTATCCACCGCTTCAAAATAGTACACATCGCTAAGCTTGATTTGGTGAATCGCATCTTCATGAAAGCCCATTAGCACCTTGCTTTTCACTTTCATCCGGCGCACAAGGCTCAAAATTTCCTCATTGACCTCATGACATCGTATGATGATTTCTTCGTCCTCTAGGATATTGATTTCTTCGATTGATATTTTCATCGCTTCTTATGCCACCGCCTATTTATGTACTCCGACTATCCATTCATATCCCTCTCTATTCGATTATGTCAAGCCGAGAATATCTTTTCCGCAATAAAAACGACCCTGACTTCAACATCAGGGTCTATTTACTCCAACCTATATACTTTCCTGCTTTATTGCATCAATAATGTTCTCCTTTTTTACTTTGGCGCTGGAGTAGAGCATCGCTGAACTAACAATGATAAATACGACAGCGATAACATACATAACACTCATCCATGGAAATACAAATCCATAGTTAAATTTGTTCATCATCGCTCTGTAGATCAAGTACATCACGACGAAGCTGCTAGGAAGCCCGTAACACAGCGACTTGATTCCATAAAAGATGCTTTCATAGTTCATCATTTTGTTAAAGCCCTTAGGAGTAATTCCAACCGATTTCAGCATCGCAAATTCCCGCTTGCGCAAAGAGATGCTCGTGGAGATCGTGTTAAAAATATTCGCAATCGAAATCAATGAAATTAATGCGATAAAGCCGTAAGAAAATACGGACATCAACAGAATCTTCTGTTCGTTCTGTTTTCGATATTGATACAGATTGTGAACAACCAAATTCGCCTCTTTCATATCTTCAATTTTCTGTTGCGTTTTCATTGGATCCGAGCTTTGCAGGTAGAGATAGGTGTGACTCACATCCTTCCCCTTATCGTACATAAACTGATCCATGATTCGCGCTGACACGATAATATTTAATCTGCCTAACCCTTCTGTAACCATCCCCATCGGATATTGATCGGTCAGTGCAGCTATTTTCACTTTGTTTACAAGTATTTCTTTTACTGAGTCCCCATCTATACGTGTAGAGATTACATCGATACTTTGGCCAACTTTCTTATAAATGGCCTTCGCTTCGACGTATTTTTCAGTTTCCATATCTTTATAGTGAATCGTATCGATTACAATCGCCGCTACATGTGTTGGGTCCGTTAGCTGGTTGTAATCTGCACCAACTGCTTTAGCATAAGCCTTCAGGTTAGGATCATTTAATGCATTTATCCGAATAAAGTAAGGGTATTTTCCATCCCTAAGCCTGCTTTGATCCTCCTTTGCCATCTCTTTCAATTGATCAGCGATTACTGCTTCTTCCAACCAAGCCTCCCCGTATAACTCGTGAATGACGCTGTATTCCTCTACATCATCAAGGGATGCAATGGATTGAAGCAACCGATCGTCTATTCTTTTTTCATTGCCGTACGACACTTGAAGATCATAATTGACGCCATCCTGGGAGAGTACCAACGATTCTTTCAAGCTGGCGGTGAAAAAGGAGACGACAAGAAACAGAACGATACTAATCGCGAGTGAAAATACAATCGCGTTGTACCTTCGCTTGTTTCTTTTTAAGTTTTTCAATCCTATCTCTGCTTCGATTCCGAAGAGCCGGCGAATGAACATCGGCGTCCTCACGGCTTTAACCGCAAGCTTCACATCGGTGGTTTGGCGAATCGCATCAATGGCGGAGATCTTAGACGCTTTTATGGCTGGGAAATACGTTGAAATGAAAATCGTCAGCATCGAAACGACACAGGCAATCAAGAGCGACAGGGGCGTGACGATGACCGTTAATTTTTCCGTAATCCCCAATGCCCCTTGAAGCATGGAATTGATGAACCACAAGGTCATCCCAATCCCGGCAAGACCGCATATCATTCCCGTGGGAATACTGATCAACCCAATGATAACACCTTCAAAGAACACTGAATTTCTCTTCTGCCTCTTCGTAGCCCCTACGCTCGCAAGCATCCCTAAATGACGGGAACGCTCCGAGACGGAAATCGCGAACGCGTTATAGATCAACGAAACCGAACCGATCATAATGACGGCCATAATAATGGCTGATAAGGAAAACAACGTGTTTTGCGCAGCTTCGGTCTTGGCCACGCCATAATAGTGAAGCAACTCGTGATTATATTGGACGGATTCGATGTTGTTGTTCTTTGCCAAATCTTCCGCATGAGCGAACAAGGAACGATTGACTTTCTGCAAGACAACCGCCGCATTGACTCGATCATTCGCCCCCAGCAGGTTCTCATCCACATAGCTAATCGCCGTATATCCCGGCGCCCACGTCGGTTCCCAGGCAGGGCGCTTGATGATGCCGACAATCGTGTACTCCCTTGTCGCGACATTTTGTAAGGTCTCGGTCACCTTGTCATTTTCCACTCGTAATGCTTTCCATTGATTCAGCGGCTTATCCGTGCCTTCAGTGAACCGTTCGCCAACCTGGAGCTGGAGCTGATTGCCGATCTCACAGTTGACCTTTGCGTTCGTTGCGATGGCCTCGGAAATCACGACTTCATTGTCTGTGCGCGGAAGACGCCCTTTGCTCAACTCAATCGGGAATTCCGCTAAACCTTGTGCATTATACTCCTTGATGAACAAATATGGCTTGCTTGGATTTTGACCTCCCGCCAAAGGAGCGTAGCCGCGATCTCTTATGAGCACAACGGTTTTTGTTGCATCATCATTTTGAATCGCTTCAAGTTGTTCCCTGTTTACATCCTTGTATAGGACATGCCATTCCCCTCCATCCGCGATGGTTTGCCTTTTCATGACATCCAAATAAGAAAAAGCAAGCGTGGACACAGCCGTCACCATCGCCACCGAAATCATGACTCCGATGATAGTCACCAGCGTTCGTTTCTTGTTGTGCTTCATATGTCTGACGGTGAGTCTATTGACGATATTCATGGGCGAATCACCTCATCCTTGGCGATCCGTCCGTCTTCAATCGAGATGATCCTGTCGGCTTGCAGAGCAATCCGTTCATCATGGGTAATCACGATCAGCGTCTGTTGATAGGTTTTGTTGCACATTTTCAGTAAGTCGATGATCTCGCTGCTATTCTTGCTGTCCAGGTTGCCGGTGGGCTCATCCGCCAGCATAATCGCCGGATTGCCAATGAGCGCTCGGCCAATCGAGACTCTTTGCTGCTGTCCGCCGGATAACTGATTCGGCAGGTGGTTCAGACGCTGCTGCAGGCTCAATGTCTTGACGAGATCGTCAAGCTGCTTCCGATCCACCTTCTGCTTATCAAGCAAGAGCGGCAGCGTAATATTTTCTTCCACCGTCAGGACGGGAATCAGATTGTAGAACTGATAGATCAAGCCGATTTGCCTGCGTCGAAAAATCGCTAACTGCGTTTCATTCAAGCTGTACATGTCCGTATTATCAACGAGGATTTTGCCGCTGGTCGGCCGGTCCACGCCGCCTAACAGATGCAGCAGCGTCGATTTCCCTGATCCGGATGGACCGATAATGGCGACGAACTCCCCTTTTTGGACCGAAAAAGAAACATCATCAAGCGCTTTAATCGATGATTCGCCCTTCCCGTAAATTTTAGACAGATGTTCGATTTGTAAAATGGTCATGATACAACCTCCATAGATGTGCTGATGGAACTCATTTTATCTGTCTAAAATGACTTTCCAGTGACTCCGAAAATGACAGTTTAGTCACCTGGGCTTAAATCACCTGCTTGTAAAACTTAATCCGAAACTGCGTCCCCTTATCCTTGCCGCTCGCTACGTCAATCACACCGTTCTGACTTGTAATCATGCTGTGAGCCATCGACAGACCAATGCCGATGCTGCCCTCGCTCGCATTCTTCCCTTTATAAAACCGTTTAAAAATATAGGGCAAATCTTCCTTCGGGATTCCTTTGCCATTATCTTCGATAATGAGTTCCGTAAATAACGCATTTTCCGAAAAAGAAATGGCGATCGCTCCGCCTTCCTCCGTGTGCTCGACACAGTTCTTCAAAATATTGATGAGCGCTTCGGCCGTCCACTGGAGATCGCCATCAAATGCGACGGTATCTTCTCCCTGAACCGAAACCGATATATCTTTAATATCCATCGGAATGAGAACAGGCTCTAACGCCTTTTGCACGAGTATGTTCACCGGTACCCGATCTTTTTTAAAGGAAACCGTCTTTGCTTCAATTTTCGAGAGCTTCAGCAAGGAAGTGACCAGCCAATCGATTCGTTCCAGCTGAATCCGAATATTGCGCGTAAACTCCGTTCTTTTCGCTTGAGGCAGCTCGGGATCGCGCAACAAATCGGCCATGACCGTCATGGAAGTCAGCGGCGTTTTGAGCTGATGGGAGATATCAGAAATGGCATCGGTCAGTTGGATTTTATCTTGCTGTAAAAGAGAGCGGTGCTCAGACAACATGAGTGTCACTTTATAAATATCATTCTTCAAAATGCTAAGCTCGCCTTCTTGATTATCGCGAACATCAAGCGAATCATTGCCGCTGCTAATTTGGCGCAAATAGGAAGACAGCTTTTCGAGTTCGCGATATCTCCACCGCGTGAATACGAGGCTGCTCCCCATAAGCAAAGCGGAGGCAGCGAACACGAGCGCCGCAGCGACTGGCGATATCCAAGCGGCAGCAACGGTCGCCGTCAAGCTGATGAAGCCCATCGTTAGCAGCAAAATTTGAATCTCCCGGTTCCGCAGCATCTAATCACCAACCTTATAGCCCAGACCGCGGACGGTTTTGATGAGCGTCGGACGCTGCGGTTGATCCTCCAGCTTTTCCCGCAGCCTTTTGATATACACCGTTAATGTATTATCATTCACGAAGTCCCCTGCGACATCCCAGATCTGCTCCAGCAGCTGGTTTCTCGTAAGCACCTGCCCAATATGATTGGCGAAAATGAGCAGCAAGCGATACTCTAAAGCCGTCAGCGGAATTTCCGCGCCGTGTTTATACACCTTTCCCTCGAGCATATTAATGCGAACCTGATCTATCTCGATGATCGACCTGGTCTGAGACGGCTTATGGTATCTCCGTAAGACGGATTTGATTCGCGACAGAAGCTCGCGAACGCGAAAAGGCTTCGTAATATAATCATCCGCCCCCATATCCAACCCCATGACAACATTGACCTCATCATCTATCACCGTTAAAAAGATGACCGGAATATCTCTCCGCTCTTTGACGAGCTTGCACAATTCATAGCCGCTGCCATCGGGTAGGGATAAATCAAACAGACATAATGCGAATTGAGCCAGATCTTCCGCAATCACCTGTTTGGCCGATGCAACATCATGGCAAAGCACCGTAGAGAAATGATCCTGCTGCAGTGAATATTCAAGTCCGGACGCGATCGTTTTATCATCTTCCACCAACAAAATTTTCATCTGACGCTCATCCTAACTCTATTTACTTTGAGACAAGTATATAACATCCATTCTTCCAACTTCGTTCAGACATTATAACAAACGGATACTGTTTTGATAATATAGCTCGTATGAAAAGGATGCGGTGGAAGCGCAACCCAGGCGGGGGAAAATGCAAAGGATGGCGGGGGCAACAGGTAGATAGCGCCGAAGAAGGGGCGGGAAAAACCCTTGTTAAGCAAGGGTTTTGGGGGTTAATAGAGGAAGGGCAATTCAATCATCCGCTACTTGCCTAGGCTCTTACTATATTCTCCCGATATTCAGTGTCCGTCTCTTTCAATTCAAGAACATTGTCTTGCACTAATATATTGATATACAACTCGCAATATAGATCCTGTACACTATGATCATCGTAGAAGACGTTAAACTTAACCTCTTCCTGCTTTATATACAAATAGAAATATGATTATTACAGAAACGGCTGCAAGACATCCAGTCCAATCCTAAGCAGTTTAATCGTTCTCATATATTTTCTTTGGATGAAAAGATAATAAACACCGTACATGATGAGAAAAGGTATAGCGAAAAAAATAGCAGTTCGGTTCGCTATTAAGGAATTGAAAAGAGAAACATACATGAGCATGTAAAAACAAAATATGGGCACTATTAATTTTGCACCAAAAGGTCCGAATAACAGATTCATGTGAACCGAGATCGGAATTTTTCTTTGAAACACCCTTCAACAACTCCCTTGCTGCGAAACGCGTCAGCTCTGTGTTTGCTGTGTTCGCTTACTCCCCTTAGTATAACTTCATTTCATAATAGTGGAAACGTATAATACAACAAAGGACAGCAACCTCATGCTGTCCTTTGCTCTTCCTATTTGATTACATTTAGGCTAAAGCATTGACCTGCTTCACGAATTCTCTCATCAGCTGCGGCAAGTCGTTCCATGCATGGCCTGAAATCAGGTTGCGATCCACGTGGAACCGGGTTTCCATATACTTCGCCCCTGCCGCTTCCACTTCCGGACGGCAAGCGAAGTAGGCCGACATTTCCCGCCCTTTGATCTCTTCGGCGATCACGGTCAGCGCAACGCTGGCATGGCATAGGATCATGACCGGTTTATCCTTCTGGAAGAAATGGCGGACAATCCGCGGGAAATCTTTATGCAGGCGAATATGCTCGGGTGCCCGTCCGCCCGGGATAATCAGGGCATCATACTGCTCGGGATCGATCTGCTCAAATGAAGCATGGGCTTCCAACTGGTAGCCCTGCTTTTCCGTAAACGTCTGCCAGTCTTCAAAATCGTGGACGACGGTATGCAGTACTTTCGTATCCGTCGGCGAAGCGATGGTAGCTTCGAATCCTTCCTCCAAGCAACGATAATAGGGATAGTATGCTTCCAATGCTTCAACCGCATCGCCGGTCAGAATCAGCACTTTTTTAGACATTGTCGTGTCACTCCTTTACAATATAAGAAGAATGATGTTCGATTAACGCCATTATATCCCGTATCGCGAGGTGCGGGAAGAATGCACTTTTTTGTGCGGTGGTTACGAAAAAGGTACTATTGGATAAGAACAACGAAGAGGTGTAGTTTATCGATGACGGACATACGAAAAGAAATCAAGGAAAAGCTCAAAAACGGTGATTTTACCTGTTCCAAGGAACTGACCCTCTCCATGTTCAGCGGCAAGTGGAAGGTGGTCATCCTGTGGCATCTCGGGGTGGAAGGACCGCATCGCTTCAGCGAGCTGCAGCGCCTGTTCCCCAAAATTACGCACAAAATGCTGACGAGCCAACTGAAAGAACTGATGGAGGACGGCATCGTGCACCGGGAAGTGTACCCGGAGGTGCCGCCGCGCGTGGAGTACTCAATGACCGAGCTGGGGATGACCCTGCTGCCGATCATTCAGATGATGTACGATTGGGGCGAAAAGCGGATCTCCCAACTGAAATTGGAAATGGGAGAAGCCGGCTCGGAGGAATGCTCCAACACGTGCGACAAAGGATAGCACCATGAGGGTCGCACCTTGCGCCGTCACGCTTCTCGGAACATCACATTGCCGGTACTTTTGTCATGACCATTGCTCTGCATTGTCTTGCTTCGAGAGATCGAGCTCCATCTCCACAAGATCGAAGCCCGGTGCGAAGCCGTCCGGGACAGCCCGCTCCACAGCAAACCCGAATCGTTCGTAAAACCGCGACTGTATTGCGTCGTCTCAATCCTCACAAGGGGCTCTAACGTGTCCTCGTTTCCATCCACAAATAGATCGATATGAAATTTCAGCGTCTTCCCCAATGTCTGGCATAAGGCGTTTCTGGAGGAAGCGCGAAGGGGCGCAATTGAATTTTCTTGCCGCCCCGCGCGTAATCCCGGACGAACCAAGCAAGGAATTCCAGTGACTGCAAGCCTTCTACCGACTGATCGATGGCGAACTCGAACTGGATAAGAACTTCATTTTCCAGCCCCCCCTCCCGTCCGCCACAGCGCGGCATGAGGCAGATGAGCGTATGCGGAGAGCGGCAGCATCTCCGCATCGAATAGGCTCCAGGTTCTCGACGCCGCTTTCTATCGCGGCTATTCCTAGAAGTTGAAAAATCGTCTCATGAAAAGTGGCAATATCGATCGGTTAATCGCTCATCGGTTCCTCCTGATGTTGATCTTTTTAGCAAAATACTAGAGCCGCGGGGAAGGCGGCCTTGCCTCCGCTCCAGGCTCCCAGATTGCGAACGACAGTTGCAGGAGGCAATGAGAAAAATAGGTGGGTTAGAAGCGCAGTTGAACAATGTCAAATCCCATAAGTTGTCCTTTAAGGACCAACGAATTGAATTGTTAGAGGGCTTTTTCATAAAATACATTGATTCCCGCACATATGATGGGCATAAGAAGAAAAACCTAGGTAACTATAGACCCCTGTAATCTGTTTATAATCAATTGCCCACAATGACTACCTATGCTCACCTCTGGTCTAGCCTGCAATCGGTGAATTATTTCTTGTGTATTTATCTCTATACCATACTCATCGATTTTCACGATCCACGTGGTGATGCCTCCGCTTTTAAAACTTGAGACCTGAATCTTCTTCCTCGCCTCCCCCATCTTGCAACCGAGGGCGAAGCCCACAGCGTAGATACGGTGTTATCGAATGTATCCGCCTTCTTCTAACATGCAATTGCTTACTAAATTCCATCTTTAATTTGAATAATTTGTTTAATATGTCTTTGTTCATGCAAGTACAGTGATTTAACCCATTCCATTAATGACATCTCTTTAAAAACCGGGTGTACAAAATATCTTCTGCTTAGCAGTGATGGGTCTTTAACCGTGTTTAATACTTCGTTTAACTTCTCTCTTGAATGAGTTAATTTTTCAATTATTTCTGTACCTTCTAAAGCTTCAGCGTCCGGTTTAGCAATGTCAGGAGCTTCTATCTTATTACTTCTATCAACCAAAAGCTCCCATTGGGGTATATTCTCGCTAAACGAATCTTCTGTACTCTTTAATCCTTTCTTTATTGCCATGACATATAATTCTTCTGTCTTAATTAAGTGTTGACATACCTGACTTATAGTCCAACTGTTTGGTTCTTTACGCTTGCTTAATTGATCTCCATTCAATGCATTAACAATTTCAAGTAATTCATCTCTTGTTTCTTTTAATTTTTGCTTGATTTCTTTCAGTTCCATGGACATCTTCCTTTCTTTTATTTTGCGGATTGAAAACATTGAACGGGTCCCCGCCATCGGTCATCTTCAACATGCTTTTCTATGTACTCCCCCTTCGTATATTCATCAATTACTCTCTTCCAAAACTGAGTGGCATGTATATTTGTTTCTGTTTGTCTAATCTCCCATGCACCAGGAAATCTGTCAAAAAGGTAGAACGCCGCCTGCTTCCCATAATTCCTTCTTCCGAACTTCCGAATAATAAAGAAATCACTAATGACATTTGTCTCATTGGCTGTACTCAATTTAACATATTCTTTGGGTACACCTGTTAGTACAAAGATGAAACCTGCTATTTCATCGTCGATCTTAATCAAAAAGGATATCGGTATTCATCTGTCCACTGATGATCCAAATATTTATATGGATATAAACCGTGTTGAGAAAGAGCATGACCATCAAATTCGCTTGAGTCGTACGATAAAGTTGTATTGAATTCTGCAGCACTGGCTTGTCTGATATATGGATATTTATGCTTTGCGCCGATCTATATCATTTCTTTTGCTGGAACGTATGATTGATCTCGGATTACGACGGTTTCCGGTCTAAAACATATCAATACATTGCTGTCATCTAAATTCCGAAATCTTGGATCCCATCGTTCTTCATGCAGACCTAAATATCGTGACAGTAATCGATATGCTATCTCATGATCAAATGATTTAACCTCTGCATCACCTCTAAATCCTGCATGTAAAACAAGTCCACTATAAAGATCAAAATCAACAATTCCAATTGCACATTTTGAATTTTTCTCGATTCTCTTTGGAAAACTATCTGTAGAAGTAATTCCAATAATCCATATCCGTTCTCTTTCCCAATGAAACCAAACTGGAGAGTCTCGTGGACCCTCTTCCGACATGGTTGACAGATGAGCAAATAACGGTTTCTTTAAGAAGTTATCTAAATCAAAGCTTTTTCCCCGAGATCTAATTATTCTCATGATTTTTCCCTCCCTTTGAATAATTACCTTATTGACGACGCGACCCGGCCTTAGATAGCTCCTATCTTTGGCCGGGTCGTGTGTTGTCTGAGTCCTATTCCATAATTATACATCTGATTACCAAGGGGCAAAAGCTGAATACGGTGTTAGAGTTCAATAGAGTTGAGGCGTCTTTATTAGAGAAAGAAGAAATATGAGGAGCGCAGACGAAGAAGTATAGCATCGAAGTAATCATGTGACCTAGAAGAAGGAGGAACTCATAAATTATCGAGGAAGGTTTACCGGATGCTCTATGCAAAGTCTGAACTATGAACGCGGTTGTTTGCATAGAGCCTTGCCCATATGCGGACCAAACGGCAGAACTCGATGGCCGGCGCCGCGCCAAATTAGGAAAGCTCGTAAATGTGGAACTAATGCATAGATAGTAAATGAGAATTGAACTTTAAGGATCAACTGTGACAAGTCATATGGGGTAAATCGGGATACAAAGAAATCTCGAATCCCAATTAGAGAAAATAGAAAATCCCCTCGAGTATCCAGATTTTTATGTAAATAGGTCTACCTTTGAGGGGATAAAAAATACATCAAAAAGGCCTTCTTCATTGAAATTTTTCACACATTCCCACTAAGAACCAATTCTTTAGAAAATGTTTGCTGATTAAATAAGTTCTTATATAACTGATTTGTTTCATATAATTCGTAATGTGAACCACACCCTGATACTTTACCTTCCTGTATAACTACAATACAGTCTGCATCCTTAATAGTTGAAAGACGGTGTGCAATAATTATCGTTGTTCTATCTCTCATTAAATTATTGAAAGCTTCTTGAACGAGTGCCTCAGATTGACTATCTAAATGAGCTGTAGCTTCATCTAATAGTAGTATTTTTGGATCTCTTATGATGGCTCTAGCAATTGCTATTCTTTGTTTTTGTCCACCTGATAAGCGGATACCTTTTTCACCAACCTCCGTATCTAGTCCTTGAGGCAGTGATGACACAAAAGAGTCTAAGTCTGCACTCTTTAGTGCATCAAAAATAATGGAATCACTTATATCTTTCTTTATGCCATACACTAAATTGTCCTTAATACTGCCTTCCATAATAGGGGTATCCTGGCTAACGTATGCAATCTTCTCTCTCCATTCACTTAATTCATGAGAATATATCGATCTACCATTATAAAAAATATCCCCACTGTCAACAATATAGAATCGTTCAAGTAATGAGAATAAAGTTGTTTTACCGACTCCACTTTCACCCACAATTGCCGTCTTTTTACCTTCCTTAGCTGTAAAGCTAATATTATTTAATACTTCTCCCTTTTCACTATAAGAAAATACAACATTTGAGAAGGTAATTCCAGCTTCAATGTCTTCTTTGACATTTTCTTTGTTGGATACAACAACTTCTTCAAGCTCTTCTACTAATAATGAATTGACACGTTCTGTTGCTCCCATTGCTTTTTGGGCTTGAGTGAAAAATTGAGCCATTAATGTTACAGGAGTCATAATTTGGAATATATAAAATACTATAGCTACTAAAGCTCCTGCTGACAAAGAGCCTGTTGCAACTTGATAGCCTCCATAACCAAATATGCCAACTAATACAATAAGGAGCGTTGTTGTAATAAGAGGTGATACTACTGCTATTACTTTCCCAGATTCTAAGCCATATTTATATAATCTTCTTGCGCGCTTAGCTCCTTGAACAGCTTCTTCATTTTCAGCAACTGAAAGCTTTACTAAACGAACATCACTTAATACCCTGCTAAGATTTCCTTGAAATAAGGCTGTTTCAGTTTGCACATCTTTGGAAACCCTGTACATCTTTTTACCAAGTGGGTTTAGAACCAAAAATGCAGCAGGAAAAACTAGTAAAAAAATAAGCGCCATCTTCCAATCTATTAGAAAAAGAATGAAAAGAGAACCTGTAATAGTAATTAGCCCTGTAAAGAAAGGAATCAAATGCTCTACAAAGAAATTCTTCATTACCATAGTATCATTTGTAATTCTACTCATTATTTCTCCTGAATTATTTGCATCAAAAAATTTAACAGGAAATCTTACTACTCTTCTCCATAAATCTTCTCTTAGGCGGACAATTATTCCTTCACCAATATAAATCATCATATAAAGAGAAATACCAGAAAGTGAAACTTGGAACATAAAAAGAAGTAACAAGCCTAATAAAGTGAAAATGTTAAATTCTTCTACAACCAATAAATCGACAAGTTCCATGGAAACTAATGGAATTATTAAAGATATACCCGTTTGAATTATCGATAATACAAGTGCTATGAAAAGTAACCACCCAGAAGGTCTGTACTTATCTAGAATACCGATAAATTGTTTTAAAGTGAGTCTTTTCATATTTTATGTTTATCCTTTTATTTTTATTTTTGAACGACTTATTTAAACACATATTAAATATGTGAAACTTTCATATCCTTAGACATTTTACCTTTAGGATTCAGTGTTAGAGCCAGGGGATTAAATTATTCCTATTCTTGCAAACACTGAATCCTTAAATGGGATTTTCTTATCTGATTATTTCTTTTTTAAAACTGCGGCGAAGGACTCGCTATTGTTGACGTATTCTCCACCATTAACATCTGCATATACCTTTTCAAGAGTAAATCCTGCTTCATCCGCTTCTTTTTCTAAATCTTCAATAGTGAAATTTTGATTCCAATAATTATAATTTACTAACTCACCATCATCAAAAACTAGAATACTTCTTTCCACAGTAACTTTATTAGGATACTTAAGTGCCGCGTATAAAGTTAAATGGCTCTTATCTGAAAATATGCTACCTTCATTAGATAATACCCACACAATTTTTGGTTCGAACTTTTCATAACTAGTGTCTGATAACACGTCTAATAATACTAATCCTCCCGGTTTTAACCCACGGTGGATATTGCTAAGTATTTTTTTTCTCTTAGTTGGATTAAACACACCATAAATCTGATAAATTAAAAGGGCTAAATCAAAATCATTTTCTAGGTCAATATTAGTAATATCTTCATTCCTATAATCTATTGATAAATTCTTTTCTTGAGCTTCCCTAATTGCGTAGTCAATGGAATTTTGGTTAAAATCTACACCTACAACATCGTAACCCCTCATTGCTAATCTTTGTGAATAGAGCCCTGGACCACAACCTAAGTCAATAACCTTTTTATATTTCTCTACTGGTGCAAGGTTATTAATAAAATCAATAGTTTCATCAATAAAACTGCTATCCCTGCTACCACCAGGTATATTCTCGTCAAAGTGACCCTTCAAAACAAGATCAGCTCTATCTGGATCAAGCCAGATTTCTTGTGTGCCCTCCTCAAATGGCTCGGGGTTTTTGGCTATTTCTAATAACTTTTCGATATTTATCACCCTCTCTTGATTTTTTCATGATTTTTGAGTATAATGAGTGAATTCTGGGTGCTTCGCTGAACTCCACTCAACTAAGCACCCCAGAATTATTTTAGTAATTGTTACTTGCTTTGATCAAAAATTGAACTTTTGCATTCAGTTAAATCCTATTTAATTTTTGAAGATTCATGAATTGCACTGATAAACACTTAGTGTCGACTTTCCAATAGTTATGATTGTGATTGTTGCTTCCGCTGCTTGGCCTTTACCATCAGTGGCTTGCGCTAATTTTTGCAATTCCAATACTGCGTTCATTTTCTTCACCTCCTTTAAATAATTTGGCTTTCATTAATTGCACTTATAAACACTTAAGGTTGACTTTCCTACAGTTATGATTGTGATTGTTGCTTCCGCTGCTTGGCCTTTACCATCAGTGGCTTGCGCTAATTTTTGCAATTCCAATACTGCGTTCATTTTCTTCACCTCCTTTAAATAATTTGGCTTTCATTAATTGCACTTATAAACACTTAAGGTTGACTTTCCTACAGTTATGATTGTGATTGTTGCTTCCGCTGCTTGGCCTTTACCATCAGTGGCTTGCGCTAATTTTTGCAATTCCAATACTGCGTTCATTTTCTTCACCTCCTTTAAATAATTTGGCTTTCATTAATTGCACTTATAAACACTTAATGTCGACTTTCCTATAGTGATGATTGTGATTGTTCTTTCCGCTGCTTGGCCTTTACCATCAGTGTCATGCGCTAATTTTTGCAATTCCAATACGGCGTTCATTTTTTTCACCTCCTTTAAATAATCTTAATTTGGCTTTCATTGGCGGCACAAAAAATTACTTGTTAGCGACCACCTAGTAGTTGTAATCGTTGTTATTGTGGGTATTACATCAGCTTGGCCTTTACCATCAGTGTCATGCGCTAATTTTTGTAATTCCAATACGGCGTTCATTTTTTTCACCTCCTTTAAATAATCTTAATTTGGCTTTCATTGGCGGCACAAAAAATTACTTGTTAGCGACCACCTAGTAGTATTTGTAATCGTTGTTATTGTGGGTATTACATCCGCTGCTTGACCTTTACCAACTGTATCATGCGCTAATTTTTGTAATTCCAATACGGCGTTCATTTTTTCACCTCCTTTAAATAATTTGGCTTTGATTACTTGGTGTCGACCAACAAGTATCTGATATTGTTCTTGTAATTGTTATTACTGGTGTTACATCCGCTGGTTGGCCTTTACCATCTGTGTCATGCGCTAATTTTTGTAACACTCCCAAGCACTAACACTAACAGTTGAATAAATAGGCGGTGGAAATACAGTCGTTGTTGGTGTTACATCTATTGCTTGGCCTTTACCATCTGTGTTATGCGCTAATTTTTGTAATTCCAATACGGCGTTCATTTTTTCACCTCCATTAAATTAATTTGACTTTCATTCTAGCCTTACCGAAAAACTTTGGTGTCGACCAAATAGTTGCTAGAGTCGTTATTATTGTTGTGACTGTTGCATCCTCCGCTTGGCCTTTACCATCAGTGTCATGCGCTTATTTTGCAAGCTAAACATGTAATCATATCACCGTTGTTCACTAGTGACTACTAGAGCCTTGGCCTTTGTTTTTTCTAGAAATTCATCCGAATTAATCAATGGTAACCAATAGAGTGGATTATCTTTAACTACCCCCATTAATGCTAAAATTATTCCTGAACTTCCTGTATAAACATCATCGGCTAATCTAAAAGAAAATTGTCCTGGGTATACATAATAACCATTCTTCTCAATTAAAAAGAGATTAAGTAACTTCAATACCTCACTAACAATTTCCTCGCGATTTTCACCATGTTCCATCATAGAAGGGATTAAAAGAAAACTACCTGCGCCATCAAATAAGCTTCCACTAATTGTACAACAAATCTTTGATAATTTTGAAACCGCATCCATCTCTTCTCTATAAAGGTCTTGTCCACTGACATGATTTAAAAACCAAATTGAAATAGCAATTCCAATAGATCCTCCAGAAAGATAAGGCAATAGGCGATTTCTCTTATCCAATGTTTGTAATACACCACTTACATCATCTTTTTTTGTTGATTCTAAATCTTCCTTTAGTACTAACTCAGCCTTTTCTAGATACTTCTTATTATTGGTCGCTGAATAAAGTGCTGAATAAAACAGCGATACCCCAGATAATCCATCAATTGCACCTATATCAACCGCCATCCAGTCATTAACTCTTAACGGTTCACCTTTAACTCTGTTAAAGTCAATTAATTCTTCTATTTCTATTGCAAATTGTAAATATTCCTTGTTTTCTGTTTCCAGGTATAAACTAATTACGAATAAACCTATCCCTGAAAGACCAGAGCGTAAAGAAATATTAGTTTCATTAATATTATCTTTTAAAACCCTCACTTCATTAAAGACAACTTCTTTATAACCTTTTGCATAAAGCAAAGCCAATATTCCTGTCTTTCCAGTCAATAATCCATTGTCTTCAATTCGAGCTAAATTGTCTAATAAAAAACTTTGAATCCAGTTATCTACTTCTACAGTTTTAGATTGTTGTTTAGTAAGTGTAAAAGCGGTGCCACTTCCTCCAGTCAAAAAGTTAAATTTCCCCCCGCTCATCATGAACTGACGAATGTCACCGTTAATGAACCTTTCATCATTGGTTAAATTATTTTCGATTCCTTTTATTAACTTATAAATAATAGACGAGATGTTAAAGTCACTTGACTGATCACTAAGGTTAATTTCTTTAGGCGTATACTGTTGATAATCATTTATTCTCTTATTGCATTTTTCTTGTAAATCTACAATGAAACGATAAAATGAATCTCCATAGTTTTCTTTTATCCAATTATGATGGTTAGATTGTAGATACCCCTCTAAGTCTTCTGACGAAAGGACTGGAAGCACCAAAAACATTACAATTTTCTTTAATCCGAACCAATCTCTTGCACCACTAACTTTCATTTCTCGCGAAACAAATCCAGTCGTAGCCATACTAGGGTTGTCTTCAGAGTTTACAGGCATAGCAGTTTCAAAATCTATTATCCTAACGGTTAAGTCCTCGGTTACCATTACATTTGATGGTTGCAAATCACCCATAGCTACTCCATTTTGATGCATATGATCTATAAGCGGGAAAAGTTGTAACAGTATCTTTTTAACGTTTTTAGCGTGATCCCTTATAAGTTCACTGTCTTTAACGAATGGAAAAGTTCGGGCAATCCATTGCCTTAAGTCTTGCCCTTCTATGAATTCCTCTACTAAAAAGTAATGTTCCCATTCTTGGAAATACTCAATCAAATTAACAACACCGGGTACATCTTTAAGTTTTTTTAAGGCATCATATTCAATTTTTTGCCTGGATAAGGCATCTTGACCTGCCCCATCTAAACCAGCATTTGGTCTGGCCTCCTTGATAATCACTTTCATATTATCTTTCTTTCGAGTCGCACGGTATACCCCACCAGCATTACTATAGGTAAGTGCAGTTTCAATATCATATTTCTCTAAATTGCCTTCCGCTTTAGTTTCCAAGTCATTATTAATGGTATTCAGATAATCATCGAAATCCTTTACAAAGTCAGGAACCTGATAAAAAGGAGTTCTTTGATCCTTAATTAAATTTCCTTGCTCATCTCTAATGCAATGTTCGCCATGTTCATTAATTATAGTTTTAAATCCTCCATATCTATAGAATACATTGCTATTCTTCCATCTCTTATCATTAAGAATATAAGGTCCTTTTTGAAAATCCTGAATTGTTGAAGAAATCAATTCCAACAATTCAACAAAGCTTTCATTATTAATAGGGTATATTGTTATAAATTTCCCAGAAGAAGCACGATTAGCATTTTTCGAATTCATCTCAATAAAACTGTTTCTATCCTTAAGGTGCTTGAACTCAATTTTTCTATCTATACATAATCGAGCAACCTTTTCTAGCACACTCTGTGAATCTTCAAATGTTGCAGTTACATGAATTTTCCATCCCTGTTCTGGTAGTGTTAATCCCTTGAAATGATAGTGCTTCCAAACGGAGTCACTGTCTGAAATAACATCATATGTATCAGGAATCTCATTCACTTCATATGCCTTTTCTATCGCGCTCATTTTTTCGTAATATTCTGAATCCGGTTTCATGTACTGATGATAAAGCATATTTCCTTCCATACATATCCCCCCATTTTTTATTCTTTCTCTATGTATATTCCATATGTATAGGGAAATATCGCCTATTTTCCGCAACATTTCCTTACATATTCTTCAGGTAAGATGCCAATAAAAGGATTTGAAATCGTGATATCGGAAATCTCTTTTTTTGCTCTTGGAAATTTTTTATAATGTAATACTACCTAGTCTGTAATAAGGGAAGCAACATGGGTGTGTCCTATCTCAGTTATTATAAACCCTCTAGCATGGTTTATTATGGAAGGTAAATCTAGTGATTGAGACAGGATTGAATGTGAGTATTATGATTGACTATTGGAGATGTCTGGCTGTCACAAAAAAGCTTGCTGATTAGATATAAGCTTGTAATGTGCATACAAAAGGGGATAAAATCACTTAGCCACTTTTCTGTACGAATGTAGTAGCCTAGAAGTATGGTGTAAGAAAATATAGTAATTATTACCATTAATAATAATATTGAGTTTATAGTAACATTTGGAGATGACTGTGTCAACGCTTTCTGATTATTTTTAGTTATTTAATACTATATTTTTATTTTCTAGTAATAGAGTACTGTTCTCTCTAGTTTTGTATTATATAAAAAATTTAGCAGTAATTAAATTTAATCCCCGTTTACAATTAATGTTGTTCTGGATATATCAGAAAAGTGTTGATGGAGTACTTCCTCAAGCTCTTTTTCGATTAGATTCTCAAGTGTTGGCAAAATTTCAAATAGGTCCATCTTATTAAAGCGATAACGTGTAAATTGATTGGCGATAAATTGAGGTGAATTAATGGCTCTTAAGAAGTTACCCATCTCTTTCTTAATTACACGTTGTACGTCCTCTTTCTTTATTGATTTCTTCTTAAAACCAACAATCGTTTCATCTACAATGTTTATGAGTTTTTCGGGCTCTTGGCTGTTTCCGCCAATTACCGAAAAACCAAAGCCCTGTTCATTTGTATAATCAAAAGTAAATGTCTCATCTAAATAACCATTGTTATACATCTTTTCGTACGCTTCAGAGCTATTACCAAACATTAATTCTAGTAAAACATTTAGAGATAACTCATATTTAAGCATGTCTTGACCTTGTCTTTTAGGGTTAGATTCTTTAAATCCTATTAACACTTTAGGTGTTTCAACTGGCATCTTCATAATACTTGACCTTCTGTTCACTTTTGCTTCTTCTTCGGGGTATATTCGATGAATTTCTGTTGGTTCTCGAAATGTTTTTTGGTTCTGGTTGCTTCGGATAAGCCTTATTACTTCTTCAGGAACTACAGGCCCAATAACAAAAAGTAACATATTATTAGGATGATAGAAAGTATTATAGCAAGTGAATAAATCCTCTTTAGTGATTTGATTGATAGAAGTTATTGTTCCAGCTATATCAATTTTCACCGGATGACTCTTATACATATTTTCTAAGATTCCAAATCGAGCACGCCAGTCTGGACTATCCTGATACATTTTTATTTCCTGTTCAATGATTCCTTTCTCCTTTTCTACGTTTTCATCCGTAAAATATGGTTCTTGAACAAAGTCTAGAAGGGTTATCAAATTGTTATTTATGTTAGATGTTGCTGAAAATGTATACGCCGTGCGAGTAAAACTGGTAAATGCATTAACAAAAGCTCCTTGTTTTGCAAATGTATGAAAAACATCAACCTTCTCACTTTCAAACATTTTATGTTCTAAAAAATGCGCTATTCCATCTGGAACTTGAGTGGCACAATTATTTCCTGGAGTTGAAAATTTATTATCTACTGAACCATACTTTGTTGTGAATGTGGCAAATGTTTTATGAAATCCTTTCTTAGGAAGTATGAAAACTTCAAGACCATTGGTGAGCTTTTCATAATATATTGTCTCTTGTACTCTTTTATAGACCATTGACTCCATCTTATTTACTCCTTTCTATTTAAAAAGTAGATTGTATCAAGTTCCCATTTGTTAGCAGCGCGAATGACATCGCTTTTGGATACCCTATTTATTCTGTTTATCTGATCAACTATGTTACTTGAAAACCCGCTATCAACCGCTTCCATGGATATATCTATAATTCCTAAAGGAGTATCATATGCTTCAAGTAATAGGTTAATTAACATTGCTTTACCTTGTTCAACTTCATCCTCAGTGAAGTTACCTTCTTTCATTGCGTACTCTTGTTCTCTTATAATTTCAACTGCACGTTCATAATTATCGAAATCAATTCCGGCCATCGTTAATAACAACCCTTTATTGCTCTCTAGTTGGGAAAATACAAAATAAGCAAGACTTTTCTTTTCACGCACATTAATGAATAATTTGGAAGATGGATATCTGCCAAAAATCGCGTTTGCCAACCTTGTAGCTTCAAAATCCTCATCTTGTATTGTCGAATAAGTTCTATAACCCAAAAGAAGCTTTCCTTGATTTACGTCCTGTTTATCCTGAATAATCTTAATACCATTTCTATCTTTTCTAGCTGGAGAAATGGTATTTACAGGTTTGTTGTTATGCTGTTCAGAAAAAACGTCATGGACCATAAGTTTAACCTCATCCTCATTAAAAGCACCAACGATGTATAAATCAAACCGATCGTTTTGAAGCAGATCTTCATAGATTTGATAAATGGATAAATCACTAAGGGAATCAATATCTTTCTCGCTACCATATGCAGGAAGCTGATACGGTTCACCTTCAAACATCTCTTCTATCAAACGAACACTAGTATATAACATTTTCTCATTATACATTGAGGCAAGTCGTTGCTTTAAGGAGCGCTTTTCTTGTTCGACGATTGAAGAATTAAATACCCCATTTTCAAGAACGGGACTGTAAACAATATCGTGTAATAAATCCAAAGCTGATTCTAGTAACGCATTAGTCACATTAAGATATTGAGCTGCAGGGATCTCCATTCTAAAAGATATAATATGATTGTCTCCCTCTTTTTTTACATCTGGGGAAAGAGTTGCACCGTACATCTCATCAAGCTTTTGTTTTATTAGCTTATGGTGTGGGTAATTTTTTGAACCTCCATTCAGAATATGGGGAATTAATGCTCTTGCAGTAATTAAATCTTTTTGAAGAGGTGACTTCATCGTCAACATTATACTAATTGTCTTAAATTTATCTGTGTTGCAAAGATGAAGGTGCAACCCGTTTTGTTCACTCGAACGAATAGCTATTTCATCCATCTCCTATATCCCCCTCATTGGCAATTATTGTTATTCTTTTTGATAAAAAAGTTGAAGTAAATCCCTCTTTTTCTGATATGTGTATACTTCACAACTAGGTATAATTACTTTCATTTTCTACCTGTATTATTATATTTTATCATACCATTATTTGTACTGGAAGCTTATTAATACGAAATAATTCAAATTAAGCATATCGTATTCTGGTCCCCAAATACAAAAAAGAACTGGTGACAGCATGGAGCCACGCATCGCTCGCATCTGTACCAATTCCCTTGTCCGATTTTCAATCTATCAATCTCCTTGAAAGGCAGTTCCCCGTCCAGTAGAGCGAAGAGCCTATATGTCTCTACTGGCGCAAGGATATTACTAAATTCTGGATCAAGCCAAATTTCTTGTGTGCCCTCCTCAAATGGCTCGGGGTTTTTGGCTACTTTTTCGATATTTATCAGCCTCTCTTGATTTTTGATGATTTATGAGTTTAATGAGTTAATTCTGGGTGCTTTGCTGAACTCCACTCAACTAAGCACCCAGAATTATTTAGTAACTGTTACTTGGTTTGATCAAGAATAAATTCGGCTTTCATTTAGCAGCACTTATAAACACTTAATACCGAGCATATTGTTATGATTGTTGTGATTCCTGCATCCGCTGCCTGGCCTTTACCATCAGTGTCATGCGCTAATTTTTGCAGTTCCAATACGGCATTCATTTTTTTCACCTCCTTTAAATAATTTGGCTTTCATTAACCGTACCGAATACT
Source organism: Paenibacillus thiaminolyticus (assembly GCF_007066085.1). Lineage (NCBI taxonomy): Bacteria > Bacillati > Bacillota > Bacilli > Caryophanales > Paenibacillaceae > Paenibacillus > Paenibacillus thiaminolyticus. Next base: position 42,057 of record NZ_CP041405.1, on the reverse strand, counting down.
TGGTGTCGACCTACCCCCATTCATGCTAAAATTATTTCTGAACTCCCTGTATAAACACCAATGGCTAATCTAAAAGAAAATTGTGCTGGATATAAAAATGACCATTATTTTCAATTTAAAATCACATTTTAATAGAATCGAGCATAATATGAGCCATGAAGGTTAAGCGCCCCCCTATTTTCCTGATATATGTATAATTAACAACTAGATATAACTATTTTCATTTTCTACCTGCTGATTATATTCTATCACACCATTATTTGTAATGGAAGCTTATTAATTGGTAAATAAATGTTTGATTACGAAATAATTGAAATTAAGCATATCGTATTTCTGAAATAATACCTCTTGATTTCATAATCGCTTATGATAAATTCTTACTAAAATAGGCATATTATGAGAATCCATACTTAAAGAAAGCGTAAAAGACCAGTTATGGGGCCCTATCTGGAGATCGTGGACACATGGCTGGAAGAAGTTCGCCTGCTTTCCCCGGAAACAGCGGCATACCGGCATACGGATCTACCAGCGGCTGAGAGATGAACACCAGTTTAGATGCTTTTAGAAGTGATGATGCGGTGTTTGGAAGATGGGAGGCGTCTTAATTAGAGAAAGAAGGAATATGAGAGGCGACGAAGAAGTATAAATCGAAGTAATCATGTGACCTATCAGAAGGAGGAACTCATGAATTATCGAGGAAGGTTTACCGGATGCTCTATGCAGAGTCTGAACTATGAACAATGGCGGTTGTTTGCATAGAGCTGGAGAATTCGCTACCGCCCATACATCGCATCTTATGCTGCAGCTACTGATAGCTTGGACTTTGCTTCCTTCATCAGTATTTATATAAGGAGCAGAGCGAGGATGAAATATGTGAACGCAGATCATGTTTTCCCAGAGGCATTAATCCGGGAAATACAGAAATATATCCAAGGCGGATTGGTGTATATCCCCACACCCAAGTCGCTGCATAAGAAGTGGGGCGAGAATACAGGCAGCAGACAGCTGTTGAACCGGAGAAACGCGGATATCCGCCATCAATTCGAAGAAGGTTTAACGATTGATGATCTTGCGGAACAGTACTGCCTGTCGGAGGAAAGCATCAAAAAGATCGTATATGCAAAATCATAGAGGTTGTTAGGCTGCATCAGAGCATCATCTGGTGCAGCTTTTTTGTAATGTTTGTTTTTAATTATCTTTTCCCTATCCGGATTGTATGCCTCTATATACAATAATACCAACAGGCGAGCTGCATGATTTGGTATGAATCCTGATGACGAGAGGTTAAAAAATCCTCAAAATAGGGGTTGGAGACAAATGTTAGATTTCTTTCAATTGGACACGGATAAAGAGAGAAGATTACTGTTAGCGCGAGCGAGAATTGTAGCTCTCACCGCACTGCAGCGGTATGAGATCGAATGGGAAAGAATACAATTCATTCAGCTATCGGATACGATTACGTATCAGATCGAGACGAGCATGCAGCAGCGCTATTTGCTTCGTATTCATTCAGAACGGTGCAGTAAAGAAGAGATATGCTCAGAGCTTGCGCTGCTACAGGCTCTGACTCAATCCGAAGGACTGAACGTGCCGGAAGGAGTAGCGGGCAAGGATGGCTCCTATGTCATGGAAATTGATACAGAAATGGGATATCGCCGGCCCTATGTTACGTTAATGCGCTGGGTGGAAGGACAACACGCTAGTGAAATGACGGACAACCAAATTTATCGAATGGGGGCGATGATGGGACGTCTTCATGAGTCAGCAGCCAGGATTACGCTGCCTCCCGGCTTTACTCGTCCGGAATGGGGAGTGGACAGCTTTGCAGGCGAGATGAAGAAGCTGGAGCGTTATTATTCTCGTTTCTTATCCGAACAAGCATGGAGCATATACCAAGCTGCCGCAGAAAAAATCATGTCGCATGTCTCCGTTATGGAGAAAAATGAGGATAACTATGGTCTGATCCATGGGGATTTACATTCCGGGAACATCATATTTAACGGAGAAGAGCCTTGTCCGATTGATTTTGGACGATGTGGATATGGCTATTACCTCTATGATATGGCAGGGGCTTTATTAGAGCTTAGCCCGAAGCAGCGAGAATATTTTATTGAAGGATATGAGAGCGCGAGAAAGCTGCCTCTGGACTACGTTCGCGATGTAGAATGCTTTTTCGTCATGTTCATGATCGAGAACGGCTGTCATCATGCTTCCAACCCGGAAGAGACGAACAATCTCATATCCGAACAACCTTTCGCATTAGCGTATTTACGAAAGTTTTTACAACAATCATCGTTTTTATTTCGGAGAATCGAGCCAGTGAGCATGGGCTATTCTGCTGCCGCTCCCCTGAGTAAGGAATGAAAAAGAGCTGCCAATGCAGCGTTTGACCTGCGTCGCAGCTCTGCAGAAAATCTTTTCATCCAGTTACATCAATAGATAGTCTTGGTACAAATATGATTTCATCTACCTTACCATCATCATTCATTTTTACGGCCGTAAGTCCCCTAGGCAGATATGCATCTATATTCAAACTATTGCTTTCGCTATCAAATTCGGCCTTACCTGATTGACAAGGAGTACGCCCGATAATCTATTCCAACATTAATTCCATGGGTTCTTTACATGCTTATATCCATTTCGTTCATAAAACTCTATACTCCATTCACTTGGCCAAAAGATGATGAATTCAAATTCATTCTTCCTTGACCACCGTTCAATCTGTCTAAGCATCTGGCTTCCTAATCCCTTTCCCCGATGTTCCGGCAATGTATATACGTTTGTCATATATGTAAATGGATTTGTCTTCCTCCCAGGTCTAGGTATATTCATCTTCTTCAATCGGAGCTCTCCCTATATTCATTCGTAAAATCCCATCTCATTCGAATAAGCTGATCAACATCTTCATTTGTTGCCAATCGAATGTTCATCGTGTTCCTCCTCGGAAGCTTTTCTAAAGATCAAGTTCTTCCTTTATCATCTTAGCTACAATGTTTGGATCAATATGAGTGTTATTGATTCTTATATAATTCTTCTTTGCTATTTCTCCGGGATATGAATTTAATCGATGCCTCTCATTTGTATCTATTAAATCTTTTTCCGATCTTTGAATATCTCTTTTTGTAGGCTTATGTTTGAGCCTGTTTTCGGTTTTATTCCGCTTAAGTCTCTCTTCGTAATCTGCTTCTAATTCAACTAAATAGACAGTTCCGCCCCTTGATTCAAATATCTCTGTGATTCGATCAATATAGTCCCAGTCATTTTTGAGGTCTAGCCCCCATACATAGGTAAAGATCAAGCCTGGCAGATCGCTTTTGGAAACTTCCTCAAAAATTTCACGACGAATCAAATTGACTAATCGCTTCCCAGAAGGAGTTCCATAATCAAAAAATTGGGATACGAAAGCAATCGACATATAGGGTTGTACAATTGATTTATCAGGTCTTTTCGGAGGTGTTCATATATGAAATGGGTAAATATCCGTGATGTTTATCCCGAGCGTTGGGTTCTAGTTGAAGCTCTGGCTGCTCATTCAAATAATCACAAGAGAACGATTGAGGAAATGTCTGTAATTTGTGAATATGACAACCCTAAATATGCCTGGGCTTCCTATAAAAAACTTCATCGGTCAGAGCCCGCTAGAGAACTCTATGTGTTCTACACCGGAAATGAATGTATTGAAGTCATTGAACAGCCCTTTAGCGGAATTAGAGGCCTTCAATGAAAATCCATCTTATAAATGGTCTTCCTATTGTCTCTCTCTTTATCTTATAAGAATAAATCAACTCTTCTACATAATGTCTTACTGGATACCGGTTGCTCCACCACAATCTTCGATACTGATCTCGTTGAACCTATTGGCTTAGATATAGACTTTATTAACGGAAAATCGGTGCGGATGTATGGAGTTGGTGGCTTAAGCGAATTATGTTACTAACAGATTGTCTCAAATCTCTCTATTGATAGCATCCTTCTTAAAGACTTCACAATTCAACTAGGACTTACTAAAGAACCCTATGGTTTCGATGCTATATTAGGTGTCCATTTTCTTTATACCTATGGTTTAATAGATTTTGAGAATTTAGTTGTTTCATAAAAGCTTAACGAACTTGCGTATAACGTTCGTGTATATCTACGAACCCGTGAGGCTTAAAGGATGTAAGCTACTTAGGTGCGACGGAGTTCACCTCGCAGGGTTGCTCGCTGATTCAACTTTTCTGCCTATTGCATCTTACGATCCAAGGGCGTAGCCCGCAGCTTAGTTACGGTATTATCAGATGGCCGAGACTTCTCTGAAAAACGAAATGAATAATCTTTATCAGGATTTTATTTCTGATCAATACACTGCACTTTGTTTTTGTTATTCTTACTTAGATCTCGATATAAGGCTAGAAATAGTAATATTCCAATAATCATAAACAGAATACCAGTAACATAAGGAGCTATTAGCATTGTTGCTTCCATAGCCAATGAAAACTTTCCAGGCGGGTCACTCCATCCAGGCATATTAGGCGCGTAATTGGCTATTGCCATATGTACCATTCCGAATAAAATAACTCCAGATATTAAAAAAATTGATCCAGCAGATAGAAGTAATTTATTCACTAATGTCCCCCTTTCATGTTTGATTGGTTTAGATGGTTTTATCCGAACCCTACCGACTTCAGGCCGTCAGACTGGGAGCCTGCGCTTAGTCGGCGCAGGGTTGTCCGTAGATTTCACCTGCAATTATCTTATAATTTCAAGCAATAAAGAACTTCGTCGTCTACGATTTTACCTGTATTTTCAAATGCAAATTCTTCATATAGTTTTTTTGCGGAATGGTTTTCTGGGTCAAACGATAAATATATTTCTGAGCATTCCTTGTTCTTACTCATCTCTTTAATGATGAGACTTAGTGCCTTTCTACCGAATCCTTGACGTTGAAATTTATAATCAATCATAATACGGCATAATTCAAAACATTTATCCTCCTCTGAATACCCATACATTGTAAATCCCACCATAGTATCTTCACTATAAATTGCTTTTATTATCCATCCTTTTTCTATCTTTGATTGGGCAATCGATACTGCATTTGAAGCTACAAATTTCTCTACAAGGTAATGATTTTTATCAGGATCAGTCGTTAGAAAAATACATTCTTGCCAGTTCGTTTCGTCTATGTCCTTTAATACTACTTCCACGAGATCGCCTTCTTTCTAATGTGTTAGGTAATTGCAGATAACGTTCGTGTATCTACGAACCCTCACCGACTTAAGACCGTCAGGCTGGGAATCATGCGCTTAGTCGGTGCAGGGTTCTCTGCTGAATGTACTTCTTTGAATTGCCTCTTGCAGACCAAGGACCGAACGGTCCGCAGCATAGATACGGTGTTACGTGTTATAGGATGTCAGCAACCTCATCGATCCACTTTTATTCTGTTAATTTCTATTCTGATTTAATATATGATCGTTAACAAAAGCTTTTAAAAAGAAAAGTTCATTCTCATTAGGATACCTATTATTATCTTGCTCAAAACACTCTATAGCTCTGTCTAAAGATATGGATTTTGCGGCTCTGCTGCTGGAGATGAGCTCTTGCCAAAATACATTCATCTCATTAATATCACAAATTGATTCATGACCAAGTAAGAAATGATTCGCATCATACTTTTGAATATCCTCGATCATCGGCAGCAACCGAGATTGTTTGTAATGAAATAATGAATTAGTCGTTGTTCCATAAGCACTGTCTCCTAAAAAAATGACTTTTTCATCCGGTATATAAACGATTGTGGAATCATCAGTATGAGTACTTCTAATTCTTTCAAGAATACAAACCTTATTCCCCAAATCAATATGGAGAGACCCTTCGAAAACTATATCTGGAGTGTTTAATTTAAAAGAGTCCCTCTCCGGTATTTCATTCTGTATAATCTCCATACACTGTAAAGTCATCTTATTGGAATCTACATATTCTTTGAGAGAACGATCATCATAAGAATAGCTTCGCCACTCATTCATCCGTTGATGAGTTAGACGATTAACAATGATCGCAGCATTGAATTCATTCATCCCTAAGAAATGATCCCAATGCGCATGAGTGATGACCAAATATTTAACGGGCGGAACATTTAAAGTTTCTATTTCATGTAAAAAATCTTTAGCATGTTGAACTGAATTTCCGCCGTCAATTACAAGGCTATATTTATCCCCGCACACTAATCCTAATGTCGGTCTTTCTTTATCATTTTGGTTAGATAAATAATAGATAGATTTCCCTATTTTATTTAGCATGTCAAATCTCCTCTATAGTTAATAATAGCTTTTCAATCGTACAGAGAAAATCTGCATGCTACTTTTCGGTTAACATATAGATTTTCTCATTTTATTTTTTTACCAATGGAATCACCTCCTTTTCGCTGATTTCCTATAATGTTGGTATGTGTTCCGGAACACTTATGTACGTCACCCGGGGCTTAGCCAGAACCAGTGCAGGTGTCGTCTGAATTCGCATCATCGAAAATCCACTTAGCGACACGGTTACTATCTGAAGTCTTATGACTTCTTCGAAACATTTCTCTGTTTAATTAAAGATTATTACAAATGGGTGTAATTCTGTGTTCATCACATGTTCGATTTCTATCTTAAATTCTTCTTTCTCGATTTGATTTATTGCCTCTTCCTTCTCGAAGTAGTCAACTTCAATACTCTCAATGCTAGTACAAAGCTCCCCTCCAATTACGGTTCCCGTCCACCAAGTGTTAATGATTGACTTGCTGACTTCTTGACTAATCCCACAAAACTTACTTATTTCTATATCAAGACCTGTTTCTTCTTTAATTTCTCTAATTAGTGCATTTTTAATATTTTCTTTTTCTTCAATGTGTCCTCCTGGCAATTCCCATCCTCTCTTTGGATTTCTTATTAGCACGATTTGATTTTGATCATTATATATGACGGCTCCTGCTGTTACTTGATGCTTTGGGAATGACATTTATGATCCTCCTTGCATTTATAGTCGATATGTAATGCCAGTGCCTCCCTCGATACATTCAGAAAGTTTTATGAATATTTGGTTTCCAGGGTTTGCTTGAATACTTTAATAGGTTCTTCATAATTAATTGGTTTATACATCAGCGAGTTTAACCAAGCACACAGATCAAACGTATGGTCAAACTCCGCGCTTTTACAATAAAATGACATTTCATTCATGGTTCCAAGAACACTCTTAGCATTTGTTTTGCCTATGCTTACTTCCCCTGCTTCAAATAAATATTGATTGATTAGACTTCTTTTCACTCCTTCTAACAGTAAATATTCTTTCAGTTCGGATATAAACTTCTCTTGCAATTTGACTACTTGGGAACTCCTGATGCCATTAACGATTAAACATAAGCGACTAGAATCATTAACAAATATGATGTGCTTTCTCCTGAGTTGCAAAATATTCACATGCCAACTAAACAGAGGGTCTGTCTCCCCTAATTCAACAGGAGCTTTAGCTGCCGGCCGCGACGCGGTTAGGTTCGCAGGGGTGTCCGCCGCTCCCCCGTAAATGCCTCGGGCGGACCGAGGGCCCTATGCCCCGGTGCGTGAACATTGTGCTCGCTGACGTGCGGTACTTCTTCGAATCACTTACACCAAATAGGCTTTAAGGAAATCCAAGACGTCATGAAATGCTCTTTGCACAGATGGCTCTTTAAAATTACGATCGAAAACGTGATCCGCACCTTCCATTGTAATGAGTTTAGAGTAAACTCCCTTTCCCTTGAGCTTCTCATGCATAATTACAGATTGTTCATAGGGAACATCCGTATCTTGATCCCCATGAAGAAATAATGTGGGTGGATAGTCTGCCGAAACATTATTTATTGGATTAAATTGGGTTAGTTTATCTAAATCATTCATACGATCCATTCCTGTTACTTCTTGAATCCAAACCCCTTGTTGGCGGCAATAAAGATAAAACTCAAATCTATTCCACTTACCAGCGGTTAGTTCTTCATCACCTATTTGCTTTATTGCGGATCCTCTAGTAATCATCGGTTTCTTGCAGTAAAACTCACTAGGCTGAGCATACCACTCACCTAGAATATCTCCATATCCGTAGAATGAGACAATGGCTTTAGGTTTTATATCCATTGTTCCCGTTAATAAACTCAGGTAACCGCCTGCGGAACTACCCATTACCGCAATATTCTCGATGTCAAAATCATACCATTCTGTTGCTGTTGTTCTCACCCAATCCAATGCATCTCTAATATCTTCTATAATACATTCAAATTCTGTTTCTGGTGCTAGCCGGTAATCAATATTAACCAAACTGAACCCTGAATGGGTAAAAAACTCGATTTGTTCTGAGGAAAGCATTTCTCTGCCGCCGAAAATCAATGCTCCTCCATGAATGTACACAATAACCGGCGAATTCGCGCCCTGGTAATAAATATCTGCATATATTGAACAGTTATTAACTTGTTTATATATTCTTGTTTCTTTCATTGCTTCATCTCCGTTTCGCTTTAACGTATTTCTTCCTTGATTATACATCTGACAACCAAGGGGCGGTAGCCACGCAGCGTGTCCCATCTAAAAAAAGTACAGAAGCCTTCGGATAATATCCTACCCGGTAAGCCACTCTCTGTGAGGCGATATTACTTGAGATAACATCGTAAAGTGGTACACGACCACGATTTAATACTTCAAAAGTTAGGCAGTTTACAAGATAAGTTGCCAATCCCAAATGACGGTATCCAGGAAGTACCTCTATACCAATTTGCCACATCTTTGTACATACATTACACGCCCCTGCCATGCCAACAATTTTACCATTTTTCTTGGCAAGTATGACCAATACAGTATGATAGGGATGAGTCATATCAGATATAATTGCATTATCAAATCCTTCGAGCCCCAACAACTTGGAAACTTCATCCTTCCCAACCACTTCATACGAAAAATTGGCCGGCGGTGACATCGGCTTTATTTTTCCGAGTTCAGGAAGAAAATGCAAGTAAAGTCCTCTGATGAATGGTAAAGAAAATATAGTAGCCAATATCTCTCATACAGTGCAGGTGGGGTGAGATAATGAAAATCGCTGCGGTTTATGATATTCATGGTAATTATCATGCTTTAAAATCTGTATTTCACGAACTTGAAGAAGAGGATGTAGAGAAAGTTATAATTGGTGGGGATTTATCTTGGGGACCGCAACCACGAGAAGTTATGGATTTCCTTTACTCACAAAAAGAAAAATTTATTTTTATCATGGGTAATAGTGATAGAGAGATGTATGAATACTACCTGAATCCAAAACACCCTGAAGATTTTGTTGATGAGATGAATTGCTGGTGTGTTGAACAGCTTACCAAGGAACAATTAGAATGGATTGTGTCTTTTCGTAAGTTTTATGAAATTGAAGGTAAATTATTTGTTCATGGATCTCCAAGAAGTGATACAGAGTCAATACGAGTTGACACTCCAGAAAGTGAAGTTTATGAAATGATAAAAGGAATTGAACAAGATAAAATGATATGTGGTCATACGCATATTCAATTTGTTCGTGAAATTTATGATAAACAGATAATTAATGCAGGAAGTGTAGGTTTACAAAGCAGAGCTAAAGGTGCTTGCTGGTTATTACTTAATGACGAAGAAATTCAATTAAAGGTTACTAAGTACGACTTTCAAAAAGCTGCTCATTCCATTTTAGCAGGAGAGTGCCCATATAAAGAAGACTTTGCAGAACACATCTTAAATCCACCATACGAAGGGCCATAATTTTCTAGACAAACGGGGGGAGGGCATTAGTTAAACAGGACTTCGAAAAGTACACTGCATCTCGCGGAAAGAATGAATCATGGTATGAACACTGAAGAAGCTTTTCAGGCTTTTAATTGAAAAGCCTCTTCATTTATTACACCACAGACATGCGTATCAAGCGAACATATACGGATAGTCATTCTGAACGGCTTATCCCTATGGGTTCGCTCATCGCCCGTTCCCCCTTACGAAGAAAAGCAGCTTCAAGCACAGTATGATCGTAAATGCAGCAAATGTGCTCGTAAATATCTCTAGGCCCTGCACGATATCTGGATCTTTTTTATAGTCGTGCAATGAAGGCACCCCGATATTGACGGGAAGCAAAATGTAAATGTAATACATGAAACCAAAGAACAATGACAGGATAAGCAGTGGAATAGCCAGCTTTCTTCCATTGGGCTTACCGAAAACAAATCTTCTCCTTCCTTTCCATAAACCCCAACCGATCATTCCTGCTACGCATACCAACCCTAGGCCTATCAGCGCCGTGAGCATCACAATGAGCCTGGCGCTTAAACTTACGTGCGGAAAATCAGATGCAAGTAAAGGCTTGGGAGTTCCTCCTGCCACGATTCGGAATAGATTAAAACCGGAATGAAAAGTAATGTCTTGTTTGGAATTGGACAAAAGAACAAGACCAAAAGATTTGTCAGCAGAAAGAATCAGGATTGTCGTAAAACCCGGCAATCCGCCTTCCATATAAATATTATGAGGAAATACATGCCAGTTGAATCCTGCTCCATATTGATTAGGCATGAACATTTGATCAATGCTGTCTGATGAGATGGGCGAACTTCTATGTCCTTCACCATCATTCAATAAATTTACGATAAATTTCGCCAAGTCGCTAACATTGGACGATAATCCTGCTGAACCGGAGGTGGCATAGGACAATTCTTCCTTAAAGGGTTCTAGCTGTCCCCAGTGATAGCGATGTCCAGTCGCTGAATTGGACAGGTGACTCCCATCAAAAGCAAAATACCCGGTTCGTTCCATATCAAGCGAAACAAAAATATGCTGCTTCATGTATTGTGCAAATGGCTCCCCCGTAACTTCTTCGATCAGAATCTGCAGCAAATCCGTATTCATATTCGTATACTCAAATATTTCGCCTGGCTGTCCGGTCAATTGCACCTCGCTAATCTTGCGGATCATCTTATTGATCCGGTCTTGTTTATCGAGTGAAGTAATGTCATGTACATTCAGTCTGTCAGGCAAACCGCTTGAATGATTTAGCAAATGGCGTACCTTGATCTGGTTGGAAAGCGTAGCCTCTTTTGCCGAAAACCACGGTAGATAATGGACTACCGGCAGGTCAATATCCAGAATGCCCTTCTCATAAAGCTGCATGACAGCTAACGAAACGAATACTTTAGATAATGAGCCCAGCATAAAATTCGTTTGTTCATTCACCTTCGCAGAATCATCCCTTATATCCAACAAACCAAATCCCCTGGAATATAAAACACCCTTTTTGTCAACGAGTGCAAACGCCATACCCGGAATATGATGTGTCTTCATGTTCGTCTCTATTTCAATTTCGATCCGTTTGATTGTCTCATCTAAATGATTAATGTCAGCAAAAATCTCAGATGGATGAAATACAAGCAAAAAAATAAAAAGGCTTAAACCAAGCCATAATCTACATGTAAACCTTCTCACTTTCCACCTCACTAACTGATTCTTCACTATTAATTCCTATAGATAGATTCACTGACTGCATATAACGTTTTGTATTGACGACTGGAAGGCTAAGAGGAGCGCCACGGACTTATCCTCATGGGCTGTCTAATCACTACTTCGAATCGCATCTTGCAGACCAAGGCTCCGGTAGATGCCGCAGCGCGTACTAACAATATCATTAGCACAATTACACAGTGATAACCTGCTGCACCTGATGCATAATAGCACTTATCCTGATAGTACCATCCAAAAATACGGTTCTTATCTTGGGTATCCATTCGTAATTTTTCAATGAGCATAAAAACTTCAGGTGATACTAACTGATTATGATTTTATTAAACCTTTATTTAGATGTAAATTCCCCCACTGTGCCAGGTCTCTCACACTTGCATACAGATTTCTTTCATGGCCTTCATGTGACTCAATTCTAACGGATGCATAGCCGTCTGTAGCTTGAAAATCACAAACTAATTTTTCTTTAGGTACCGAAATCCACTCCGTGTCAGTTAAGTTCATCGGTTTACATATTCGTTCTGTAATTAGTTCAGCAATATTATATCCTGTAAGTTCTTTTATGAGGTCACACGCAACTTCCTCGCGTTCAATACGATTTGATCCAAAATATTTAGCACCTGATTTTGTTGCTGAATCTCTTATTATGGTATTGCCCAACTCGTATTCAGGGCATGAATATCATTCTGTTAAAATTTTGTTGTCCTGAATTATCACAATAGAAGCTGCTGAAGACCCGAACCTTTCGCTTTCTTCTTCAGTATATGTAATTAATGGTATAACTTTGTTATCAATTCATGTTGGCGCTGCCATGATTTCAACCTTCAATTAATTTTGAAAAAATTTACAAATGACTTCACCGTCTTGATTATTCTCCTGTTGGTTCACAAAGCCAATACTTTCATACAGCCGTTGAGCTGCCTTGTTGTCCTGTTCAACCGTTAAGGAGATCAGCCTGCATAGAGGATGAGTCTCGCGAATGAAATCAATGATCCTTCTCAATGCCAGCTTGCCGTATCCTTTTCCTTGGTATGATTTATCGATTTGGAACCCGCCAAGCCAGTAATTATCCGCGCTATTCGGTGTATAACTAATGTAGAAGAATCCTATCGCGACCTCTTCTTCATATATAAGGAAAGGATCCAGCGCCTCATCCCATGGCTTGATATACGCATACGTCAATGCTTCATAAATGCTAGGAACAAAAAGCACTTGCTCCTCATGAATCCTAATTTGAATGGCTTTCTCCCAATTATCCCGTGTGACGGGACATATAGATAGTTTTCTCATAGTTAGATCTCCTCATGTCTGTCCATCCATTCATATGCTAATATTGCTTACCTTTATTTGATACACGTTTATTTATAATTGGACATTACGATTGAATTGGAATGGGTCTGCCTTATACTCGCCATGGATTTTACCTTCTTATTCACATCAGTTTGCCCGTGTCGAACCACATAGATCATGATCCAGCCTCCTTTATGCATAACCATTCGACAACACGCTTTGTTTTCCTTTAGACCATAAGGCGTTTCCGGCGGAAGCGTGTAAGCTAACGGGTGCGCTGCATATTCCTCAAGGGCGCTTACAAACCGGTCATGCCGGTTTAAGGAGAAAAATCATAATGAGGAATAAGTAAAGGACATGCAGGAAATCCTAAATCCGGTAACTGCATGAATTAACGGACCTAGGAGGTTGGAAAATGGTAAGGTTTTTCGTCTTAGCAGTATTATTATTGGTCACAGGCTGTTCGGCCCAGAACAATATGATGCAAAAGCAAGCGACTCCTGAGCAAACACGAATTTCACCTCATGCTCATACTGCTGCGCCAAACTCTGTCCTCACACAAGCATCATCAACAGCTACGTCTGGGACAGAGAGATCATCTATTACAACAAAAGAAGCAGAAAATGGAGTTCCATTGGATTTGTTGGAGCTGATTCAAACACCGGCTGGAAATCCAGCAAACCAGGCACCTACAGGAAATCCTGAAACAAAGGAGCCGACAGGTTCAACAGGACAAGCACAGGAAGGTCTAAATGATACTAAGAATAATGATTCCTCCCAATTCGAGCAACAGGTTCTGGATCTAGTAAATCAAGAAAGATCCAAAACAGGGCTAAGTTCCTTGAGTATGAGTGAAGAATTGTCAAATATGGCTATGGTCAAGGCACAGGACATGTACAACAACAATTACTTTGATCATAATTCTCCAACACATGGATCCCCCTTCGATATGATGAAGAAATTCGGGATCACATACAATTCCGCTGGAGAAAACATCGCAAAAGGGCAACCCAGCCCTACCCAGGTTATGAATGATTGGATGAATAGCCCGAGCCACAAAGCAAATATACTGAATAATAGTTATACCCATATCGGTATTGCTTACTATAACAATACATGGGTCCAGGAATTTAAGGGATAACGCCTTTCATCTCCCCAACTAAAAAAGTATCAAAAACCCCCATGCGGGTTTTTGATACTTCTTGTGAGTCCTGCGCCAATCCGTAATCGCTTGTCGAGGGTTCACCATTTTATTCTATACTTTTTAATGATTCAGTCATATTTATTTTGCTAACTTTTCTCCTAAGCAGTAAGTTAGAGAGAATGGTAAGTAAGAACGCAAGAATAATGGAAACCAACATGATAAAAATGTTTAATTTATCTGGGATTTGTTGATGGGTACTAGACAGCACCTTTATAATCATTGAATACATATAGCTACTTAGCGGTAAAGCTACAAGTACTGCAAATGTGGTTAATATGATGTTTTCAAAAAAGATAAGCCGGTTTATTTTATTTTTTTGATAGCCTAATACCTTAAGTGTTGCAAGCTCACGGTTCCTTTCATAAATATTTATGGAAGATATCGTATAGATCGCGCCAAAGGAGAGTACGACGGCACAAATGATAAACATGATAAATACAAAACTGTTTTGCTTCAAAATATATTGAGCTGATTTCTTTAGATCATTTTTGTCTATAATTGTATCTACTTGAGGGTCTTGTTCAAAGAAGTTACGTACGCTTATAAGATCTGAAGAGCTATTTGATTCAACTAAAAGCGTGGATGGATTATATTCTATGTCAAAGCTCTTTACATAGGCTGGTGTACCATAAAACGACGGATTTGAATACTGATTAGATATTTTTATAACCTTCATATCTACAGTTTTATTCTGAAACTCTGGTGCTGTGAACTTGATTTGGATGGTATCCCCTTCTACAATGTGATATTTGTTGGCGTAAGATTTGGGTACCAGTACGCCATTATTTTCTAAAAATAACTTATTGTCATTTTCGTCAAAGAAATGAATGAGTTTGTTTTCTTTTTCCGTAACGACTAACGAGGCATTCTCTTTTTCACCATCTTTTATCAATTCAACAGGAAAGGTTGCTAAATCATAACGATTTGTAATACCGGAGGGTAGTTTTATCGAATCAGAAGATGTTCCCCTCGTATAATCTATTCGTAAATCATAGGAATAAACATCTTCAACTTGGCTAGCAACTTTTAACAAGGCTGCTTGTGTACCCAAAGCAGTTATCAATAAAGTCGTGCTTACAACAATACCAACTGAGCTTGCTATTGCTTTTTGTTTATTTAAAAATATATTTCTCAAAATGAGTTTATAACTATAGGAAATATGACTCCATAAACCCGGAATTCTCTCGATTAATAGCTTCTTCATCGTCTTTGGCGGTTTTGGACGCATAGCTTGAGCTGCGCGTTCTTTTAGTATGTTTCTACCGCTTAAGTAACATGCCAGCATTCCAAAAGCACTTGAGAAAATAATGGGAGGAATGATCGAAAATAAAGAAAGTGAGTATGTAATGTCTGGCAGAGAGAAGGACCTTGCACTCGACACAGTTACAAATGGAATAAACACACTAGCAGCAATGACACAACCTAAGATTGAGCCTACGATACCTGCCAGAACAGGATATCCCATGTAATGAAGCATGATGTTTCTGTCTTTTACACCCAAAGCCTTCATAATACCTACTTGATTTCTTTGCGAATCTATCATCATCGACATGGTAAGAAACAGGATAACAGCTGAAATCAAAAAGAGAACGAAAGGGATAACCTTACTCATCATCCCATTATTATAGATTGTTTGATTTATTTTAGAATAACTGAAAGTCCGTTCTTTACTAACTTGATCCAAATAAGGAAGCTGTTTAGTTTGTGCTTCAATTGATTTACCTAACTTGTCAATATCGTAACCTTCTTTAGCATCAATCATGATTTCATTATAGGTAAAGCCGTCTGCGATTTCTGGTATTGTCTCTTCAGCAATATAAGCTACTCCGAAGGTTTTATGGTCTTGTGTTTCATTCTTTTTGGCATGTTCAACATTCTCACCCAAGCCGCTAATGGTAAATGTAAAATTTTTTTCATTAGCACTTATACTGATTTGATCACCGACACGATACTGATGTTCTTTGGCATAATGGGAATCTAAGAAGATCTCATCCTTTTTTGTCGGGATATGCCCTTCAATCATAGAAAGCGTATTAATTTCATTTTGTACCGGGATCGAATGAATTTTTAATGTAGCTTTATAATCTTCAAAGGCTTGCGTGGCATCAAAGGTATAACGTCCCTCTATTTTATTAATCCCTTCAATTTTGCTTAAAGTAGCTACATCGTCTTTGGAAATTTGACTGTAATATACATTTAAGTCGCTTAAATGATGTTCTTTATAGTAATCCTTTACATAAGCACTAAGATTACCACTATAGGTGACTAACCCCGTATAGAAAAAAGCCCCTACTGCGATAACCAAAACTAAGGCTATAAATTGCCCTATCGATTGTTTAACATCCCTTAATAATTTTAAAAATAATTTCATAATTACCACTCGATCCCTTCAACACTTTGTTTTTCATCATTAATCGTAACGCTTTCGATCATTCCGCTTTTCACCTTAATAATTTTATCGGCCATAGGAGCGATTGCGGAATTATGGGTGACCAGAACGACGCACTTTTTCGTGTCCCTGTTCAAATCTTGAAGAAGCTTCAAGACAGACTTGCCTGTAACATAATCCAAAGCTCCGGTTGGTTCATCACAGAGTAAGAGTAAAGGATTTTTGGCCACAGCTCTCGCGATAGCGACTCGTTGCTGTTCTCCTCCAGACAGCTGGGAAGGGAAGTTTTTGATGCGATTCTTTAAGCCGACTTTATGTAGAATATCTTTCGCATCCAGGTGGTTTTTACATACTTCCGTGGCAAATTCAACATTCTCTAGCGCGTTTAAATTCGGAATTAAGTTATAGAATTGAAATACAAAGCCAACTTTCTCACCGCGATATGCTGTTAATTTTTTTTCGCTCAATCTTGTTATTTCTTGATCACCGACAAACACTTGACCGGAGGTAGCCGTGTCCATCCCGCCAAGTATATTCAAAATCGTACTTTTACCAGCACCGCTTGCTCCTAAAATGACGACGAATTCTCCCTCTGATATGGAAAAATCAACACCATCAAGAGCCTTGATTGGCACTTCTCCTATTTTGTATTCTTTCGTTACTGCCTTGAATTCGATTAACTTTTTCATTTATTACATCTCCTCGCTATCGTCATACGATACAGTAAGTGGTAACCTCCATAATATACCAAACGAAAAAAGCTGCATCCTGCAGCCGATGTATCTTGGCCTCGGTCTCCAGAAGGAGTTCGATCTGCCGCCAATAAAAAAAAACCAAGTGCCGCAACACTTGGTCCATACTCTACACCTTTATTTATAATTGGACATTACGATTGAATTGGAATGGGTATGCCTTATACTCGCCATTGCCTGAAGAGTATATCGAAATATTCCAATCGTCAGGAATCCCATTGAAATAGGCGCCAATGCATCCCGTGATGCATTTATGACCCGATATGAGGATATTCGCTTCCTGTAAATTGTCCTTCGCCATCATCTCGTTCATAAATGCAAATACTCTCTGCGCATAGCTGCGGGGATCTTCTACCCCTTTATAGACAGCAGGATCCGGAATGCCCCCCGACATTTTCACTTCGCTCTTCGGCAACCCATCCGCTTCCCCCAGATCATACACATTCAGCCTGGGATCGACAGCAGCTTGCATCCCCGTTGCAATCTCGGCTGTCTGCACAGCTCTTGCTTGTGGAGAAGAAAATACGTAATCAAACGTAATATGTTGAAGTGACTCTCTGAGATCCTCCGCTTGCTTGATCCCATTTTCATTTAAGGGCAGCCCGTTTCTCCCTTGGATCCTACCTTCTTTATTCACATCGGTTTGCCCGTGTCGAACCACATAGATCATGTTCCAGCCTCCTTTATGCATAACCATTCGACAACACGCTTTGTTTTCCTTTAGACACCAAAAAAGACAGCAGCAAATTTATTGTTTCCGTGAGGGAAGGCTCCCATTCGTGTTGGGGAAGCCTCCACTATAACACCAGACTTTTAGCGGATGCTATAATTGTTACACAATCGGAGGTGGCTGATGAAATGATTACCTATAAGACAGCAGAAATAGCGCGTTGCAACGGCATCCACCCCAATACGGTGCGTCTATATGAAGAACTTGCGCTAATCCCTACACCAGAGCGCAAACCTAACGGCTACCGCATTTTCACAGATTTTCACATGGAGCAAATCAAGCTGGTCAGAACCGCTTTACAGGTAGAAGTTCTGCAAAACGGACTGCGCAAAATGGCAATTGAGACCATTAAGACATCGGCTACCGGAAATTTTGACAAAGCCATCCAACTTGCAAAAAGTTATTTGCAGCAAATTAAAAAAGAACAAAGAAATGCCGAAGAAGCTATCGCTATTGCCGAGCAGTTACTATCGGGCCATGAACAAGAAATGGACCGCGTTGTTCTCACCAGACAGGAAACAGCCAACCACCTGCAAATTTCCATGGATACGCTAAGAAATTGGGAATCTAATGGGTTACTGACTGTGAAACGAAAGCAAAATGGCTATCGGGTGTATACCGATGAAGACCTTCAGCGGCTGAAAATCATACGTTCTCTGCGATGCGCGAATTATTCTCTTGCCGCGATTTTGCGGATGCTCTGCGCTCTATCCAGCAATCCCCAAGCAGATATCCGTAAAATAATTGATACCCCGAAAGAAGATGAGGACATCATTTCCGTGTGCGACAAGCTGCTTACTTCCCTGCAATATGCTGAAAAGAACGCATACGATATGCTTACCCGTCTGAAAAAAATGAAAAAGCGATTCAACACAAACCCTACACTTTAACACCAGACTTAAGCCTGGTGTTATTCTTTTTTCATAGTATAAAAAGGAGGGTTTCGCAGCGTGAAAACAACAATCCAGGTAAATCAATTGAGTAAGTCTTATGCCGCTCTCAATGCAGTAGAAAATATCGATTTTTCCGTTAGCCAGGGGGAAGTATTCGGTTTGCTCGGAGCTAACGGTGCGGGAAAAAGCACCACCATTGAGTGCATGCTGGGCACAAAAAAACATGACCGCGGGACGATATCTATTTTGGGGATGGATCCGCAAAAAGACCGCAAAAAGCTGTTTGAGAGAGTCGGTGTTCAATTTCAAGAGGCTCATTATCAAGACAAAATAACGGTAGCCGAGCTTTGTGAGGTTACGCAGTCCCTTTACAAGACTTCTTTACATTACACGGATTTAATAAAGCAGTTCGGACTTTCAGAAAAATTAAAAAGCCAGGTAAGCGAACTTTCGGGGGGGCAAAAGCAGCGCTTATTCATTGTCCTTGCGTTGATTCCAAATCCCGAGGTTGTGTTTTTGGACGAACTGACCACCGGACTGGATACAAGAGCGAGGCGTGATGTTTGGAGATCTCTTTCTGATTTAAAGGCGAAAGGACTGACCATCCTGTTGACCTCTCATTTTATGGACGAGGTAGAAGCTCTGTGTGACAAAATCATGATTTTAAAAAACGGGAAAAGCATCTTTTATGGAACTGTGCAGGAAGCCGTTTCAGCCAGCCCTTATGAAAAATTGGAGGATGCCTATCTCTGGCATACGGACGGGGAGGAAGAAGAGAATGAAAGCATTTAGCACTCTGCTCAAAACGGAGCTCAAGTTATCCCTGCGTGGGATGGACATGTTCATTTTTGCCATTTGCATGCCTGTTGCAGTCGTGATCATTCTTGGTGCTGTTTTTGGCAATAAGCCAGCCTTCGATAGTGCGAACTATACCTTTCTGGAGCAATCCTTTGGAGCAGTGGCATCGATTGCCATCTGTGCTGGTGGAGTAATGGGACTTCCTTTAGTCATATCCGACTACCGCCATAAGAAAATCTTGAAGCGGTTCAAGGTAACGCCGACCAGTCCTTCCCTTATTTTAGCGGTACAGGTTGTCATCTACGCGCTTTATTCCATCATTTCTCTCCTCCTTGTTTATGCTACGGCAACGATTTTCTTTGGGTACCAATTGAACGGGTCGTGGTCCCACTTTATAGGTTCATACCTATTGGTGATGCTCTCTATGTTCAGCATAGGACTGCTGGTAGGTGGAATAGCGCCAAACAGTAAAATAGCAGGTATCTTAGCCAGTGTGTTATATTTTCCAATGATCATCTTTTCGGGTGCTACCTTACCTTATGAGGTTATGCCCAAGGCACTTCAAAAAGCAGCCGATATACTCCCGCTGACACAGGGCATTAAGCTGATGAAAGCTGCTTCGCTTGGCTTGCCTATCCAGAGTGTTCTACTTCCGGTTATCGTGATGATTCTACTTGTGATAATCTGCACTAGCGTTTCGCTTCGATTTTTCAAGTGGGAATAGCAGCCGAAGGATATTTCACGGAAAACGATACGACGCCCCACCACCTTACGTCCACGAATTGACTGGCCGCGGCGCGGTTTGGTGGTGGGGTGATCGTTATGTACGAGATGAGTCACACCTTTTTCTTCCCTGGATATCTGACCTACCATATGAATAGCATCCAGAGTGATGCTTACTAATAAAAGATCAGGACTAAGATCACCAGACGATAGGGGTTTTGAAATTGCAAAATACACCATAAGTCAAGGCAAATTAATTCCTCCCTTGATATTCCTCCAAGTTCGCAAAAAATCAACTCATAGTGTGATAACTACGCGGATACCTATACAAATTCGCGGGAATGTACGAAACCTGCCTGCCTCGAGGACGAACTGGTCTCTTACCTCCCCCTTTTCTCCGTCCCCTCTCCGCGAGATCCATTTTCCATACTTCTTTTTGCAGAAGCGATATTGCGCTAATTGCCTGATTTACATAAGAGTGTGTACAGAAACGAGACAATAAATGGAGAGCATACTCTTGAAGACATTGATCATTTCTCACCTGTCCGCCCTGATTCAGGTAGGCCTTATAACGATTGACATGACCAACATTGGCGCGAATCGTTTTCGCACTGTAGCCGTGAGCACGCATTGCATCAACAAGAGCCTGCTTCTTACTTTCTCCCTTAATATTATGTTTGGTAGTCGCTTTTACTAGATTCTTCTGCATCCAAAATCCAAGGAGCTCATTTTCCTTAACAACTGTGAAGATGCTCACCCCTTCACCTTTTAAAATCTCCATCATTTCATAAATGGACTGTTCATCTGGCACGATCCACGCGCGATGCCGTGGACTCCAAAATATACGGGACAATTTCTTCGTCCGCTCTATCAACTCAGCATCATACGAAGCGTAACGCAAGCCCCACTTCACTGAACTTTTCCAAATTCTTACCCACAACGCTTACTCCCCCTAAGTATACCGACAGTGTCTAGTATTGGAAATATCATCTTACATAGAAAAAGAGACACCTCCGCCGCCTATACCAGAATGAAGCGCCTCCGATTCTTTCGGCAAACGATGATTTACTTTTAGAAGTCCTGTTTAGCTAATGCCCCCGAATGTCTAAGAACATTATGGTCCTTCATATGGTGGATTTAGGATGTGTTCTGCAAAGTCTTCTTTATATGGGCACTCTCCTGCTAAAATTGAATGAGCAGCTTTTTGAAAGTTGTACTTTGTAACCTTTAATTGAATTTCTTCGTCATTAATTAATACCTTTAGCTCTACTTTGTAAACCCACCCTTCCTGCATTAATTATCTGTTTCTCATAAATTTCTCGAACAAATTGAATATGCGTATGACTTGTTCAATTCCGCGTTTAAGCTAACAGGTACGCCGCGTATTCCTCAAGGGCGCTTACAATTCGGTCATGCTGCCTGTCCTCAATTGGAACGAAGCGCCGGGCCGGAATATCAAGTATATACCAAGCTGCGGATTTGTATCGGTCCATTCCTAAGTAAGTTGTCCCATCGATGCTCGCCTGCACGAGACAGGTACCCTTATTGTCGACGAACACACCGGATTCGCCTAGCAGTTCCTTAGGCTGAATATTCAGCTTCATCTCAGCCCACTGCTGCCCCAATCCGGTGGACGTATCCAATAGCCCACATCCATACAACACCATCAGGTACAGAATCGTACCTAGCTGCGGAAAAGTATACGGTAACTCTAGGCTCCGCGGCATATTCGCATGCCGTACAATCCATGCCGACTGCACATCCCCAGGCAGTACCATCCGGAAGCGTTTCCCGTCGAACACGGCTGTTGTAACCTCTTCTGAACAGACGTTTTCCTGTGCCGTTCTGCTGTTGGATAGAGCCCAAGGCACCGCAGCCTCACCCAAATACAGGTTTAGCATTTGCGTGAAGATGGAGATATCCTCCATCGTGCCTTCCCGAACAAGCTGGCCATCGTTCAGGTTCAACGCCCTGCGGGTGAACAATTTGTCGTTAACAGGCACGTTGGAATGCGGAATCCCGAAGAGATATTCTGTGCCGTTCACTGTAGCCGTCATGAAGAACCGCTGCCAGCCTTTGATCGCATACACAGCCTCCGGGCCGGTACGGATACCAAGCGAACGAAGCCAGCGGGTTAATCCATATTTCTCGTTCCCCGGATACCCCAGCAGCGCATAGAGTGCCCCGTGCACCAGTTCTCTCCTGTAGTTCCCTGCCACTACATCGCGCAAGCTTGCCACGTCATGCCGCTTTACCTTCACGACAATCTTGGTATCATTGAAATCATACCTCGGACCCGTGCGAATGGACACAATGAACGGGGTCTCCACCGCTTCGTCGACGATGACCGAGACACTATGGATTTTTGCCAGCATTACCAACCGGCGCAGTTCATCCGCCTTCGTCACGATATCCGTAATATAATAGAGCCTCGTTAATACATGCCGCAAGGATTCTTCCCTATTTTTGTCCTGGATCACGCCGATATAGATGGGCCCCAAATATACTTTTGAAATTCTGTCGGGTGCCAGATAAGAAGTAACACACCAATTTAAAACATGATAAGGATCCTCATGCAAACCATAGGTTCGAAAAATCCTGTCATCCATAAGCTCCGCCACTTTGTCCGCAATACGAGTCCGTATCGATTCGGGCAGCGCATCATAGGAAAACATAGCCTCCCCCTTCCCATAAACGCGATTTCAACCTCAACTAAGGCGAACCGCCATTCGACATATCTTCCATTCGGAGCTTCACTTCAACCAAGCCGAATCCTCCCCTCATGGCTGATGGCGGCCACTCCGGCATGGGCGCTGATGGACACGGCGTTGGAGATCATGTACCGCGAATTGGACCATTGATAAGGATTATATCGTTGAATCAACTCTGCCGTTCTGAACTTCCTAATCTGGACAGCGGGCGTCTCGTATACCCACAACTCATCCCGCTCTTCATCAAGATGGATGCCGCACACGACATGGAGGCTGCCCGTGAACATCGACTCCGTGAGGAGCCCGCCGCGACCAGTTAGCCGATGCGGCCACTGAAACCCTCCCCTGCCAACTACTTCTCGCGAACCGAGGGCCGCCACGCCCGAAGTGTAAAAACAGTGTTAGATTAAGTACCTGCTTTATAGCCAATTATTTAATCAACTTATTTTTTTGAAGTTTTATAATAGTTTCGAGTCTCTCATCCCAGTCACTACCCAAGTGAGAATTCAAGAGTAAAATGATGTTCTCATAATTAATAATGGTGATTCTTTGATCAATATTACTAAGAGTCGCACTTGCATAGCCAGTGCAGAATATAACACCTCTATTGATTTTGTCATTATTAACTGTATATGCGAATGATTTAACATGGTTATTAGTTAATTCTGTGGTATTGTATAACTTACACTCAATATAGACACGTTCTTCACCGTCTATTCGTGTAATTGAGGCGATAATATCTTTTCCTCCATCCCTCGTTGCAGATGTCCATTGAGTTTTGTAGCCCATTTTTGAATATAAGTATTCAATTAGCCATTCAAATTCAATTGGTTGTAATTTCAATAGATTTCTTTTCGGTTTATTTAGATAAATAAATCTAGCATAGATAATTTTTACACACTGGCTAAGTCCTATGATCCTATCATCAGGGAGGTTAGGCTGGGAATAGGCATAACCTTCTAATGCAACAACCGCTTGATAAGGTGAGAAGGGTAATAGTTCTAACACCCAAGTCAAACCTTCCCAAGCATCGTTTCCATTTTCTATTCTTTTGTACATTTCATTTGAGTCCATACTTAATAATAATTCTTTCATTTCAATTTTTAGGGGGTCAGAATCCTTCAAGGTACGATACAGTTTATAATCCTCAACATCAATTTTTCGATGTATTGGAACTAATAAGCATCTTAAAAGTTCTTTTACTTCGTGTATTGTTTTTGTCTTTATGTTGTCAATATATTCTTCAAGCCACTCTTCGTAAGGTATCCTTAGCTGTGGATATACAAATTCCCCTTTTCTAATCAGTTCAAACCATTCATCAAAGCTTTTATAATTTTCAGTATAATAATTTTCTAAAAGCACTGTGGAATTCTTCCTTTGCTTTAATTTTATTAGTCTGGATCGGCTATACTTAATTGGACAGAAAAAATATGGGCTAGTAGAATGAACACATCAGACCAAGGAGCGGATCTACTATGCCAAGGAAAAGACGTACATTTACAGATGAATTCAAAAACAGATGGTTCAGTTATACGAGAAGGAAAATCAAGAGCAGATATTGTAAGTGAATAAGAACTAACAGCATCTGCATTAGATCGCTGGATCAAACAAGCTCATCTGTCAGGTCCCTTCTCAGAGAAGGACAATCGTTCGCCAGAAGAAAATGAACTTATCGCTCCGCGAAAAGAAAATCAGCTACTCAAAATGGAGAACGACATTTTAAAGCAAGCCGCGCTTATCATGGGACGAAAGTAAGTGTCATCAAACGAAATCGTGACAAATACTCGGTATCAGCAATGTGCGACGTCCTGCAAATTTCTAGAAGCACGTACTATTATGAAGAAAAAGAACGTCACTATGAAGACGAGATGACAAAACCTATCGTTGAAATCTTCGAAAAGAACCGGAAAGCCTATGGCACAAGAAAGATCAAAGCCAAGCTTCATGAACGCGGACTTATCGATCTAGACGTCGAATTGGACGCATCCATGAAGGAACAGGGACTTGTTTCTACGTACACGGTGACTCAATACAAACCTCACAAAGCGGCATGTAACCAGTCGCAGCAGCCAATTGAACTGAACCGTCAGTTCCAGCAAACTGAAGCGAAACGCGTCGTTGTAAGCGTTCTGACGTATGTCAAAGTCAAAACAGATGGCAGTACATTTGTGTACTGGTTGACCTCTTTAATCGAGAGATCATTGGCTTTAGCGCAGGCCTGAAAAAGGATGCCCCCCTGGTCGGTATGCCTTTGCCTCTACGTCAAATTCAGTTATTCCACAAGGATCGTGGTAGTGAATTCAAGAACAAGTTGATCGATAGACACTTACTGAGTTCCAGATGAACTTCCAGAGCCTTCAGCATCTTGAGTTAGAGCTGTACGACTACGTAAATTGGTATAACAATCACCGAATACATGGAACTTTAGGCTATATGAGTCCTGTTGACTACAGAAGATCAGCCCTTAAGAAAGCTGTTTGATATACTGTTGACAATCCAAGATTCATAAGATTTCATTGTTAAATCTAATATTTATTATAGGTTCTTTAATTTGTACGCTAGCGATCATTACACCGCTTTCAGGTAATCGTAGTTCATTGAAGCATGTTTCCGGTTCCCAGAAAGGTATGAAGAAAATCGTTGAAGTCTTCTTCAGTTATAAAACCAGAAAACGCATCATCGAATATAATGATGAAATTGATACTGAGTAACTTTGAAACTTTATATCGTTAATATAGACACCTGGCCAGTACTTAATAAATTCATCATAGATATAATATCAGCCGAGAATCGAATCAAGCTCTTCTGCAAAAACATCTTGTAGTGTTACTTCAACTTCGTTCAAAACAATCACCTTTCGTTTCGGAATTATTTCGCAGGACATTTCTATATTCACGAGCCCGAGAGGCTTAAAGATACGCCAGCGACTGGGTGCGAAGCACTTAGCCTCGCAGGGTTGTTCGCTGAATCAACTTCTCTGGCTTGCGAACCAAGGGTGCAGTCCGCAACGTAGATATGATGTTAGCTGAAGTTGGGCCTTTATTGAATAGCTATCAATAGGTCTTTCAGAGATTCTATATATTAATCATTTCCCAATTACTCATCACATACCAAAATTGAAGAAAGATAGTTACCAATTAACTAACATTTATATAAAAGCATACCTTAAGTCTTCTTATTCTCTTACGATAACTATCTCTCAATCAATTCATGTTTAATTGTTTTTGATCAGTGTAATTAACATTAACTCCATAATCCCCATCAACCCCAGAGCAATGTAAAAAGACGCGACCCGGGCTTAGATAACTCTTATCTTAGGTTGGGTCGTGTGTTGTCTGAATATTCTTTTTGTTTATACATCTGACAACCAAGGGGCGAATGTACCACAGCGTAGATGCATTGTACGGTGGGGTCCTTCTGCGAATATTCCCTCGTCGTTTAGTACTCTTTAATTATCAGGCGTGTATTCAATTAAATCTGATAGTTTGCATCCAAATGTATCGCACAGTTTAAATAATGTTTCTAATTTTGTTGTCTCAATATTTATTTCTTTATACAGTTTGTTAATTGAATTTCTACTCAGTCCAGATCTGGTCATTAACTCTGTTATATCATCTATTCGGTGCTCAGCCATTAAAACTCTGATATTACACTTTATCAAACAGATTCCCTCCCATGCTCAATATATTATCTCTCTGAAAATCATTTTTTTCAATTAGAAGTCATCATTTCACCTTATAAAGTTAATAATTCTCTTTACAATTAACCCTACGAAGGTATATAATAATCTTATAGAGTTAAAGAGAGGAGGTAAGTCATTGCCTGAATCCTTTGAAGTCTTAGCTGAACCTTTAATTCGCAATCGTATAGAAACGCTATACTCAAAATCAGACCTTGAACAACTTTCTTCTGAATGTCAGAAGTATCTAAAACTAATTCGAGATTCGCTTCCAGATAACCTTCAACACACCCTATTTCTCTATGAAGACGCCCAAATTTCATTACAAATCGTTTTGGAAAGTAAAATATATTTACAAGGATTTAAAGATGCCTTGTATCTTTTAATGAATTACATATTCAATGAATTAAGGGCCTTGCGGCCCTTTTCTTTTTAGCTTGTTTACCTTGTCCTTTTTTATTATCTTGGATCGTCTACAACACTTGTCAGGACAATAAATATAAAGTTAAGTAAACTGAATCCTTAAACAAGATGAGGACATACTATCGAAACATTTCCAAATAAACACAAAAAAGCGGCAGTTCAGTATTGAATTCTGTACTACCGCTCTTAATTACAAAGTATTGATCTATCAGGAGGATTACTGCCAAGCTTGAACTCTAACCAGTGTAGGATTTTCTGGTAATCTGGTTACACAAACACCATTACCAAGTCCTGCAAGATCAACCGAACCGCCGAGAACAGATTTTAAGGAGGAGTTTCTGGCGTTAGTTCTAAAACAAATTGGTAAGCCAATATTTTCAAGATAATTCTCGTCATCTTGAGCAAAGTCATCTGGAGATTGCGTTATAAAGAGTACCGCCCCGCCTTTTGATCTACTTGTCCTTACTATATTAATCAGAGAAGGTTGCCCAAACCCAAGTACTTTTCTAGCCTCATCAATAACAATCATTAATCGTAACGCTCGGTTAAACTCATCATCCAAGGCTGAGTCCCGTAGACGAGCGAGGTATGTATCAATTGCATCTATGATGAGAAATACAACGAATCGCTGCGTCATCTCGTCTGCCTCATGGACATCAATGATCCAACTTTGTCTAAAAAATTCATTAGGACTCATATTAGGCTCAAATAAATTATAATCACACATTTCTTTTAGAGTGGAAAACACTATATCATCTGTCTTTTTATTTTTTTCATTATATCATTTTTTTAAGCTCAGAACCTGACTAATTTCATGTCTACTTTCTGCCAGTTGGTGTCTGAATAAATCAAAAAATCATTTGTCATAACTCTCGTTACTGTATTCTAAATTTAGCCTACAAAGAGGCGCGTATACGTATAATCCGACGAGCAGGATCATAACGCCAACTCCACTTCACTCTACCTTTCCAAATTCCCTCTCACAACGCTTGCTCCTCCCCTAAGTATACCTACAGAGTGTAATGTTGGAAATATCATCGTACATAGAAAAAGAGACACCTCCCCTACCTTTAGGAAGAGCGAAGTGTCTCCGATGCTTTCAGTTAACAATATACGAACACCAGCTTTAATGGAGATTTTCGTGCGTTTTGCTGGAAATCATTTAGACTAACTCATCCCGTCATCTATAACATCCGTTTTGTTTTCAGCACATCAAAGAAATAAATCATAAATTTGTTTAAAAGACACTTGTTAATGCGACTTTGATCCCTCGAAAGTTCAGAAATTGCTGCACCACTGCAGTATTCTCCGAGACAACTAGCTACCCGAAAATGATTCCTGCAAATCTACAGGAATTTTCACCACTTTTGCTCCTGACGGGGCAAAAAAGGTCAAAAAGCTGCACCAGCGCAGCTTTTTGACCTTATCCGCCTGCCAAAGGAGTAAATTACTGTAGTTTTGCAGCATTTGTCCCCCGGACGGGGCACTTCCCCCCGGAAGCCCGGCAGTTCAGAAGTCCAGCAGCGCTCCACCTGTGCACCTGCCACTGGCATCTGCCGCAGCGCCTGCACCTGAGCCTGGCCCCTGCAACCGCAGGGGCCAAGTGCTACTCCATCACCCGCGCCAACTCCGTGAAAATCACGCCGAGCGCATAGGCGCCGGCGTCCGGGTAGCCGAGGCTGCGCTCGCCAACCGTGCCTGCCCGGCCCATACGGGCGACGATCGTCTCCGTATGCTTCGCGCCTTGGACGGCAGCTTCCGCCGCTGCGGTCGCTGCCGTCTTCACCTCGTCGCCCGCTACGGCGCTCCGCTCCCAGGCGTCCGCGAACGGAGCCAGCGCGTCGATCAGCGTCTTGTCGCCGACGACAGCACCGCGGCCGAAGGAGCGTTCGCCGGTGTCCTGAATCCCTTTGACCACCGCCTGCATCATCCCCGCGAATTCAGGGACCGTCAATTCGGTGCGGTCCCCGGCATATTTCCCGGCCGCCCGGAACGCCGAGCCCCAGATCGGCCCGGAAGCGCCGCCGCAATGCTCCATAATGACCAGGGAGCAAGCATGGAAGAACTCGCCGATATTCCCGGCGTGATGCGCCAGAATCTCATGCCATTCGCGCTTCAATTGCTTGAAGCCTTTCGCGACGCTCATGCCGAAGTCGCCGTCCCCGGCATGCGAATCGAGCTCGCAGAAGGGCACTTCATTCTCGATAATAATCTCGCTCATCTTGTCGGTAAGATAGATCAAGTTGTTCAGCGAGAACACATTCCCCTCAATCTTCGCATAGGCAGGATCCGTCTCGCAGCGATAAGACACCGCTTGCTTCTCCGCCGTCTCCGCTGCCTCCTCCTGGACAGCCAGCGGCGCGAACGGCCCGCTGACCTGCAGCGCCGGCGTATCGCAGTCCGCCTCCAAAAACGGCTTCAACTGCTCATCCAGCCGCATCAAAGACACGGAAGCCCCGGCCATATCGATGCTCGTCATATAGTTGCCGACGAAGACCTTAAAAATGGAGACTCCACGACTGCGGATTTCCCGCACGACCGCGTTAGCGAGCAGATACAACTCCTGCAGCGGCGAGCCGCCGAACCCGTTCACCAGCACCGCAAGCTCATCAGCGGAGCCATCATCCAGCTTCATATCGCGGAACAGATCCGCCACCATTTTCTTCGCCAGCTCATCCGCCGACTGCATCTTCTCCCTGCGAATGCCGGGCTCGCCGTGAATGCCGACGCCGTACTCGATTTCATCCTCGCCCAGCTCGAAGGTCGGCGTCCCTTTGGCCGGGACGGTGCAGGACGTGAGGGCGAAGCCGATGCTTCTCGTCCGGTCGATCGCGTGTTGGGCGACAGCCTTCACATCCGCCAATTCCAGGCCCGCTTCGGCGGCAGCGCCGGCGATCTTATGCACGAACACCGTTCCGGCCACGCCTCGGCGGCCGACCGTATACAGACTGTCCTCCACCGCGATGTCGTCGTCCACTTTCACATAATCGACCTTGATGCCGTCTTCTTCCGCGAGATGGGCCGCATTTTTGAAGTTCATAATGTCGCCGCTATAATTTTTGATGATGAGCAGCGTGCCCTTTTTGCTGGCGGAAGCCTTGATCGCTTGATAGACCTGAATCTGGGACGGGGAGGCGAACACATCGCCGCACACCGCCACATCGAGCATCCCTTGCCCGACGAAGCCGGCATGCGCCGGCTCATGGCCGCTTCCTCCGCCGCTGATCAAGGTGACCTTTTCCCCGTTCAGCTCTCTCTTCTTCACGATCTTGTACTTGCTGATGAATTCCAGCTCCGGATGAGCAAGCACCAGGCCGCTGCACATTTCCCGGACAAGTGTCTCCGGCTTATTGATAATCTTCTTCACGATTATTCACCCTTTTGCTTAAATTGCTGGCCAATCTGATCCGCGACGCGAATCGCGGCCACCACCATCTCTTCATTAACCGGGAATGGCATCGAATGAATCGACTCTTCCGCGATGCAGGCTTTGGCCGCCACGTTCCGCAGCTCTTCATCCGTCACGCTCGTCACGCCGATATCAGCCAGACAGACCGGCAGGCCCACGCTGACGCAGAATTGCAGCACCTCATTCATTTCCGCGGTGCTCGCATTTTCCAGAACCAATTGCACCAGCGTCGTAAAGGCCACTTTCTCCCCATGATAATAATGATGCGTACCCTCCAGTGCCGTCAAGCCATTGTGGATCGCATGAGCCGCCGCGAGACCGCCGCTTTCGAAGCCCAGGCCGGACAGCAGGATATTCGTTTCCACAATATTTTCAAACGCAGGCGTCACCAGATTCGCGTCGCAGGCCGCTTTGGCCTTGGCTCCATCCTCCAGCAAAGTCTCATAGCACAGCTTGGCCAGAGCCAGCGCGGCACGGGTGCCGACTGCCGGACCTACCCCCTCTTGCTCGCCGCATGGCAGCCCTGCATTGACTCGCGAATACGAATTCGACGTCGCTCTCGCTTCGAAATACGTCGACAGCGCATCCCCCATCCCGGCGACCAGGAAGCGCGTCGGCGCATTCGCGATCACCGTCGTATCGATCATGACGACCGTCGGACTTTGCTTGAAATAAGCATAATCGTCGAACTCTCCTTCCGGCGTATACAGCACGGCGGAATGGCTTGTCGGCGCATCCGTCGCCGCGATCGTCGGAACGATAATGAGCGCTTCGCCTTCCGCGACGCATTTGAGGTGTCGATCGCCTTGCCTCCGCCCAGCCCGATCGTGCAGGAACAATTATGCTCCGCCGCAAGCTTCTTCAACCGCTGCACTTCCTGACGGGAGCACTCTCCGTTGAAACCGCTCTCAACTAGCGTCACTCCATATGTCTTCATCGTATGTTCAAGCTTCGGCTTGACGCGCTGCACATCATCGGCATGGGCAATCAGCAGAGCCGATTTTCCGAAGGTTTTGATAAAATATCCGAGATTCAAGAGTTCATTTTCACCTTGTACATATTTGGCTGGACTGATAAACGCTTTTCTCATTTGCGTAATCCTCCTCTGTGTTGTGTGAACTTCCACTTCCATTATAGTTGCGGCCGGGTACAAGATCATGGAACTATCCCTGCAAAATAAAGCGCTTTCTCATCGTATTTTCTTATCCTCTTATTCAAAAATAGTATTATCTTGTCCTGTCATCCGATTATTATGTGCTATAATAGGGAAGAGCGTACGGAAGGAGAATGAGTGATTATGACCTCGCGGTTTCATTTGGACAGCATCATTGATATGGAAAAATGGCAGACGCTGCAGGACTCGCTCTCTCTCGTTACGAAAATGGCCGTCATCACGACCGATTATAAAGGCGTGCCCGTCACGAAGCACAGTCACTGCCAGAGCTTCTGCCAGGCGATACGCCGGGACGAAGCCTTGTCGCCCTACTGCCAAAAATGCGACGCTCGGGGCGGTCTGGAAGCGGTGCGGCTGAACAAGCCTTATATCTACCTTTGCCACTTCAATATTGTCGATATTGCCATCCCGATTATCGTTCACAATCAATATATGGGCGCCATCATGGCCGGTCAGGTCAAGCTGCGCGACAACCCGATGGACCTGGAGCAGATCGTGACGCGTCCCTCCAATGCCGTCGCCAACGCCAAATTCCGCACCCTGGAGCAGGACTACGATTCGCTGCCGGTCCTGTCGTATGACGAAGTGGTGACGATCTCGGAGATGCTGTATCATCTATGCAATTATATTGTAGAGGAAGCGATTCATAAAAATGCGACCATCGACATGTACCGGCAAGCGTTAACCGGCAATAACCCGATCATCGATTCGTTGGCCGATCATGCGTTCCGCAATATTCAGACCATGAAAAGCGAACTGGAAAACACGCTGCTCAACAGTCACATCAACAGCATGACCCAGCAGAGAACGGAAGCGTCCAACCCGATTCTGCAGCCGGCATTCGATTATATTTATAGTCATAAAAGCGAAAATGTGAAGCTGGCCGATATGGCGGTCCTCTGTCATGTCAGTCCGAGCTATTTCAGCCGCATCTTTACGAAGGAGACCGGAGAGAACTTCTCCGTGTTCATCCCCCGCCTGAAGATGGAATGGGCCAAGCAGCTGCTGGAGACGACGGAGCTGTCCGTCTCGCAGATCAGCAACGATCTCGGGTTCAGCGAACCAAGCTATTTCATCAAAACGTTCAAAAAATTCGAGCGCATTACGCCGGCCCGCTATCGGCAGATTTACCAGCGCTAGAGAGATCTGCTCCATCGCGAGCGGCGCAGCCAACGTCCGTCAGACGTTGGCTTTGTGGTCTGAGGCGAAGCACCGTTGAATGTCTTCCAGGAAGCTCTGGACCGCGGGAGCCAAATAGCGGTTTTTCATATACGTTAGATACACCGTTCGTTCGAGCGCAGGCGAATCCATCATTTTCCGGACCATGGAGGCATCCTTCGGTTCAACTAGATAATTTTCAGGGATGATGGCAACCCCCAGATTTTCTCGGACGAGTGTCAAAGCGGTCTCAAAGCGTTCAATTTCAAATTGGATGTTCGGGGATGCTTCTTCAAGCGCGAAGGCTTTCAAAATATCCTCCCTCGTCTGGAACCCTCCATGCTAATAATAAAAGGCTCCTCGGCCAGCTCTGTAAAGGTAATGGATTCCTTCACGGACAGAGGGTGATCCCGGTGCAGCACGAGCACCAATTTCTCCTTATATAAAGGAAGCGATTCGATGTCCTCCTCCTCAATACACTGATTGGTAATGATGAGATGGGTATGATATTTCCGCAAGGAATCGATGACCGCCTTCCGGCTCAACACCTCGATTAGCTTGATCCGTATCGAAGGAACCGGCCCTGGTATTCGCGAATGACTTTCGGAACCCAATGCCTCACCGACTCGATCATGCCGATGATAAGCTCCCGCTTCCCGTCAGCCTTACCTCTTGCATCTCCTTTTCAAAATGTTCATATGGGACAGGAGCTGAAGCGATTTGTTATACAGCACTTTGCCGGCGTCCGTCATCTCTATTTTTCGGGTGCTTCGTTCCAGCAAGGGCGAACCGACCTCATGCTCCAGATTTTAATGGCGTTGCTTAACGAAGGCTGGGAAATATGCAGTTTTGCGCCGCTTTGGAGTAGCTCAACTGATCGGCAACCGTCACGAAATAAAACAATTGCTTGATGTCCAACGCTATCTTCCTTTCTAATTTATAACTCCAAGCTATTAATTTATTAATATTATATATTTTAAATTATAAGAATGTCATCTTATAATAATACAAACAACCGAATACAGGTCAGAAACTCATAGAGAGGATGGGAAAATTGCAAAACAAGGTTGGATCTGATGTGTGGACCGGACGGACGGATCATGCAGAGAGAAGAAGCAGCTTCCGCTACCATCAAATCGTGGAACCGATCGATCTGGATACATGGCAGACTGCCTCTGCTGCCTCTGCCAAGACTTGCGCCATTATCGGGTTTGAATGCGAGGAAGGCGTGCGGCGGAATCAGGGCCGAGTCGGGGCGGCACAAGCTCCGAATGCGATCCGGCGGGCGCTTGCAAGCATTCCTTGAGAGCCGAGGAAGGCCATCGGCTTGCCGACGCCGGCAATATAAGCTGCCGCGGCGAACAGCTGGAAGAAGCCCAGGAAGCATTGGGCCAGGCGGTCTACCGCATCCTGTCCGCAGCGGCTACTCCGATTATATTAGGCGGAGGCCATGAGACGCTGTATGGGCATTATCTAGGGGTCCGCCGCTATATCGGCGCAGACGCTTCGCTGGGCATCATCAACATTGACGCTCATTTCGATTTGCGCGCCTATGACCAGCAGCCTTCCTCGGGCACGATGTTCCGCCAAATATTGGAGCAGGACCGCAACAGCCATTATTTTGTGCTCGGCATTCAGCGCTTCGGCAATACCCAGGAGCTGTTCGACAAGGCGGACGAGCTTGGCGCGGGCTATATTTTGGAAGAAGAGATGCAGGATGGACTGATGGATGAGATTACATCCGCCTTGCACGAATTTATCGACCAGCACGATTATGTGATGCTTACCCTGTGCACCGACGTGATCAATGCGGCATTTGCGCCGGGAGTCAGCGCCCCGTCCCCTTTCGGATTGAATCCGATGATTGTCCGCAGCCTTATCCGAGCGGCAGCATCACATTCGAAAGCGCTTTCTTTTGATATTTGCGAAGTGAATCCGGCCGTAGACGAACAGGGCAGAACCGTAAAGTTAGGTGCTTACTTGACGAATGAAGCCATCATGGCCATTTTAGGGAGGGACAACGATGACATTGGCACTTAATCAAGTGAACACGATATTTTTGGCCGTCGCGCTGCTCGTACTCGGGACATTCATTGTCAAAAAGACAGGCGTGCTGCAAAGGTTTTGTATTCCGGCCCCCGTGGTCGGAGGTCTCTTGTTCGCCATTATCGCTACAATTCTGAAGACGACAGGCCTGTTATCCATTACATTAGACACCTCGCTCCAAAGCCTGTTCATGCTCACGTTCTTCACCACGGTAGGCTTGGGCGCCAGCTTCCAGCTCATCAAGCTGGGCGGCAAGCTGCTCGTCATCTATTGGCTAGCCTGCGGCTTCCTCGCTCTGGCGCAAAATGTCATCGGCGTCTCCCTCGCTTCCCTGTTCGGCATCCACCCCCTGATCGGGATGATGGCCGGAGCGGTGTCTATGGAAGGCGGACATGGAGCCGCAACCGCATTTGGACAAACCATCGAAGAGATGGGCATCCCGTCCGCACTGTCCATCGGGATTGCGGCGGCCACGTTCGGTCTTATCGCCGGAGGCTTGGTCGGCGGCCCGACGGTCAAGTATCTGCTTGGCAAATACAATCTGAAACCAACCGAAGCCATTGAGGATGCTGTGGACGTAAAAGAACACGCACAGCCGATTACGACTCATACTTTCTTCATTCAAGTCTTGCTCATTACCTTCTGCATGGCGTTAGGGACATATTTGGGAGATCTGTTCTCGTCAGCCACCGGCTTCGTCCTGCCCGGTTATGTCGGGGCCATGTTCGTCGCCGTCATCGTCCGCAATACCGTGGATAAATTCAAGCCACAAGCGATCGATATGAAAAGCATCAACCTGATTAGCGACGTTACGCTTGGCATCTTCCTGTCCATGGCGCTCATGAGCATCAAGCTGGGAGGTAGCCGATCTGGCGCTTCCAATCCTCGTCATCGTGCTGGTCCAGGTCGTATTTATCGTCCTGTTCGGTATTTTCATTTTGTTCCGGCTGCTCGGCAAAAACTATGACGCCGCCGTAATGGTCGCAGGCTTCACGGGCCACGGACTGGGCGCCACGCCCAATGCGATGGCCAATATGGCCGCGGTCACGGAGCGCTTCGGCCCTTCCCGCAAAGCGTACCTGATCGTTCCTATTGTCGGCGCCTTTCTGATTGATGTGTTCGCTATGCCAATCATTATTACGACGCTTAACTTATTTAAGTAAAAAAGTCTCACAAGCATCAACGCCGCTTCATTACGGAAAAGGCTGAAGAAGACGGACCTTGTCATGCAAGTATCCGCTGCGAACGTTGGCTAGTCCCGATCCCCGTGCTGCGTTTTTCGTTCTGCGGACAAGTTGTACGGGCCAAGCTGCTTCGGAGTAAACGCATAGGGCGAGTGTTCGTTCTTCAGCCACATATTCCCCTTGATGATGAAAAGATAGACGGCGATCACAAAATAAACCGTGCCCAAAATCCAATCCCACGCGCTTGCCAGATTGTGAGTCAAGATATGATAGATATACCAGCCGCCGATCGGAAAATGAAGCAGCAGAACGGCGCCCAAGCCGGGGTTATATATTGTTTTCGCCTTGAGGTTAGCAAAGATGCCATGCCATATAAATTGGAAAAAGCCCATGAAAACGGGGGCAAGCCCGAGCCAGATGAGATGCGGTACAAAGACGGGTAGAAGATAGAACAGATAAGCGATGCCGAGGTTGATGATCATGGCGGATTGCGTATTCAACGGGTAGCGCTCCGGGTGCTCGCTTCGAAAAATGACGGCGTTAAACAGCCCTCCGAAATAACCCGGCCACCGATATTCTTCGAATTGATGCACCAATATCGCCACAAAGCTGAGCCATAAGATAATCTCGATTTCCGGTGTGCGATCTCCATTTGCCAGCAGGCCAATGCATACGAAGAAGGCGACAACGAGACCTAGATCCTGCCAATAATCTCTTAGAAATTTCATTCCCCTCGCTCCTTTGCTTCTCCCTGTTCAGGAAAATAGCGTTCAAACAAAAAATCGATTTGCCTGTCGATAGGAGCTTGCTTGACCCCGGCCCCGGATTCAAGCAGCGGCTTCATTAATGCGGGGAGAAAAATGGCGCCAAAAATTTGCGTAATCATTATCACTAACGATTCCGGCCGTGGCCCGCAAAAATTCCCCATACTCATGCTGGGACGCGAACATCGCCGAGCCGGCGGCTATCGTATGAAGCACCAGCTCCGGATATTGCTGAATGACCTGAACATAGCGGGCCAAAAAGAATTTCAATCGCTCCTTCGGCGGGACAGATACGTCATCCAGCACATCGAATGTATCGCGAAAGCCGATCAGCAAGCCCTTGATCGCCTCGTTGATCAGCTTATCCTTGGAACCAAAATAGTAATTGACAAGCGCGATGTTCGTGCCGGAATGGGACGCGATCTTGCGAACCGTCACGCTGTCGAATCCTTCCCGCTTGATGACGTCCAATGTCGTCTGCAAAATCTTCTCTTTCGTATCAGTACTCTGGTCTGGCGGTGTCATCGAACCCTCCTTATTCTGAATTGATGTAAGAGCATTACACTTGCCCAATTTGCGTTGGTCTTGGTCGAGCTGAAATGAAGGAAGATATCTCTTAAAAATGGAGGAAAACATTCTCTTAAAAATGAAAGAGAACAACCTCTTGAAAATGAAAGAGAACATTCTTTTAAAATGAAATCCTTTTAAACGATGTTTAAATCATCGTTTAAAACGAGTGTAACACCTTTTCCAGAACAAAGCAATCCGCTAGCCATAACAAAAACCTTCTGTCCACCGTTTGATCCGCACCTTTGTCTCACTTTTGTCTGCACCATTGTCTCGCCTTTGTCTCACTTTTGTCTGCACCATTGTCTCGCCTTTGTCTCACTTTTGTCTGCACCATTGCCTCGCCTTTGTCTGTTCACCGCTGTCTTGCCTTTGTCTGCGCCAAGGCCCTCCAACCCCAAGAAGCCGCCGCCGACGCCCGCGAAGAGCCGCGCTCGCATCCTCCTCCCGGGCGTCCGGAGCGTGCCAGGACCAGCTGCGCTCACACTCGCCTTCGCACTCGTCCGGGCCAATTATACTCCCCGCTATGGCTCTTTTTTGCCATTTGCTTTTTACACAATTATATAGACTTAGCTCCTCTCCCCTCCAAAATGCTGCAAAAGTACAGTATTTTCATAGACCCCGCTATTCGAACGAGTGAATCCTGCAAAAATGCACCAATTTTGTATGTTATCGCTTGGTTTGGACACGAATCGAGCAAAATGATGTACCCATGCAGGAATTTCCCCCATATTACCCGCCAAGTGGAAAAAATACTGTAGTTTCGCAGGATTCCAGGTCGTCACTCCCCTTTCATCAGTGGAATATCCCAAAAAACCAGGGGCCATCGCCCCTGGTCTAAAGAAACTACTGTTGCAGACGCAGCACTCACTGCATATTACTGGCCCAGATGAGTCATGCAACCCATACTACTTCCGCGGAAGCACCATCCCCACACTACTTGTTCCAGACGCAGCACGACTCATACTACTGGTCACACCCAGCACGCGCGCATTAAGCTTCCGCGACCCCGCTGCAGCAGCGAGTTACAATCCGCCGCAATGCCCGCTATCCGGCTGCAGACATGGCTGACCTACGAATTTACTCGGATTACTTCGGCACGACCGCACTAATTGCGACATTCGCTAACATCGGCCTACTCTTTGAACATCGAGATCTCACAAATACGGATAATTCTTGTTCACAATGAGTACATTCACCCGCCACGGCAAACCTTTCCCGGCACTGAAGCGGATCGCCGCGCAGCCGTCCCGTCTCTGCGCGATCGGCACAATGTCGGTCGCGAATTCTCCTGTGCGCAGCGGCCGTTCCGGCTGCCAGACGCACTGCCCTTCGATCTCGATGGCCGTATACGAAGGGCTGGCGCTGTCTCCGGAGACGAAGAGCAGATCGTAGCGGCCTCGCGGCAGCTCGATCAAGAGCGCCTCCTCCGTCCCGCCGATGAAATCCCGGCGCAGCTCATCCGGCGCCCGCGGTCTTCCGCGATCAGCTCCCCACCGTCCATCCACCCGATGCCCGTATAAGGCGTAAAGGCCATCTGCGGCGTTAACGGGCGGAACGTCTGGCCTACGATGCCGTCTATATGGACCTGCCGCGGCAAGGCCTGGCCGTAATCCTTGGCCCGCTTCCCCGGGCCGCAATCGATCCGGTAGGCGGCGAGACGCGATTCCCGGTAATTGCCCGCATAATAATCGAAGGTGAAATGATCCAGCAGCTGATAATGCCGCGTATCCCGGTCCTTCCCGAGAAAGACCCGCCGGCCCGTATGCGCCTCGCGCACACGCGGCGAGCTGCGGCCCGGACCCGGCACAGCAGCTTGACCGGGCACATCGGATTCGCCCGTCTCGCCGGAACGGCCTGCCTCACTGAACGGCCCTTCTCACTTGATTGCCTCACTTCACCTGCCTGACCCATCTTACCGTACTGCTCCATCTCACTAGACTGACCCGACTCACCGGACTTCCCGTCTTACCGTACTGCTCCATCTCACCAGATTGCCCTGCCTCACCGCACTGCACCACCTTACCAGACTGACCCGACTCACCGAACTTCCCCATCTTACCGTACTGCTCCACAACACCAGATTGACCCGCCTCAGCAGATCGATCTGCCATACCGCCCCGACCCGCATCACCAGACTGGCAGGCCTCACCAGGATTATCGGACTGGCCTGGCTCATCCGACTGTCCAACTGCCGACCCGGCGGCCGCATCCTCGGCTCCCGCCTCCCGCACAAAACCAGTGAGAGACCACCATCCACCGCCGCCGGATACACGGCATAATCTCCGGCGGCCTCCGTGTCGAAGCCGAGCCGCCCCTGCTCCAAATGATGCGGAATCCTCCTCCACCGGACTCGTCCAGCCGCGCCACGGCCGCTTCCGCCTCCGGGCCGAACGGATGGACCAATACGGCGCGCTGTCCCGCCTTGCTCTTCAGCCGGACCCAGGCCGTGCGCCCCTCCTCCGGGCGGCGCTGACCTCGAACGCCCTGCCGCCAGCAGATTGCGGAAGCTGCACTCCTCCCACCTGGCGTAAGGACGAACCTTGTGGCCGACCTCATGCGCATACAGACCGGCCATCCGATCCGGCTCCGGCTCCTGACGGGATGGCGGGGAACACCTCGATGGCGCCGGACCAGCTTTGCAGCAGCATTTCATTGATAGCGGCGACCACCTCCCGGAAGCCTCCATCATATGCGGATGATAGAGCGGTTCATTCGTAATGTTGCAGTAATTCATCCACCGCTCCGTCTCCTCCGCGAACAAGCCATTGCCCCGCAGCGACAGATCGATCCCCTGCTCATAGAGCAGCCGGAGCGCGGCGTTCCCCTTGCCCAGCCGCGAGGCCGCGCAGGAGAGCCAGCCGAACTGGAACACGCCATATTCGGTATGATGCTCCGCATAGCGGAGCGTGTTCTCCGCCAACTGCCGCAGCTCCGGCGCGCTATGCTTGCTGAGCTCGCCGATCGGATAGATCGGCATCAGCAGCGAGGGATGGCGCAGAGGCATGCCGGCGGGCGCCCATTCCGAATCGCGCAGCACGGAGCCGTAACGCTTCGACTCGCCCGTCGGATAAGGGGCAAGCCGCTCCGCCAGCTCGCTCCAGCGGCGGCGATCCTCCTCCGCCTCGCCCAGCAGCCTATTCGCTTCAACAGCGATGCGAAGCAGATGCTTCACCGTCGACAGCGTGCTGACCGAATTCCGCGTCAGCGGTCCCTGCTCCGGCGAGATATCGGGGAAGACGGCATATGTACCGCTCTCGCCGTCCGCCTCCACAATCCCTTCGCAGAACCGCAGAATGCGCTTGAACAGCGGATACGCCTTCTCCTTCAAGAATTCCCGGTCCATGCTGTAGCGGTAATAGTCCCACAAAAATTGCGCGCACCAGGGCCAGATACTGTAGTACAGCGCATGCGGATAATCGCCCGCGATGCCGTCCAGCCCGTAAAATTCCGCGCCATCCGCTCCGCTTCATCGGCATACGACAGCAGCCCGTCGTGGAACACCTCGGCAATCTCCAGATGATTCGTCGTATAGAGCGGCCAGAACGCCGCCTGAATATTGACGTCCCAATACCACATGCTGCCCCATTTGGTCGGCTGCTTAATATCCCACAGGCCGTTCAGACCGCAGGCCTGCTCGGCCATTCTCCCGCCTTCGCTGCTGCAGGCGATCGCATACAGATTGATATGCCACAGATCCTCCAGCAGCGGATCGGGGAGCGAGACGGAGGAGCGTTCCCAGAAGCGCGTCCAGTACACGATGGCGCTCCTTCAGCCGCTCGACCCGCAGCCTCCCGATTCAGCCGCTCTAGGGCGACGGCCTCCAGATCCGGCGCCCCGGTCACCACGGTCGTCAGCAGCGTCACCGACGGCTCGGCAGCCGCAAGGCGGATTCGCATTCCATCGTCGCTTATGTCCGCTATCCCCTGCGCTCCGGCGATCCTCGTCATGACGAGAAAAGAAAACGGCTCATACACCCCACGGTCTTCGCCGTCCGGATAGAAGGAGCCCTGATAGCAAAAGGTCGTGTCATCGACCCGCCAATAATCCGCGGCCAACTCCGCATATCTCCGGACCGGAAGGGATAGTGAGACCGCCTCCAGCAGCGATGGAGACGTCTGCCGAATCTCGCAGGACATAGTCCCCGTCTTGGGCGATAATCGTGCAGGCCTCCAGCTTGTCCTCTCCTTGCTCGATCCGCAGCCGGACACATGCTTGCTCGACATCAAGCTGCAGGACATAGCGGTCGGGGTCTGCCAGCTCCGCGGATGGGAACAGGGCGATCTCCCCGTCGGATAATGAGACACGCCGCCGGCCGGCTTGCCGTAGCGGCGATGCAGATTATGCCCGACAGCGCATCGCCATAGAGGAAGAACGGCTCCTGCCCGGATCGCGGTACATCTCGCGCGCCCGTTCCTTCAGTTCCTCGTAAGTGCGGCCGTACATCTTCCGGTACGATCGCCTCTCACCGCAGCGATACGCCTGGCTATAACGGTGAAGCTTCCGGTAATACACCTCGTAATGATTCATCGCCAGCGTCAACCTATTATCCTCGAAGAACATCATTCCGCCGAAATGCCCGTTGCCGAGCGGCAACGCCTCGTTCCAGCCGCCTGGGGCATTTTCATAGAATACCGTATGCATGATGACTCCTTCCTGCATTCC